>NZ_QVMH01000031.1 GCF_010501035.1 Paludibacter sp. 221
CAATTGGACTACAGCTGTTACTGTCGACCTTAACTGGCGTAACCAAAAGAATACTACTTACGACCCATGCCCTACAGGTTGGCGCGTTCCCGCTCAGGGTGAATGGAGTGATATCTTCCGTGGTGGCTCGGCTCTCGGAGCTAAAACTACTGCTGTAGCCAATACTTGGACATGGTACGCCGCTGCTAACGGTACTGCCGGTTACGAGATTAAACCAGATGGTGAAACTACTACTCTCTTTTTGCCCGCCGCTGGTAGCCGCTTTGGCAGTACCGGCGAATTATACGGTGTAGGTGCTGATGGCTACTATTGGAGTGGTAGCCTTAGCAGTGTGTACTCGCTCTACTTGTATTTTAATGGTAGTGTTGTGGCCCCTGTAACCCAACATTATCGTACGTACGGCTTCAGTGTGCGGTGTATTGCGGATTTATAATATATACGAGTGTGTATTAGATAATCCAATGGTACAAGCCGGAAAGTGGCGGGCTTGAATAACAGAAAATAAATTATAAACAAAAACAGAGCTACTGAAAAAATAGCTCTGTTTTTGTTTATATGATAAGGTTTATTTCCACCTAATTTTATCCTTTTTAGTTTTTCCTGTAAGCATAACAAACAGGGTAAACAGGGGGAGGAAAATATCCAAAAACAAGATGCTTAGGTAGTACTTATCTCCGTGAAATAGCTTAGATGTTCGGTTTATTACGCACATCTGAGTAATGAGGCGCACGAGCAGTAAAATTCCCCCTGCTATGATAGTAACAATATTTCCAAACAAGGTAATCAACAAAAAGGCGAGGTAAAACAGCCCTCTGCTTACAGGTTCTATTCCTAATTGCTTTTTAGTTGATGCTTTGTATTTTACTGAACTTGACAGGTGGCGGGTTTTCTGGTAATACCAATTTCTGAATGTTTTTTTAGGGTCGGACCACATTATGCTTTCGGGCGATATTTCTATACGGGTGTTTTTATCGCTACAGCCTTTGTTTACCAACAAATCATCGTCGCCCGACAATAGGTTTAAATGCGAACTGAATCCTTTCAGGTTGAAAAAGGTATCTTTCCTGTAAGCCAAATTTCGTCCCACACCCATATAAGGTTTTCCGTCCAATGCCATTCCCATGTACTGCATAGCAACAAACAGTGTGTCGTAAGTGATAAGTTTGTTCAACAATCCCTTTTCTTTATAATAGGGGCCATAACCCAGTACAAAATCAGTTTCGGGGGTAAAGTTTCTTACCATGTGCGAAATCCATTGGTTGCTTTCGGGTGAGCAGTCTGCGTCAGTAAACAACAGTATGTCGTGTTTAGCTGCCTTTATTCCAAGTGTTACAGCCAGTTTTTTCGAACTGAGGTTTTTAGCCCCTACCGGAACAAATGTAGTGCGGAGGTGCGGATATTTATCTTTGAATTGTTCGAGAATGATGCTTGTATCGTCTGCCGAAGCATCGTCTATTACAATCACTTCAAATTCGGGATAATCTTGTTCCAGTATTTTAGGAAGAAATTCCTGCAGGTTTTTTTCTTCGTTCTTGGCAGCAATAATAACCGATACAGGTGGTTGTGCAGTGCTGAATTCAATTTTATTTTTTTTTATCTTTTTCGATTGGCGGATTATGCCTGAAAGATAGCGAAAATAAAAACAGGTCTGATAAACGAACATGAGAAGCATTATTGCCAAAGTAACAAGTTCGGCCCACGAGAAATAGAATCCTAAAATATCCATTTAATACAAGTCTTTATAAAATTATATGCTCCGTATGACATTTGGTAAATCAAACCGATAGTCAAACGAAGCAAATATAAGGTTTTTATTAGCAATAAAATTTATTTTAGTTCGTCACTTGTGTAAGCCTTGGGGAGTTTGCGCAAGTTGTATCGAGAAGCCATAATTTCGCCATAAGCTCCGGCCGAGCGTAAGGCTATTATATCGCCGCGTTTTGTTCCGTTCATTTTATATGCTTTGGCAAACGTGTCGGACGATTCGCATATAGGCCCTACAATGTCGTATTCACTTTCGTTTGCTTCCGAGGTAAGATTCTCAATTCGGTGATATGCCTGATATAGCGTTGGGCGGATAAGGTCGGTAAAACCAGCATCCAGTATGGCGAATTGTTTTGTAGCGCCTTGTTTTATGTACAATACACGCGACAGAAGGCTTCCACATTGCCCTACCACCGAGCGTCCTAGTTCGAAGTGCAGGGTTTGATGTGGCTTAAGGCTCAGATGTCCACGAAATACATTGAAATACGCTTCGAAATCGGGGATAGGGAAGTGGTTAGGATGCTCGTAGTTAATACCCAGACCGCCACCTACGTTGATATGGTCTAATACAATGTTGCGCGATGTAAAATACTCCTGAATTTCGTTGACTCGCACACATAAGCCTTGGAACGAAGTCATGTCAGTAATTTGCGACCCGATATGAAAGTGGATTCCTACCAGTTTCACGTTTTTTAGTTTCGGGAAAGTTTCGATTACCGTATCTAAATCATCCATATTGATACCAAACTTATTCTCGTTAAGTCCGGTGGTTATATAATGGTGCGTATTGGCGTTTACATTCGGATTGATGCGTAAGGCTACTTGTGCTACCTTGCCCTTTTGTGCTGCCAGTTCGTTGATTACTTCAAGCTCGGGAAGCGATTCTACATTAAAGCAAAAGATGTTGTTGTCCAATCCGAGGTTGATTTCCCAGTCGGCTTTTCCAACTCCCGCAAAAACTATTTTGTCGGTGGGTACCCCTGCATCAATAGCAGCTTGAATTTCGCCACCACTTACACAGTCGGCTCCGAAACCTGCATTTTTAATCTCTCTTAATACCTCTGCGTTTACATTTGCTTTCATGGCATAGTGCACATGATAGTTGGAGTCTTTATCAATACAACGATGAATTTCTTTCAATGTATCACGAAGTAAATCCAAATCGTAATAATAAAATGGTGTTTCGATCTTTTCAAATTTCTGAACCGGATAATTAGCTTTTAACATAATACTAAGGTAAGATATATGTGGTGTAAAGGGGGTAAATATTTTTTCGGGTAAAACCTTTTGTTTGATTTTACCCGAAAAGCAATCTGATTAAAATAAGTTTTTGCTTAATGCATTGAGTGCTTTATTCTTGTCTTCGGCTTTGATGAGGAAGGAAATGTTGTAATTGCTTCCTCCGTATGAAATCATCCTGACAGGAATGTCTTTCAGCGCATTTACTACCTCTGCTTGGAATCCTACGTTTTCGTACGGCATATCGCCTACCACGCAGATGATAACCATATCGGAATCAACTGTAACGGTTCCGAATTTTTTCAGGTCGTTTACAATCTCGTCCAGATGTTTTGTATTATCTATAGTTACAGAAACTCCTACTTCGGAGGTTGTTACCATATCGATAGGCGTGCGGTATGATTCGAAAATCTCAAATACCTTGCGAAGGAATCCGTGAGCCAACAGCATCCGCCCCGATTTGATTTTGATTGAAGTAATATTGTCTTTTGCAGCAACAGCTTCGATTTTACCTTTAACTATCTGATTCGAAATAAGCGTTCCCGGAGCTTTTGGCTCTATGGTGTTCAACAAGCGCACCGGTATGTTGTTGAGTTTAGCAGGCAGTATACAAGTGGGGTGAAGTATTTTCGCTCCAAAGTATGCTAATTCTGCAGCTTCTTCGAAATGCAACATGCGCACAGGTTGAGTTCCTTCTACTATGCGAGGGTCGTTGTTGTGCATTCCGTCAATGTCAGTCCATATCTGGATTTCGGCGGCATTGATTGCAGCTCCTATCAGCGATGCTGTATAGTCGCTACCGCCCCGTTGCAAGTTGTCTATTTCGCCATAGAAATTACGGCAGATATATCCTTGCGTTATAAGAATGTCGGCACATGCGTTTTCTTCAACGTACTTAGCCAGATGCTCGGCGATATAGGCAGTATCAGGTTCTGCGTTTTTATCGATGCGCATAAATTCGAGTGCCGGAAGTAGTGCGCTGCTCTTTTCATTTTCCAGCATATACAGGTGAAACATTGCCGTCGACAGAAGCTCGCCTTGTGCAAGGATGGCTTTTTCTTCGAAAACAGTAAAAACTGATTTTGAAAATGAACGGATATATTCGAAATGAGATTTTATAATCTCGGTACATTCTAACTTATATTTTTCGGTCGAAAATAATTCGTCGATAGTGCTGAAATACTTTTGCTCCAGCATATTGATTTTTTCTAATGCGCCGGACATGTTGTTTTTGTAGAAATAGTCCGAGATTTCTACTAAACTATTTGTCGTTCCGGACATAGCCGATAAGACAACAATTTTCTGTTCCCCATCACATACTAAGTTTGCGACATCTTTAATACGGGCAGCAGAACCTACGGATGTTCCGCCAAATTTTAATACTTTCATTGATTTTACTAAAAAATTGTTGGATAATTTTTATTTTAGCTGCAAAAATAATACTTTTTTTTGAGATATGCAGGCTCATTCTTTTTTTGTGAAAAAGATTGAATTTAACTAACAAATCAATATCATTTATTCGTCGGTTGTGTTTTTTCCACATTAAAATCGTAATTTTGCTTCTTAAATCCAAATATCAATGTTATGAAAAAGAATTTTTTCCGTTTTTCTGCTTGCCTTCTTACGGTCTTTTTCTTTTATTCTTGTGGCTCTGATGTGGTTGAAACCGAATTGTTTCAGTTCAGTAAAAAGTATTACTTGACACAAGACACCGTAAAGGGTGTGCTGGAAGTGAATGCAAGGATAGAAATACCATCGAAATATAAAGATGCGGCTGTGCTGAAAAGTGTCAGGAATGATATAGTGGAAAAACTGTTTGGCAATAAATACCTGCAATATGCCAATAGTGAGATTCTACAGCGTTTTGCACTTAGCATGGAGAAGGAGTATCGTGCTAATAATCTTCCGTTTGTGGAGGATTTGGCATCCGATGAAATCGGATTTGCGTATAACAATGATTATATGTTGGAGTCGTTTGCATTGCTGAATGACGGACATCTATTTTCGTACGGTAGCGATTTGTATGTGTATATGGGTGGAGCTCACGGAATAACCCACCGCCTGTATTATAATTATGATTTAAGAGATGGGAAATTGCTAACTGAGAATGACTTGTTTGTAGATGGTTATAAACCCCGTGTTACTGAATTGATGAAAAAATATATTGCTGAAAACAACGGACTGTCGAGTTCGGAAGCCGATTTTGTTGAGAATTATTGGGTAGACCAGATTAGGCCGAATGGTAATTTTTATATTACGACCGAAGGGATAAACTACGTTTTCAATCCTTATGAGATAGCACCATATTCGTTTGGACATACTGAGGTCAGGTTGCCTTTTGCACAAATTGAGGGCATTATAAAAGCGAATAGCCCGATAGCTTATTTGATTACAGCGAAACAATAATAGTGACTAAGTTACTAGTTACTAGTAGCGGCGATGTATGAAATAAATTAGCCTATTACGTACAATACTTTAATGAACGAAGATATATGAATAGTTTTTTTGAATTAGTGAAAACCCGCCGGAGTATTCGCAAGTATCAGGATAAACCTGTGGAGCCGGAAAAGATAAAACAGATTACAACTGCTGCTTTAATGTCGCCGGCATCAAAACGCAGCAACCCTTGGGAATTTGTAGTTGTGCAGGATAAAGACACGATGCAGAAACTCTCGGAGTGCCGCCCCAATGGTTCTAAACTATTGGAGAACGCTCCTTTGGGTATTGTAGTTGTAGCAGATACTACCAAGAGCGATGTGTGGTTCGAGGATGCTTCTATTGCCTCTATCATCATACAGCTTCAGGCGCAGGAATTAGGATTGGGAAGTTGCTGGGTGCAGGTGTATAACCGCGAAAAAGAGGAAGGGCAGACTGCCTCCGATTATATTTGTACCTTGCTGAATATACCAATGCATTATGCGGTACTGAATGTTGTGTCAATCGGTTACCCTGATGAAGAGCGTAAGCCTTATGATGAAGAAAAATTATCTTATGATAAGATTCACGAAGAAAAATTTTAAAAAAGAATGAAAAAAGATAGTCGTTTAGCATGGGGGGTGACCCTACTTTTGTTCGGTATCTTGTTTCTGTTGAAACAATTGGGAATCGTACCTGCCAATGTAGCCGGAGTTTTGTATGATGTAAGGAATTATCCAATTTTTATAGGTGTCATTTTTCTTATTTGCTACCGCAACAAGAGTGTTGGATGGATATTGCTGTTAGTGGGTGTGTTGTTGCGTATTTCCGATATAATAAAGTTAACCAGCCAATGGTCTAATTTTATCTGGCCTGTGCTGCTTATAGTAGCCGGAGTTATTCTTGTATTTGGAGTAAAGAAGGGGAAAGGGTAGAAGCCGGGTTGTAAGAGGTAAAAGGGAAAAGTGTTAATTTGTATATATTCGAAAGACTAATCACTATTAACTGGTAGCTAATCACTATGAAGATAGTTTTTATAGGGGCGGGGAATGTTGCGGTTCATTTGGCAACGGCTTTGAACGAGAAAGGGTTTGATATATGTCAGGTCTTTAGCCGTACGCAAGCATCTGCAAAGCATCTGGCCGATAAAATTAAATCCGAATATACTACAGAGCTTTCGCAAGTGAGAAAAGATGTTGATGTTTACATCTATTCGGTTAGCGACAATGCGCTGACTGGTATTATATCTTTGTTTCAAAACCCTGATACACTGCATATTCATACATCGGGCAGCATACCTATGAGTGTTTTTGCCGGAGCGGCCGAAAATTATGGTGTGCTGTATCCTTTGCAGACATTCTCGAAAGTGCGGGCTGTGGATTTTTCGGAAATCCCTGTTTTTATAGAGGCTGCTAACAGGCAATCGGAGGAGGTGATAACAAAAATGGCTCAAGAGCTAACAGCTAAAATTCATTTTACAGACTCGGAGAGTAGAAAAAAGCTCCATTTGTCGGCCGTTTTTGCCTGTAATTTTGTAAACCATATGTACGAGATTGGCTCAGAGTTGGTAAAAGATGCCGGATTCGATTTCGAGGTGTTGCGCCCGTTGGTAGAAGAAACTTATAAAAAAGTACAGGTATTATCTCCATTTGAAGCACAAACAGGACCGGCGGTCAGAAATGACAGCAATGTTATAGAAAAACATCTTGACTTGCTGGCAGGAAAACGAAATCTTGATGAGCTATATAAATTTATCAGTGAAGATATTTACTCCGTACACAAATCTTAAACGGTATTTATGCTGAATTATTTAAAAATAATCCGTTTTCCGAACCTTCTCTTTATTGTGTTGGTGCAATTTTTGATGCAACAGTCGGTAGTTACACCTATATTGCAGGTTTATGGGTTTGAAAGTATTTCTTTAGGTCTTAATTTCGTTCTTTTGGTTGCGGCTACGGTGTTTACTGCTGCCGGGGGCTATGTTTTAAACGATTATTTCGACGTTAAAATAGACGCTATAAACCGCCCCGAAAAGCAAATTGTAGGCAAGGCAATAAGTAAGGAAAGGGCGATGCGTTATTATCAGATTGTTACAGGCATAGGACTGGTGTGTGGCTTGTGTCTTTCGTATCTTGCCGGAAGTTTTACATTAGCATTTATTTTTATTGTAACACCCGGTTTGCTTTGGTTTTATTCGTCCAATTACAAACGTCAGTTTCTTATAGGCAATATAGTAACTGCTTTCAACACGGCTTTGTCGGTGCTTATAGTTGCTATAGTCGTGATGGCTTTCATGTACAAAAGCTATGGCAACCTGATATTTGAAACAAACATACCACGAACCATATATGGTTGGGTGGGAGGCTTTGCCGTATTCGCTTTTGTGCTGACATGGATACGCGAGGTAATAAAAGATATGGAAGATGAAAAAGGCGACCGCGAAATGGAATGTCGTACCATGCCTATAAAATGGGGGATGGGTAAAACCAAGATATTTGTCTGCGTTTTAATCTTGCTCACTGTTATTGCCTTATTTGTTGTCAACAAACTATATATTCCTTTCGAGGGAACGCTTACTATACGTTATATCGTAATAGGTTTGATAGTGCCAATGCTTGTTTTGATTTATCTTGTTTTCAGGGCTAAAACTCCTTCCGACTTCCATCAGTCATCAACCTTGTCTAAATTCATTATGCTCATAGGTGTTCTTTATTGCCTTGTATTTTATTACCTTCAGGCTAAAACGTACGGAATCACCATGTTTGGCTTGTTTTTAGTTGGGCAATAAGACTTACAACTCATAACTAATTTTTTTGTAACTATTTATGCTATCGCATTTAGACAAATTCCGTATAATACTGGGCTCACAGTCGCCGCGCCGGCAAGAGCTTCTGAAAGGTTTGAATATCGATTTCGAGGTGAAAACTATTGACGTGGAGGAAACATACCCTCATGGGCTTTCGGGTGCTGAGATACCCTGCTATTTGGCCGAAAAAAAAGCTAATGCTCATCCCTTAGATGATAATACCCTGCTTATTACGGCCGATACTATTGTTTGGCTGGATGGCGAGGTTTTGGGTAAGCCTGCAAATAAAGAAGAGGCAATATCAATGTTGAGTTCATTATCGGGCAAAATGCATGAAGTGATAACAGGAGTTTGTATCACAACCAAGAAGCGTAGAAAAACGTTTTCTGTAATGTCAGAAGTAACTTTTGCAAAGCTCACAGAAGATGAAATAAGCTACTATGTCGAAAACTACCGTCCTTATGATAAAGCAGGGGCTTACGGGGTGCAGGAGTGGATTGGTTATGTAGGTGTAGAGCATATAGAAGGCTCATACTACAATATAATGGGGCTTCCTGTGCAGAGGTTTTATACCGAATTGAAGAATTGGCACGGTTGACTCAGTCTGTGCTGAAATCAGAAATGAAATAATACAACAAAACAGTATGAAAAAATAAATTTCTCATACTGTTGTTATCTTGATTGTAAAAGTATAATCGAGAAGTCGTATTATATTGTACAACAACGGAGTAAAAACAAAACACATAAAAAGGACAAAATGCCTTTTTACCAATTGCTCTTAATCTTCGTTTTGTTGCATTTTTTGTACGTAAACCGCGTGGATTTTTTGCTCACGTTTTACGACTGAAGGTTTATGAAAAGCTTGACGACGGCGAAGCTCTTTTACAACACCTGTTTTTTCAAATTTACGTTTGAATTTTTTTAATGCTCTTTCAATGTTTTCGCCTTCTTTTACAGGAACTACGATCATAATTTATTTATTATTTAAATGATTATTTTTCAAAATTCGGAGTGCAAAAATAGCTATTCCTTTTTGAAAAACAAAACATTTTGCTAATAATTCTTATTATATTTATTCAACAGGGCTTTTTGTTGGTTTTTATCAAATTTTAGTAACTGTTAGGAAATGCTGGACAATAATTTCATATTGACCAGAATCGACATGCTTTAGGGTAACGTTCTTTTTATAGAAAAATATTCTCCAGAACTTAGAGGTTGTTTTAAATTTCCCCCAAAGAAACTATTCTAGTTTTGAATATATCTTTTTCGCAATAAATTATGTCCTTTTTTGTGACACGAAGTTGAGTGTAGCTAAATTTCACCTCTCATTTTACTCATTTAGCCCGCTAAAATTCGTAAAATGAAGTCAAAATTTCCCTAAAAAAATCACCAAAATTTATCTTGCAAGTAAAATTTAAACAACCTCTCTGGTATTTAATATCCTATAACACCTTTATGTGAATACTTTTGACTACTTTTGCGTATCTTGAAAAAATGTGAAAAACTATTTGGAGTAGTTTTAAAATCACATAATTAACAGAATATTAAAAACATGAGAAACTTAATTCGTAATTGTAAGCAAAGAAAATTTGTTTTGCTTGCTTTTGTTTTGCCATGGTTTTTGGTGAATGGTGTTGCAGCGCAACAAAACAAAAGCATTGTTGGAGTAAAAAAAATCAATCCTACTACAGTAGATGTATTGTTACCTGAAAATCAGCGTATGACGTTCGATTTTTATGGAGAGAATATCTTCAGGGTTTTTCAGGACAATTCCGGCGGAATTTTAAGAGACCCGGAAGCAAAGCCGGAAGCTCAGATTTTAGTTGATAATCCAAGAAAAAACGTTTCCGACCTTAAAGTATCTGAAGATGCTAATACTGTTTCTATTTCTACATCAAAAATTAATGTAGTATTGGATAAAAGCACTTCGCTTTTAAAGGTTATCAACCTTACTACAAATAAGGTGGTGATAGAAGAAGCTGAGCCAGTGCTTTTTGAAAAAAATAAAGTAACGGTTACTTTAAAGGAAAATTCCGAAGAGTATTTTTATGGTGGTGGCGTTCAGAACGGACGTTTTTCGCATAAAGGTAAGGCTATTTTCATCGAAAATCAGAATAGCTGGACTGATGGCGGTGTGGCTTCTCCAAATCCGTATTATTGGTCGACAAATGGCTATGGTGTAATGTGGTACACTTTCAAAAGGGGAAAATATGACTTTGGAGCAAAAGAAAAAGGTATTGTCCAGTTATACCATGAAACGGATTATTTAGATGTGTTTTATATGGTGAATGATGGTGCGGTAGCTCTTTTGAACGATTTTTACCAACTGACGGGATTCCCTGTGCTGATTCCTAAATTTGGATTTTATCAAGGCCACCTGAATGCTTATAACCGTGATTATTGGGTGGAAGATGAAAAAGGAATCCTGTTTGAGGATGGGAAACGATATAAAGAAAGCCAACGTGATAATGGTGGTATAAAAGAATCGCTGAACGGAGAAAAAGATAATTACCAGTTTTCGGCACGTGCGGTTATCGACCGTTATAACAACCACGACATGCCATTGGGATGGCTACTGCCAAATGATGGATATGGAGCAGGGTACGGGCAAACCGAAACATTGGATGGTAATGTAAAAAACCTGAAGGAATTGACTGATTATGCACATAAAAACGGTGTGGAAATCGGGCTATGGACGCAATCCGACCTTCATCCTAAACCGGATGTAAGCGCGTTGCTTCAACGTGACATTGTGAAAGAGGTAAGAGATGCGGGTGTCCGTGTACTGAAAACCGATGTTGCATGGGTGGGAGCCGGATATTCATTCGGTTTGAACGGAGTAACAGATGTGGCTCAGATAATGACCTATTATGGAGACAATGCACGCCCTTTTATCATATCTCTTGACGGTTGGGCTGGTACTCAGCGTTATGCAGGTATCTGGTCGGGCGACCAAACGGGAGGCGTATGGGAATACATTCGTTTCCACATCCCTACTTACATAGGTTCAGGATTGTCAGGAAATCCTAATATCAGTTCGGACATGGACGGTATTTTTGGCGGAAAAAATCTTACTGTAAATACACGGGATTTTCAGTGGAAAACCTTTACTCCTATGCAACTGAATATGGACGGATGGGGCTCTAACGAGAAATATCCGCATGCCTTGGGCGAGCCTGCTACTTCTATTAACCGTTGGTATCTTAAGCTGAAATCGGAACTGATGCCGTACGCTTATACCATCGCAAAAGAATCGGTAGACGGAAAACCAATGATTAGAGCCATGTTTCTGGATTACCCAAATCAATATACTTTGGGTAAATCAACCCAGTACCAGTATTTATATGGGCCTTATTTCTTAGTTGCACCAATTTACCAGGCTACTAAGAGTGATGATAATGGAAATGATATACGTAACGGAATCTATCTGCCCGAAGGTAAGTGGATTGATTATTTCTCAGGAGAAATATACACGGGAGAATGTATTATAAATAACTTTGATTCGCCAATCTGGAAACTTCCCGTTTTTGTAAAGAGCGGGGCAATTATCCCGATGGTAAATCCGAATAACAATGTTACGCAAATCAACGAGAATCTCCGTATATACGAAATATATCCCGACGGTTACAGCTCTTTTACAGAATACGACGATGATGGTGTTACCGAAGAATATAGGTTGGGCAAAGGGGTAACTACCTTAATCGAATCGAATGTGGATGCTAAAAACAATGTTGTGATAACTATTCATCCTGCCGAAGGAGGGTTTAGTGGTTTTGTAAAAGAAAAAGCAACTGAATTCAGAATTAATGTTACTGAAAAGCCTAAGAAAGTTACAGCTAAGATAGGTAAAAGCAAAGTCAAACTGACAGAAGTAAAATCGTTGGAAGATTTTGAAAATCAAGAAAATGTGTACTTCTATGATGGAATGCCTAATTTGAATAAATACGCAACCGCAGGCAGCGATTTTGAGAAAGAAGTGATTGTGAAAAATCCACAGTTACTTGTAAAATTGGCTTCTACTGATATTACTGCTAATACAACAACATTAAATATAAGTGGATATGTGTTTAATACTCAGGATAAGCATAAAGTTTCTACAGGTGCATTAACAGCTCCTGCAAATGCTAAAGTTGCGGAAGAAAACATAGAAGCATATACATTGCAACCAGCTTGGGATAAAGTGGCAAATGCTGATTATTATGAAATAGAATTTAATAATATGATGTATACAACCATTAAGGATACAGAGCTTCTTTTTGATGGTTTGCTGGCTGAAACTACTTACTCGTTCAAGTTGCGTGCTGTGAATAAGGATGGATATTCTGATTGGACAACATTAAGTGCGACTACAAAATCGAATCCGCTTGAGTTTGCTATTCAAGGTATAGTAGGGGAGACAACCGCTCAGAATCAGGGACGTTCTCTACTCAAACTGTTCGATTTCGAAGAAGGAGAGTTGTGGCATACAAAATATGGCGAAAACTCTATTCCGTTCGACCTTATTATGGATTTACGAACTATCAACCAGCTTGATAAATTCCATTACCTGCCTCGCGATAATGCCGGAAACGGAACAATACTTAAAGGCTCGGTGACTTACAGTATGGATAAGGAAAACTGGACTGAAGTTGGTGCCTTTGAATGGGCAAAAGACAATGAGGCAAAAGTATTTGAATTTGCCGGAAATCCAACAGCCCGTTATATAAAAATGACGGTTACCGAAGGTGTTGGCGGATTCGGTTCGGGTAAGGAGATTTATGTATTCAAAGTTCCGGGAACTGAAAGCTATATTCCGGGCGATATCAATAACGATGGCAAAATTGATAGTAATGATTTGACATCTTATACCAACTATACCGGACTAAGAAGGGGAGACAGCGACTTTGAAGGATATATCAGCAATGGCGATATCAACAAGAATGATTTGATTGACGCTTATGATATATCGGTGGTAGCTACACAGCTGGATGGTGGTGTGAGCGATGAGACGATAGAGAAAGTGAATGGTAAAATCCAACTGACTACTGCTAAGCAAACGTATAATAAGGATGAGATAATCGAAGTAAGAGTAAAAGGAACTAATCTTCGTTCGGTTAACGCTTTGAGTTTTGCTCTTCCGTACAACCCTCAAAACTATGAGTATGTAGGCTTAGAAGTCCTGAATTTGAAAGAGATGGAAAACCTGACCAATGACCGTTTGCATACAAATGGTGTGAAGGCATTGTATCCTACCTTTGTGAATATAGGTGAGAAAGAAGCTGTGGAAGGAACTACAGAACTTCTGGTCTTAAAATTCAAAGCAAAACAACGGGTGAAATTCGACCTGAAAGCCATCGATGGCATGTTAATAGATAAAGACTTGAATACACATAAGTTTTAGCAATTAAGTCATAACCTATAAAATAAGCGAGAGCAGTTATTGTAACTACTCTCGCTTTTATTTTATATTAGCTACAAATTTTTGTAAACTCGTAACTAATTTCTTGTAGCTGTTTATTGATGCTCAGGTCTCAGCAAATCATTTACAGTTTTTACAGGATTGAATGTTTCAACCGGAACTTCTACAAAAATAGTATTCCAGTCGCTCATAGCACCATTCCATAATCCCGGCAGCTCCAATGCTTTCAGCTCTTTTCCGTTTTTGGATTTCAGAGAAATAAATCCGGTATTTTTATCTACGTATTTCAATAGGTCGAACTTCTTTCCTTCGTAGTTTTTAACGCCACAAACCAAATCTACCGGATTAAAATGTGTAGAGCGCATCATTTTAGCCTTATCTACCGAATTGTTCACATCTATTTGCGAGCTTTCAAGTATTTGCGGCGAAATGCTGCCATCGTTGTTCTCTATAAGGAATGGCCCTCCACCCGGTTCGCCTGAGTTCTTTACCATACCGCACACACGTATCGGGCGGTTCAATTTTGTGATGAGATACTGGCGTAACTCTTCTTTTTTCAGCAACTCTATGTCCGGTTTCTGATTATTCAGTTGTTTATCGCAAAAGTCGGCAATTTCGTTTAATTCTTCGTCAGATATAGATTTGTTCTTTAACTGTTTCAGATATTCAAACGATTGCTGTTGCAGGTCGACCAGTATTCCTGCTATGATTTTTTTATAGGTAACTGTCTTGTCTTTTAAAGAATCAGGCACCACATTATCAATGTTTTTTATGAAGATAACGTCGGCCTCTAAATCATTCAGATTCTCAATAAGTGCACCATGCCCGCCGGGACGGAAAACCAAGTTGCCGTTTTCGTCGCGAAATGGTTGGTTGTTTTCATCGGCAGCGAGTGTGTCTGTTGATGGTTTTTGCTCTGAGAATGTTACGGAGTATTTTACATTGTATTTTTGTTCGTAATCAGATAGAAAAGCGTTTATATGTTTTTCAAACAGACTTTTATGTTCTTCCGAAACAGTAAAATGTACATTCGATTCATTTTCCTTGTTTGTAGCATACAGGGCTGCTTCAACTAAATGTTCTTTTACAGGTGTACGTTTTTCATCGGGGTAGGAGTGAAACAATAACAAACCTTTAGGCAGTGCACCATAATTTAGTCCCTCGGAATGAAGAAGGTTTTTTAAGATGGCTTTGTATTCCTTAGCTTCAATTAATTCATCAATCGATTTATTGTTGTTTTTTAAACAAACTTCGTTCAACGAGGGATAGAATGCGAACCGGTTTATCTCATCAAAGAATTTCTGAACGAAATGCTTTCCCGGTACATTCTCATTACTATCCAGAAATTCGAAAAGGTCTTTAAACATACGGCTTGCAGCACCCGATGCCGGAACAAACTTTAATATCGTAGCATTTGTCAGAAGGTATTTATCCCATACATCTTGGTATTTTGTTATTTCTTCCTGCGACACTTTTGTTATACCATTCCCAATTTCAGCAGCATTAATTATTTTAAGGAACGGGAATCCTGTTTTGAAAGCATTGAGTTGCTCTGTTATCAGGTTTTCAGATATCCCTTTTTCCTGTAAGGTTTGTTTGTCTTGTTGATGTAACATGGTTATATTGTTTATAATTATTACCAAATCAGAGTTGCAAAGATAAGTTATTTTTCCTGTATAAATATTAGTATTTATTACATTCTTTAAAGTACTTTTGTTTTTTAAACGATTGAACTTTAGTGTTTTGTTTCGATTAGAGGATTATTTGAAAGTCAAAAAATGCACTAATAAGCGTCATTTTTTACACATGCCATTGTTCTTAGGTATATATTTTTGTATCGTGTAAATTCTTTATTGGAAATAAAAAAAATAATATAAATTTAATGTTCAACCAAGTCTAATCATTTTTAAAATGCAAAAAGTGAATAAAAAAAATCTATTTAGCCGGTTGTTTTCCATCGTCTGTATGCTTTTTCTTACAGTTGGTATTATATCAGCCCAAGTGTCGCAGGTTTCGGGGAAAATAACAGATGAAGCTGGCGAGGCTATTATTGGAGCTACAATAATGGTAAAAGGTACAACGGCTGGTACCGTAACCGATTTTGATGGTAATTATAATATTACTGTTCCATCAGGAGGAAATACATTGTTGGTTTCTTATGTAGGGATGCAAACTCAGGAGTTGGTTATTTCTTCGAGCGTGATGAATATAACATTACGAGATGATTCTCAGGTGTTGGATGATGTTGTAGTTACAGGATACGGAACAACAAAAAAACGTGACTTAGTAACAAGTGTTGCATCTGTAGGAGCCGACCAACTGAAAGATATTCCGGTTACAAGCGCAGGAGAAGCCTTGCAAGGTAAATTGGCGGGTGTGAGTGTTACCACAACCGAAGGTTCGCCTGATGCTGATGTGAAAATTCGCGTTCGTGGGGGTAGTTCTCTTACTCAGAGCAGCGAACCGCTTTATATTGTCGATGGTTTTCCTGTAAGCAATATCAATGATATTCCTCCCGGAGATATTCAAAGCATGGACGTATTGAAAGATGCTGCCGCAACTGCCATATATGGAGCACAAGGAGCGAACGGGGTAATTATTATTACTACCAAGGACTCGAGTGCCGAAGGTGATAAGAATAGCTTATCTGTAGACTATTCGGGCTACATCGGTTGGAAAAAAATAGCTAAGAGATACGAAATGCTTAATAGCCGTGATTTTACGTTGATGCAATATGAATATGCTTATCTGGCAAAAGGAAAAAGCAATTTAGGTTCAAATTTTGCTACCTATTTCGACCAATATTATCATGATAATAATAAAAATGGTGATTATCAAACTCCTATCAACGAACTGTTGGATTATTGGGGAGGGGTAGAGGCTACCGACTGGCAAGATAAAACATTCGGCCGTACTGGTTTTAACTCCAATCATAATGTATCTGTTTCGGGTGGAAACAAGAATGCAAATTTCAATGCAAGCTATAGCCGCATTGATGATAAAGCCATTATGGAAGGTTCCAATTATATACGGAATAACTTGTCGCTGAAAGCAAAATTTAAACCATTGAAGGATTTAACTATAGGATTTACAGCCCGTTATACAAATACTGAGGTTTTAGGTTCGGGAGCAAATACAGCGGATGATGCAGGCTCGAAAACAGAATCGAGGGTACGTAATGCTATCGCTTACACTCCTGTAGAGCTGCTTACTAAAGATAATCCGGTGGCAGGGGTCGACGAAGAAAGTTTCGGTAGTTTATACGACCCTATTACTACTATCAATCATAACTATAAGTATAAAACAGATAACAAATGGACAATGAACGGTTATCTGACTTATAAGTTTGCGAAGCGATTTACTTTCCGTTCTGATGTAGGTTATGATTCAAGGCATGTAGAAACCGAGCGTTTTTATGGTCCTACTACTTATTACTCGCGCGAAGGAGATGGTAAAACAAATGCCGGTGGAGAATCGGGATATAGTTCAGCTTTTTTGACTAATAATTATTCTTCCAAATTCAGAAATTCAAATACATTAGAATATAAGCAAAAATTTAATAAAGAGCACAATCTTTCTGTTTTATTAGGTGAGGAGACTATTGTAAATAAAGGAGAAACAACTACTTTCGTAGGTTCGGGCTATCAGCCATATTATTCAGGCGAGGAGATATTTACAATATTGAACCAAGCATCGTATTTTTCATTCAAAAATTACATTGATCCTAAGGATAATATGTTGTCTTTCTTTGGTCGTGTGAATTATGATTATAAGGGGCGTTATTATTTAACAGGAACTATGCGTGCTGATGCTTCTACCCGCTTTGCAAAAGAAAACCAGTGGGGTTATTTCCCATCGGCAGCGGCAGCGTGGCGTGTTTCGGATGAGCCGTTTATGGCAGGTAGCAGTAATTGGCTGTCGAATTTAAAAGCACGTTTGAGTTATGGTGTAGCCGGAAATAACAACGTTGCTTTAGGCTATTTGTATCCGGGTTATCTTTCAAGCTCATTGAACTATATTGAAGACTTTGGTTCTATTCTGACTACAGGTGGTTCGGATGTTATTGCTCCCAATCCAGCGTTGAAATGGGAAACTACAACTACACGTAACTTTGGTATCGACTATGGTTTTTTTGGCGAACGTTTGAGCGGTGCTGTTGATATTTACTGGAACACTACTACCGATTTGATTCTTAAATATAAGATGATGATAGGGTATAACTATCAATACAGAAATGTAGGTTCTACCGAAAATAAAGGAGCTGAATTGTCAATTCGTGGAGTGATATTGGATAAACGTTCAAGCAGATTGTCTTATGGATTGGTTATTGATGCTAATATCAGTGCCAACAGAAATACAGTAAAAAGTCTTGGCGAATTAGATGAATTTCCGGTAAGTACAGCATATTTTAGCGCAAATTACCTGAATAATGATACTGAGTTTAAAGTAGAGCCGGGTGAGTCTATCGGACGTATTTACGGATATAAAACCAATGGTTGGTATACGACCGATGATTTTGTGAGCTACAATCCATCAAGCGACAAATGGTTGGATGAAAGTGGAAATACTATTGAAACGATTTTAGGTACTGCCCGCCCCGGTATGATGAAGTTGGATGGCGAAAAGGGCGAGACTCCACAACGAACTATTTTAGGGTCTACAATGCCATTGTTTACAGGAGGTTTTGCTATTTCTGCTCATGTAGGAGGCGAAAGCTGGGGACGATTGGATATGAATGCTAATTTTACTTACTCGTACGGAAATAAAATCCTTAATTTAAGTGCATTGGATTATTCTACAATATTCGATAAGTCGAAATTAAGAAACAATACATCTAATGTAGCTTATGGCAGTCGTTATTCATTATTTACAGAGAGTGGAAGTTATATTCCGGCATCAGCACAAACAGATGCAAGCAATCTTGTAACAGGCGAAAATTATGCAGTTTTAAGCAATCAATTGACAGAATCGAACAGTGGAGCTACCATTTACAATCCGGTAATGACATCGATAGCCATAACAGATAACATTGTGGAAGATGGATCTTTCTTACGCTTGTCTTCTTTAACGATAGGTTATTCTTTACCTGATAAGTGGATTAATAAAGCTTATATCTCAAATGCACGGATTTTTGTGACAGGTTCTAACTTATTTTGTCTGACAAAATACACAGGTTCGGACCCTGAGGTAGATACTGGTACAAAACGTAACCCATTGGCAGTAGGTGTCGATTTTTCGGCATATCCTAAGAGCAGGGGATTTAATATAGGTCTAAACTTATCTTTCTAATGAATTTTTTTAAACGATAGAAATACATGAAAACAATAAAATATATTATTATCGCATTTGTGGCTGTGTTGCTGACCGCGTGTTCTGACTTTTTTGGAACAGAAACACCGTCGGTTGTTTCTGAGGAAACTGTATATACACGCGTAGCGCTTACAGAGCAGGCCATAGCAGGAATTTATGAGCAGTTTGGTCTTGATAGGTCGTATCGTAACCGATTGTCTTGTGGATATCAGGGAATGAATTCGGACATCGAATATAATAGTAAAAATAGCGGAAAAGCTGATTACGCCATTTATAACATGAAGTATGAAGATGGAGACTTGAGCCACTCATCAGGAAAAGACCCTTGGTCGTATCTTACTACTATGATTGAACGTGCAAATTTAGTTATTCAAGGTATCGAAACATACTCGGATTTAGAACAAATCGAATTTCAGTATTTTTTAGGCGAAGCATTAACTTTGCGTGCTTTTATTTACCTCGAAATGATAAAATTCTGGGGAGATGTACCGGCTCGTTTCCATGCTATGGATGCGAATGAATCTATTTTTTCGGAGAAAGTAGACCGCAATGTTATATTCGAACAATTGAGAGTTGACCTGAAACGTGCATCTGAATTGTTGCCTTGGTCGGCCGATTGTCCCGGAGTGGCTAAAAACAATACTGGTCGTCCAAGTAAATCTTTAGCTTTAGGGTTGCTGGCACGTAATAATATGATGTATGCAGGTTATGCGTTGCGTCCCGATTTTATACAAAGAGGAGGTACTGCTCCATATAAAGTTCAGCTAAATACTCAGGACGCAGCCCTCCGTAAAGCTCTTTACGAAGAAGCACTGAACGCATGTGCTGAAATAATAAAAAATGATGATAGTAAATTGCAGACTTCTTTCGAAAAGGTGTTTAAAGACATATGTACCGATAATACAACCTACTCGAACAGCGAGTTTATATGGGAAATGCCATTTGCAAATGGTGCTCGCGGACAATTTCTGAATTATAACACAGTGAAATCAACAGATGCGCTGAAAGCTCTGAAAAATAACACAAGTGGTTCGACTAACGCAGTACAAATGATTGTTCCGACTTTCGTGTATGATTTTGAAGCAGGCGATAAACGTAGAGACGTCACTATTGCGCCTTATACATGGGTAAAAGATAACGCAAGTAAAACCGTTTCGGACGAGGCAAAAAGAGAAGCTCTTTTTCCGGGAACTCCAGCTTCGGACAACCGTTTGTATCAGAAAGAGCAAAAAATATCCGGATTTTATCTGAATAAATTCCGTATAGAATGGATGGCGCGAGAACGTAATGGTAACGACGATGGAATAAATTATCCTATCATACGTTATGCTGATATATTGCTGATGTTTGCTGAAGCCGAAATTGGAGGTGTAACAGGAGATGTACCTGCAAACACTACAGGATTGACAGGACAAGAGCAGTTTGATAAAATTCGTACCCGTGCCGGATTAACATCAAAACCATTGAACATGGAAAATTTGATGGAAGAGCGTAAATTTGAGTTTTGTGGAGAATATATACGTAAATATGATTTAATGCGTTGGGGTAAGTTGAAAGAAAGCCTTACTACAACAATGAGCCGTATAGCCGAGTTGGATCAGCATACAGGAGAATTTACTCAAACAGGCGATAGTATTTACTTCCAATACAAACAAGATAATAGTTTGGTATATACCGGTTCAGGTTTGAATGGTTATGTAATGAATAATGTATGGGGATTGCGCAAGGGAGAAGTTGGACGCCCTACCGGATTCGATTCGAACAATGGCTGGGTCGCAAAGAATATATTTGAATCCAGTTCGGACGGACGATATCTGAAACCTACTACTTATATGCTTTATTATGATGAAGCTACTATAGACTCCCGTCATTATTGGCCAATATTTAAAATCAATTTAGCATCGAGCAACGGTGCTTTGTGGAATGACTATGGTTATCCGAATGATTAAAAAAGAATTTTAAATAAAAAAAGAAGTATTGAGGTGTTTTTCTACCTTTAATACTTCTTTTTTCTTTTTAATACTATAAAATGAGAAAATTACTTATTCTGTTTTCAGTCTTTCTGTTGTTAGCTTGCAATAACTCTCCTGCCGATATCGAAGAAGATGATACTCCGGATAAAGTTCTTGCTTTTCCGGAAGCAGAAGGTGCCGGAGCTTATACTGTAGGAGGACGGGGAGGATTGGCTTTTTATGTCACCAGTTTGGAGGATGATGTTCAAAAGCCGGGAACCTTACGGTATATATTGAATCAGCCGGGCGCTAAGACCGTTCTTTTCAAAGTTGCAGGTATTATTGAACTTAACTCTCCTCTGAGGGTGAAAAACAGCAATCTTACCATTGCCGGACAGTCGGCTCCGGGCGATGGTATCTGTATCAAGAATTATCCTGTAATAATAGAAGCAAATAACGTCATTATCCGCTTTATCCGCTTCCGTATGGGAGATGAAAAAGCGGTAGAAGGCGATGCCATTACTTGTACAGGACGTTCCAATATAATTATCGACCATTGTTCGATGAGTTGGGGTACGGATGAATGTGCTTCGGCTTATGACAACTCTAACTTTACAATGCAATGGTGCATAGTTTCAGAAAGTTTGCGTAATTCGGTACATGGTAAAGGATCGCATGGATATGCCGGAATATGGGGTGGAAAAACCGTTTCGTACCACCATAACCTACTGGCACATCATGATAGTAGAAATCCCCGTTTTTGTGGGAGCCGTTATAGCAACGATGCTGAAGCTGAGAAAATAGACTTCCGTAATAATGTGATATACAACTGGGGAATGAACAGCGGATATGCTGGCGAAGGTGGTGTATATAATCTGGTAAACAATTATTATAAGCCCGGACCGGCTACCCGGGCACGGGGTGGAAGTGCTATGTATCGTATTTTTCAACCAAACTCGGACGATGGAAGCAACAAGCAGCCACAAGGCATTTGGGGCAAGTTTTACGTAATAGGCAATGTTATGGACGAAAACGAGGAAGTGACATCCGACAACTGGACTAAAGGCATACAACCTAATATAAAGTCGTACGATAAAGATTTTGATAAAGAAAGTATAAAAGCTGCCACTGAGTTTGATATTACCAAATATGAAGTCGTGCATACAGCCCACGAGGCTTATGCTGCTGTTTTAGAGAAGGCCGGAGCATCGTTTGTGCGTGATGTAGTGGACATACGTATTGTGGATGAGGTACGTAATAACAAATATACTTATACAGGCTCCAACGGAAGTAAAAACGGAATTATCGATTCGCAAAGCGATGCAGGTGGTTGGCCCGTTTATTCTTTTGATGAAAATAAAGTTCTGAAAGATTCGGACGGTGATGGTATACCGGATGAATGGGAGGATGCGAACGGACTGAATAAAAATAAGGCTTCGGATGGAAACGAAAAAACGCTGGATAAAAATTACACGAACTTAGAAGTGTATTTGAACAGTTTGGTGAAACATCTTTATTAATAGTAGCCTTATGAGGATATCTTTTTTACATAAAATAGCCATATTCGTTTATCTTACATTGCTATCTGTATTTACCGTTTATTCACAAGATAAAATAAAGATAACGCCAGAACGAAACAAAGATAATAGTGTTACGTTTTATTATGAAAAATTTGTTCCGGGAAGTTATTCTGTTACTGTTGAGTTTTCGAACATGCGAAATACTCACATGTCCAACTATTATGGAACCATAAAAAATGATAATGGGATTTTGTTTCACCTGAAACCTGTCAACAAAAATAATGCAATAACATTTTCGTATAAAACACGTTTTCAACGGGGTATTACAAACCCTAAAGTTGATAGCTTATTTGTATATGCATTGCCTTATTTACAAGGGAGTAGTTTGAAATATAGGAATTTAAAATATGCCGGAGAAACTTATTTGGACAAGGAGAAACCGGAAAGTTGGAAATCAAGCGGATTTGTTTCCGATAATGACACTGTGTGTGCTGCACGTAGGGGCATTGTGGTTGATATAGTAAATGAATATGGTATCGATACAGTAAATGTAAAATATACGAGTAAGAAAAATAAGATATTAATAGAACATGCTGATGGTAGTTTTGGCAGTTATTCGGGTTTTAAAAAAGATAATATCTTTGTCGAAATAGGTCAGGTTGTTGATGTTCAAACTCCATTAGGGATAGCTTGGGAGATAGCTAAAGAAAAACAGTATTTTATGTCTTTCTTTGTATCTTATTATGTACAAAGCAAAAATCAGGATAAAAGAGAATCTATATACATAACTCCATGTTTTTGGACAGAAGAGGGTGTAAAGCGACTTGATTCCAAAAATGAATATAAGGTCGTTATTACGGATGACATACTGAATAAAGAAGTGAAAAAGAAGAAAAAACAAAAATAATTTTATATTATGAAAAAAATATTTTTAATAACAACTTTGTTTCTGGCTGTAGTATTAAGTGTTTTGGCTGAGACACCGGCTTTTCCGGGGGCGTATGGTGGCGGAATGTACGCAACTGGCGGACGTGGTGGTAAAGTGTTGTATGTAACATCGCTTGCCGACGATGGCTCTGAGGGAACTTTGCGGTGGGCTTTGAGCCAAAAATATCCACGTATTGTAATGTTTAAGGTTTCGGGCACTATTGCTCTGACCCGGAAAATATCAATAAAAGAAGGTAACCTGACTATAGCAGGACAATCGGCACCCGGCGATGGTATTTGTATACGCGATCATGAAATAACAGTAAATGCCGATAATGTCATAGTCCGTTTTCTGCGTTTCCGCTTGGGTAACAGAGATTTGGAAAACGAGAGCGACGCGATAGGAGGAAGATATACTAAAAATGTAATTATCGACCATTGTTCCATAAGCTGGAGTATCGACGAGTGTGCCTCGTTTTACGATAACGAGGATTTTACCTTGCAGTGGTGTATCATTTCGGAGTCGCTTAACAATGCGGGGCATGCCAAAGGAGCGCATGGCTACGGTGGAATCTGGGGTGGTAAAAATGCAAGTTTCCACCACAATTTGCTTGCCCATCACAACAGCCGTAACCCTCGTTTTAATGGTTGGAAACGGTCAGGTTTGAAATATAAATCGCAGAATGATGAAGAACGGGTTGACTTTAGGAATAACGTTATTTTCAACTGGGGAGATAATGCGTCGTATGGTGGCGAAAGCGCGGGAAAGTATAATATAGTTGCAAACTATTATAAAGCAGGCCCGGCAACGAAAGTTTCGAAAAAATATGTGATTACTCAGGTTGATATGGATAAAGACCCTAAAGAAGTTCCTCCCGGACACGGATTTTACTATGTTGCCGATAATTATATGTATGATGGTGACCCGGTTAAAGGGAATGACTGGAAATATATGACATATGCTTCGGGTGTGAAGAAAAAAGAGGCTAGAAAAGATGTTGCATTTGAATGTACTCCTATTTTGCAACATGCTCCGGAAGAAGCATTTAAATGGGTTTTGGCTTATGCCGGAGCGTCGCTATATCGCGACGAAATAGATTTGCGCATAGTGCAGGAAACAATGACAGGCCGTCCTCGTTTCAAAGGTTCGGTTACAGGCCGTTCAGGTATCATTGATACCCCCGAAGATGTAGGTGGTTATCCTGTATATTATGCCGAAGAACCTCCGATTGATTCGGATAATGACGGAATACCTGATGATTGGTTCGAAAAAAACTACCCGGGAAAAACGGCAAACGATTTGGATGAATCGGGATATACCTACCTTGAGGTTTATCTGAATAGTATTGTTGCCGAAATAACCCAAAATCAATATATAGGCGCAAAATTATAGTTGGTTGAAACCCAACTGATAATATAATAATCCGTCTGGAAAACATAAATTCCGGACGGATTATTTTTTTGATTATCTACAATTTTACAAATCCGCAATACATCGTACACTAAAGCCGTACCCACGGGCGTTATTGGGCGCAGGATACACGAGACTATCATCGAAGGTCAGGCTGAGCGAATACGTACTGCTAAGGCTACCACTCCAGTAGTAGCCTCCAGACCCTACGCTGTAGAGCTCGCCACTACCGTGGTGGCGGTAGCCGGCGGCGGGCAAAAATAAAGTGGTAGTTTCGCCGTCGGGTTTAATCTCGTAACCGGCAGTACCGTTAGCAGCATCATGCCATGTCCAAGTATTGGCTACAGCAGTAGTTTTAGCTCCGGGAGCCGAGCCACCACGGAAAATATCACTCCATTCGCCCTGAGCAGGAACGCGCCAACCTGTAGGGCATGGGTCGTAAGTATTCTTTTGGTTACGCCAGTTAAGGTCGACAGTAACAGCTGTAGTCCAATTGAAAGGATAAGCAGTAACAAGGATGAAATCTCCATGTTCGGCGGTAACACCTGTTACCGTTG
>NZ_QVMH01000032.1:0-14085 GCF_010501035.1 Paludibacter sp. 221
GACAAGACTTATAGCTTGTAGCTGATAACTTGTAGCTAACTAAATCATTCTTCACTTTTATCCGAAGAATATGGATGCAAATGTAAAGGCTTTGATTTTTAAGCGCAAATATTTAACGAGTTTTAAACGCACAGCTACCGCTCCTTATACACCACAAAGCCTAAGAATATCAGAGGGATAGTTACCAATATAATTACAAGTGTGTTGTAAACCAACGTTTCGGGAAAAAATATAATGGCCAATACAAACCCTACCAACGCACCACCCAAATGCGCCGCATGCCCTATGTTACCCAATGCTTTTTTCATGCCGTATATGGAATATATCAAATACAGGATAGCAAATATCCAACCGGGAATAGGTATGGGGATAAACATAAACATGATACCGATATGAGGGTCGAGGGCAATAGCGGCAAACAACACCCCACACACCCCGCCCGAAGCACCAATAGCCGTATAAGTCATATCGCGGCGATAGACGAAGAGCGATAGCAAGTTGCCACCCAGAATAGAAGCAATATAGATAATCATTAGCCGGAATACACCCAAATAGGCAATGATAGAGGGTGCAAAAAAATAAAAAGTAAGCATATTGAAAATCAGGTGCATCCAGTCGGCATGTAAAAACGCCGATGCAATAAGCCGGTCCCATTGCCTCTTTTCAATAATGGCATAAGTGCTGAATTTATAACGGTCGAAAAACTGAGCGTTATTAAATCCTATAAGACTTATTACTACTGTTACCCCAATTATCAACAACATTGAAATATCCATATCATTTTTCCCTTAAAAGTTAGGAGCTCCGGTATCCCACCATACCCGTGTACCACCCGTATCGGGGCCATTCAGTTCCTTACACAATGCCTCGTATTGCGACGAATTTAAAGTTTTAATGCTCACCGGAAAATTAAGTCGCCGAATCATCACCTCCGTATCAATAACACCATTACTCATATTATGCTTTACCGGAAACAAACGCGGGTAGCCCGTGCGCCGTTGTTCAGCCCATGCTTCGCACCCCTCAGGGTAGCAGGCAATCCATTTCTGAGTAATAATTTTTTCCAGTTTCGTTTCGTTATCTGCCCCATCATCCCATCGCGGAGATACCCGGCAACGCGCTTCAATGCTATTTTCAGGGTAAAAGTCATCCACATAATCGGCAGCTATATTGTCGCTTTTCAAGTACTCATCTACACCATCCGAACGCCAACGGGCAAACGACACTTTCACTCCCTGCTCGTAACAATACTTTGTACTCTCGTCCGACCAGCCTCTTAACGCTGCTTCGGCACGCAAAAACCACACTTCGGCCGAAGTCATCAGCAGTGCATTAAACGACTGTGGTATAGAACTTTGAGAATAATTTTCGGATTCCGAATAATTGGATGACGTACCCTGCCGTATGCCTCTGAAAATCCCCTTATGCGTCTCACTTGCCACAGGCTCGAAAAAGCGGGATATACGAGGGTCTTCGTAACCTGTCAGAATCGACTCCATATTGGCATTCATATACACTTCGCCCCACACTTTATTTATTTCTCCAAGCGGGTTGGTATAGCCGGTATTGACTGTGTTAACTGCAACCACATCATCAATTCCCTCCAAAAGCCCGAACGGCGAATTTAAAGCCTTTACGGTTTCTGTCCGGGCTTTTTCCGGATCAACTTTCGATATACGCATGGCAAGGCGGAGACGCAGCGAGTTGGCAAATTTCATCCACTGCTTATTATTCTTTTTTCCGTCGGGCATCAAAATATCAAACCGGGCTAATTTACCTGTGTTGTTATCGCTGTCGCTCAATATCTCGATAGCCTGATCCAAATCGTCGAAAAAAGCATAATAAGTATCCCGCTGCGAATCGGGTACACCATCTATCTTGGAGTGGCCAAATTCTTTGTAAATCACAGGGCCATACACATCCGAAATTCTATGCAGCAACAATACTTTGATAATCTTTATCACCCCATAAAACTCAGGCATATCCGTTTGGCAACGGTCTTCTGCTTTTTTGCCTTCGGGTATAGCATACCAATAAGTGTATTCCCACATTTTGGCATTCCACGTATCGTTCAGGTCGTACATGGTGTTAGTGGCATCATCGTTAAACTTGTTGTTGTGAAAGTAGCCTGCAAACAAATCAATGTTCAGGTTCTGCATTATCTGGAAAGTCCAGTTTTTTCCTTCGCCCCAGTCATAGTTGAAATAAATACCATGCTGCACATTCACCAGAGGCATACCGTACCAGTAATTATCTATCTTTTGCTGCTCTTCGGTATAGCTGGTTTCGTCCGAATTGTATTTCTCAAACATACCTGTACACGCCGTAACCGCAACTGCTAAAACAACAAATAATAGTATTTTAAAGATGTAATTTCTCATACGCTCACTCCCCTGTTAAAAAACAAACCTCATACTGAAACTCATTGTACGGCACATAGGCATCCCAAAAACATCGACACCCTGATTATCGTTGAATGAAGAAAGCACTGCATCCGGGTCGAAAGGTGCCTTGCGGTACAAAAAGAATAAGTTGCGTGCCGATAAAGTAAACTTAATACCCGAAAGATACTTCGTTTTTTCGAATAGCTTATCCGAAAGGCTATAACCTAACGAGATTTCCCGCAAACGGATGTTCGTCGCATCATACATATAGTATTCGGTTATCCCGTTTCGCCCCCCCACTCTCTCATAAAACCTTTCCACATCGTATATTTTCGTTCCCTCAAGCTCTACATAGCCACGGTTGCGGGCATCGCCAGTAGCCTTGCTCACTCCCCTCAAATCAAGCTCGGCCTGCGTTTGCGACAATACTTTGCCTCCGAAATAACCATCCAGCAAGAAATAAAGCGACAAATTCCGGTACGTAAAAGTATTGCCCCACCCTATTATGAAATCAGGATTGCAGTTGCCCACTTTATTATCATTAGTACTTCCCTTAGTTATAGGCAAGCCGTCAGCATCATATATTATCTCCCCATTTTCGTCGCGGCTAAATGCCCTGCCATATATATCGCCAAAAGAATCGCCTTTACGCAGCAGCATGGAGTAGCTCGTAGTAAGCCCATCAGTACCGTATGTAAACTCGGTCAACTCGTCGTGCAGCTCTAATACTACATTTCTATTAGCCGAATAATTCATTACCGTCTCCCATTTGAAATCATGGTTAAGCACGGGCGTTCCTCCCAAAGTCAATTCAATCCCCTTGTTTTGCACATTGCCCGAATTTACATTATAATCTTTATAAATAGAGCCTCCCGGTGTGGTGGACAACCTGAATAGTTGATTCCGGGTATTTGTTTTATACAATGTAAGGTCAGCATACAACCGATGGTTGAAAAAACGCCAGTCGCCCCCCACTTCAATAGAAGTACTCATTTCGGGCTTTAAATCTTCGTACGAGCTGGCATGGGCTTCCAACGAAACCCCACCCGCCATTACCTTGCTCTGGGGATTACTTATCGTGGGAGTCAGGGCATTGCCCACCTTACTCCACGATGCCCTGAGCTTTCCGAAAGACACAAAAGGAGCCATGTCGAACGTATTACTTGCAACCCAGCTCACCCCTACCGAGGGGAAGAAAAAACCTTTGTTCTTACTTTTGGTATAAGCAAGCGTCGACGACCATCCGTTGCGGGCAGTAGCATCAATGTAGAACATATCTCTGTATCCTGCCTGAAATGAAGCAAAGACCGACTGGTCTTGCTCCCTGTAAATTTCCTCGTCAATATAAGCATTGGAAGTCATGCGGATATTGGCTATCGAAAAAACATTGGGATAATAAAGTGAAGCCGTTTTCGAATCGTAGCGCAAACGGTCGGTATTTATATGGCGTATAGACGCTCCGATGTCGCCCTGAATGTAAAAATTATCATACTTGCGCTCAAACTCGAGCATAACATCGCCATAGGCAAGCATCTGCGAAAAAGAATAATCAATATAACGCCCGTTGTCGCCCGCCAGACTTACCGACGTAGAAGCATAAATTTTCTGCCTGAATTTATCAAAAATATAATCGGCGCTTCCACGTGCCTGAATTTTCAGCCAATCGGTAATTTTCAGATTTGCCAGAAGCAAAACAATAGCTCTGGAACGCTTGTCCGAACTTTGCACCCTGTTTGTCAGCCAATACGGGTTCTGCTCAAATCCGTTGCTCACCAATGCTTGGTTATACCAGTTTTGAACACCCATATTCCTGTTTTCGTCGCGAATTTCAAAATTGTCTTTATACTCCTTTATATCCATTCCACGCGGAAAAGTGTACAATCCTACCAACGGATTCATATAATATCCTCCCGAAACGGGCTTATTCTTTATATCCTGCAAAATGAAGTCGATGTTCGCATCAATAGTCAGGCGGTTATCAAAGAAACCAACTGCTTCCCTAAAATTAAGGTTATGCTTATTTAGTTTGCTATGTTCCACAATGCCGTCGGTACGGGTGTTGGCATACGAAAAATAAGTTTGGCTCTTTTCCGTTCCGGTGGTAAATACCAGCGAGTTCACGTTGGTAACACCAAGGTTAAAAAATTCATTTACATTATCATATACAGGCAAGGACGATTTGTCGCCCCAACTATCAAAAGCACTCTCGCGGTACGAATAGGAGTTCTGAAATTCGGGCAATACTACAGGCTGGTCTACTATAAGTTCCGACGAAAAGCTCACACGGCGCACGCCTTTCACTCCCTTTTTCGAGGTAATAAGTATCACGCCGTTGGCTGCAAAAGAACCATACAAGGCCGAAGCCGAAGCCCCTTTCAGTATTGTGATGCTCTCAATATCTTCCGGATTCAGATTGGAAATACCGTCGCCACCATCGCGGTTGCCCGCATTAGCCGTACCTCCGATGATTGTATGCGCCTGTTCGCTCGATGTGTTCAAGATAGGAACACCGTCAAGCACATATAAGGGCTGGTTGTTTTTAGAAGTAGAGCGGTTGCCCCTGATAATGACCCGCGAAGAAGCACCCAGTCCGGATGAGTTGCGGTTTATCTGCACATTAGAGACTTTGCCCGACAAATTATTAATCAGGTTGCCGCCTTTCACAGTAGCAAAGCTCAGCCCATCCAGTTTTTGCACCGCATAAGTCAGCGATTCTTCTCTCTTTTTTATACCTAATGCCGTAACAACTACTTCGTTCAGCAACTGCAAGTCTTCTTTCAGCTTAATGTTCAGGTTCAGTTGCCCCCTCACAGGCACCTCTTGTGTAATATGACCTATATACGATACCACAAGCACAGCATCCGCCGCAACCTCGATATCATATTCGCCACTCCAGTCGGTAGCAACCCCGTTTATTGTTCCTTTTTCGAGGATATTGCCCCCTACAATACCGTTTCCAAGCTCATCCATGATATAGCCCGAAACCCTAATTTTTTCTTTTGGAGCCGGTTGTTTATCTTCTTTCTGAGGTATTTTCTCGAAAAGGTATATTTTATCATCCCCTATCTCAAAGTCGATGCCCGTATCTTCAAAAAGATAGTGAAGCACCAAGCTCAGGTCGGCATTGTCTACAGCCATGGTTATACCCTTGCTTAAATCTAAAATAGAGGGGCTATACGCAAATGTGAGATTTGTTTGGCGGGTTATCGAAGAAAATACTTTCTTCAGTTTCGCATCACGAAAGTTTAAAGTAACTTGCTGGGCATTCAGTACTACACATACGAAGCAAGTAAAAACGAATAAGAGGATATTCCTTTTACACCACACAATACTACGCGTTTAACAGTTTTTAAAAAACAGAATGGTGCAAAGGTATAAAAATAATGAAATAATAACGATTTATTTCATCCTAATTTTAACCGTATCTTGTTCTTGTACAAATTTTACGGGAGCAATTTTCTCAAAGTCCGAAAGCAGTTTCTTCTGAGGTATCTTCTTTGTAGTAATTGTATATGAGTAGTTCAAGGCCTCTTTGTCTTCCACTTTAAATTCCACATCATACCAGCGGTTCAATACTTTTATTACCTCCTCCAATGGGGTATCATCAAAGGTAATGATATTATCGCGCCACGCTGAAGCCAGCATTGTATCCGTATTTTTGGTAATGAATGTTTGTTTTTCTTCTTTTTTATAAACCAAGGTTTCCTGCGGAAGCAGCTCGTGCTTATTGTTATCCGACGATGTCAGGCGCACTTTCCCATTATCCAACGCTACACTTATCTTATCGTCCTCTGGATATGCCTGTACGTTGAAGGCTGTACCTAAAACTTCGATGAACGCTCCACCGTTCAACTCGATGATAAACGGGCGTTCTTTATCTTTCGCCACATCAAAATACGCTTCCCCGTTCAGTATTACTTTTCTCGACGAATCGTCAAACGTTTCGGGATAGCTCAATGTAGAACCGGCATTAAGATAAACGTTTGTTCCATCGGCCAGTTTTATCCCCGAACGCTCTCCTTTAGGCACACTTACATCAAGATAATTGGCCATAGCAGGTGCATCTGTTTTTTGAAACATGAAGAATGCGGCTATAAAAAGAAAAGGAACAAGCACCGCAGCAACCCGAAGCGCTATACTGCGCACACTATGCTTTGAACGGAGTGTTGTTCTTTTCTCTATTTTATCCCATATTTTTTCCGAAGGGATGGTATGAGGCACATATACATCCTCGTGTCCCTCTTTTATATTACCAAAATACTCGTCCAGATGGTTTGAAAGATAGCTTTGCCCCTCGTCGGTCGAAAACCACTGAAGCACAATTGCAACATCCTCTTCTGTAGCAAGGCCATTCAATACATCATCTATTATTTTATCAGAAGGTTTTTTCATCTTGATTTATCTGTTTTTCTCCACACAGATATTAAATATTTCTTGTATATTAGTAAGACACATAAAAACTAAGAAAGGATGAGAAGAAAAATGAAAATTAACATTTTTTCGATATGAACCCTCAGCATTTTTATCGACTGGGCATAGTGTGTTTTTACCGTATTCACAGAAATATCCATTTTATCGGCTATTTCCTGATTCGACAGTTTATCTTCCATCTTGTGCAAACAAACTTGCCGTTTTTGCTCGGGCAGGCTATTCACCGCTTTGGTAAAGATAACCATCAGCTCTTTTTTCTCAATCAACTCCACCAAGCTATCGTCACATTCATCGTTTTCCTGAACTATCAAATAATTTTTTTCAAGCGCGCTGGTTTCGTTCCTTATCTGATTAAGAATATTATTCTTAGTCATTGTATAAAGATAGTTTCTTAGGTTGACGGAGACTTCGAGCCCCGAATGGAACTCCCATAATTTTGTGAAGGAATTTTGAACGGCATCTTCCGCTTTGTCCGTATCTTTCAGATAACGGAAAGCTAACACATAAAGCATTTTATGATATTTTTCATAAACGACCGTAAATGCATCTTTATTCCCTTTCCGAATCAGATGGAATAAGTCATTCTCGTCAGTTTCTCTATCTAAAGTCAAATGCCTTGGCATTATTTTATATTGATGTTTGTTTCAGAATCAGGTTGAATAGAACAAAAATAAAAAAGTATTCCGATAACAGCAAAAAAAATAACATTATATCTTTTTTATCCTCAATCATCAAAACATGGAATTAGCAATTACATTAGAGTAATTAGCTTAAGTTATATCCGAAATTGCGCAGTTTATTATCTTTATTCCGCCAGTCTTTTTCTACTTTCACATACAGTTCTAAAAAGACTTTCTTGTCAAAAAACGCCTCTATATCCTTTCGGGCCTGCGTACCGACATTTTTCAACGACTTGCCGCCGTGTCCTATTATGATACCTTTCTGCGAATCTCTTTCTACATAAATAACAGCATTAATGCGGATTAAGTTATCTTCCTCCAAAAATTGTTCCACCTCTACCTCTACCGAATAGGGTATCTCTTTCTCGTAATTCAACAATACTTTTTCGCGTATTATCTCGGTAACGAAAAAACGTGCGGGTTTATCCGTAAGCTGATCTTTGTCGAAAAACGGAGGCGATTCGGGCAGCAGTTCCTTAATGCGCTTAAACACATGCTCTACATTGAACTTATTAACCGCCGATATGGGAATTATTTCAGCGCGGGGCATCACCTCTTTCCATTTATCCACCATATCAATTAGGCGTGCTTCATCAATCAGGTCAATCTTATTGATGATAAGCAAAAGAGGAGCCCCGTTTTTATTTACCTGTTCTACAAAGTCTTTATTCTTTTCGTAAGTATCAAACACATCGGTCACATACAACAATACATCGGCATCGGTCAAGGCTGATGTCGAAAACTTCAGCATTGACTCCTGCAACCTGTAATTAGGTTTCAGCACTCCCGGAGTATCAGAATAAACAATCTGAAAGTCGTCTCCGTTTACAATACCCAAAATACGGTGGCGGGTAGTTTGCGCTTTCGAGGTGATAATGGAAATACGCTCACCAACCAATGCATTCATAAGTGTGGACTTTCCTACATTAGGATTTCCTACTATATTGACAAAACCGGATTTATGCATAAAATATTATTTATTTTTGTAAGCAAATATAGTGAAAGCCAAATGCAAAGTCAAACTTGTTTGAAACTTTGCTGAGGCGCATCCTATATTATGCAAATATACAATTTTTTTCAGGAGACAGCGGCATTAAACAGTATCTTAATGAAATGTCCGGATTTTGGAGGTGTTTTAAAAAGTATGCTCCTGCCTTTCAGGCATGAAAAAAATGGGGCTATCCAAAAGCCCCGGTTTAATAAAAACACCCTCGCTACAATATTGATGTAACGAGGGTGTTTTGTCGTTTTTATGTTTTTAGACAGTCCCTTTTGAGAGCGAGAAACAAAAGAGCAATTTTGCATATTTTGATGCGGTTGCCCTTAAGTAAAAGCCAAAGCCAACAACAGATTAAAAAGAATTATTGTACTTTTGTATTCTTGTATTAACAAAACAGTAAAACGACATAGAGGAATGAATAAGCAAACTTTATTGGACGAAAGATATATGCGTATGGCACGGATATGGGCAGAGAACTCATATTGCGAGAGAAGAAAAGTAGGTGCGCTTATAGTGAAAGACAAAATGATTATTTCGGATGGGTACAACGGTACTCCATCGGGGTTCGAAAATAAATGTGAAGATGCTGACAATGTATCGAAACCCTACGTTCTGCATGCCGAAGCAAACGCTATTACCAAAGTTGCCCGCTCGAACAATAGTAGCGACGGGGCAACCCTGTATGTAACTGCTTCGCCCTGCATCGAGTGTGCCAAACTCATTATCCAAGCAGGCATTAAACGGATAGTTTACGGCGAAAAATACCGTATAATGGATGGAGTGGAGCTACTCCAAAGAGCCGGAATCGAAGTTGTATTCCTCGAAGCCAAGTAATTCACCCCCTTACATATCAATGTGAATATCGCGAAACCCAAGAAAATATAAAATACCATCAAGCCCAATAGTGGAAATAGACTGTTGGGCGTTGGCTTTTACCTTTGGTTTAGCATGAAAAGCAATTCCCAAACCAGCCAGATTCAGCATGGGTAAATCATTTGCTCCATCGCCTACCGCAATCACCTGTTCCAGGTCAATTTTTTCCACCTGAGCTATAAGGCGCAACAGTTCTGCTTTGCGTTTTCCATCCACCACATCGCCAACATAGTTTCCTGTTAACTTCCCGTTCTCTATCTCAAGCTCATTGGCATATACATAATCAATATCAAATTTCTTCTTCAGATAATTGCCAAAATAAGTGAAACCTCCCGAAAGAATCGCTATTTTCATTCCTGTCTTTTTCAATATACTCATCAGGCGCTCGGCACCATCCATAATAGGAAGGTTTTCGGCCACATCACGCATCACACACTCATCCAACCCTTTCAGCAAAGCCACACGTTTCTTAAAACTTTCGGTAAAGTCTATTTCCCCCCGCATAGCCGACTCTGTTATCGCCCTTACCTCTGCTCCTACTCCCGCACGGTCGGCCAGTTCGTCAATCACTTCTGTCTTTATCAGGGTAGAATCCATATCGAAACAGATAAGGCGGCGGTTTCTACGGAATATATCATCTTTCTGAAACGAGATATCAATACCAAGCTGCGCCGAGTATTCAAGAAAACGTGCCGACAATTCTTTCTTGTTTTTCAGCTCGCCCCGTAGCGACAGTTCCACGCAAAAACGGCTTGTTTCATCATCCAACTCTAAAGCTGGCCGTCCTGTAAGGCGTTTAATCGAATCTATATTTAAATTTTGTCCGGCAACCGAATGTGTAATCAGCGATAATTGCTCGGCTGTGATAACTTTCCCCAACAAAGTGACAATATAACGGCTTTTGCCCTGACGTGCTACCCAGTTATTATACCTCTCGACCGAAACCGGAGTAAAACGCGAAGTGAGATTCAATTCGGAACATTTAAAAAGAACTTCTTTCAGTATATTGCCCGAATCGGACTGGCTTACTGTGCGAAAAAGAATACCCAGCGAAAGCGTATGATGAATGTCGGCCTGCCCAATGTCCAGAATAGTAGCATTGTATTTACCAAGAATACCTGTAATAGCGGCTGTAACACCCGGCTTATCGTCGCCCGATATGCTTATAAGAATAATCTCACTATCCATTTGATTTTATTATATTTAACATGAAAAATATTTCTAAACCACAATAGACACAATAGCTTTCTCTTTTTATTATATGTAAACAAGAATAACACCAGCAGGTGTTATTAAAGAACACAATAGGCGTATATAGAGAATCGGCTATGTGCGCTTAAAATCTATTATGTCTATTGTGGTTTAGTTTTTTTATCATGCATTAATTTCGATACATATTAAATTTTAAACATCCAAGATTTAAAAACGGGGACAAAATTACCTAAATCTTCTTGTTTTATAAAACCGAAATGCCTGTATTTACGATTCTTCTAAATATTTGTCATATGTACTTAAGGTATTCTCCACATAGCGCACTGTTTCCCTTGCATTGAAAGATCCATGTTTCACAACTGAATCTTTATAAAATTCGGGGACTCTTTTTTTATCCAGAAAATACTCTACATTATCGTACCATACATATGGGTTACGCCCATATTTTTGAGCCAGTGCCATAGCGTCTTTTACATGATAAGGGCCTCCGTTGTAGGCAGCAAGTATGAATTTTATGCGTTCGTCCTTATTCTTCACCTGACGAAACATCTTATTTAAATCGGCCATATACCCTACCGATGCCCGGATATTCTCTTCGGGGTTAAATATAGCATCACCTTCTACACTGTATGTTTTTGCCGTACGCGGCATAAGCTGCATAAGCCCCGATGCACCGGCGCGCGAAACCCTTGCCGAATCGAAGGTTGACTCATGAAAAGCAACCGATGCCAGCAGCCTCCAGTCCCAGCCTATCTGAGGTGCATATTTTTTAAACAAGTCGTCGTAAGGCGAGATGGAGCCTTCCGGTATATTCAATTTACGACCTGCCAGATAAGGATTTTTAGTTTTGTATTTACTTTCGAGGCGTTGTTGCAGGCGTTGTGTAGCGGGAGACGATGCCCACGTTTCATATTCCGATTGTAAATCGGGGGTATCCCTACGCATAAGCCATCCGCTATGCTGTGCAAAGCCTACGGGAACATGATAATCTAACTGCCGCTGATAAATACGGTGTATCGAGGCATTGTCGTAATATGCCGTAGTGTATTGAATTTTGTTTTCAAGCACCATTTCTATCAAATCATCATTTGTGAGCGAATCATTTGCGAGAATAATGTTAATTGCACCGCCTATTTCCTCATTGAAATCGACTAAGCGCGAATGTAACGTAGTATTAGCTTTTACATGTACATCTTTTCCGGCAAGGTCAACGGCATCCAATAATGAATTTCGTCCTAAACGCTGCACCAACACCTGATGCGATTCGGCATGAGGATAAACGAAATGGAAATTTTCTTTCAACTCCCTTGTTTCATACATAACATAAGCTACAATATCCACCTTGCCTTCCGATAGCAAATCAACCAATTCAGTCTCTGTGTCTACCACTTCAATATGCAAACGGAGCTTAAGATGTTTCGCAAAGCCGCTTATCAGCTCGTAATTATAACCCAGCGTTTCTTTCCTGAATTTGAAATAAGAAACAGCACCGGGCATAATACCGACCCTTAAAGTATCGGAATCAATAATATCCCGTAAATCATAGGAACGGACTGCCTCAACAACATCAGGAATGAAAGGCAGTTCCTTGTCTTTCTGAGCGCAGAAAACAAAAGAAAAAAGAATCGAGAATAATAAAACGTGTCGTATCGGTTTAACCATAAAGACAGGTTAAAAATGGCGTTATATTGAGATATTGATTATAAATGTTCGATATTACTATCCATCAGGAGTTCAAGCTGGTTTAACCGCAAAAACACCTGTGCCGTAGCCAGCACATCTTTTTGGCAATACGTAGCAATCCTGTCGATATTCCGCTCCCGGTAATAAACTTCGGCCACTTGACTGCCGTCAATATCGTCCTTAGGCGTTGGGATACCCAGTACGCAAGTGAGCAGTTTTAACGAAGTATAGCTTTTTTTGTCGCCAAACTTCCACAATTCAAGCGTATCAAGAAAAGCCACTTCCCACGGTTTTTTACCCGCTACATCCAGTATAGGGGGTATAACAACACGGTTGATAATCATGCGACGACAGATATAGGGAATATCAAATTCTTTGACATTGTGCCCGCAAAACCGATGTTCATTCGTATTCCAACTGTCGGTAATCAGTTTGGCAAAATCAGTAAGAATCTTAGTTTCATCATCGCCTGCAAACGATTTTGTACGAAAGCACATCTCATTGTTCTTGTAATAGATGAATCCAACTGAGATACACACTATCTTTCCAAACTCCGAATAAATTCCGGCACTTGTACAGAAAGCCTCGGCTGCCGTGCAATTATCATCGTATTTCTCAGGCAGATACTTTTTCAACGAAACAAACTTTTCTTCCCACAGGTATGCAAGTTCGTCCGGCAACTCGTCGAAAGCAGATTTTTGAGGAACAGTCTCGATATCGAGAAACATTATTTTGGTCAAATCATAATTCTGCATATACCCTCATTTTTTAATTAAGTGTACTAAAATACATCAAATATTACAAAAGGTATACATGTTTTTTCAACAAAAACACACAATATGCTGACAATCAGACATATAGCTAAATAATATTTTATCCTGTCATTTCTCAAACAATTTTTCTACCTCGTTCCAATTCACCACTTCCCAAAAAGCCTTGATATAATCAGCCCTTTTCGACTGATATTTAAGGTAATAGGCATGCTCCCACACATCAAGCCCTAAAATAGGACTGCCTTTCACGTCGGCTACAGACATAAGCGGGTTATCCTGATTGGCTGTCGAGGTAATGTATAATTTGCCATTACCGTCTTTTACCAACCATGCCCAACCCGACCCAAAGCGGCCTGTTGCTGCCTTTTCAAACTCGCTTTTAAATGCAGCCACACTACCAAAGTCTTTTTCAATAGCCTTTTTCAGTTTGTTCGACATCTTAGTTGTTCCGGCAGGAGCTAAAACCGACCAGAATAATGTATGATTGTAATGCCCTCCCCCGTTGTTGCGTATTGCGGTTTGAATATCGCGCGGCAAGCCGTTTATATCTTTAATTAAATCTTCCACGCTCTTTTGCTGTAAAGCCGGATAACTCTCCAATGCCTTATTCAGATTGTTCACATACGTAGCATGGTGGTGGTTGTAATGAATGTACATCGTTTCGCTATCAATATAAGGCTCAAGAGCATCATAGGCATACGGAAGTTTCGGTAAGCTGAATTGTGCAAGCGCACTTAACGAAAATACAAACACAGGTATCAATAATAAAATAGTTCTCTTCATAGTTACATCTTTTTAGTGGTTATACTAATGCAAACAGACTTAAGCTAAGTTTTGTTCATCTTTACTTTAAGAGGTTGGGGGGATAAAGTTTTTGAATTAACAAATTGCCAGCTCCTTACTCCCTAAATAATATTAAAAAGCGAACTACTGCCAAACAACCTGCTCGCCCCGGTGTTAATAACATTGAATTTATACTCAGTACATGAAAAAAAATGTCGAATGTATCTTCAATCTGTTATAGGTACTCTTTTGACCTTGTCCGGTGA
>NZ_QVMH01000032.1:14112-39085 GCF_010501035.1 Paludibacter sp. 221
GGGCACAGTCTTGATTTTTTGTTCCTTTTGCATCAAGGCAAAAGGAAGTAGATAACTTAAACAAAATCATTTAATGTCAGCAAATTACTGATTGCTATTCAGTTTTTTGTCATGTACTAAAGAATTTATAATAAAATAGTTTTATGGTGGAAATTCTACAAACGTTCTTATCCGGCAGTGCATGGGTTGCGTTACTTACACTTACCTTTCTCGAAGTAGTTTTGGGGGTAGACAACATTGTGTTTATCACCCTCATGTCATCCAAATTACCACCCAATGAGCAATCAAAAGCACGGACAATAGGCTTACTATTAGCCATGTTTACCCGGATTGGGCTTTTGTTTGCCGTAAGCGCACTTATGCAACTTACCAAGCCACTGTTTACTTTCAGCAATTCATGGATTAGCGGCGCGGTAACAGGTCAAAGCATTATTATCCTGTTGGGCGGACTGTTTCTGCTTTACAAAAGCGTTACCGAGATACACGATAAGCTGGAAGGCAAAGACGAAAACGTTAAAAAGAATAAGAAAAAAGTCAGTTTCTGGGGTATTGTCGTACAAATAGTAGTGCTGGACGTAGTATTTTCTTTCGACAGTGTGCTTACCGCCGTAGGTATGGTAAGTTTCAAGGACTTTGGGCACGTAGGAGCAATGACTATAATGGTAACCGCCGTAGTTTTATCTGTAGGCATTATGTTGTTATTCCTTAACCTGTTAAGCAATTTCGTAAATGAGCACCCCACTATACAAATGCTGGCTTTATCGTTTCTTATGCTGATTGCAGTGATGCTATTAGTAGAGTCGGCACATTTGGCTCATATAGTAATATTCGAAAGAGAGATCGTAGAAATACCAAAGGGATATATCTATTTCGCAATTGGGTTCTCGATGCTGGTAGAAGCACTCAATATAAGAATGAGCAAAAAATCCAAACCTGTAAAACTGAAAGTCCCAAAGAAATACCGTAAAAACCTCGATGAGTAAATTACACCGCTAATTATATATCAAAAAAGGGGCTGTCCAAAAAGCGAATAAGTCAGTAGTTGTATATTACAATTCATAATGTAAAATAAGGTAATAAGGTGGGTTTATCCCTACTTGTGCGATTACTAAGGTTTCCCAATAAAATAAAGTACTTGATAAAAACCTTATTTTCAGCCAATAACCTTAGTAACTAATACGGTCAGCCAATAATAACCTTATTACCTTATTTTGGGCGGTAATAATTTGATAGTAGCAAAATTGATTATTTTGCTTTTTAGACAAGCTCTTTTTCTTTTCGTTAGTTTCTTGTAAATAAGCACAAAATATGCTTAACGATCCAACAATTCATATTCGAGGCTGGCCATAATAAAGGGGCCAATGGCTTTACCTTCGTTTTGGGTAATGTGAACGTCTTTTCCACACAGATAATAATTTACCGTACCGGTTCTCGAAATATCATTTTTAGGGCCTAATCCTGCCGAAGCGCAAGACTGGATTATATCCAACTCGCCGTTTTCATTATCACGAATAAATGTTTTAAGCAAACCGCTATAGGCTTTTTCGGCAAGAGGGAGATATGCTTCCTCGTCTAAAACGCCAATACGTATTCCTTTCAGGTAAGCATAGGTAAACATGCCTGATGCCGACGACTCCAAATAGTTAGGCTTATCGCAAACGTTATAAATTTTATTACAATAGAAATCGCCTATATTGTTAGCCGTTTTTGTAGCATCGTATTGCAACAGCTGATACCAACAGCCCGATTCCTTGTCCTGATAGCGAGACAAACCCAAAGCCACTTCGCTTGTTATTCTTTTCAATTCGTCGTAATCTTCGTGCGACGGAGGCATCAGTTCCAACACATCAACCAATGCGGCAAAATACCAGCCCATGCCACGCCCCCAAAATTCGGGCGAGCAGCCTCTGTATGGTTCCTCTTTTCGTGCCCAAAAAGAATTTTCATTTTCGGGGTCGGCACTCCAGCCGTGGTAATTCAACCCCTTGTCTTTATCATAGGTGTATGTATGGATAGTTTTGAACTGGTTAGCAATGTCAGACCACGATTCTGCATTGTCTTTTTCGCCCAACTCCATCCCGAAATGGTACTGCCATTCGGCATACAGAGCAGGCCCCATATACAACCCATCGAGCCACATCTGATTAGGATATTTTGCCTTATGAAAAAAACCTCCCGCACCCGGTTTAGCCGAAGCAATCCGTTCGTGCCGGTATTTCAACTTATTACGTAGAAAAGTTACACAGTTTTTATAACGCCCGGCATCTTCCACATTGCCTTTTTTCATCTCCTGCTCATACAACGCAAAGAATATTTTTCCGGCTGCAAGGTCGTCTATATTACTGTTTTCAACATGTACCGTATCGTCTCCCTGCAAACAAAAATCAGCATATTGCTTCACTACATCGTAATACTCTGTTTTTTCCGGATATTGTTGCCACGCCTTCAATACGCTATTTGCAACCAATCCCGGCACATAATCCCACTTTGCTGTAGCAAGTTGCTGCTCCCTTTTGTTGCTCAGGAAAGTTTTCAACGCCCGTTGCTCCACCATTTTTTGGGAATACCGGACTACGTTGGCTTCTTTTTGTTTGGTACACGAAAATAAAACCAGTGCGGTCAATAAAATAACAATGCTATTTCTCATGATAATACCTCATTTATTTCAGAAAAAAAATTTACATCAACACAAAGATAATTTTACGAATAAAATAAGCATGGGGATAAATTGACATAAAAAGAGGATTTTTTATTCGGAGTAAGGCTGTGGTTAGTTTGTCGTGTTAAATTTATACCTTTTTCTCTGAATAGGAATTGCCCCAAAAGTACATAAGCCAATTGTCAGCCATTTTTAGCTCACATAGTACAACATACGAAAACACATAGAAACACAGTAGAAATTACATATAAACTATGTGTACTTATGTGTGAACTAACTAAACCTATGTGACACAAAATAAAAACTAATTAAGACAATGTACTTATTCACAAAATAAGGCGCTTGATAAAAACCTTATTTTCAAACAAAACCTTAGTAACCGATACTGTCTGACAATAATAACCTTATTACTTTATTTTGTGTGATAATAATTAGAAAGTAACAAGACTGATTATTTTACTTTTGGGATAGTCCCCACCGTTTTTCTAAAGGACGTGTTTCTCGGCACAATAGGACGAGCGAACCAACGGCGCACTTTCTACCTGACGGAATCCTTTTTGCAAACCAAGCAATCTGTATTCTTCAAATTTTTCAGGCGTAACATACTCACTCACCGCTATGTTTTTGCGCGAAGGTTGCATATATTGCCCTATAGTGAGTATGGAGCAACCCGCTTCAAGAGCATCATCCATCAGTTGCAAGACCTCTTCTTCAGTCTCGCCCAACCCCAGCATAATACCTGTTTTAGCCACTACTTGCTGGGATGCAAGGTAAGATAAAACTCGCAGGCTGGTTTCATAACGTGCCTTAGTACGTATCTCAGGAGTAAGGCGTTTTACAGTCTCCAAATTGTGCGAAATTATATCCGGCTTCTCTGCAATAACCAAATCGAGCAATTCGGTTTTTCCATCAAAATCAGGAATCAGCACCTCCAACGTAGTATTTGGATTCACTGTTTTAATGGCACGGATTGTCTCTACCCACTGCGCTGCACCCTGGTCGGACAAATCATCGCGGGTAACCGAGGTTACTACTGCGTGTTTCAGATTCATCAGGCGGATAGACTCAGCCACTTTCTGCGGCTCAGACGCATCAGGCGGCAAAGGACGCCCCGTAATGGTATTACAAAAACGACATCCGCGCGTACATATTTCTCCCAGTATCATAAAAGTGGCAGTTCCTTTGTTCCAACACTCGCACATATTAGGACACCGCCCACTCGAACAGATGGTATGAAGCTGATTATCTTTTACAACACGGCTTACCAACTCAAAATTTTTATCACTCTTAAACTGCGTTTTCAACCAATCCGGTTTCCTCAAATAAGACATATTTGTATTCTATTTTTTCTTAGCTTTTAATTCCGTTACTTTAAATCCTTTTTTCTGGAGCTGTTTTACCAACCCATTTTCACCGCCTAAATGCAATGCGCCTACAGCTATAAAACAGGGTTGTTCCTGCATATAGTCGGGCAGCACTTCCAACCAATCAAAGTTACGGTCGTCCACCATTTGTGCATAATCTTCATCGGTCATTGCCAGCGGGTCGTCTTCATCTCTTTCTTTAGCCATCAGGACTAATTCATTTATCTTTCCCGCTTTGTACAATGTATTAAGTGTTTCCATCTCTTGGTATAGTAAATCTTTTCTTTTGATGGTTTCCACTAAAAGCAGGGCTTCCTGTTCCGGAGTCCTGTCTCCAAAAAGCAATTTTATTTGCTTATCCATATCCTCAAGGCCTATAATCTTCTTATTCTTCTGTGCACCCACCAACTGAAAATACGAATCGGACTGCTCGTCTTCCGAAAAACCTGTTTTCGTCTTATAAAGTTCCAACTCGTACATGGTGCGGATAATGGCGGGATTCATCAATCCAAGCTCTTTCAACCCAAACTTAAACATAGCCTTGAGTTCATTGTCGACCAATGTATAGTCATCTACGTTTAACAAGCTATCCATTGTTACCCCGTCAGGAAGGATAGCAACCTGCATCATTTTAGCACTGGCATCTATATTATTCAGTACCATCTCGCCCACTACAGCATCACACTCGTTGAAAGCAGGAAAAAGCCCCGGTACGCTATCCAGAAAACTAATAGGAATGAGATGATGAGTTCCAAACAAGTAGGAAGGCTTTTCCAGATTCTTACCCGTTATTTTCCATAAAAGCTGTGCCTGCAATGCAAAACCGAGTGAAACGAGAATAAAAAGAATTGTATATTTTTTCATATGATTTAATTTAGAGTCAAGAGCCAAGAGCCAAGAACCAAGAATCAAGAATCAAGAACCAGAATTCAGAAATCAGAAATCAGGAGTCAGAATTCAGGAACAAAAGAACAAAGACCTTTTTTAATCATGCCTTTATGTGTCTTATCCCTTTCACCTTTTTCCTTTTTCCTTTTACCTTTTACCTAATCACCTACCTATTAAAACGCTGTATCAGATTATAAACCTTATACATACCCAGTTCGCCGGCCTTACTCAGGTCGGCTAAACCTTTAGTATCTTCGCCTAAAAACATATACACCAAGCCCCGATTGTAATAAGCCTCGGCAAACCCCGCATCAATATCAATAGCGCGTGTATAGTAAGATACGGCACTCCGGTAATCCTGTAAAGTAGCCAGCACATTTGCTTTGTTGAAGTATGCAAACTGAAAATCGGGCGCTAAAGCAATAACCTTATCGTAATCGCGCATGATCATCTCAGCGTCAAAATTATATTGCTTTTCGTTCGCTTTCTTACGCTCCTTGTCTGCCGCCGCAATATCTTCTTCCGCATTGTTTGTATATTCTATCTGCTTATAACGGATATTGGCACGGCTGAAATAAGCCAGCACAAAATCGGGACGAAGCAGAATAGCTTTATTCAGGTCGTTGATAGAGTTGGTAAAATCCTGTACCAGAGCAAATTCCGTCGCCCTGTTGAAGAAAATATCCGCATCATTTGTTTCTGTGGTCAGTTGCGACGATATTTCATCTACAGCGTCAAAGTGCATTTTGACCAAATCTTCGGTCAATGGTATTTCGTTGTTCGTTATTTTAAGGAGCGAACTAAGTTTTTTCTCTTTATTATACAGGTCGATAAGCGGATGATAATAATTTGTCCTGCGCAACTCATCATTTTTTGCATAATAGTTCAAAACGAAGTTTCGTTCGCTCACCAAGTCGGTATATCTGTCCTGAACCGTACCTCTGGTGTCGCTGGAGTATTTCGATTCTTTTTCGGCACGCTCCATATTCTGTGCCGTAAAGCGGTTGAACATTTCGGTACGGCGGCTCGAAGCACCCTTTTGCCCCTTATCTTCAATTTTATTATCGGCTGTTATTATCTCTTCTTTTTTCCTTCCCTGCTTCCTTTCTTTTTCCAGTCTTTCTTCAATATCACGCCCCTTTTCAGCATACGTTTGCGACGCTGCATTGTTGCCCAATGCCTTCTCCGCATAAGCTATGCCCATATAAGCCGGAATGAAATCAGGATATTTATTGATGATAATTTTATAGTCGTTGACAGATTCTCTGTAATTGCCTGTTTCATATTCGAGCGACGCTTTACGCAGGCGGGCTTCCATGTAGGTAGAATCCTGCTTTATAACTGTTTTCAAATCGTCGAGCGCATTATTTGTATCGCCCAAGTTGGCACGAAGCAAAGCCCGGTTGTAATATGCAAGGGTGTTATCACTGTCCATCTTGATGGCGGTATCATAATCGCTCAATGCCTGCATGAAGTTGTTTTTCTGCACATGCACAATACCGCGGTTGATATAGTCGCCGCTGAATGTTGATTTCAGCTTGATAGCTTCGTTATAATCGGCAAGGGCTGCATCCAAATCATTTTTTTGCAGGTGCAACAACGCGCGGGCACTCCACGCCAGGCTATTCTTCTTATCTATTTTCACAAACTGGTTAAACGTTTGCTCCGCCCCCACAGTATCTTTCAGAGCCAGTTGCAAACGTCCTTTTTCATAATACAATTCCGTCACCTTGGGATTAGTCCGCATGTACTCTTCCAAATCCTTCAACGACAATTCGTATTCCTCCAAGTTGGCAAGCGCATCCATCCTGTTTAGAAGTAAAAAACCGCTGTTAGGACTGAACTCAAGTGCTTTGGTGAAATCCTCTACAGCTTCTTTGTTGTATCCAAGTTTGCGGCGTGCAAAGCCTCTGGTGTAATACGCCTGAGGTATAAACGGATTACGGGCTATAGCCTCGGAACAGTCATTATCCGCACCCTGATAATCTCCCAGTTGCGCTTTGGCCATTCCCCTGAACATATAAGGCTCTGCCAAATAAGGTTTTACAGCAATAACCTGATTAAAATACTGGATAGCAAGCACGTAATCTTCAAAATAAAGCGCATTCCGCCCAATGGTCATAATACGGTCGGTATTCCATTGGGCAAAACAAACTCCTTGAAATAAGAAAAAGAATATCAGTACTCCTTTAAATCTTTTAAGGGAGCCTTTTACATTTACATTCTTTTCTGCTACTTGTTTATTTTTTATCATCTATTTGTATTGGAGGGGAAAAGTGATAAAAATATTAGTAAAAATGTCTAATTCAGACAAAAACCTTTTTATAAATCATCCGAACGGCATCCGGCATTCGGGTTATAATCGCTCGGCATATCAAACTCATCGCTGAAGGTATATTCCAACTCTGGGTCGTTCAATACCTTTTTCATATAAATAGCCCAAATCGGAAGCGACATACTAGCCCCCTGCCCTTCGGTTATACGGTCGAAACGGATGGAGCGGTCTTCGCCCCCAACCCATACGCCGGAAACCAGTTTAGGTGTGAAACCCATAAACCAACCGTCGGAGTGGTTTTGGGTAGTTCCTGTTTTTCCTCCCATAGGCATCCTCAAACCATATATCCGACGCACCCGCCTTCCTGTACCATAATCAATCACATTTTGCAACATCGAAATCATTTTGTACGATGTGGCTTCGCTATATACTTCCTGCATCTGAGGAGTGAATGTCATGATGTTATTTCCATTTACATCATCTATGCGGGTTACATACAGTGGTTCAGTTCTGATACCCTTATTGGGGAACGAGGTGTATGCACCTACCATCTCCTTCACCGAAATATCGCAAGTGCCCAATGCCAAGGAATAAACAGGGTCGATTTCGCCACGTACCCCAAACGAACGCAACAAATTCACAAATGATTGCGGCGCAAAAAGGCTCATCAAGTATGCCGATGTCCAGTTGTTCGAATTGGCAAGCCCCCAGCGCAAAGTCACACGCTCGCCCACACGGGCTTTTGAATCGTTTCGGGGCGTCCACGGCTTTCCATATTCGTTTATCAAAGTTATCGAATCGTTAATCACTTCGTCGCAGGGGCTCATGCCTTCTTCCATTGCAAGTGTATACAAAAACGGTTTTATAGTAGAACCTACCTGACGCCGTCCCATCGTTGCCATATCGTACTTAAACCAGTTATAATCAGTGCCTCCAACGTATGCCTTCACATGCCCATTGCGCGAGTCGACCGACATCATCCCGCAACGCAGGAAAAACTTATGGTAACGGATAGAATCGAGTGGGGTCATAACCGTATCAATGCTTCCGTTATAAGAAAAAACAGTCATTTCTCTTGGGGTATTGAATATCTTTTCAATCTCCTGTTCCGATTTTTTCTGATGTTTCAATTTCCAGTAGTAATCAGACTGTTGTACCGCACGGCGCATAATGGTGTTAACCTCAGCATCTGTAAGGTCTCTGGAAAAAGGAGCGTTTCTCAAACCTTTCTTTTCTTTGGTAAAGTCTTTCTGAATCTCTTTCATATGCTCCAATACAGCTTCTTCGGCATATTGCTGCATGCGCGAGTCGATGGTAGTATAAATCTTCAACCCATCTGTGTAGATGTTATAAGGGCTACCGTCGGCCTTACGGTTTTTATTGCAAAATCCGTATAGCGGATTGTTTTCCCACTCCCAAAGGTCATCTTCGTATTTTTGTTTTTGCCACGATGCATAGCTCAATTCGCGAGGGTTTTTTGCAGTAAGAACTCCGCGCAGATACTCCCTGAAATAACGGGCTATCCCCACATTATGGTCCAGACGCCTGAAATCCAAATCCAGAGGCAGTAGTTTTAATGAATCATACTCATGCTCGGTAAGATAGTCGGCCTTTACCATCTGGTTAAGCACCACATTGCGCCGACCCATCGAACGCTCATTGTACCTTACAGGGTTGTACAACGAGGGATTTTTACACATCCCGATTAACGTAGCCGCTTGTTCTACAGTCAGTTTATCGGGAGTGGTATTGAAATAGACCTGTGCAGCCGACTTTATTCCTACCGCATTGTACAAAAAATCAAACTGATTGAGATACATCGCTATGATTTCCTCTTTGCTGTATAGCTTTTCCAACTTCACGGCAATCACCCACTCAATCGGCTTTTGGAGCATACGTTCAATAAATCCGTCAGTGCGGGGAGAATATAATTGCTTGGCAAGTTGCTGTGTAATGGTACTACCACCCCCTGCGCTCTTTTTTCCCATTATCCCGGTAAGTATTATGGCACGTCCTAAGGCCTTAGCATCAACCCCCGAGTGGTCATAATACCTCGCATCTTCAGTAGCCACCAAAGCCTCGATTACATTTTCCGAAATTTCGTTGTACGACACTCCTACACGGTTTTCGCTTATGTAGTAACGCCCTAAAACCTTCATATCCGAGGAGTATAGTTCGGTAGCATACTTGTTTTTCGGATTTTGCAGCTCGTCCAAAGGAGGCAGATAACCAATCCAACCTTTGTTTATAGATACGAAAATCATAACGGCAGTTAGTATTCCTACTAATATTACCGACCAGAAGACGAGAAAGAAAACACGGCGGCTATTTTTTGTTTTTTTCATATTTCAGCACGGGAGACTTAAAAAAATAAGTTTGCTATGAATTTGAGGGTTCATTTTTGTTTAAACCACAAAAATAGCACTTTATTTCAAGAGTCTGTTTAAATTTATCCCGCAAAGTAAATTATGATGATTTTTTAGAAAAATTTTGGATTTATTTTGTGATTTTAGCGGGCTAAATGAACAAAATAAAAGAGATGCGTTTTTGAAAAGTATGTCGATTTGTATCACACTTTCATCAATTCGGCTATTATCATATCCGATACAAGAAAACCATCTGTATTTAAACGGATTACATTATCTGAATAGTCTGCCTTTTCTGCTTCGATAAACGTTTTTATGTTTTGTAAACAAAATCTTTTGAAATCAGCCCCAAATCTGGCTTCCAATTCACAAACATTAAGCCCGTCCGTAGTCCGCAACGATACCATTACAAAATCGTTGTATTGTTCTGAGAGCGAGAGTTCCTCACGCTCGGCAGGAATACGGTTTTCAGAAATTTCGCTAATATATTCTTTGATAGAATTTACATTCCATTGTCTTGATGTTCCGTCAAAAGAGTGAGCCGAAGGGCCTAAACCGATATAAGGTATTTGTTTCCAATAAGAAGAATTATGCCTTGAACGGCAGCCCTGCAACGCAAAGTTGGATATTTCATACTGCTTGAAACCTGCCTTTCCTGTTTTGTCGAGCAATAAACGGTACATATCCGTCATAGTATCATCGTCCACAGTTTGTATCTCCCTGCTTTCACGGCGTTTCCATATAGGAGTTCCTTCCTCATAAGTAAGCCCGTAAGCCGAAATATGCTGCACACCCATACCCAATGCCGTATCCAACTGTTTTTCCCACGCTTGCAAGGCTTGGTAAGGCAAGCCGTAAATAAGGTCGATACTGATATTATCAAATCCTGCCTGCTGTGCATTTTTTACGGCTTGTAATGCTTCTGCGCCTGTATGACGCCTGTTAAGCCGTTGCAAATCAGCATCGTCAAACGATTGTATTCCTATACTTACCCTATTGAATGGCAAAGAGCGGAGACCCTCCAAATAGGCGGGGGTTAAATCGTCGGGGTTTGCCTCGAAAGTAATCTCTGCATTCTCGTCAACCTGATACAAGCCGTAAATCGTATCAAAAATTTGCTCAAAGTATTTCTTTTCCAGTAAGCTGGGAGTACCGCCACCAAAATAAATTGTACCGATTTTTTTATCCGGCAAGTAATTTTCTCTTAATTTCAACTCCCTGCCTATAGTGTCGACAAGAGCAGAAATGTACTGAGCCGATACAGCACTGTAAAAATCGCAATAGCTGCATTTGGTTTTACAAAACGGAATATGTATATAGATGCCGGACATATTAAAAGTAGTGAGTAGTGAGTAGTGAGTAGCGAGATATTTTTTCAGTTTTTACTACTCGTTACTGTTCTTTTGACTTTTTATTTTTTCTACATTATGTGAATTAAAGGTTGAACAATTAAAATATTAGCCCCGCAGGGGCGAGATTATAAAGAAAGAAAATAATGCCGCCCCTGCGGGGCTTTGGATATGGGATGTGGCATTTTCCACGGGTTTCGCTTCGCTACACCCGCGGTTATGCATAATCTCACGCCTGCGGCGTTAAACAAGACAGCCTATATCCAACCATTAATTCACATATATTACCGGTAACTAACAGCTAATCACCGGTAGCTTTTTTCGCCTTGCCATATTCGGGGTCAATCTTAAGCAATGAGATTGCAATTACAGGCACTACAACGCATATCATCACCCAAATGAAAAAATGATTGTATCCTAACTGCTCTTGCAGCCATCCTGCAAACATGCCGGGTATCATCATGCCAAACGCCATCAGCCCTGTACATATTGCATAATGCGACGTTTTGTGCTCGCCATCGGCAAAATACATCAGGTAAAGCATATACGCCGTAAATCCAAATCCGTAGCCAAACTGCTCTATAAAAATACAAAGATTAATCACAAAAAGATTATCGGTTTGCGTATAACTAAGGAAAACAAACACAACGGTAAGCAGCAACATGCTCAGGCTCATCGGCCAGAGCCATTTTTTCAACCCTCCCTTAGAAGCGGCATACCCCCCGATAATGCCCCCTATAGTAAGCGCAATGATACCAACCGTGCCATAAGCAACCCCTACCTGTCCGGTAGTAAGCCCTAATCCTCCCACATCGCGCGAATCGAGCAGAAAAGGATTGACCAACTTCAACGCCTGAGCTTCGGAAAATCGGTAGGCCAGCATAAAGAATACCGCCCGCCCTACTCCCGGCTTTTTGAAGAAACTGACAAATGTCAGCGCGAAATCTTTCAATATGCTTCGGGCTGTAACGTGCGTAGCCGGCAAGTCGGATTCAGGCTTCGGTAAAAACACCTTATGGTAAAAACCAAACGCAATAAACAATCCTGCCAATATGAAAAACACTACAGACCACGAAAAAGGAATATTGCCCGATAAGCCCCGATACTCGGCGGCGGAATACTCCGCCAGCTTAGGGTCTAAGCGAAAAACCATATAAGCAGGTTTGTTCCAGTTACTTTCGTCAAAAGTAAGACGCTCTCCCATTGCTAACGAAATACTTTTATCACCTTTGCTCATGGAAGTGTTCAGCACTACAGTCTTACCTTCTTCGGGGCTTTTGGAGAGCCATACGGCAAGTACTCCCACATTTCCGGCATGTTCCGAATCGTGCGTAACACGTTCTTCGCCGAAATTATTTTTTATCCAACTGCCCAAAGGCTTCGAGACAGCAACCGTCCACCAGCCTTCTTTTTTATCTTTGTCTTTTGACGATTTGTCGTTGGAATAAAAGCCATTTGCATAGTTAAGCGCATCAATGCTATCAAGAAACGCTTGCAGACTGTCTTTATCCACATTGTTAGTTGCTATTTGCAGGGTTTCCTGTGCTGTAACAAAGTGAAGTTCTCCTTCGGTGTGGCTTACGTCCACCTTCGGTATATAAAAAGACGATTGGGAGTATTGCGGCGACGCCTCTATTTTTAAGTTTAAAGGCTCCAGACCTGTAGCATCCTCCAACGCCCCTGCAAGGATGATAAGCACCCCTTGCCCGAAGATAGTCGCAATACGATAAAACGTACTACGGATTCCGACAAATTTTGCCTGCGAGTTGGTATCCAAAGCCAGCATATAAAATCCGTCGGCTGCTATATCGTGCGTTGCCGAACTGAATGCCAGCAACCAGAAAAAAGCAAGCGTTGCCTGAAAGAAAAACGGCACAGGTATAGCAAACGCAATGCCCGCAAAGCCGGCTCCGATAAGCAACTGCATGCTCACAATCCACCAACGCTTGGTTTTCAGCAGGTCGATAAAAGGACTCCAGAAAAACTTGATAATCCACGGAAGGTAAAGCCAACTGGTATAAAGTGCAATATCGGCATTGGAAACACCTAAACGCTTGAACAGAATGACAGATATAGTATTTACAGCAACATAAGGTAGCCCCTCGGCTAAATACAACGAAGGAATCCATGCCCACGGCGAGCGTTTTTTCTTTTGCATAAGATTATAATTAAAAGTTAACAATCAATAGCCTATTATCTATGGTTTTATGCTTAATTCATATTTTTTACTTTTACCTTTCTCCTTTCTCCTTTTTACTTTCACCTTTCCCCTCTTTAGTATATCTTTTCGATTTCAGCACCGGTATAATAATGCAGGAGAATTTCATCATAGTTATAGCCCGTTTCTCCCATCACGGCCGCTCCTATCTGGCAAAGCCCTACACCATGCCCCCAGCCTGCGCCGTGAAAGATAAAATCATCCCCTGTCTTCTCCACACAAAAAGCCGAACTATACAGATGTGAGTGCGAAAGCATCCTCCTTATTTCAAGCTCTTTGCCTATAATCATCTCATGCTTTGTACCAACAACCTTCAGCCGGACAATGCGACCGGAAGTTCCCCGCTCCACAGGAATTAAATCCAGAATAGTGCCGAAATCAATTCCCGAACGCTCTTTTATTAATTCTGACAACTCCTTCTGAGTATATGAAACCCTCCAACGATAAAAATCGGTAGTTTCACGGTCGTAGTTATTCAACACCTGTGATAAGATTCGTTCATCCGTTGTGTTGCAAAATGCTATAGGGCGTTCTTTTATCCAACTGACAGCATTTTTTTCTATTGTTAAGTCAGGGAAACTATTGTTATTCTCGTTATCCCGCAATTTCACTAAATAAGGATATTTTCTATTTTCCCAGCAGTTTTGAAATTCCTCCGTCACACCGCCACAGCATTTTGAAAAACGGGCATCGCATATTTCACCCTCGTAAGTCAACACCTCGCCTCTCGTTTCTTCTACAGCTTGCTTCACTTTATCGGCGTTAGCAAAAGTCCGGCTGATTCCCTGATAACGCTGGCAATGGTCGTCAGCACATACGTCAAAGCCGGTGTGGTCTTCCCTGTCGTACCAGCGTATGCGTTCAGATGCTGTTTCGACAAAAGTATTCTTCAATTTTTTTTGTGCTACGGATTTTCTTTTTTCTATTTGCGACAGAAGCCAGCTTCGGGAAATAACAGCATGCGCTTTAAGTAGTTGCAACGAAGCCGTTGCACTCATTTCTGATGATATGACGCTCGTCAGGTAGTCTTCTGTGCTTATGATATTTATCGCCCTTATTTTATCATCCTCAACAATGAACTTTAAAGAGCCTTGAAAAGTCTGGTTTTCCTTACGCTCCCAATGGAAATTGATTCCTATCACTACATTTTTTATCGTAAAAGATGACAGCTCGCTTTGAGCTTCAAATTGTAAAACATCGTACAATTCTCCATTCCACTGTATTTGTCCGTCCTTGACACATACAGAATTTTCCCCGCTTATGGCTTTATCTCGAAAACAATATCCTTCATTCAGAACAAAGTGTATTCTTTCGTTCGAAATTATCCCGACTGTTATAGCTGGTTCCGTTTCTTTATTTATCATCATTTCGTATTTTGAAGAATACCTGTTAAGTTTAACTTGTTAACGCATATTTTCCTTTATGACCTCACCCCTTACCCCTCTCCTTAAGGAGAGGGGAATAAGATAGATTTGGATATAAGTATACTATCGAAATTATGTTATATGCTCATTTTACTCGACAAGCGCTCCAATTCGCTATACAGTAGGGGCGTATAGCGGCTTTAAGTCCGCTTTACGCCTAATGTATAACATAAACCCATTTTTGTTTGTTAAAGGTTGTTTTAATTTAACTCTAATCAGCTTTTTTACGAATTATATTACTCTGTCTCATCGGATTTGCAATCCGATGATGCTCTAATAGCGGATTTAAAATCCGCAGTTAATAAATCACGGGATTACAAATCCCGTGAGACGAGCTTCGTATTTTGAAGAATAGCTGTTATTTTCAACATTTTCTCATCACTGATACTGACTTCTTTCAGTATCTTCTGAATATCTTCAGCTGTTATTTTTATAAAGTCTTTTTCTTGCGGAGTAATAAAAATCCCTCCCATATCTACAGTTCCCGGACTTAGAAGGATGTTATCATCCCCTTCTGCAAAAAAGGCTTTGGGACGATGAACCTCCCTCGGATATATACAGCAAATCCATTTACCGCTTTCGTACCAAGTTACTATATTGAGCATAGGTTCTTTATCATCTTTTTTTATCGTCAGCAGAGAATAAATGCGGCTAAAAAGCTGCATTATCTGCTCTCTGTCGCTCGATTCGACGACAAATACATTGCGTAAGTATTTATCCAAAGTATATAACGATAAGCCACCTTGCTGATAAATATATCTTCGGGAAACATTTTTCACATCTTTCTCCACCGGTAAAAACCCCTTGCTACCAAGCTGAAAATGCATGTGGTCGGGTGCGGAAGCCCCGCATTTCGGTCCATTGTAAAACACGATAAATTCATCCATACTTTTCGCAAAATCGAGCATATCGACGAAACGATTTTCTATCAGTTGGTCGAGATGGTTCAGACACGGCACGGTAAAGTGCATAGGAAATATCGGAAAGGGATTGACTAAAACCTGATAGCCGCGCCCTATTGGGATTCCTTTCTGTTCGGCAGGGAGGTTGGCTGGGCACAAGAAGCATTTCCGTTCTTTAATAGTTTTCTCGTCAACCTTTGCCGCACTTGATACCATACGCGCTGGGTTAAATTGCACATAAACAGAAAAATCTCCGAAACAAAATTTTTTTGTTTGAACTCGCTTAAGCGCATCATAATTCTGACAGGCTAAAGCCCAATCGTCCACCTGACTGTGAAAAAGCCTTTTTATATCATCCGAATTTATATGATTCATTATGAATAGTTACGAGTTACGAGTTACAAGTTACGAGACTGAAGATAATATCTAACTACATTTAGCTCTCTCTGACTTACTTTTTATTCAGCGCAATTCTCGCTTCCACTTCCCAAGTACGGAGCCTGTCTTTATAGGTGTTGTGGGAGTTCATTTTTTCTATATCTAACGAAGCATCTGAGTTTTCCTCCCAACGCCGGCACAGATACAAGACATCGTAGATGCGCCCTATCTGATACTGACGAGAGAATGCCAAGCCCAAGGCATAATCTTCGCCATAGCTCGTATTAGGCACTTTTATCTCACGCAACAAAGGGGTGTAAAATGCCCGCGGCGCACCAAGTCCATTGATGCGCAGCGCGTTGTTCCTTCCGTTTTCCGGTGTCCACTCCTTGTGGTCGATAACTCCCGGAGGTATCATCTGCATATTAAAGTCGGTAAGCATATAGCTCCCCACCACCATAGCACAATTTTGCTCGTAAAACGCATCCACTATTTTCTGCAAGGTATCGTCGCCGGAATATACATCGTCGCTATCTAACTGAACGGCAAATTTTCCACACTCGGGATGAAACACACCCGTATTCCAACAACCTCCTATCCCCAAGTCTTTATATTCGGGGATAATGTGTATCAATCTCTTATCATCCGAAAATTCACGTATCTTCTCGGTTGTACCGTCTGTTGAATAATTATCTACAACTATCAGGTTGAACTTAAAGGTGGTTCTTTGGGTCAATACCGACCTGATAGCATCTGCTATAGTACGCACACGGTTGCGAACAGGAATAATGACCGAAGCCTCGTATTCAAAATTTGCCTTGCTAAAATCTACCTTTTCAAATTCGGGACGCAAATAAGCCCCTATCTTTTTCAGGTGGTCGGTACACACCTGCTCCATTTCAACCTGCACAGCTCGGTTTCTTGGGTCGACGTAATCAAACATCTTTTCGCCGCTTTTGCGTGTATCATTCTCTATCTCGGTATATAGATATTCGTTGATATGCACAAGCTCCGAACACTGCGACACTTTAAGCCGAAGGTCGTACAAACCGGCATGTTTATACTCTGTATCCATACCGGACACCGCTTTTTTTAGCATCGAGGTATTGTAAAGCAATACCGACCCAAAATCAAAATCATTCCGCAAACTTCCCTTCTGATAAGCAATAACAGGATTGTTTGCTCTCTTGCCTTCCTTTATTTTATAATGGTCGCTATACACCATGCCTGCCCCTGAGTCTTCCGCTATCCTCACCATACGCTCCAAAGCAAACATCCCGAAACTCAACTCATCACATTTGGTATATACAAGTGTAAAAGCAGCATCAGCCTTCTCTGCCATAGCTTTTACAGTTGCAGTAGAAGCAAGCGAATCTATACGAATAACATCACAACCTTCGAAGGTATCGGGACACTCCTTGTCCGACAGTAAAAATACATTTTTAACAAGCTCCGATTTCCGAAGCGACTTTACCGTCGCACTTACTTGCCCGATACTCTGAAAAGGAACAAAACAATTAATTTTCATCTGGGGGATTGAATTTAATGAAAGCGAAAAAACTTTTGCATCAAAAATAACATAAAGAATGGAAACAAATAACTTTTTATAAAGTTAATCGAACAGACATTATCAATTTTTATTATCCAAGAGCTTATAATCTGTTTTCGGTAAAAACTAAAACGGATTCAAAAAACAAACTACCCGGATTTTAATGCCTGTAGCATTAAAATCCGGGTAGTTTATTATATACGGGGTAGTTTTAGTTTATTAGCTCAAAGTATCACTTCTTATAATCATTGTAAATAGAAGCACCTAACCGAACAATATCTAAAACTCTTTTGGCATTTAATGCCAATTTATAAACGCCTTGAAGCGGAACTTCGTTGTTAAACTCATTATCCTGAAAAGAATGAATAACATCAGAAACTGGTTGCGTAAGGGCTAAATAATCATCCATCATCTGTTCCTCACATTTACTCATCTCCTTCACCAGTTTTTCTTTTCTGCGTTTTAAGTCGTATACCGACTTTATGTTTTTATTCTTCATCTTCTTCGTCCTCCTCTTCTTTATCGTCCGAGCTTAACAAACTCCGGATTATGGAGCTTGCAACCGGATTGATTACTAATTTGTACCTGAAGAGCCACATAATAAGCATCAATAAACCTATAAAGCCTATCTCTATCAGAGATACCAGCCACGGGATATCAATCCAAGTCATCAATAAATTATATATCAACAAAAGCATAAGAAGCAACAATGCTAAACTTAAAAGGGCAGTAAATATCAGCAATACAATTTTGCCTACGAGAAGTGAAACTTTCTCGGCAAAAGCAAGTTGATAATACTCGGCCTTCAGGTCAATATATTTTTTAATGGTATCGACAAAAGACGGTTCATCTTTTCCTCTTTTTTGTCTCATAACTGTAGAATGTATTTTTGATTATTACCACTAATTGAGAGAGAGAGAAGCCATTAACTACAACCGTTAGAATTTGAGAGAGAATTTTTGGAGTATTGAGAGATACACCCTAACGTTCGTTGTGAGCTAATGGCTATTTTCTTTATCTAAAGAAGCAGCCGACCAATACAATTTACCTTGTTTTTCGGGCTTTCGGCTCTTCTTCTTTTCCGTGTACAAATTCGGAAGCGGTATCCTTTATTTCGTCGATAATCTCTTCTGCCGACTCTACCAGATCTTCCAACTTATCTGTTACATTATTTCTTATGTCGCGGGTTGTTTTTACTATTCTTCGTCTAGTAACAGTACCCTTAGCCGGGGCAAGTAATACACCTAAGGCTGCGCCTACTGCTGCACCTCCTAAAAAACCCAGCACCACTTTTCCAAAACTTGAATTGCTCATAATTGTTTATTTTTAATTGTTTATAAATTTAGTCATTATCTTATAAACATGAAACAATAGAGATTCGGCTTTTGTTTAAAAGAATTTTTGTTTTTACAAATTTTATGCAAATAACGGAAAAATAATTTGATTAACAATATTTTTTGAAAAAAAATAATTCCAAAAAACCTGTTATTAACAAAAACCGAGCGTGATTGTTGTTATAAATTGCGTATATTTGTAATACAGACATCATCTTAGTTTTACCAAAACAAAATAGTATCATTTATGACGAAAAAATTAAAACGTTCCAACAACCAAATGATTGCCGGCGTTTGTGCCGGTATTGCCGAATATCTTGGATGGGACCCGACATTAGTCAGGTTAGGTTATTTTCTACTTTCGGTTTTTTCAGCAGGATTTCCCGGATTACTTGCTTATATAGTTTTATGGATTGTAATGCCAACTGCCGAAAATTAACACATGCAAGAACTATGAATATTTATTTTTAACCACAACAATATCTAAGACTTTATTTAATCAAAAAAAGAGTGTCATTTCAACTTACATCAGAATATAATCCGACAGGTGACCAACCCGAAGCTATAAAAAAACTGACTGAGGGTCTTAATATAGGCATACCCTCCCAAACTTTATTAGGTGTAACGGGGTCGGGAAAAACCTTTACTATTGCAAACGTTGTTCAAGAAGTTCAACGCCCTACTTTAGTTTTAAGCCACAACAAAACTTTAGCAGCGCAGCTATATAGCGAATTCAAATCTTTTTTTCCTAACAATGCGGTAGAGTATTTCGTTTCGTATTACGACTATTATCAGCCCGAAGCGTATATGCCCACTACCGATACTTATATTGAAAAAGACTTATCTATTAATGCCGAGATTGAAAAACTACGGCTGGCTGCCACCTCGTCTTTGCTTTCGGGACGACGTGATGTAATTGTTATCTCGTCGGTATCTTGCCTATACGGTATCGGAAACCCTGAGGAGTTTTCAAGAAGTGTAATTGAAGTAAAAAAAGGGCAAAAACTTGTCCGGAACGCTTTTCTCCGAAACTTAATCGACAGCCTATACATACGAAACGAAATAGAATTGAATCGTGGAAATTTCAGAGTGAAGGGGGACACAGTCGATATTTTTCTTGCATATACCGATGTGATTTTACGCATTATATTCTGGGGCGACGAGATAGACGAGATATTAACCCTCGATCCGGTAAATTATCATGTACTCGAAAACTTTGACAGTTATAAAATTTACCCCGCAAGTATCTTTATAACATCTAAAGAACGTACGGCAAGCGCTATCGAACAAATTGAACACGACTTACAGCTACATGTTGAGTTTTTCCGTTCCATAGGTAAAGATTACGAAGCTAAACGTATTTACGAACGTGTGAACTACGATATAGAGATGATTCGCGAACTTGGTTATTGTACCGGTATCGAAAACTACTCGCGCTATTTCGACGGCCGTGCACCCGGAAGCCGCCCCTTCTGTTTGTTAGATTATTTTCCAAAAGATTTTTTGTTGGTAATAGACGAAAGCCACGTTACTATCCCACAAATACGAGCAATGTATGGCGGCGATGCTGCCCGAAAACAAAATCTGGTGGAATACGGCTTCAGGCTTCCGGCAGCAAGAGACAACAGGCCTTTGAAATTCGAGGAATTTGAAGAACTGACACCACAAACTATCTACGTCAGCGCAACTCCGGCCGATTACGAACTTGAAAAATCGGAAGGAATCGTTGTAGACCAGCTCATTCGCCCCACCGGATTGTTAGACCCTATTATTGAAGTACGCCCAAGCCTCAACCAGATAGACGACCTATTGGAAGAAATAATTCTGCGTACCGAAAAGGATGAAAGAGTTCTGGTTACCACCCTGACAAAACGAATGGCTGAGGAGCTGGACGATTATCTGCGTAAGATGAACGTTCGGAGTAATTACATACACTCCGATGTGGACACGCTGGACAGGGTACAAATAATGGAAGATTTGCGGCGTGGAAACTTCGACGTTTTGGTCGGTGTCAATCTGCTTCGCGAAGGGCTTGATTTACCCGAAGTTTCTTTAGTTGCCATACTCGATGCCGACAAAGAAGGTTTCCTTCGCTCGCACCGCTCATTAACACAAACAGCCGGACGTGCTGCCCGAAACCTGAACGGAATGGTAATAATGTATGCCGACACTATTACCGACAGTATGGAGAAAACAATAAATGAGACCAACAGGCGAAGAGAAAAACAGTTAGCTTATAACGCGGAACACGGCATTACTCCGAAAGCCATTGTGAAAGGCGACCGCAATATACTAATGAAAGCTGAGCCGAAAGCCTATGTTGAAACAGAAAAAAGGGTAGACATAGCAGCCGACCCGGTAGTAAAATACATGTCGCCCACAGCATTGGAAAAAGCCATTGCTAAAACTAAAAAGGCGATGCAGGAAGCCGCCAAAAAACTGGAATTTATCGAAGCTGCTCAATTACGCGACGAACTATTCAGACTAGAAGAGTTGCTAAAGAAACACAAGTAGATGTCTCCCCCAAACATACGTAATAAAGAAACTCCCGATATGAATTTTCATACCGGGAGTTTCTTTTTATATTTAGCTTTGTGCTTATTATTCGCTTACTACTTCAAAAGGCACTTCTGCTGTAACCTCTCTGTGAAGTTTTAATGTAGCAACATATGAACCTACTTCTTTTACAGGCTCTTTCAACACAATAACCTTGCGGTCAACATTGTATCCTGCTTTTTCAAAAGCATCGGCCAACTGGATAGGACCAACTGCACCAAAAATTTTACCTGTAGTACTGGTTTTAGCTCCGACTGTTAGTTTTACATCTTTCAGTTTTTCAGCCAATTCCTGCGCATCATTCTTGATACGTTCCAATTTATGAGCACGTTGTTTCATATCTTCAGCCAAACGTTTTTTAGCCGATTCTGTAGCTAATACAGCCTTTTTTTGTGGCAACAGGTAATTTCTACCATAGCCATCTTTTACTTTAAGGACATCTCCTTTGTAACCCAAGTTAGTTACATCTTCTAACAATATAATTTCCATACTTTTTTCCTCCTTGTTAAAAAATTATTTCATCATATCGGTTACATAAGGAAGTAACGCCAAATGACGTGCTCTTTTTACTGCCTGAGCTACACGACGCTGAAATTTCAATGAAGTACCAGTCAAACGGCGAGGAAGAATCTTACCTTGCTCGTTCAAGAATTTTTTCAAGAATTCAGGATCTTTATAATCGATGTATTTAATACCGCTTTTTTTGAAACGACAGTATTTTTTCTTTTTGACATCCACTGTTGGAGGAGTCAAATATCTGATTTCACCATTGTTGTTTGCCATGTCTTAGTCCTCCTTTACTTCTGCTTTTGATTTAATACCTTTTCTTTTTTCTGCATACTCGTAAGCATATTTATCCAAACGGAAATTTAAGAAACGAAGTACACGTTCGTCGCGACGGAACTGAATTTCCAGTTTCGCAATTACTGAAGGGTCTGCATCAAATTGAAGCAATGTATAGAACCCTGTCGATTTTTTTTGAATAGGATAAGCTAATTTACGCAGCCCCCAATTCTCTTCATTTGTAATAGTCGCACCGTTTTCTGTCAAAACGGCTTTAAACTTTTCTACCGCTTCCTTCATCTGAACATCAGACAAAACGGGAGTTAAAATGAAAACGGTTTCATAATGGTTTAACATACTGTTTTTACCTTTTTAGTGTTAATGATAAAATAAATTTATTTTTGAGCTTGCAAAGGTATGAAAATTATTTGATTATCAAAAAACAAAGCCCATAAATTTTCGCAAGCAGTTTTCGATAAGATGTTTCGCCACCGTTTATTCAACAAACACCCTCTTGATACAACAAAGAAGGCATCTACTTATGCGACACCTTCTTCATTTTGATATATAGCAATACCTATTTACTTTTTTCTCGAACCCACATTGCTTCTTTCACGTCCTTTGCGCCACGGTTTGTCTTGATTTGCCGATTCGTTACCATAGTGCGTCCTTTTTCTGTCGCCACGACTTCTCTCACCCCAGCTACCTTGTGTATTTCTCTTTGCCGGACGGCGGTCGTCATACGAACGGCTTCCTTTAGCTTCTACCACAACCACTTCACTTTGATTGGAGAAAGCGTTGAGCAGTTGTTTTACTTGGTCCGAATAAACATCGAAAAATGTGAATTTATTGGTAACTTCGATAGAGCCGATACTGATAGACTTATCATTGGTAAAATCATTGATAATACCAAGCAGGCGACGCGGAGTTATCCCCTCCTGATTACCCATATTCATTTTCAAGCGGGTTTTTTCGCCTGTTTTAGTCCCTCTTTTTCCACGTTCCGAACCTCTTTCGCCTCTTTCACCCCTATCTCTCGATTGTTCCACTACATTAAGGTCGTCAGCATTTTTGTAATACTCCAAGAAGCGGTTGAACTCAAGCGACACAAATCGTTTCAGTATTTCTTCTTTTTCAAGATATTCCAACTGCTTCATTATTTGCTCCATATAAGGTGCAATCTGCTCTTCATTCACTTCAACCTGTTGCATCCGGTCAATCAGATGGAAAAGTTGCTTCTTGCACACTTCCAGCCCGTTAGGGATAGGAAGCTGCTTGAACGACTTTTTCAACATACGTTCGAGGTCTTTGATTTTGAACTTCTCTTTGGAGTGGATGATAGAAACAGAGATACCGCTCTTATTAGCCCGCCCCGTACGTCCGCTGCGGTGTGTGTACACCTCAGTATCATCAGGCAGATTGTAATTTATCACATGCGTTAAGTCGCTCACATCCAATCCGCGTGCAGCAACATCCGTCGCTACAAGCAACTGTATATTACGGATACGGAACTTCTGCATCACAGTATCACGCTGTGCTTGCGACAAGTCGCCATGCAGCGCGTCTGCATTATATCCGTCTTGCATCAGTTTCTCCGCAACTTCTTTTGTTTCCTGACGTGTACGGCAGAAAACAATACCATAAATATCAGGATTGAGGTCGACAATACGTTTCAACACCAAATAGCGTTGCTTTGCCAACGATATATAATAGATATGTTCTACGTTTTCCGAACCGGAATTGCGGGTACCTATCGTGATTTCTTCAAAATTCTTCATGTATTGGCGGGCAATGTTCGCTATTTCCTTAGGCATAGTTGCCGAGAAAAGAAGCGTCCGCCTTGTTTCCGGAGTTTTCTCCAATATGGTTTTAATATCTTCCTTAAATCCCATATTGAGCATTTCGTCGGCCTCGTCCAATACGAGGAAGTCAATATTGTTCAACGCTACTTTACCGCGCTCTATAAGGTCGATAAGCCGCCCCGGAGTGGCTACGATAATTTGCGGAGTTTCGTCCAATTGCCTCAACTGGGTGCGGATATCTTCGCCTCCATATACTGCCACTACACGCAAACCACGCATGTTTTTCGAGTAGTTTTTCAAATCTTTCGCTATTTGTATGCAAAGCTCCCTTGTAGGCGAAAGCACCAAAGCCTGCACCTGCTTACGGCTCACATCAATAGTGTTAAGGATAGGAAGCCCGAATGCGGCTGTTTTTCCTGTACCTGTTTGTGCCAGAGCCACTAAGTCAGCTTGTTGTTCTAAAACGAAAGGGATGGTTTTTTCCTGAACAGGCATAGGCTGTTCGTAGCCGAGTTCTTCAATAGCTGATAGAATCTCGCCTTTCAAATTCAATTCTTTAAATGTCATTTTTTTGATTTAATACACGTTTATGAGTCTTTGTCCGGCGATTTTTTCACTTCGTTTTTTATGCAAACGTGTACCCTTCAAGAATGGAATAGCTTATCATATAATTACCTGTAGTAAATATCCAAAAGATAAGCACAGCAGCTTTGTTCGGAATCAAACTCGCAACGTATCGTTGTTTATTTTCGGGCGCAAAGATACGAATAATTTCCGTATTATTACTCAGTGCAAGCGAAAAAACAGAACAAGTTAATAGTGAGCAGTGTAAATTCTATCTTCATTGCCTTATCGTTAAAAGTTTGTGCTTAAAAAACAAAGCCTCTATTTTTGCCTTTGCATTCTTCGAGCAAAAATGAAGAATGATTTAGTTAGCTACAAGTTATCAGGTACAAGATGTAAGTCTTGTCCTTTATCTTTTGTTCTTTTTGTCCTTTTATCTTTTTTAATACAATATGATTTTCTCTCAGCAAATAACACCTCTAAAAAATGCTTTTACAAACGTTAAAATGTTTGTAAGTAGCGTTATTATGTTAGAGAGAGAGAGAGAGAGAGAGAGAGAGAG
>NZ_QVMH01000033.1 GCF_010501035.1 Paludibacter sp. 221
AAAGGGGGGAGAACCAGATATTAGTTTTATCTTTTACAAGGAGCCGTCTCTGACGTTTTAATCTCTAAAACCTCCCTTATGGGGAGGTTTGGAGGGGCTAATTCGCTACACTCGTCAAACAGCAAATCCTGTTTAACGCTACGTTACGCTGAATTTCTTTACGCTCACCAGCTGAGGCGGAAAGATTAGCTACGACTATGAAGTAGATTAGCAACCCCAAATCAACATGATTTAATAGATTTTGATGCGGTTACCTTGATATAAGATTTGAGGCAGATATAATCTCAAATTATATTTGTATTTTTGTAGAAAATTAGGAATATGAGCGTTGTAGAAAAAATAAAAAGTGCCAAGTCGACGGCTTTTTCATTCGAGTTGCTTCCCCCCCTGAAAGGTAATGGCATCGAAACTGTATATAAAACTATTGATACTCTTCGCGAGTTTGACCCGAAATATATAAACATTACCACCCATCGCAGCGAGGTTGTTTTCAAAGAAATGCCGAATGGCTTGTTCGAGAGGGTTGCTGAGCGTCATCGTCCGGGTACGGTGGCGGTAGCTGCCGCTATCCAGAATAAGTATCAGATTCCTGTAGTTCCCCATATTATTTGCAGCGGTTTCACAAAAGATGAAACGGAATATGCATTGATTGATTTGCAGTTTTTAGGAATTACAGATTTATTACTGTTGCGCGGTGATAAGGCTAAACACGAGAAACAGTTTATCCCTACCGGACATTGTCAGGCTACTGAATTGCAGGGGCAGGTAAATAATTTCAACGAAGGATTGTTTCTGGACGGAACTAAAATGAAAGCATTAATTCAGCCTTTTTCGTATGGTATGGCTTGCTATCCTGAGAAGCACGACGAGGCTCCTAACTTGGATTCGGATTTGCGTTATGCAAAACAAAAGGTCGATAATGGAGCTGAATATCTGGTTACGCAGATGTTTTTTGATAATGAAAAATATTACCGGTTTGTGGATAAGTGCCGCTCTATTGGTATTTCGGTGCCAATCATTCCGGGTATAAAGCCTGTTACCCTAATGAATCAGCTTACTGTGCTGCCAAAGATATTTCACACAGACATACCGGAGGCTTTTGCTGCGGAAATGCGCAAGTGTAAAACCGATGCCGATGCAGTGGAGGTAGGTGTAGAGTGGGCTATACAGCAGGCCAAAGATTTGATAGCGCATAATGTGCCAAGTATCCACTTTTACAGCATGATGGCTACGCAGAGTGTAAAGAGGGTAGCTCAGGCTGTTTTTTGATTAAATTTCAGTAATTTAAACTTTTTATATCGAATTTGTTTTTATTGTTTTCTTATTTTTGCATAAGAGGTGTTGGTTCAAAAAAAAACTGTTTTTTTTTGGAACTTTCAGGTAAAGATAAATTAATTTGAACGAAATTGTTTCTGTTCTTTGCTTTATATGCAAATACAGTATTCAATGTTATAAAAATTTGTATGAGTCTCCTTCTTTTTTTATTCGCTATAATTTTTCTGCTTATTCTGTCTTTCCTACTCGTTGTTTTTAGAGGGATGGGATTGTTGTTCCGGTCGCGTAATTCTAATCGGACAGGAAGAAGTGACGGTAATCAAAAAAGTTCGCGTACTTCTTTTTTTCGTAAGGAGAAGCCCAATAAGGTTTTTTCCGAAAATGAGGGTGAGTACGTTGAGTTTGAAGAGGTTGACGATACGAAATGAGTATGCTTTTAAATCATTTGCTTGCTCGTTGAGTAGTTTCCTGAAATAAACAAGGTAAGTATGGGTATAGTTATTCGCCAAAGCCTGAAAGGTACAATCGTTACATACATTGGGGCTTTCATTGGTTTTATTACCACCATGTTTTTGGTTACAGAGTATCTGGAGCCGGAAGATATTGGCTTGACGAAAGTTATACTGGAAGTTGGCTTGTTGTTTGCCGCTTTTGCCCAGTTGGGCACTACCTCATCTGCATTGCGCTTTTTCCCTTATTTTGAAGACAAGGAGAAAAATCATAATGGTTTTTTCTTTTACTTGGTTCTGATTCCTTTAATCGGGTGTTTGATTGTGATTCCTGTTTACCTGCTTCTTAAAGAGCCGGTTAACTTGTTTTTTGAGAAAAACTCATCGTTATTCCTTTCCTATTATTATTGGGTTATTCCCCTTATTGTATTTTTAGTTTTTTGGTCGGTATTCGAGGCTTATGCCACCTTAAACATGCGTATAGCAGTGCCTAAATTCGTACGCGAAGTGGGGGTAAGGCTTATGCTCGTTGTGGTTTATCTGCTTTACGGATTTCATATAATCAGTAGGGATGGTTTCGTTGGGGGGTATATAGCAGTGTATGCCGTAGCTATGCTGGCAGTGCTTTTTTATGTCTCGCGCATTGCGCCTGTTTCATTGAAGCATGATTATTCTTATGTAAGTAAACCTCTGAAGAAAGATTTTTCGAAATATACCCTGTTTTTACTAACTTCGGCTTTAGGAGGTAGTATTTTGGGTAAGCTCGATATATTTATGGTCAGTTCGCAGATGGGGCTTGATTATACAGGTATTTATACTATTGCATTTTATATGGCAACGGTTATTGATATTCCGTCGCGCTCTATTTCTGCTATTTGCATGCCTATTGCGGCGTCTGCTATGAAGAATGGCGATACCCGGGAAGCTAATCAACTGTATAAAAAAGTGTCGTTGCATCAACTAATGTCGGGAGGATTGATATTTACAATCATTTGGATTAATATAGACAGCATCTTTGCTATTATTCCCAATGGCAATACTTATGTTTTGGGTAAATGGGTTGTGTTCTTTATCGGGCTGTCGAAACTATTGGAGATGGGACTCGGCTTTGGTGGCACATTAATCAAATTTTCCAAGTATTATTATTGGAGTTTGTTTTTTGTTTTTATTGTTACAGGCTTGGGTGTTTTGACCAATTACTTGCTTATCCCCGTACTGGGCGTTACTGGTGCTTCTATTGCTACTTTGATTTCTTCTATCATTTCATTAAGTTTTCAGCAATGGATTGTATTTCGGAAAATAAAGGGGAATCCATTTTCTATCGGTATTCTGAAACTATTTGGAGTTATAGTAGCATTATTTGTGATTAATTATTTCCTACCACAAGTTAGCAATGTTATCATAGATATTATATACCGTACAGCGTTGGTAGGCATTGTAGCCTTAGTGCTTGTTTATCTTCTTAAAATATCTACGGATTTGAACGGGATAATCGACGGGCTTATTAAGCGAATAAGAAAACGCAGTTAGAGATTGTTCAAAACGATATTTTTTATTTGAAATTCCCCATTTGAAATATACCCTTGGTTTAATTCACATCGAAAAGTTCCGCCTATTATGTTTTTTGTTTTCCGGGTAAATTCTATTTCTCCTATTCTCTTTACTTTGTTTTCGGTGAGTTGTATTGACGAAACTGTATCAAATTTAATCCATATATCGGGAATCAGTTGGTCGTTTGATGAACTGAATATGTCGTAAACTATTCCAGCTTCCACATCTTTGTTAATTATGATTCCAAATGCTTGGTTTTGCATTTGGTTATATCCTGCGATTAAAAAATCTTCGGTTTGTGTTTTTTCAGAAAACCATACAGCATGTGTCGATGAGTTTGAAAAGTAATATATGCTATCATTATATTCAAATTTGATGTAGCTTTTTTCGTCGTAGTCAGTGGGGGGCTTCGTACATGAATAGAAAAGGACAATCATCAAAAAAGAATAAAAAAAGACATATTTCATAATCGGGTAATTTAGGTTTTTTAGTTAATTGTTATTGTTTTTTTACTTTGTCGATAATGATACTAATCTGGTTAATTTCGAGTTTTTTGAAATTATTATTCTTTAACTTGTAGTAAAATGTAGAGGTGGAGAATTCGCACTTTTGTGTGATTATACCTCTGAGAGAGTTTTTTTCGTTATCGCTAAGTGACTGGTAATACTCCTTAAAAGCTAAAATTTTATTATTTTCCGATTTCATCATTCTTAATTTAGAAATATATTTGTAAATTAGTACTACAAATATATTATAAATAATCTAAAATATAATATATAAAATAAAAATAGGATGATATATAGAACATTCTTAGAATGGATATAAATAATATAAAATATAATAAGCAGGTAGTCAGGAGATTGGTGATGGATTATCAATCGAAAAATAAAGGAGAAACTCAATTCACTATAGCAGAGCGGGTTGGTCTCTCAAAATCAGCTATGTTTTATAAAAATCCGACAGCAGAGTCGTTGGCAAAGATGGCTGATTTTTTCAAGGTAGATGTAAATTATTTTTTTGATATGCCTACTGTGTCTTTTAAGGAGCACGATTCAGAAAAACGAATTCTGAAAGAGCCTGTCCCTGAATATAAAAGTATTAAAACAAGCTCGGATGAGGGATTTTATAAGACACTTTACGAACAGCAGTTGGAAATTGCAAAATTGAAAGAAGAGTTAAATAAGGTATTGACAGAATTAAAAAAATGAGAATGAAATTTATAACTTCATTCTCATTTTTTTATGTGTATAATTTTTATGTTTAGCAGTCGCTCTGTCGTTTTATATTAGCCCCCAATGCATTTAGTCGTTCATCGATATTTTGATACCCTCTGTCAATCTGGTCGATATTGTGGATGGTGCTTGTACCCTCTGCCGACATTGCTGCAATTAATAATGCTATTCCGGCGCGTATATCGGGCGAGCTCATGGTTGCAGCCCGTAGTTTCAGGTTATTGCCCATGCCTATTACAGTAGCACGGTGGGGGTCGCAAAGAATGATTTTTGCCCCCATATCAATAAGTTTGTCAACAAAGAAAAGCCTGCTCTCAAACATTTTCTGATGAATAAGTACAGTTCCCTTAGCTTTTGCGGCAACTACCAGAAAAACGCTGAGCAAATCGGGAGTAAGTCCCGGCCAAGGGGCATCAGATATTGTCATTATAGACCCATCAATGAATGATTCTATTGAATAGCTTTCTTGCTCAGGTACAAAAATATCGTCGCCTTTTTGGGTAAGTTCTATTCCTAATCTGCGGAAACTGTCGGGGATGATTCCAAGCTCGTGGTAAGAAGTATTCTTTATTGTTATTTCGGAAGCAGTCATGGCAGCCATCCCTATGAAACTGCCTACTTCTATCATGTCCGGTAGTATCTTGTGTTGGCAACCCTGTAGCGTGCTGCGTCCTTCTATTGTAAGCAGATTGGAACCGATGCCGCTTATCTTTGCTCCCATGGCATTCAGCATATAACAAAGCTGTTGCACGTATGGCTCACACGCTGCGTTATAAATAATGGTTTTTCCTTCGGCCAGTACCGATGCCATGATGATGTTTGCCGTTCCTGTTACGGATGCTTCGTCCAGTAGCATATAGCATCCGGTTAGTTTTCCGGCTTTTATCTCGTAACGTTCGTTTTTAGCATCGTATGCGAAATTAGCACCCAGCTTTTGGATTCCGATGAAATGGGTATCGAGCCTGCGGCGTCCGATTTTGTCGCCTCCCGGTTTGGGTATGATAGCCTCACCAAAACGTGCAAGAAGCGGGCCTACCAACATTACCGAGCCTCTGAGCGAAGCACTTTTTTTGTAATAATCGGCTGTGCGGAAAAAATCAAGATTGATGTTGTCGGCTTTGAATGTATATGTGTTTTTGTCGTCGCACTGCACTTTGACGCCCATATCCCGTAGCAGACTTATCAGGTTATTTACATCCAGAATATCGGGTATGTTGCTTATAGTTACTTCTTCTGAGGTCAGAAGAGTTGCACAAATAACCTGCAATGCTTCGTTTTTTGCACCTTGCGGGGTTATCTCACCCGATAATTTACGTCCACCTTCGATAATGAATGATGCCATCCGGTTAGCTTTCTGTTTTTAATTGTTCGAAATCAATTATTTTTGTTTGTAACCTTTTTTGCTTGGTTCTTTCTTTGGTTTTTTACTGCTCAATACGTCTTTAGATTCCACCAGTTTAAGAAAATCTTCCGATATATTGATTCTCCCTTTTGAAAGTTCGTGCAGGTCGTCAAATATCTTTCGGTCGTCCACACCTTCTTTATTCCATGTTAAGAAGCACTTTTTCATTTGGTTGGCAATGAGGCGTATCAGCTCCGTTCTTTCTTCTCCGTCTTCATATTCGCCCACTTTTTCAATCATTTCTTCCAGTGTTCTTCCGTAGTGCATATAGCGGATACGCGAATTTTTGTATGGAATACCTTCCGGCTTTGTATGCAGGTTTTCGGGTTTCACTATCTCGTAAGGGTAGTCAATATCCAGTTTGAAATCGGACATAACGGCTACGTGGTCCCATAGCTTATGTTTGAAATCGTTGATGTCTCGCAGGTAAGGAAATAAATTCCCCATGATGTTAACAATAGTGTTGACACAGCGCGTACGCTCCTCGCGGTCTGCTATTGTAAGCGCATGGTCAATCATTTGTTGGATATTACGCCCATATTCAGGCATAACAAGTTTTTTATTTGTAGTATATTCCATAAAAGTCTGTATTTTTACACAAAGCACAGTGAAAGCCTGTTGATAAATTTGCTTAAACTATACCAAGCCATATCCTATGTTATGCAAAGATAAGCTATTTTTTTTAATTTATGATGGGGGATTGAAGTATCGGTAGTTTTCTTATTTGATGTGTAATTTCGGGTTTTTCGTTAAATATTTGTGCTAAAAAATCAAAGCATTTACATTTGTATCCACATTCTTCAGATAAAAAAGAAGAGTGAAAAATGAAAAATGAATCTTTCTCAGCAAATAACACCTCAAGAAAATGTCTTTGTAAACGTTAAAATGTTTGCGGTTATTTCTATTTTGTTAGAGAGAGAGAGAGAGAGAGAGAGAGAGAGAGAGAGAGACTAAGCCATTTACAATTTGNCGTAATTGGGTATTACTTCTTACCATTCCTTTTTTCCATTTTATTCCCTTATTTTTCCTTTGCGTATTTATATCCCACTATAGGGCGAAAGATTTTTCGCCCCTACCGTTGTTTGTTTTTCCTTGTTTTCTGTATAATGAATGTTGGTTGTGTGTTTCACAGAGCCACACAGAGTCGTTCGCGGAGTTTTACAGAGTGTTATTTGCCTCTGTGCGAAGCTCCGTGTTTTTCTTTGTGTGGCTTTGTGGGATATCATTCCGTATAGCGGCTTCAAGTCCGCTTTACGGATATGGATAAAGTAGCGTACCTACGGCACGCTTTTAACGTGGGAATCCATATTATTACCAAACTTTAATCTCTATGGGATTTTGGAATATAAATAAAAAAATGTAGGGGCGAAAAATCTTTCGCCCGAATAGAAAATAGAAAGAAATAATAATTAATCACTAATCATTAATAATTAAGTAATCATGAACAGAAAACAGATTTTAAAGATTTTCGTAATCTTATTTGCAATGATATTCGTTGCATTTGGTAGTACCGAAGCACAAGTAACAATTGGTTCGGAAGTAGCACCAGGTACAGGTGCATTACTCGATTTAAAAATGGGGGCTGACGGGAAATCAACAAAAGGTCTTGGCTTGCCAAAAGTGGCATTGGTGAGTTTGACTTCGCTACAACCATGCCTGACGGCTGAAGAGGAGGCTGTAGCGGGTGCTAAAGCTGCCCACGAGGGTTTGCAGGTGTATAATACAACAGAAACGGGTGAACTGAAGCGAGGAGTGTATGTGTGGTATGGATCGGTTTGGCGACGGGCTAGTCAATACTTTAATGCTGCTACTAGCACTCGATTGAGAGATGACGAAGTTAAAATAGAAAATGTTCCTGTTGATGTTACATTTGCTCGTCTTAATATTGCGTATGCCGGTACTTATATGCTCGTTTTCAAGGGTATTGCAGGTTGGTTAGGTACAGGTGGTCGCCAAATCTTAGTACAGTTGCTAAAAGATGACGCAGTATTTTATGCAACTACTGTTACTCCTTCCGCCAATTCGATTGGAGATTTTTTTACTCTTGTAAATTTTAAGTACATGGATGCCGGCATTTACGATGTGAGATTCTTTAGTGTAAATCCAGTTAATATTATGTTGCGCCTTAACTGGGGGAGTGTAGATGCCGTGCGGATGGCTGAGTAGGGTAGTCCTTTTGTTATAGTATTCAACCAAAAAGAAAAGACCGAAGTCTTCTCTTTTTGGTTGTATATATAATGATGTACGAGTTTTTTATTTTACCTCTTTCGTAAGGTAAATAAGGGTGGGGTAGTGGTCGCTATAACCATTGAGCCATGTGCCTTGCGAGTGTGTGCGGATGGGAGTACCAATGTTTTCTCCCTCCTGATGTGTAAGAAATGGAGCATTGAATACTTCTGCTTTCCAAAACTTTAAACCGGTGCGTGGTGTGTGTAGCAAATCGTACGAAACAATAATCTGGTCGAACAAGTTCCATTGCCCTTTGTAAACAGACGACCCCTTTCCTTTGTCTTGAAGTGCCCACATGGGGTTGTATAATGCTCCTTTTTTTACATGTCGGGGATTCTTTTTTGCACCCAGAAAGACTGCGGTACTTTCGTCGGAAGGGTCGTCGTTCATATCGCCCATAATTATGATATTGGCATGTGACTCTATCTTACATATGGAGTCGACAATGGATTTGGTTACGCCGGCAGCAGCAATTCGTTTGGCACGCGACGCCAGCTCATTACCGTAACGTGCAGGCCAATGATTTACAATTATATGTGTTTTTTCGTGCAGTAGATAGCCACTTACCAACAGTTGGTCGCGGGTGCGAAAATCGGGTTCGTCCTTAATGTATAATGGATAAGTAACACTATTAGATACTGTAAAAAGGTCAGGGTTGTACAACAATGCTACATCTATTCCACGTGGGTCGGAGCTGTCGTAGTGAACTATTTCGTATGGGCGACTGGCAATATCGGGCTGACTTGTCAGGTCTTCGAGCACTTTACGGTTTTCTACTTCGGCAACACCTAATATGGCTACCCCAAGCGGAGAGTGTTCTAACCCTATCCGGGAAATAGCATACGATATTTGTTCCAGTTTAGAGTTGTATTTGTATGTGTTCCATTTGTTCAGCCCATTCGGAGTATATTCTATGTCATTCACTCCGGGGCTGTCAATGGTGTCAAACAAATTCTCTAAATTATAGAAGCCTATAGCCACACACTCGGTAGTTGCTTTTGTGCCGGACGATAAGCAGGACGCAAATAAAAATGAAACGAGAAATCCTGATAAGGCAATCTTCAATTTGCTTCTTAGAATTTCCAGCCCAGTCCCCATTCTATAAATTCCGCTTTTTGCAAATGTGTTTTCAGTCCTACGGAAACAAACAGATGATCGGTTATAGCATAGCGGGCAACGGCACGTGTGTAAAGCCATCCATCTTCTTTGTCGATGTTGTACTTATATATCAGCGATTTGTTTAATGGAGCGCCGTTTTCTTTTACCTTGGCATAAGGTTCCAAGTTTTTTATCGGGTCGTACAGATATAGCCCAAAATGGAATCCGGCTGTTAAACGCCCAATCATAAATTCGTGTTGCCATGAGATACCCGCGCGCATTTTATTTTTGAACTCATCCGATTTTATGTAAGTGCGTTTATAGCTAGTGTCGATTTCCCGTCCTTCACCTGCTACGTTTACTGCACCATACACCCCGTCGTAAAAAACATCGGCTCCCAGCCCCATACGGTACCAATTGGATAAGGTGCGGTATGCGCCAAATGATAAAGAAGCAATCCCGTAATTTTCCCCATCTTGATAATACAATTGGCGTATGCCGCCCGCAGCAGTCAATTCGAACGACCAAAGGTCAGGTACGTTATTTATGGTCTTTTTTACAGGTTTTTGATAATTTTTGTGGTTCGGGAAGTATTTTAACCCTACATAAGCATTCATCATATTAATGCCGGAGTTGGGTTGTACGATACTGCCATTTGATACGTGGTTCCACGCATAGTCGGCAGTTATGCTCAACCCTGCTGCGATAGGTATTTCGAGGTTTCCACCTAAAGTTAAGAACACATTCATTACAGAACCTATGGCGGCATTTGCCTGATTCGGTTCACCGTTAGGGCCACTTAGTGTACCTTCTTGATGTGGAGTATTGCTGTATCTTTTGTTTAAAAAACTAAGTCCTGCTCCCGGTTTTAAGTTGAGGATAAAATAGTTGGTTCTGATAAGGGGGATATTCATATATGGATAAAGCCCCAGTCCTTGTCCCAGCATCTCGGAGTTGCTGAAATCCATAAAAACAGCACCAACTCCTACCACGGGAAAATTCAGGTACTGGTGCCAGTCCTTTTCTCCCATAGTTTGAAATTCCACTGCTATTTCGCCACCCATCGAAGGGCCTGTTACAAGGTTTTCCAAGTGCTTATTGTGCTTCAGAATTGTACCATACATGTACTCGGCTTTAATCTTGTAGTTTTTCGAAGTTTGTGCCGATATGCTGTCGAAAACAGCAAAACATATAATAGATAATAACAATGCTTTTTTCATATCAATATTTAATTTTGAATATCCGATTGAATATTTTTGGCTACCTTTGACTCCACAAAAGTATATATTTTCCGCAGATATTTACAAGGATTAATATATTTACCTGTTTGGTTTTTAATAGGAAAAGGCAATAGATGTTTTCAATTTTTAAAAAAGAGCTACATGCGTTTTTCAGCAATGCTACCGGTTATATAGTTATCGGTATTTTTCTTTTGCTTACGGGGCTGTTCCTATGGGTAATTCCCGGCGAATACAATATTCTTGACGCGGGATATGCCAATGTGGATGGTTTGTTTTATTTAGCCCCTTGGTTGTTTTTATTCCTTTGTCCGGCTATTACCATGCGGTTGTTTGCCGAAGAAAAACAAACCGGAACGTGGGAACTGCTTATAACAAAGCCTATAAGCAGGCTACAATTGGTTTTGGGAAAGTATCTGGCTGGTTGGGTGTTGGTCTGCATGGCTTTGATACCTACTATCCTTTATTACCTGTCTGTCTGGTATTTGGCCGAGCCTATCGGCAATGTTGATGCCGGCGGGTTTTGGGGAGCTTTCATCGGGTTGATTTTTTTGGCTGCGGTATATGTGGCGATAGGAACTTTTGCTTCCTCGTTGTCGAAAAATCAGATAGTGTCTTTTATAGTTGCGTTGGTGCTGTGCTTCTTTTTTTATTATGGTTTCGAGCTGCTTGGTAGCTTTTTCAGTTCGGGTAAAACCATTTATTTTTTAGAGGGTCTGGGCATACATGCACATTACAAGTCGATGAGCCGTGGTGTGATAGATTCGCGCGACATTGTATATTTTGTAGTGCTAATAGTATTGTTTATTACGGCTACTACATGGAGAATCAAAAAGTAGAAAATAATTTAAACGATAATATGAATAAACCATTGATATTAGTTACAAATGATGATGGGGTCGATTCCAAAGGTATTAAGGTACTTTCGGAGTTGATGGCCGAGTTAGGCGATGTTGTAGTATTAGGGCCGGCTTTCCCTCATTCGGGACAATCTAATGCGCTGACAGTAACAGCTCCTATCCGTTTTAAAAAAGTGGATGAAACCGGTAATATAACACGCTATTCGTGTACCGGTACTCCTACCGACTGTGTGAAACTGGCATTGAATGAACTCTTGTGCGGCAGAAAGCCCGATTTGCTTGTGTCGGGTATAAATCACGGCTCTAATGCGGCAATCAATGTGATTTATTCGGGAACTATGGGAGCGGCTTTCGAAGGTTGCGAAAATGGTATCCCATCCATTGGCTTCTCTATCACCGACCATTCGATGAATGCTGATTTTAATTATTTCAGACCGTATGTTTTAAACATTGCCCGTCAGGTTTTGGAACAAGGGTTTCCATCGCGTGTGTGTTTAAATGTAAATGCCCCTATGGGAGAAATAAAAGGTGTAAAACTATCGCGCCAGTGCGACGGATATTGGACTGAGGAATTTGATAAGCGTAACGACCCAAGGGGTAACGGTAATTATTATTGGCTGACGGGTTATTTTAAAAACGCGGAACCGGATGCACAAGATACGGATGAATGGGCGTTGGCAAATGGCTATATATCTGTAGTGCCTACACGAATTGATATGACCGATTACACTTTTATGGAAGAACTGAAAAAGTGGAATTTTGATATAGAATAAGGTAAAGGGTGGCTTGTTAAGTATAAGATGAAGCGTTTCAACCATATTATAACAGGGATTTTGTGCGGACTGCTATTGCCGCTTACGTTTTTATGGTTGTACCTGAATAATTTTTATCCGGGAGATGCTTCTTTCTTCGATTCTTTGAGGCAGTTGTGGGGACATGTGTTGTTTGGAAAGTTGTTGTTGCTGTCTATCATGCCCGATTTGGTGCTGACTTTTATTTTTTACAAGATGGATTGGTTTAAGGCAGGGGCAGGGGTAATAGCTGGTATGATGCCGTATCTGATTATAAGTATTTTTATGTTTACCTGAAAAAAATATGAAATCCTTTTTTTTCTGGTTTTCCTTGCTGTTGCTTGGTAAGCGAAGTATTATGTGACAAAAGGTCTACATATTTATGTGAGAACTAACAGAACCTATGTGGCATAAGGTAGTACTTATCAATAGTTTATCGAACTTCTTATATTGCTGATAATCAGGCGATTGCAAAAGTGTAGTGTGACTTATAAATGTATGATTAAGAGTACGTTACAAAAATAAAAAACTTTGAATTTTAAAAGTTTAACGAATCGTTGACTTATATGAAATACTTTATTATAGCAGGCGAGGCCTCAGGCGATTTACATGCGTCGAATCTGATGCGCGAGCTTAAGCGTAAGGACAAGAATGCTGATTTTTGCTTTTTGGGAGGCGACCTGATGGCTGCCCAAGGGGGTGAGATGGTGAAGCATTACCGCGATATGGCTTATATGGGCTTCATCGCAGTGATAAAAAATGCTTCGAAAATAAAAGATAACATGGAAGCATGCCACCGGGCTATATTGGATTTTCGGCCCGATGTGGTGATTCTTATCGATTATCCCAGTTTTAATCTGCGGATTGCCCGTTTTGTAAAAGAGAATCTTGATATCCCTGTTTACTACTATATATCCCCTAAAGTATGGGCATGGAAAAAATTCCGTGTACGTTCGATCAAGCGTTATATCGACAGGATGTTTACTATCCTACCGTTCGAAACCGAGTTTTATGCAAAACGGCATTATACGGTAGAATATGTGGGCAACCCGTCGGTCGATTCTGTTAGTAAGCGTCCTAATCAGGAGCAGACAGAGGAGGAATTTTGGCGGCTGAATAATTTGGCTTATAAACCTATAATCGCTCTACTTCCGGGTAGCCGCAAGCAGGAAATCGAGTCTTGTTTGCCTGCTATGCTTAAGTCGGCCGAACATTTTACCGATTATCAGGTTGTGGTTTCGGGTGCTCCGGGTATCGAGCCCGAATTTTATTCTTCCGTTTTGGGTGGAAAGGCTGTAAATATAGTATTTGGCCAAACTTACGAACTGCTGCAACAGGCTTCTGCGGCTGTGGTTAACTCTGGCACAGCTACGCTTGAGACTGCACTTATTGGTACGCCTCAGGTGGTTGTTTATCATGTTGCTTTTGGGCGGTTGGCTTCGTTCCTCAAAAAAATAGTCATTCGCGTTAAGTACATCTCGCTTGTAAACCTGATAGCTCGGAAAGAAGTAGTAAAAGAGCTTGTAGCACACCAGTTTACAGCGGCTAATGTGACATTTGAATTGGAGCTTATTCTCAGAAATGAGAATTACCGGCAAACCATGCTGAATAATTATTCGCAAATACGAAAGACGCTGGGTAAGCCGGGTGCTGCCGAAAATGCTGCTAAATTAATTGTAAAGTATTTGAGGGTGGATAAGAGAGAAGGGGTGAAAAAGAAAACCGGAAAGAAATAATATAGTAATATAGATATGTAAAATCATTCGGGGCTTCTATATACTTAGAAGCCCCGAATGATTTTATACTGCTACTATACCTTTGATGTGTGGATGAGGGTCGTAATCTATAAGTTCAAAATCGGAATAATCGAATGAGAAAATATCTTTTACTTCCGGATTAATTTTCATGGTAGGCAATGGGCGTGGCTCGCGGCTTAGTTGCAATTTCACTTGTTCCAAGTGGTTGGTGTAAATATGTGCATCGCCAAAGGTATGGACAAAATCGCCTGCTTTCAGCCCTGTTACCTGTGCCATCATCTGTAGTAATAAAGCATACGAAGCTATATTGAATGGTACTCCCAGAAAAATATCTGCACTACGTTGATACAGTTGTAAACTGAGTTTGCCGTTAGCTACGTAAAATTGAAAAAAAGCATGACAGGGTGGTAGCTTCATGTTTGGAATATCCGCCACATTCCATGCACTAACCATAATCCGGCGCGAATCAGGGTTATTCTTTATCGTGTTTACCACTTCGGTTATCTGGTCGATATGTCCGCCGTTGTAATCGGGCCACGAGCGCCATTGTGCTCCATACACAGGGCCTAAGTTGCCGTTTTCGTCAGCCCACTCGTTCCAAATACGCACTCCGTTGTCTTGCAGATATTTTACATTGGTATCACCTTTAAGAAACCAAAGCAACTCATATATGATTGATTTTAAATGAAGTTTTTTTGTTGTCAGGCACGGAAATCCTTCTTCCATATCGAAGCGCATCTGATGTCCGAACACGCTAATTGTTCCGGTTCCGGTTCGGTCTTCTTTCTGGATTCCTTCATCCAGTACACGTTGTAATAAATCTAAATATTGTTTCATGCTTTTTTTATAACCATTCAAAGACGGTTGTATTGTTTATGGTAAATTTAAACAGTTTCTAATATAAATTGTAATTTGTTTTCAGTACCTTAAACTCTGTACGCCTGTTTATTTGGTTGGCAATTTCCTGTTGTGCAGGGGTCAATTTTAAAATAAATTCTTCGGTCAGTTCATTGTTTTCCTTTAAAAACGGAAACTTCTTAGCCGTGAAAGCATCTACCACAAAAGGTTTTTCTTCTCCATATCCAGCCGAGCTTAAGCGGTCTTTGGCAATGCCATGCGTTATAAGGTATTTCACAACCGACTCGGCACGCTTTTCTGATAATGTTTTATTATTTGCATCGTTTCCTATGTAGTCGGTGTGCGCGCTAAGTTCAATAGTGATGTTAGGGTTATCGTTCAGTAATTTTAAAAGCACTTGCAAACCGGCTTCGGAGTTCGGAGTTAAATCCCACTTGCCAAATTCGTAAAATATATTCTCGATTTGAACAGGCTTGAATATCGGCGGAAGGTGGAAATCAGATTGAAAAGATTTACTGTCGGCCAATTCTTGAGTGGAGAATTTATAGTTCTGGTTCAGATATCCTCTTGCCGAAGCCATCATCACATAATCTACATTCTTGTTGAGTTTAATGCGGTACGAACCGTCTTTCCGGGTTTGGATGCGTGTGTTTGTTCCGTCGTTGCCTACCAGCCGTACTGTGGCGTCGGGTACAATTCCGTCTTTATCGTCCATAACTTTTCCCTCTATCACGTAAGCAAGCTCAGGTAGTTCAAAATTCCAAATCATATCATATCCCTGACGCTCGTTTCGGTTGGACGAAAAGAACCCGCTTTCGCTTTTTCCGGCAAAAGTAATTCCAAAATCGTCGAACTGCGAATTGATGGGTACTCCCATGTTTTCCACAACCCAATGTGTTTTATTGCTGCTGTCATCTTGTGCTAAAGGAGTGGCTCTGAAAATATCCAATCCCCCCATGCCCGGATGTCCATCCGATGCAAAATATAATGTGCCATCGTGGCGCATCATGGGGAACATTTCATCTCCCGGAGTATTGATGTCGGCTCCCATGTTTTCAATGTACTTACATTCGCCATTTTCCAGTTTGCACCGCCATATATCTTTTCCTCCGAAACCATCGGGAGCGTCTGATACAAAATAGAGTGTTCCTCCATCAGAAGAAATAGTAGGATGCGCTACTAAAATAGTACTGTCCTGAAATACCTTGAGTGGTTTAGGCTCGCTCCATGCACCTCCTGCACGGTTTGATACCATGATTTCCGTCCCTGCATCAGCTGCTGCCTTACGTGCGCGGGTAAAGTACATGGTTTTGCCATCGGCAGTAAACGCACTAACTCCATTTTCCGCGTTTGGCGTGTTTATTTCTGCTTCTAAAATTTCAGGTGCTTCCCATTTTCCGGTGGCATTTTTCCGTACCGAATACATATTGTTGTTCGGCATACCGGTAATAGCATTATTTTTTGTTTTCTTTTTTTTGTCGGCAGAGCGTGCCGAAGTGAAAATTAAAACATCTGTTGATTGACCTACATAAGCGGGAGAAAACGTGGAGTAGCGGCGAACATTGAACTCCTTCGATTTGCTTACTTTATATCGTGTAGGATTGCTTCTCCATTCAGCAGCCATTTGAGATGCATATAAACCGTTTTTAGCAGCTACATTAGTCGAGTCGTGTTCAAGATATATCTCATAGTTTTTTGCAGCGTCGGTGTATTTTCCTTCTTTCTGTAAGGCTTGCGCATAATGGAAAAAAACAATGCTGTCAGGATAGTTATTTCTTATAGCATTCAGATAAGCGTATGATGTTCTGTTATGGTTTATCATACGGTACGCTTCTCCCTGCCTGAAGGCTACATAAGCACGCAGAGGTTTATCTTTTGACGATACCTTGCCATACGAGCTTTTATACAAATCTCCCGCAGTATAATATTCTCCTATTTCGAAACGTTTGTCCGCTTTGCTTATCCGTCTTTTTACTCCACAGCCGGAAAAGATTAGTACACAAAGCAATAATAAAGCCCCTCCAAACCTCCCCCAAGGGAAGGCTTTTAAGATAGTTTTGTATGTTGAGGTCTTCTTGTCAATATAGTTTTTTATTTTTATCATATCAAATTCGTACTATATGGTATTGCTTTGCAACCCCCAGCCCCTCTTTCGGAGGGGTTGGGGGGAGGCTTTTAAATCAGTTCGTGAATAACAATTCCCGAACGTAATTTGGGTTCGAACCACGTTGTTTTTGGCGGCATGATGTTGCCTGTATCTGCGATGTCGATAAGTTGTTTCATCGACACAGGATACAAAGCTATTGCAGCTTGCATTTCACCATTGTCAACACGGCGTTTAAGCTCTTCCAACCCACGGATACCTCCTACAAAATCTACGCGTTTGTCGCTTCGTAAGTCTTTTATTCCCAGTAATTCATCCAGTATCAGGTTAGATGAAATGGTAACATCCAGCACTCCGATGGGGTCGTTGTCATCATACATTCCGGGTTTTGCAGTAAGCGAGTACCATTCGCCCGATAGATACAACGAAAAATTATGTAATTTATTGGGTTTGTATGTATCTTTTCCTTTGGGTTCTACATCAAAATTTTTCGACAGCCTTTCAAGAAACTCCCCGTCGGTCATCCCGTTCAGGTCTTTTACTACGCGGTTGTAATCAATGATGCTCAGTTGGTTGTCGGGGAAGCAAACAGCCATGAAATAGTTGTATTCTTCGTCGCCTGTGTGGCTTGTATTCTGACGGTGTTTCTCGTCGCCTACCAATGCTGCTGCTGCACTCCGGTGGTGTCCGTCGGCAATATACAACGCCGGAATTTGTGCGAAGATTTCCGTAATGCGGTCAATTGTTTTCTTATCGTCTATTACCCAGAAGTGGTGACCTACGCCATCAGTAGCTGTGAAATCGTATTCGGGAGCGCTTTTTACAACTTCTGTTACTATTGCGTCTATTTCGTCCTGATGAGGATAAGCAAAAAACACGGGTTCGATGTTAGCATTGTTTACACGAACGTGTTTCATGCGGTCTTCTTCTTTATCACGGCGTGTAAGCTCGTGTTTTTTTATCTTGCCTGTCATGTAGTCTTCTACCGACGCGCAAAGCACCAGCCCGTATTGTGTGCGTCCGTTCATTGTTTGCGCATATACATAGTACTGCTCTTGCTCGTCTTGTACCAGCCACCCTTTTTGCTTGAAGTTTGTGAAGTTTTCCAGTGCTTTTTCGTACACTTCGGGCAGATGCTCGTCAGTACCGGGAGCAAAGTCTATTTCGGGTTTAATGATATGATATAGAGAATATGGGTTGCCTTCGGCTTCGGCACGTGCTTCCTCTGAGTTTAACACATCGTAAGGACGTGATGCTACTTTTTCAACTAAGTTTTTTGGAGGGCGTATTCCCCTGAACGGTTTGATGACAGCCATAGTAATTGATGATTTTATAGTTTGAAATTTTGTAAAGTACAAAAATACATAAAGTTACTGTTATGGAGCAAAAGTATCTTCTTTTACAGTTAATGATTTGATATATAGGAGTTCTTTAATTGCTTTTCCGCTATGGAATGATATCTGGTTAAAAACCTCGTTTATACGAAGTTGTGCTATTGTTGCTTCGGCGGTTAAAACACCCGATTCGAAGAGAGTGATTGTTGCGTATATTCTGTCGTCGGCAACCGGACCGAAAACAATATCGTATTCGTGGGTAATACCTTTTCTACAGTTGATTACAAATGTAAGCCAATCTTCGTCGGGGGCATTGAAAAGCCGGATGTTGTAATTTTTGTTTGTCAATAAAGTGTCTGGCATGTCATAAACCGAAACAACAGCCGAACTCGTTTTACCTGCAGTTTTTTCTTTATTCAGCGCCCAACGCTTAGCTTGTTCAAAGTTCAGAGTAGTGTAAAATCCTTTCCCGAAATCAACACTATCACGACCTTTTCTAATATCGGGTGTTTTGATATGATAAACCGAACCGTGGTATAGTTTCATTATTCCTCTTCTTTTTTTCGTTTTATGTACTTGTCGATTTCGGCTATGATATAATATTCACTCTGTGTATGCAGGGTTTGGTAAACGGATTCGATGTATTTAAAAACATCATAACTCAGAAAGATATATAAGCTATCGGTTGCACTTATATTATGTTGCTTTTTGTATTGTTCCAAACAAAACGCTTGGAATAGTGTGATTTTTGAATTATGCTCTTGTGTTTTGTTAGCAGATAACTTTTCCTTTTTCAATGATTCGTACAAACTGAGGGTACTTTGTTGCCACAGAGAAGAATCTTTTTCGGTTAAATTCCGGTACAAATCGCTGGTATATAAATAATAAAAAGCACTTTCTACATCAAGATGTTTTTTTTCAACAATCATATCTATTAATTGTTGAATTTTGAAAGGGATTATGCTACTATTTATATTCTCTTTTGTCATTACCGGCTAAAAAACTATACAAAAGTAAGAAAAAAGCTTAACTAAAACAAAAGCGCTATCCGTATATGTATTTGGAGTAGCGCTTTTGTTTTACACGTTTTTCAGAAGATGTTTTTATTCATACTCCTGCCAGCTTTTGATTGCAATGTCGCTTTCTTTCATGGTGCAGAATGCTTCGATAAATGCACTTGCAAGACGCGCGTTTGTAATCAGAGGGATATTATGGTCGATAGCTCCCCGGCGTATTTTGTAGCCGTTGGTGAGTTCGCGGCGTGTATGATTTTTAGGGATATTTACCACCAAGTCGAACTTGTGATTATTCATCATATCCAGTATGTTGTTGTCCTTGTTTTCATCAGGCCAGCTTACCATGTGCGCTTTCACTCCGTTCGATTCCAAGAAATCTTTTGTACCTCCGGTAGCATATATCTCGTAGTTGTGCTCCTGAAGCATTTTGCAAGCTTCGAGCATATCTACTTTCGATTTACTGTCGCCCGACGATACCATCACTGTTTTCTTAGGAATAGTATAACCTACCGAAATCATTGAAGTGAGAAGCGCCTCGCTGAAATCGTCTCCCAAGCAACCTACTTCGCCTGTCGACGACATGTCTACGCTGAGTACAGGGTCGGCATTATGTAAACGCGAGAATGAGAATTGTGATGCTTTTACTCCAATCCAGTCGATATCGAAGGCCGAAGTATCCGGTTTTTCATACGGAGCATCGAGCATGATTTTGGTTGCAGTTTCAATAAAATTCCTTTTCAGTACTTTAGATACGAAAGGGAAACTACGTGAAGCACGCAGGTTACATTCGATTACTTTAACCTCGTTGTTTTTTGCAAGGTATTGGATGTTGAACGGCCCGCTGATATTCAGCTCTTTGGCAATCTTGCGGCTTATGCGTTTGATGCGTCGTGCAGTTTCAAAATATATTTTCTGAGCAGGGAAAACAAGGGTTGCATCACCGGAGTGAACTCCGGCAAATTCAACGTGCTCGGAAATTGCGTATTCAATCACTTCACCATTGTGTGCTACAGCATCAAACTCAATTTCCTTTGCGTTTTGCAGGAATTGGGAAACTACTACCGGAAATTCTTTCGATACGTTCTTTGCAAGTTTCAGGAATGTTTCCAGTTCTTCGGCATTGTAGCAAACATTCATTGCAGCTCCCGAAAGTACATATGAAGGACGCACCAGTACAGGATACCCCACCTTGTCTACAAAACTGTAAATTTCGGTCATGCTGGTAAGCTCTTGCCAAGCGGGTTGGTCTATGTCGAGCTGGTCGAGCATGCTTGAGAATTTGTGACGGTTTTCGGCGCGGTCTATCGATAGCGGCGAAGTGCCAAGTATTGGAATGTCTTGACGGTGGAGGCGTATTGCAAGGTTGTTAGGAATTTGCCCTCCCATCGAAACGATTACTCCTTTTGGCATTTCCAAGTCGAGTACGTCCAGTACACGCTCGAACGATAATTCGTCGAAATACAGGCGGTCGCACATATCATAGTCTGTCGAAACTGTTTCAGGGTTATAGTTTATCATGATAGACTTGTAGCCTAATTTACGCGCGGTTTGTACAGCGTTTACCGAACACCAGTCGAACTCCACCGAGCTACCAATCCGGTAAGCTCCCGAGCCTAATACAACTACCGATTTGTCGTTTTTGAAATAAGGAACTTCGTTTTCCGACCCATCGTATGTTATATACAAGTAGTTTGTCAGGTCGGGATTTTCCGAGGCAATGGTGTTGATGCGTTTTACTGATGGTAATATATTGTTCTTTTTCCGCAAAGCACGTACACGAAGCGAATCTTTTTCAAGGTTGCCCTCTGCATTTTCGGCAAAGCGTGCTATCTGGAAGTCGGAGAATCCAAGGCGTTTTGCTTCTTTCAATACATCGGCAGGGATATTTTCGATATTGCCATAAGTTTTTAGCTTGTTCGAAAAATCAACGATGTTTTTCAACCCGTTGAGGAACCAGTGGTCTATTTTTGTTAATTCATAGATACGCTCTACTGTATAACCTTGTTCCAATGCTTTTGCGATGGCGAAGATGCGTAGGTCTGTAGGGTTTGCCAGTTCATCGTCCAGATTTTCAAATTCCAGATTGTTGTTCCCTACAAATCCGTGCATCCCTTGTCCAATCATCCGAAGCCCTTTTTGTATAATTTCTTCGAATGATTTACCTACCGACATGATTTCGCCTACCGATTTCATGCTTGAACCGATTTGGCGCGAAACACCGGCAAATTTTGTTAAGTCCCATCGTGGTATCTTCACAATCATATAATCGACCGAAGGAGCTACGTAGGCAGAGTTAGGCGTTCCCATTTCGCCAATTTGGTCGAGCGAGTACCCTAATGCCAGTTTTGCTGCGACAAATGCCAACGGGTAGCCGCTTGCTTTGGATGCTAAGGCTGACGAGCGGCTGAGACGCGCGTTGATTTCGATTACACGGTAGTCGTTGGTTTCGGCATTGAAAGCGTATTGTATGTTACACTCGCCTACGATACCGATGTGGCGCACGGTTTTTTTAGCAATATCTTCGAGTAGGTCTATCTGGTCTTTTCTCAGCGAGCAGATAGGAGCTACTACGATACTTTCGCCGGTATGCACACCAAGCGGGTCAACATTCTCCATTGGCACTACGGTGAAGCAATGGTCGTTTTTGTCGCGGATAACTTCAAATTCTATTTCTTTCCAGCCTTTAAGCGATTCTTCAACAAGAATTTGCGTTGAGTAGGCAAAAGAGCTTTCGCACAGGGTTTTAAATTCTTCCAGATTATTACAGATGCCGCTTCCTAAACCTCCGAGTGCGTAGGCCGAACGCACCATTACTGGGAATCCTAAGCGGTTTGCTGCTGCAATGGCATCTTCCATGCTTTCAACTGCTTGGCTGGCCGGAGTTTTCACCTCTATCTCATCCAGTTTTTTAACAAATAAATCACGGTCTTCGGTAGCCATTATGGCTTCGACTGAAGTACCAAGCACTTCTACACCATGTTTTTTCAGCGTGCCGTTCAGATACATTTCTGTACCGCAGTTAAGTGCTGTCTGACCGCCGAAAGCTAAGAGGATTCCGTCAGGCTTTTCTTTTTTGATAATTTCCTCTACAAAATAAGGTGTTACAGGTAAGAAATAAACCTTGTCTGCAACTCCTTCGGATGTTTGGATGGTTGCGATATTAGGATTGATTAGTACGGTTGATATTCCTTCTTCGCGCATTGCTTTTAATGCTTGCGAGCCTGAATAATCAAATTCTCCTGCCTGACCGATTTTTAAAGCACCCGACCCGAGTACAATTACTTTTTTGATTCTTTCGTTGATTGACATTTGTTTGTATGTGTTATTTGTTATTGTTTACGTTTCTGTATGATACAAAAAATGCGTTAGAAAAAACTAACGCATTTGTAAATTATAAAAATGAAAATAAGGTTTAATGTCGTGTAAACATGAGACCATATTTTGCTTATTCTTCGGGTACATTTTTATGTATGTTCAAAATTAGTGCAAAGTAAATATTTTTTTTTTGAATAGAAAAATATTATGATATAGTTTTTTGAATTTTTATTTTCGACTATTAGATATTATATTCAATAAAAAGCTACAGCTTTAATTATCAGTATTTTATATTGATTGATGTGTTGAAGTTCAAATATATGCACTCCGTTAGGAGTGGAAGTTTGGTAAAATACGATCTTTAGATATAGCGGGCGTGCCGTTAGGTACGCAACTTCCTCACTAATTGTCGCGTACTTACGGCACGCCGGATAATTGAGTAATTTGTACATTACCAAACTTTGTTCCCTACGGGAGCTTTTAATACTATAATGATTTATAAATAAGCTTTATAATAGATTATTGAATATAAACTCTATTTAACTTCAATTTTTTTTCTTCGTTATATTTTTATTAATTACCTTTGCAGCGTAAAAGATGTGGAAAGATTTGGACTGCTTGCAACCACAGAAAAAAATGCTAAAATTATAATATGCTTTTCTGCCTTTGTTTATAGTCCTCCAAAAACTTTCCTGTATAATTCAAGTATAACTTTTTTAAATTTTGGAATTATTATGGGATATTTATTTTCATCCGAATCGGTATCGGAAGGTCATCCTGACAAAGTAGCCGACCAGATTTCAGACGCTGTTCTGGATAATTTTCTGGCGCTCGACCGCAACTCAAAAGTAGCCTGCGAGACGCTGGTGACAACCGGACAGGTAGTGCTGGCCGGCGAAGTAAAATCGAATGCTTATGTAGATGTGCAATCTGTTGCACGTCGTGTTATCAATCGTATCGGTTATACCAAAAGCGATTATATGTTTGACGGCAATGCGTGTGGTATTTTCTCGGCTATACACGAGCAGTCGGCCGATATTAATCGTGGAGTGGAACGCGAAGATCCTATGAATCAGGGTGCTGGCGACCAAGGTATGATGTTTGGATATGCTACCAGCGAATCGCAAACACTGTTACCTATTGCGTTGGACTTGTCGCACGCGTTGGTAAAAGAGTTGGCTGTTATCCGCCGCGAAGGGAAAGAAATGACTTACTTGCGCCCCGATTCAAAATCGCAGGTAACTATTGAGTATGATGATAACAACCGTCCGGTAAAAGTGCATACTATTGTGGTTTCGACCCAGCATGATGAGTTTGTACAGCCAACCGAGGGAAAAACGCAAGAGGAGGCTGATAAGGAAATGCTGGCTAAGATAAAGGAAGATGTGCAAAATATCCTGATTCCCCGTGTGAAAGCACAAGCCCCTCAGTTTGTCGATTTATTCAAAGGCGAATATACTTTGCATGTAAACCCTACGGGCAAATTTGTTATTGGTGGCCCGCACGGTGATACAGGCCTGACAGGTAGAAAAATTATAGTAGATACCTACGGAGGTAAAGGCGCGCATGGTGGTGGTGCTTTTTCGGGAAAAGACCCATCGAAGGTTGACCGTTCGGCAGCTTATGCAGCCCGCCATATTGCAAAAAATATGGTAGCGGCAGGTTTGGCCGATGAGGTGCTGGTGCAAGTGGCTTATGCCATTGGGGTGGCAAAACCTATGAATATATACATTAATACATATGGTACGGCTAAAGTAAATATGCCTGATAGTGAAATAGCTGAAAAAATTAGCGATATTTTCGATATGCGTCCGAAAGCTATTGAGGAACGCCTGAAACTCCGCAATCCTATTTATGAAGAAACAGCCTCTTATGGTCACGTGGGGCGTACGCCACGGGAGGTAACCAAAACTTTCAGAGATGGTAATGGGAACGAGTTTACTGAAAAAGTAGAGCTGTTTACTTGGGAAAAAACAGATATGGTTGAACCAATCAAAAAGAAGTTTTCATTGTAGCCTTTTTTTAAAAAACTATAGAATAAAGAAGCCTGATTTACGAATCAGGCTTCTCTGTTTTTGTTGTATTTTATGAATTGCTGTTTATTCAGTGATTATTTCTAAATTCTTTTTCTTGGTTTTATAAAAAAACCGCTGTTTTTCACTACCTTTGCACCCTCAAAAAAGATTGTGTCAAATGCAAAAAATTAGGAATATTGCAATTATAGCACACGTCGACCACGGAAAAACAACTTTGGTTGATAAGATGCTGCATGCCGGAAAACTGTTTCGCGAGAATGAAGATACCGGAGAGTTGATAATGGATAATAACGAACTGGAACGTGAGCGAGGGATTACAATCCTTGCTAAGAACGTTTCGATTGATTATAACGGATATAAAATCAATATCATAGATACTCCGGGACACGCCGATTTTGGTGGCGAGGTAGAGCGGGTATTGAATATGGCTGATGGCGTATTGCTGTTGGTCGATGCTTTTGAAGGCCCTATGCCGCAAACACGGTTTGTGCTTCAGAAAGCACTGCAAATGGGGCTGTTGCCTATTGTGGTGGTAAATAAGGTAGATAAGCCAAATTGTCGTCCGGATGAAGTTAACGAAGCTGTTTTCGATTTGATGTATAATCTGGATGCTACAGAGGAACAGCTTGGTTTTCATACCATATATGGCTCAGCTAAACAAAACTGGATGTCGGAGGACTGGAAAAATCCTACTGACAATATTTTGCCCTTGCTTGATGCTATCATTAAATATATTCCCGAACCAAAGACTTTGGATGGTACTCCGCAAATGCTGATAACATCCCTCGACTATTCTGCTTATGTGGGACGTATAGCGGTAGGGCGTGTGCATCGTGGTACGCTAAGGGAAAATATGGATGTGAGTTTGGTGAAGCGTGATGGAACGGTTGTAAAATCGCGTATCAAAGAACTGCATACGTTTACCGGGCTGGGACGGAGTAAAAGCATGGAAGTAAGCTCAGGCGATATATGTGCGTTGGTTGGTATCGACGGGTTTGAAATTGGCGATACCATTGCCGATATTAACAATCCGGAAGCATTAAAGCCCATTGCAATAGATGAGCCAACAATGAGTATGGTGTTCACTATAAACGATTCTCCGTTTTTTGGAAAAGAAGGTAAGTTTGTAACTTCGCGCCATATACACGAGCGCCTTATTAAAGAGCTTGATAAAAATCTGGCTTTGCGGGTTGAGAAAAGTATGGATTCGGATATCTGGCATGTGTATGGTAGGGGAGTGCTGCACTTATCTGTGTTGATTGAAACCATGCGCCGTGAAGGTTATGAACTACAGGTAGGGCAACCACAGGTAATTTTCAAAGAAATAAATGGTGTAAAATGCGAGCCTGTAGAGCAGTTAACTATAAACTTACCCGAAGAGTCGTCGGGCAAGGTGATTGAGATGGTTGCTACACGCAAGGGCGAAATGCTTAGTATGGAAGTGAAAAACGACCGTATTCAGTTAGAATTTTTGATTCCTTCGCGTGGTATTATCGGTTTGCGGAATAATGTACTGACCGTATCGGCGGGCGAAGCTATCATGTCGCACCGCTTTCACGAGTATCAGCCTTATAAGGGTGATATTGAAAAACGGAATAATGGCTCTATCATAGCAATGGAAAGCGGGACAGCTTTTGCTTACTCTATAGATAAATTGCAGGATCGTGGCCGTTTCTTTATTTTCCCTCAGGACGAAGTATATGCAGGGCAGGTAGTAGGAGAGAGCTCGAAAGAGGGAGATTTGGTTGTTAATGTAACTAAATCGAAAAAACTTACTAACGTACGTGCCTCTGGTTCTGATGATAAAGTACGGTTAATTCCACCGGTAGTATTTAGTCTGGAAGAGGCATTGGAGTATATTAAAGAGGATGAGTACGTGGAAGTGACTCCAACGAAAATACGCTTGCGGAAAATTATCCTCGACGAAAATGAACGAAAACGTGTTTCGAAAAAATAACTTCTTGAGAAGAATATTGAATAAAAAATGGGATTCATAAAAGAATATGAATCCCGTTTTTTGTTTACAGTGGTTTTACCGGAATACAAATGTCTACAATATGTTTCTTTTCAGGATGTTCCAAATGGTTGTTGTGGTATAATTCGTAGGTATTGGCATCGGCTGCCTGATACCCGCTTTCGGTAAACCATTGGCACATGGTGTTCCATGCTCGCTGAAATTCTTCATTTCCTATTTCAAAACGCCCTACAGCATATTTTCCTCCATCTACTGTCATTTTACCTATTTCACCTTCGGTTTTTACATCTTCTGTTACGACGAGGCATGCGTCCTGACGCACATTCATTATGTCGGTGACTGATGGGTCGTCATGGTAAACTGTCATTGTTTTTGCTTCGGGCTTATCGGCCAATCCTCTTGGACCTGCCCATCTGAACAGCTTTTCGTAGGCTTTGTAAATTTCATAAAACTGGCCACGGTGGCGGACATAGATTACCTGCATTTCGGGCATTTCCTTTACTTCAATTTTTGTGTTCATAATTATTAAGTTGTTAAATTCGACACTGCAAAATTGAGGATGATTTTGAGATATTACTTGTCCGTTCTTGCTTATCAGTTGACCATTCTTGCTATATAATAAGTTGTCTTTTGTATATACTGCTTTTTCAGATTTTCTGAATTCTTTCGCCGTAACGTTAAAGAATTTGCGGAACGTACGGCTGAATGTAGATACGTTGTTGAAACCGCACCGGTAGGCTATGTCGCCTATTGAATGTTCTTTGTTGCGTAGCATATATGCCGATTTTTCGATACGTACCCGTAAAAGAAAATTATTTGGAGTTTCGCCTGTAAGGAAAGTGAAAATTCTGTGAAAATGGTATGGCGAGAAATGTGCTGTTTGTGCAAGTGTTTGCAGGTCGATAGGTTTATCAATATTTTTTTCAATATAGTCCATCACCTTGTTGATTCGCGAAATATATTCCTGCCTGCTTCTTTCTTCGGGGTTCATTTTTGTATGATTAAATCAACAAATATAAAGAAAAGCTACATTCTGCTTTTTGCAAATCTTGCTATTTTGCTTAGGGCATCCAATCTATTATGGCGTTCAGTTGCTGTTGCTGTTTCCAATGGATGAATTCTTCGTAATTTCTTATTCCGTCGCGGATAACAGCCATATAAATCACAATTCCCATTGTCTTTTCGCTGTCAGGAATATCGTTTTTTATGGATAATATTGATAGGCGCATTTCCGGAGTGAGTATTTCTTTTATTCTCCGGGTAACTTCTTCCATTTTTCCTGCATAGGGCGACTCGTTCAGTATATGAATCATATCAATCTGCCATGTTTCATTGTCTGTGCCCTGATACCATGCATGCCACTCGATACACATTTCGTCAGTATCAAGAAGATTATCATAGCTAATGCGTTTTATCCGGCTGTTTTTAGCTATTTCAGCGATTGCCGCAAAGCTGTCGGTTATAGAAAAAGCATCGGAATAGATATGAAAATCAATATCTTTGTTTTTCATTATCAGTGCATTGGGTACAGAACCTATTAGGTTCGCTCTTGCCCCATGCATTTGCCATATCTCTACCAATCTTAGTTCTTTGATTATCTCAAAAGCCCGCTTTTGGTTTTCATCAGCAGTTTTTAGCAAGTCAGTCTGGTTCCTCATTCTTCTGTTACAGTTTTTTTGAGTGTATGTTTCAACAGTTTTTTTACTACAAGATGATGAAAAGGATAGATCGTATAAAAATAAATATACCCTAATGGTTTGTGAAATGCGACCAGAGTGGAGGTATAAATATCGTTTGTGCTACTGTTATCATCTTTTTTGTCGATGTATAATGATAAGTAAGCCGTCAGGTGTTTGTCTTTCATAGCAAGCACGGTCTCATTTTCTGATTTTGCAGATATGGACATAAGCGGATGGTCACTCCCGTTTCTGATAGCGTTTTCCAGTGTTTCTATATTTCCGTCTTCTTTTCCTTTGAGCCCTACGATTTTTACCAGCCGGTTTCGTAAGTCAAGCAGCTTATTTATCCACCATGGCATTTCAGTCCAGAATTTTACGAGAATATCATCGGCCGATATATCTTCTTTCAGCTTATTTATAGTGCATTTATAGCAATCGGTATAATTGATTGAAGACAACTCTTTTGCAAGTGATTGTTCCGGCGTTTTACATTTGATTACCTTCATTTCCTTTTGAATTTTTATGGCTTAACCGAACGATTATAACCTTTACATATTTTTAGCTATGTAAAGGTAAACAAATAATATAATCGGGGGAAACACTCCAATGAATTATTCCAGTTGTATTTCTCTGTTTATTCCTATTTCCTGTATGAAGTATTCGTCGTGACTTATAATGAGCACCGTGCCTTTATATGATTTTACGACTGAGGTAATTATTTCTATGCTTTGTATGTCAAGGTTGTTTGTAGGTTCGTCCAGTATGAATAAGTCGGGCATATTGTTCTTTACCTGCAGGCAGCAGAATACAAGGCGTATCTTTTCGCCTCCGCTTAATTTTTCACAGGTTTTGTCCCATGTATCGTACGGAAACAGGAAGCGATGTAACAGAATTTTCAGTTCATGCTCGGACAGATTCCGGGAGTTAAATTTCTCAATTTGTTGTAATACTGTCAGGCTATTATCGATTATAGAAATATCTTGGTCGAGATATACATAGCTGAATTCCGTGCGTGTTATTTCTCCTTTTATTGGCTGTATGTCGTTCAATAGTAGTTTAATCAGTGTTGTCTTTCCGGAACCGTTCCGGCCGTTTATAACGATTCGTTCTCCGCTCCTTATCTGGAAATCCTGCGGCTTTTCCCATAATAATTTTTCAGAGTAACCGAAGTTGATGTCTTTTGCTGTTATAAGCACTTTGCCATTGTGCAGGTCTGCATCTTCAAATTTTATTTTCAATTCCTTTGCCGAAGGTAATTTTTGTTGAATTTCCTTTAAATCACCTAATATATTATCCATTTTTCCTGTATGGATTTCCTTTAGTTTGGCAGAGCTTTTTTCCGACTTGCTTTTCAGATTTCCCATGACTATTTTCGGAACTCCTTTTTTCTGATTAGCCTTTTCGCCTCTTACACCGTGCTTTTCTTGTTTTTCGATGGCTTCACGGGCAATTTTTTTTGCTTTGCGGAGTTCTTTTTCTTTTTCGCTCAGCTGTTCCTGTAGTGCATTTAATTGTTCTTCCTTTTGGATTTTATAAAATTCGTAATTACCGCCATAAGCTTCTATTCCGTTTCTATGTATTTCATATGTTGTATCCAATAGATTTAATAACGTCCTGTCATGGCTAACAACAATAATACCGGCATTGGAATTCTGTATGAATTCATATAGTTTTTTTCTGCCTGCTTTATCAAGATGATTGGTGGGCTCATCCAGTAACACAATGTCGGGAAAGTGGAGATTGATGCCGGATAAGAAAACTTTTGTTTTTTCGCCTCCACTCAAACTGCTCATTTCTTGCGAAAGGCTTACATGTGGAACATTCCAGTGCTGAAGTGCTGATAATGCGTTTTCTTGAACGCTCCAGTCGTCATTCAGGAGATTAAAATTTTGTTCGGAAGCATCACCTTTCAATATAGCATGGAGTGCTTTTAGTTTTTCATCAATGCCTAAAACCTGAGCTACGGTTAGTTCATCGAATTGCCCGAAGTGCTGAGGAACGTAATAGGGTTTTTCTGAAAAAACGATTTCCCCTGCACTGGTAGGCAGATTTCCTGCTATGATTTTCAGGAGTGTTGATTTGCCGGAACCATTATTTCCTATCAGAGATACTTTTTCGCCTTTTGCTACCGACAAGTTGATGTTTTCAAAAAGTACCTCTCTGTCAGGGTGTATGTAAGATAATTGGTTTATGTTAAGACTCATATTGAATTGTGGTTAGATGCCACAATGCCACTTAGAATCAAAAGAAATGCCTGAAGCTACGAAAAGCTCAGTATTTAGATTTTATGTCCGAAGATTTGATTTCTAAGTAAAACAATACCGTAAAAGTACCGGCATTGATGGCATGGTAAAAAATATATTTACTTGTCCCATTTTAGTTCCGTGGGAATTGGAACTTTGAAAATGGTACTTCGACCATTTATTTACTTAGATATTCTCATTGGAGTAATTTATTCGTTTGCGATGCAAATTTATATAGAAATCTTCGATTTCTACGCCCGTATTGATAAAAAGTCGAGGGCAGCGCAAATTTCCCCGTCTATCACCGAGCTCGTAGCTC
>NZ_QVMH01000034.1:0-7280 GCF_010501035.1 Paludibacter sp. 221
GCTCACCAGCTGAGGCGGAAAGATTAGCTACGGCTACGAAAGAATAAAATAGCAATTCTCCATATTTTGCTGCCCTTTTCTTTATTACAAACTTTTATGTATTCATAAAGAATGTGGTTGTAATAAGCTGTGAGATGGGATAATTGACTTCCGTTATCAGTATTCAAACTTACCGAATTCCGATTCTATCAGCAGCTCTTTCTTATCAGCAGCCTCACAGTATCCTATTATCCGGGCATCAATGTTGAACGATTTTGAGATAGCGATAACCTTTTCGGCATATTCCTTTGGCAGGTAAATTTCCATACGGTGTCCCATGTTGAATACTTTGTACATTTCTTTCCAGTCGGTTCCCGATTCTTTTTGGATAAGATGAAATAGTGGTGGAACAGGGAATAAATTGTTCTTTACCACTTTAAGATTGTCGATGAAATGTAATATCTTGGTTTGCGCACCACCTGAGCAGTGTACCATGCCATGTATGTTAGGACGAATTTCTTCCAAAATCTTTTTTATTACCGGAGCATACGTGCGGGTAGGAGATAGTACGAGCTTTCCCGCGTCAATATCTAAGCCTTCTATTTTATCAGTCAGCTTACATGAGCCGGAATACGCCAAGTTCTGGGGTATAGAAGCGTCGTAGCTTTCAGGATATTTTGCTGCTAAGTAATTGCCAAAAACATCGTGGCGTGCAGAGGTTAGCCCGTTGCTCCCCATCCCGCCGTTATAGCTTTTTTCGTAAGTTGCCTGTCCTGTCGACGATAGTCCCACAATTACGTCACCTGCCTGTATGTTTGCATTGTCTATCACGTCTGTGCGTTTCATCCGGCATGTTACGGTGCTGTCTACAATAATGGTGCGGACTAAATCACCCACATCGGCAGTTTCTCCACCTGTAGGGTATATGTTCACTCCCATTTGGCTAAGTTCTTCCACCAGTTCGTTAGTGCCATTGATGATGGCAGAGATAACCTCGCCCGGTATCAGATTTTTGTTCCGCCCAATGGTGGACGAAAGTAATATGTTATCCACAGCACCTACACAGAGTAAATCGTCGATATTCATAATTAGGGCATCCTGTGCTATCCCTTTCCAAACCGACAAATCTCCTGTCTCTTTCCAGTACACGTATGCCAGCGACGATTTGGTGCCTGCACCATCGGCGTGCATTATATTGCAATACTCGGGGTCGTTCCCCAGAAAATCGGGAATGATTTTACAAAATGCTTTGGGAAAAAGCCCTTTGTCAATGTTTTTTATTGCGTTGTGTACGTCTTCTTTCGAAGCAGATACCCCTCTTAAATTATATCGCTGGTCGCTCATGTATAGTGGTATGTAAAATGATGAGTGTTCTTTGTTTTCTTACTATCTGCAAAAATACAAAAATATGTTCAACGGGTGAAATATGTTATTTCAATTTGGTGTACGACAACATAATAATATTTTGAAACACAGTAGTCTCCAAGGTAAACGTATCAAAATGTCCAAGACTGGTGTTTCGCTTTACCAAATGTACCTCAATCGTTCAGCAATTCTCAAGTCCCTCTCTTTGAGAGAGGGATTTAGGGAGAGTTCTAAACTTTCTTCATCCTCAAGCCGGACAGGTTTTTACTTTTTCCTATAGCTGAAAAAGTAAACAAAAAAGCCACCGCTACACCTGCTTCGCTAAAATTCAGCTTCACTTCGCTACTGTCTTTGAACTCCTCGCTACGCTCGTCAAACAGCAAATCCTGTTTAACGCTTCGTTACGCTGAATTTCTTAACGCTCACCAGCTGAGGCGGGAAAGTTAGCTCCGGCTACGAAGTGAATTGAATATTTGATAATATCAGTTGTCAAATTTCGATGTGTTTATCCAACAGTAAACTCCTATTTTTTAAATACAAATTAAGAGTTTATTGTGGTTTAAAATATTGTTAATTTCTTGTTGTGTGCTAAAATTATTTTGCTACTTCTGCAAAATCTTCTATATGGTCGTCTACGTACGAAGCGATGATGGTGGTTTGTTCTTCCTCTATATCGAAGTAGATTTCTTCTAAATCGTCGAATACTTCAAAATCCACATACATGGCGTTAAACTCTTCTTCGGTAGTTTCACGCTCCAGTTCGGACTTGTTGGCATCATATATTTCCTTAGCCCGATAGATAAGTTTAGAAAGCTCTTTAGCCCCATATTGGCGAAGTGCTTTGGCGAAAGGGTTGTCGAAAACATAAGCTCCATACCCGTTTTGGATTAGCTGTACAAATCCCCCTTCGCGTATTTCGTCGGTAAAAAAACGGTATGCAAGCAAGGTGTGTTGATTGCCATTTAGTAAGGGCATTGTTTTCTCGTTCAGCTCCCCGTTTATAGCCTCAAGGTAAGCATCTGTAAATACATTCAGAAATTCGTCCATACCTTCTTGCGAGGCGGCAATAAGTTTTTTTTCGTCTATTTTTATCATGTTGTAGCAGTATAGTTACTCGACCTCAAAAGTAAGGTTTTCTGTAGAATTATTCATAGCTAATAATTTTCTTTAGAGAAGTTTATATAAAAAACATTGAAAATCTGTTGAGCTATCTGATTAATCACACTATTTTTGTTGTTGTAAATTGATTTTTAAACAAAGAAGGTGTGTCAAAAGCCTTACCGTGCGAATCTTTCGCGTGGTAAGGCGGTAAAATAAGGTAATAAGGTTGGGGTTGCCCTTACTTGCATGATTACTAAGGTTTATCAACAAAATAAGGTTTTTATTAATTACCTTATTTTCTGCCAATAACCTTAGTAGCTGAATACAACCTGACAATAATAACCTTATTACCTTATTCTGTGGGGTGATAATTTGATGGTAGCAAGACTGATTGTTTTACTTTTGGGGCTGCTTTATCTGAAGATAATGGTTTGATATATTGTATGTTGTATGCAAGTGAGTAAGCTCCCATTGGGAGCAAAGTTTGGTAACTAACAAGATGTATTAATATCTTGGCGTGCCGTAGGTACGCTACAATTACCGCTAAAGTAGCGTACCTATGGCACGCCGGATAACATGTAAAATTGGCTATTACCAAACTATAGTCCCTATGGGACTTCATAGGATGTGCTATAAGTCAGTAAATGCAAGATAATTAATGATTTATGATTATAAAATTTGAAATAGATTACCGTTCTGATTATGGACAGGTTGTGTGCGTATCGGGCAATTTGCCCGAGTTGGGTGGAGGGGATGTAAGCAAAGCCTTGATGCTTTCGCAGACAGATGATTCTCATTGGTCGGCTGTGATAAATGTAGAAAACGCCGGAGTGGTTGAATATAATTACCTGATAAAAGAAGGAAGCCGTGTGGTGAGGACAGAGTGGGGCGATAGAAGAAATGTGAGATTGGATGCAGGGCGAAACTTTATCTTTACCGATAGCTGGCATGATGCGCCGCATCAGAAATACTTTTATACTTCAGCTTTTTATAATAGTTTTTTTCATCAGAAATACAGCAGCAAGACGGTTAAGTATTTCAAACAATCAATATTGCTTACTCTGTCGTGTCCGTGCGTGGGCGAGGGGCAGGAGATTATCCTTACCGGCGAATCTGATTTGTTAGGAAACTGGAATATACAGCAAGCACTTATTTTTCAGCCTGTTTCGTATAGTAAATACCGTATTGTTTTAAATGCTGAGAAATATAATACCCCCTTGCAATATAAATTTGCGATACGCGATAAAAAAACGAAGAATATTATCCATTGGGAAGAGGGTGAAAACCGCGTGCTCCATCCTGTGAACTTCGGACAAGGTAATCAGGTGCAGGCTTACGATTTAAGTTATCGCCGCAACCGGGTGAATTGGAAAGCCTCGGGAGTGGTCATTCCCGTTTTCTCGTTGCGTTCCAAAAAAAGTTTCGGGGTCGGGGAATTTTCTGATTTGGAGATGATGATTGACTGGGCTAAGACTACAGGGATGAAAGTAATTCAGATATTGCCTATTAACGATACTACAGTTACCCGCCAATGGACTGATTCTTATCCTTACAATGCTATATCTATTTATGCGCTTCATCCTATCTATCTGGGCTTGAACGATTATCCGCTGAAAGATGATGTTAAACTGAAAGCCTATAAAAAAAGGGCTGCCAAACTAAATGCCTTGCCTGTTCTGGATTATGAGCAGGTAATGGCTTTGAAAGAGGAATACATTCGGGACTTATTCGGTGAAAAGCGTCGTTCGGTATTAAATTCGGAGGAGTTTGCTGCCTTTTATAGCCAAAACGAAGAGTGGCTCTTCCCGTATGCTTGCTTTACTTATTTCAGGGATAAATACCAAACGGCCGACCATGCTACATGGCAACAATTCAGACGCTATAATAAGAAAAAGCTGCAAAAGCTGGCGAAAGAAGATGCGCGGATGAATAAAAGCCTTGAACTGGTTTATTTTACACAGTTTTTATTACACAGCCAGCTTATAAAAGCGAAGGAATACGCCCATAAAAACGGTGTGGTGCTGAAAGGCGATATTCCTATTGGCATAAACCGCAATAGTGTGGACGCATGGGCTGAGCCTCAACTGTTTAATCTTGATACGCAGACAGGCGCTCCACCCGATGATTTTTCTATATTCGGGCAGAATTGGGGATTCCCTACCTATAATTGGGACGAAATGGCGAAAGACGGTTATCAGTGGTGGCGGAAGCGTTTCAGAAAAATGGCTGATTATTTCGATGCCTACCGTATCGACCATATATTGGGCTTCTTCCGCATCTGGGAGATTCCCGAAGATTCGGTTCAAGGTCTTTTGGGATATTTTAACCCTGCATTGCCGTTTACTGTAGAAGAAATTGAGAATGGTGGATTGCGATTTGACGAGTACCGCATGACGAAGCCATACATAACTGATATGCTTTTGGAAAAGGTTTTTGCTAATGACAAACAGGAGGTAGTTGATAAATTCCTGAACCTGATAAGCTTTGAACAATATGAACTGAAAGAGTTTTGTAATACACAGAGGAAAATAGAACGGTTTTTCGAAGGGAAAAATGATGAAAAGGAACATCGTATACAGAATGGGTTGTACCAACTGTGTAACGAAGTACTGTTTGTCCGTGATAAGTACCAGCCTGCTAAATACCATCCGCGTATAACGGCTCAGTGTACTAACTCGTATCAACTTTTGAACGATGAAGAGAAGTATGCTTTTAATCGGCTATACGACCATTTTTTTTACGAGCGGCACAACGAGTTTTGGAGCCATCAGGCTATGCGGAAGCTGCCGCCGTTAATTTCGTCGACTGACATGCTGGTATGTGGCGAGGATTTGGGTATGATACCTGCATGTGTGCCACAGGTAATGGATGAACTACAGATTTTAAGTCTGGAGATAGAGCGGATGCCGAAACAGCTTAATACTCAATTTGAAAACCTGAATATTATTCCTTATTTGTCGGTTTGCACTACGTCTACGCACGACATGTCTCCTATACGTGCCTGGTGGCTCGAAAACCGTGATGTTACACAGCAGTATTACAATACGGTTTTGGGGAAAGAAGGCGTCGCGCCCGAAAGCTGTACACCGGAGCTTTGCAAGCAAATACTTATGAATCATCTGCGTTCGAACGCTATGCTTGCAATCATACCTTTGCAGGACTGGCTCTCGATGAGTGACGAGCTGAGGCGGAAAGACCCGTATGAGGAACGGATAAATATTCCGGCAGTACCTAAGCATTATTGGCAATACCGTATGCACCTGACTTTGGAAGACTTGTTGAAAGCAGGAGATTTTAACCGTGAAGTGTCTCAAATGGTAGGAGTGAGTAGTGAGTAGCGGATAGCTTGTGAGCCTGATTAGTAAATGCCTGATAAAAAATAATGTTATATTTCTTGTTGTTAAGTTGCGGAGAATGAGACTTGTAACTTGTAACTAATTTCTTGTAACTATTTATCATATGAATTTAATCGAAAAAATGAACTGGCGTTATGCGGCTAAACGCATGAATGGCGAAAAAGTGCCTCAGGAGAAGATTGACAGGATATTGGAAGCAATACGCCTGTCGCCATCTTCAGGTGGTTTGCAGCCATACCGGATATTTGTGATAGGGGATAAAGACCTTCGCGAACGGATATATAACGAGCGTGCATGCCATCAATATCCGGTTATCGAGGGTTCGCACATATTGGTTTTTACTGCTTATAAGAAAGTGAATCAGCAGCTTGTCGACGATTTTATCAGCCTTGTAGCCGAGACGAGGGAACAGTCTTTCGAGAGCCTTAGCGGGCTTCGTAATAGTTTTAATAAGTACATTGAAGCATCGGCCGAGGAAAACTTTTTGTGGACTACACATCAGGCTTACCTTGCTTTTGGTATCGGGATTGCAGCCGCTGCTTTGGAAGGTGTAGACGCCACACCTATGGAAGGACTCGACCCCGATATAATGTCGGAAATCCTGCATCTTGACGAGCAAAACTTACGTGCAACTACAGTACTTGCACTCGGATACAGAGATGCGGACAAAGATAAGTACGCCCATTTGCCGAAAGTGCGTAAAAGCAAGGATAAATTATTTGAGACGTTTGACTGAATAGTTAGAAATCCAACGAGCAGTTTACCCAAGTGCTGTCGAACTTAGCGCCATATTTTTTGTAGAAATCGAGAGCTGATACGTTCCAGTCCAACGCCTGCCATACCATGCCGTTGAAGTTTTTTTCTTTGGCTTCTTCTATCAAACGCTCGAATAGTACAGAGCCTAAGCCATTTCCCCGCAATTCCGGCTCAACGTAAATATCTTCCAGATACATCCGCTGCCCTTTCCATGTGCTGAAACGTATGTAATAAAGTGCAAAAGCCCGGATCGCCCCATCTACTTCGGCTACGAAAGCCCACCATACGGGATTCTCTCCAAAGCCACTCTCTTCGAAGTGCTTAAGCGATATTGTTACTTCCTCGGGAGCTTTTTCGTATAAGGCAAGTCCCTTTACCAGCTCAAGGAGTTTCGAACAATCTTTTTTTACAGCTTTTCTTATAATGGTTTTTTCCATAGGTTGTAAATGCTTTTCTATATCTGTACGAAGATAATATTTGGTTGTTTAATAGGCTAATAAAGTTGAGATTGCAGATTAATTGTTATTACTAATATTTGACATAAAAATTAGGTTTTTGTTTCTCAGATGTTTATAACAGTACCCTCATTTTTATTCTTTTGTCCTCGAGCCGGACAGGCTCTTCCTTTTTCCTATAGCTGAAAAAGGAAGCAAAAAATTAACCTTGTTGAAGCACCTACGCTCAGCATAGTTCAAGCAAGCTTGACTCTGCTTTCGCTTAAAC
>NZ_QVMH01000034.1:7302-11534 GCF_010501035.1 Paludibacter sp. 221
GCTGAATTTCTTAACGCTCACCAGCTGAGGCGGAAAAATTAGCTACGGCTACGAAGTAGATTAAAAAAAACAAATCAACATGATTTGATAGATTTTGATGTTACCCTGAAAACAAAAACTCCTGTCCACTAAGACAGGAGCTTTTCGTATAGAGTTCTTTTTTGTTTTATTGTCAAGAAAATAAGGCTTGTAACTCGTAATTAATTACTTGTACGCTTATTTCTTTTCTATTGCTTTGGCTTCGGCCTTTTTGGTTTTTTTCATGTAGTATTCGTAAGCAATCGGTGCTGCAAGGAATATAGATGAGAAAGTACCGATGATAATACCGAACATCATAGCGAATACGAATCCGCGGATAGTTTCGCCACCGAAGATGAAGATTGCAATCAACACTACTAATGTACTCATCGAGGTACTGAACGTACGGCTTAATGTAGCGTTAATAGAGTCGTTTATAACGGTACTTCTTTCGCGTTTCGGATACAACCTTACGTTTTCACGTATACGGTCGAAGATAACCACCTTGTCGTTTACCGAATAACCTACTACTGTAAGTATTGCCGCGATGAACGATTGGTCTATCTCCATCGAGAACGGCATGATACCATAGAAAAGCGAATACAATCCTAATGTGATAAGGGCATCCTGAGTCAATCCGGCAATAGCACCAAGTGAGTAGCCGAATCCACGGAAACGGATAAACACATACAGTCCGATAGCAAGAATCGCAAATATAACTGCAAATACTGCAGAGCGTTTAATGTCGTCGGCAATGGTAGGGCCTACTTTTTGCGAACTTTGGATATAATCCTGTACAAATTCTTCTTTGGTCACATTGTCGCCCAAAAGCGGTTGCAGACTGTTGTACAATATAGTTTCCATTTCGTTATCTACCGATTCAGAATTGTCGTCAATTTTGTATTTGGTAGAAATACGTACCTGATTGTCAGAACCAATGGTGATAACTTGTGCCGCAGCATCTTCAAAAGCATCATCAAGGAGCGAGCGTACTTCTTCGGTTTGTACAGGTTGTTCGAAACGTACTACATAGTTACGTCCACCGCTGAAGTCGATACCTAAGCTCAATCCACGTGTGAATAACGATACGATACAGATAACAATCATTGCAAGAGAAATGATGTATCCGATTTTACGTTTCCCGATGAAATTGAAACGTGTATTCTGGAACCAGTTCTTGGTTACATTTGTTGTAAATGGAAGTTCTTTTGCTTTATCCCTGTTGGCATATGCTTGCAGCATAGTACGTGTAAGGAATACTGATGTAATGAACGATGTAATAGTACCGATAACCAATGTGTTTGCAAAACCTTTGATAGGGCCTGTTCCGAATATCATTAATATAATACCGGTGATTACAGTTGTTACGTTGGCGTCGATAATAGCAGAGATTGCATTTCCGAAACCATCCTGAACTGCTTTTTTCAGGTTTTTACCCGCGCGCATTTCTTCCCGGATACGCTCGTAGATAAGCACGTTACCGTCCACCGCCATACCCAGCGTGAGCACAATACCCGCTATACCCGGTAATGTAAGTACTGCCGAGAACGAGGCAAGTATACCAAGCAGGAAAAATACGTTTGCGAACAATGCTATGTCTGCAATAAGACCCGGAATCAGGCCATAATAGAAAATCATGTAAAGCAGAATCAGGACAAAAGCGATGATGAAAGAAATCAAACCGCTGTTGATAGCTTGCTCTCCTAACGATGGTCCTACTATATCTTCTTGAATGATACGTGCCGGAGCAGGCATTTTACCCGAATTCAGGGTATTTGCCAAGTCTTTCGCTTCTTCAAGGGTGAAGTTACCTGTGATTTGAGATTGTCCTCCCGAAATTTCAGTATTAACCCGTGGGTAAGAGTACACATATCCATCCAATACGATAGCGATACATTTACCGATATTATCTTTTGTCATGCGAGCCCAAGTTTTCGACCCTTCGGCGTTCATGCTCATACTAACGTTTGCGAAAGCTGACCCTTGCGAGAAATCGGCACGTGCATTGGTAATAACGTCACCTGCAAGTGGAGCGCGTCCATCGCGGTTGGTTACTTTGATAGCCAACAGTTCGTACATGTCGCCACGTTCGCTGGTTGGTTTAACCGACCAGCGGAACTCAAGGTCGCGAGGGAAAACTTCCCTTACTTGTTTCATGCTAAGATATTCGTTTACTTTAGCAGTGTCGCGTCCTGATACTACTCCTACAAGAGGTCCGGCATATCCACGCATTGTTTCAGTTTGGGTTAAACCGAACAATGGATTTGCTTTTTTGTATTCTTCGAGTAGTTTGTTGTTATCAGCAACGTTTTCGTCACCTTGTTCCAACAGGGCTAAGCTGTCGGCGTCAAGAGTTGAGTTTGCGGTATTGGTAGATGCTGTCGAAGTTGTTTCTTCTGCTTTTGCCGATTCTGTTGCGCGTTGCATTTCGGCTAACACGCGGTTTGCTTCAGACAGGTTGCTGTATATCTCGTTCAACTCGTAAGTTTCCCAAAATTCGAGGTTAGCAGAACCTTGCAGCAGTTTACGAACGCGTTCGGGTTCTTTAATACCGGGAAGCTCAATCAGTATACGACCAGTGTTTCCAAGTTTCTGGATATTAGGCTGTACCACCCCGAAACGGTCGATACGTGTACGAAGCACGTTGAACGAGTTGCTTACAGCGCCGTCAATCTCACTGCGAAGCACTTTTACCACTTCGTCGTTCGGTGTATTTAATGATATACGGTCTTTCAGGTCGAATGTACTGAAAATAGCAGCAAGTTGTCCCTGTGGGTCGAGCTCGGTATATGCCTGAACAAATAAATCCAGGTATTGGACATTACTGTTTGTTTTCTGACGTTCGCTGGCAAGAGCCAATGCTTTGTTGAAATTTTCGGTGGTGTTGTATCCTGATAACGAGCGGATAACATCAGGGATAGATACTTCGAGTGTAACGTTCATCCCCCCTTTAAGGTCAAGACCCAGGTTAATTTCTTTTTCGCGGCATTCTTTCAGCGTATAGCCAAGCCAAACCTTTTCGTATCCCAAAGAATCCAGATACTGGTATTCTTTCATTTTATCCCCATTCGCGTATTCGCTTGCCTTTTTTGAATAGGTTGCCGTTACAACAGTAAACGAAAGATAAAACAAACACACAAGTGTGAGTGCTGCTGTAAAGAGCCTTACAAGTCCTTTGTTTAACATGAATTTCTTATTTTAAAAATAACACAATTATTTAATTCTATTTTTTTAGAGTTGCAAAGATAAGTTTTTTTATTATAAACACACAAAATTCAATCATTATTTATCGCAATAGAAGCCACATAGGTAGAAAATTATTCCTTTATATGTGTGACTTTGTTGAGTTCGGTTTCTTGCTTTGGTACAAAGTGTAATTATTTTGGGATATAACTTTACTGCTATTGAAAACAAAAAGTGTTAAAAAATAAATATCAGTATATTTTGCAAAACCTTTTTCGGCTTTGTGTTGTTTGTATTATACTTGGATTTCAGAAAAAGATTTTTTATTAAAGTATTAATTCATTAAAATATTAGAATCATGGGAAAAGAAAGTGTTGATATTATCAAAAAATCGCTTGATGTAAAAAAATTATTAGAAATGCTGAACGCAGCACTTAGTGAAGAATGGTTGGCATATTACCAATATTGGGTAGGAGCAGCCTTGGTTGAAGGCCCTATGCGTCCTTCGGTTCAGAAAGAGCTCGAAATTCATGCTAAAGAAGAGTTAGGACATGCTGATATGTTGGTCGAGCGTATTATCCAGTTGGAAGGAACTCCGGTACTTTCTCCTGAAGAATGGACAAAGTTGGCTCGTTGCAAATACTATGCACCAACCAACCCTTATATCGTATCAATTTTGAACGATAACCTGAAAGGTGAAAGATGTGCTATTGTACGCTATCAGGAAATAGCCGACTATACCTTTGGTAAAGACCACGAAACTTATAAGATTGCGACACAAATTTTGGCCGATGAGCTGGAACATGAGCAGGAAATAGAAGACTGGTTGAAAGACATTAGTGATATTAAAAAATAACCGTGCATTAACTGAATGGTTTGAAAAGCTGTCGAAATTCGGCAGCTTTTTTTGAATAAAACTACTTGAATACATGACGAAAAATGTCGAATGTTTCTTCAATCTGTTATAGGTACTTTTTTGACCTTGTCCGGTGAGCCGAAAAATAAGAGCAGACGGCGTTAAAAAATCTTCC
>NZ_QVMH01000034.1:11555-49099 GCF_010501035.1 Paludibacter sp. 221
GCAGAATCAAGTTTACTTGAATTTTGCTGAGCGTAGGTGCTTCAATGAAATTAGTTTTTGTTCCTTTTGCATCAAGGCAAAAGGAAGTAGATGATTTAAACAAAAACATTAAATATCAGCAAAATACTGGTTGCTATTCAGTTTTTTGTCATGTGTTGAATAAAACTACAGAGGATTTCTCAAAAGCAGAAAAAACGCAAATATCACAGATAGACACTGATTTAGGCAAATATTTGTATTAGAACAAAAGAATTATTGATTATGGCATTCATTGATTATTATAGTATTTTGGGGCTTGATAAGAGTGCGTCGGCCGACGATATAAAAAAGGCCTATCGGAAGCTGGCAAGAAAATACCATCCCGATGTGAACCCTAACAACGCTGAGGCTCATGCCAAGTTCCAGCAGGTAAACGAGGCTAACGAGGTGCTGAGCGACCCTGAAAAAAGAAAAAAATATGATGAGTATGGCGAAAACTGGAAACATGCCGAAGAGTATGAAAAAGCCCGCCAACAGCAAGCCAAGAATGGAGGGTTTACCTCAGGCTATGGTTCGGGCGGTGGAGGTAGTTACCAATACGATTTTGGTGACAGCGACTTTGGTGGCGGCGGTTTTTCCGACTTTTTCGAAAACCTGTTTGGTGGCGGTGGGCGCACGGGAGGGAGCCGTCGTTCGGCCGGGTTTAAAGGCAGCGATTACAACGCTGAACTGCATCTGAGCCTACGCGACGCAGCGCAAACACACAAGCAAACTTTGTCGGTAAATGGTAAGAATATACGTATCACTGTTCCGGCAGGGGTGGCCGACGGACAGGTGATTAAACTGAAAGGGCAGGGAGGTGCAGGTGCAAACGGTGCTCCTAATGGTGATTTGTATATTACGTTTGTAATAGGCAAAGACCCTGATTTTGTACGGAAAGGTAACGACCTGTATGCCGAATCGGAGATAGACTTGTATGCAGCCGTACTGGGTGGCGAAGCCACCATTAACACGCTTGACGGGAAGGTGAAACTGAAAATAAAACCTGAAACTCAAAACGGGACTAAAGTGCGCCTGAAAGGGAAAGGTTTCCCTGTATATAAAAAGGAAGGGCAGTTTGGCGATTTATTTGTAACTTATACTGTAAAAATACCGACTAACCTGACTGATAAGCAGAAAGAACTGTTTCAACAATTAGCCAACTCTTAAAAAAGTGATTTGCTATGGAAAAAGAATTGATTTTATTAAATGAATATTGCCGGAAAAGCCGTGCGGAGCTTGATTTTATCCTGCGCTTGGAGAGTGAAGGGCTGATTGAAACTGAAGTACAGGGCGATGCAAGATATATCAGCCTGTCGCAGTTGAGCGACTTGGATATGTTTACCCGGCTTTATTATGACCTTTCGATTAACATCGAAGGGATAGACGTGATTAATAATATGCTGGGCAAGATGCGAAAAATGGAACATGAACTGTCTGTCTTGCGAAGGCAATTGGATGCAGAGCCGTTTTTTGGAGATGATTTTTTCGATGAATTTTAGAGCTTCTCATTCGGGCTGAAATTATACATAAAAAGAAAATTTATTAAATAGTTTTAATAAGATAAATGTTTTTGAGGCAGGCGGATATAAAATAGTTTTAAATTAGTACTTTTGCATACATTGAATTCGTGTAGATGTATGATAGCTTTGATTGAAATAAATTCAATACCATATAATCCCGTAAGATAAAAAATTGCGGGATTTTTTGTTAAGGAGCAATTTGAAAATCAAAACGCTTTAATAGTTTTAAAAAAAAATATCATTAATATATGACAACAGAGATTATAATTGTTTTTGCTATAATTGTTTTAGCTGCTGTATTTTTTGTTTGGGGCAAGATTCGTTCAGATATTGTAGCCTTGTGTGCCATGGTTGCACTTATGCTTTTTGGTATCCTTACTCCTGAGGAGGGGCTGTCCGGATTTTCCAATTCAGTTGTTATCATGATGGCTTGCTTATTCATTGTGGGAGGAGGAATTTTCCAGACAGGGCTTGCTAAAATGATTAGTACAAAGATTCTTGCCTTTGCCGGTAATAGCGAGTTGAAACTGTTTGTGCTGGTAATGCTGGTTACAGGAGGAATCGGGGCTTTTGTAAGTAATACAGGCACGGTGGCGCTTATGCTGCCTATTGTTATAAGCCTGACGATGGAAGCTAAGACTGATGCGCGGCGTTTCCTTATGCCTATGGCTTTTGCAAGTAGTCTGGGGCTGTTGACTTTGATTAGTACGCCTCCTAACCTGATTATTAACGATACGTTGGTAAGTGCCGGTTACGAAGGGCTTTCTTTCTTTGCGTTTCTTCCGGTGGGTTTAATTACCCTCACTTTAGGCATAATTTTGCTTTGGCCTTTAAGTAAATTACTGGTTTCGAAAAAGAATGCTAATGGAGATGAGGCTAAGAAAAAGGATAAATCGCTGAAACAGTTGGCAAGCGAATATCAGCTTGCTGATAATCTTTACCGCGTTAAGGTGAAGGGAGATTCTCCGTTTGTAAATAAAATGCTGCAGGATTTGAATATTACACGCAAGTATAATGTGAGTGTTTTGGAAATAAGGCGTATAAACTCGCAGCGCCGTTTCCACAAAACGGTGGATATGAAGATGGCAGGCCCCGGCAGTACCGTGCGTGAAAACGATATTTTGTATATTTTCGGTAAGTTCGAAAATGTAGAAACCCTTGTGGATGAGAATAACCTGACCCTGATTGATACCCATGAGTCGGAAGGAACGGCTGCATTGTCGGTATCGAAAACAGGAGGACTTGAGTTTGGTGAGATTGGTATTGCAGAAGTAGTGCTGATGTCTACATCTAAAATTGTGAATAAACCGGTAAGGGAATCCGGATTCCGTCAGCTTTATAATGTGAATATCCTTGGTATTCAGCGTAAAGATGAATATATATTGCAGGATATAAAGGACGAGAAAATGCTTTCGGGCGACGTGCTTCTGGTACAGGGCAAATGGTCGGATATAGAAAAGCTGAATCAGGAATCATCAGAATGGGTAGTGGTGGGGCAACCAATGGAAAAGGCCTCGAAAATTCCGTTAGACCACAAGGCTCCGGTTGCTGCTGTAATTATGCTCCTTATGGTTTTGTCAATGGCTTTCAATATTATACCCCCGGTGGTTTCTGCTTTGATTGCGTCTATATTGATGATTCTTACAGGCTGTTTCCGTAATGTGGAATCGGCGTATAAAACTATAAACTGGGAAAGTATCTTCCTGTTTGCCGGTATGTTCCCTCTGGCCATTGCGATGGAAAAAACAGGTGCATCGGCACTTATAGCCAATGGTATTGTGAATGGCTTGGGCTCGTTAGGGCCTACTATCGTTTTGGCGGGTGTTTATTTAGCTACGTCTATCCTTACCATGTTTATAAGCAATACGGCTACTGCGGTACTTTTTGCCCCTATTGCGTTGCAAGCTGCTCTTACCTTGGGTGTGAGCCCTTATCCGTTCTTATTCGCGGTGACGGTAGCGGCGAGCATGTGTTTTGCAAGTCCATTCTCTACTCCGCCCAATGCACTTGTTATGTCGGCAGGGCGGTACAAGTTTATGGACTATATTAAGGTAGGGTTGCCCCTACAAATAGTTGTGGGAATAGTTATGGTGTTTATTTTGCCTCTGTTGTTCCCATTTTAGAGAATATTTAGAACCTTGTTTCGAGTTTATAAGGCAAAGAACATGTTATAAGATTGCAAAAAAGCATCTGAAAGACTATGAGTCTTATCAGATGCTTTTTTTGTGATTTGCATGAAAGTGTTTTTACTTTTCGGCAGCCTTTTTCTTTTTGGCGTTAGCTTTGAGCTTTTTTACGTCTTTTTGCAGTTTTATTATTTCTTTATCCTGATTGTTGATTGTTGTCAGCAGTTCGTTCAGTTCCTCGTTCTCAATCGTTGTTGGATATTGTGCATCCACACGTTCCAGAAAATCGGCCAATACATTCATATAGTTGATGAAGGCATCGTAAGGAGATTCGTAGTGAGTACCGAATTGGTCTTTATGGCTCATATACCGGAAATGGTCAGTAGACTGAAGCAACAACCAGTCGTGCAACAGTACTTTGTCTTTTGCCATGTTTACGCGTTCGGTTACGGCATACAGCTTGTTTAACGCCTCTTGTTGCAGGTCGTTTCCTGTCCACGGGCTAAGGTCTTTTTCGTGTCCCGACCAACTGATAGGGTCTGTTATTGACAACGGGCCTGCATCTTCCAGTTTTTTTCCTGCTTCGGAAGGTAAAATGAAATTCATCTGTCTTTCCATAGCATGGTATGGAAAAGCCTTCATGAAGTTGAAGATTCCAGTTTCCTGTTGTTGGAATATGCCGAATGCCTCGTAGCCCATCCATATGTTGATTATCTTTTCGTTTTCGGGCAAGCCTGCCAGCCAATCGACGTATTTGTCGGCTGTGAGAGGAAACTCAGACCATGAGGTGTTGGAAAAGCGGAACGAGATATCGTCGCTGAATTTCAGGTTACGAACCAGAAGTTTCAGTTTCGGGATATAGGAATGTGTGTAGACGAAATTAGGGCTTTTCCAGCCGAGTACCTGGCGTGCTTCGTCTATCAGCATGGTTTTATACCCCATTTTAGCAACTCGCTCCCCTATTTCGTCCGAATAAATCAGTTCTGAATTGCGCAAGGCAGTTGGTTTTTTCCCGAATAATAACTCTATTTTTTCGGCGTGCATTTTTACCTGACGCTCAAATTCATCAGCACTGTAAACTGATGCCAATGAGTGAGCATAAGGTTCGGCTAAAAATTCAACTGCTCCGGTTTTTGCCAATTCCTTGAAACTGTCGATTACTTCGGGAGCATATTGTTCCAGTTGTTCCAAAGCAGTTCCCGAAATGGAGAATGCACAGCGAAATTTTCCGTTCGAATTGCGGATAATTTCGGCAATAGTGGCATTGGATGGGAGGTATGATTTTTCGGATAAAGCCCTTATTTTGTCTTCGATTCTGTAATCGTCGTAATAATAGTGGTCCTGCCCGATTTCGAAAAAACGGTATCGCTTCAAATCGTAGGGCTGATGAATTTGGAAATATATGCAAATATTTTTCATTATGTAGTGATTTAATATATTCAACTTAATTGAGGCTCGTTTTATACACCTTTTTTGTTCGTGTTTGGTAATCAACCGTTTCCTGTGACGGTATCATATATTTTTCTGACTTTCAGTCCTGCGTCGTACCATTTTATGTTATGCACTTCTTCGCATCCCAGTTCGCGGAGGCTCTTGTGCATAGCCGGATTCTCTACGATAGCATATATAGCATCGGCCATAGCGTCTATGTCCCAATAGTCTGTTTTGATAGCGTGGGTCAATATCTCGGCACATCCCGATTGTTTAGATATAATGGTAGGAGTACCTACCTGCATAGCCTCGAGCGGCGAAATACCAAAAGGTTCGGATACTGAAGGCATGATGTAAACATCGCTTTCGGCCAACATTTCGTAAACCTGCCGCCCCTTGAGGAATCCTGTGAAATGAAATCGGTCGGCAATATTGCGTTTTGCAGCCAGGTCAATCATAGCGTTCATCATATCGCCGCTACCTGCCATTACAAACCGTACATTCTTTGTCTTTTGGAGTACACGGTGAGCTGCTTCTACAAAATACTCAGGCCCTTTTTGCATGGTGATGCGTCCAAGAAAAGTAACTACTTTATCTTTTCGCGGAGTTTTTGTGTAGGAGTCGGCATCTTCCAGAGGCTCTACCGCATTGTGTACAGTCGTAACCTTGTCGGGATGCTGGTGGTATTTTTCAATAACAATTCGTCTTGTCAGGTTACTCACAGTTATAATGTGGTCAGCCGCATCCAATCCGCGCTTTTCAATATCATATACCACCGGATTTACCTGTCCGCGACTACGGTCGAAGTCGGTAGCATGCACATGCACTACAAGTGGTTTGCCGCTTATTTGTTTCGCGAACGCTCCTGCCGGATACGTGAGCCAGTCGTGCGAATGTATTACATCAAAATCAAGCTGATGGGCAAGAACGCTCGCTACAGCTTCGTAGTTTGATATTTCTTCTATCAGATTATCCGGATAACGTCCTGAAAAATTGATACATCCGAGGTCGTTGGTGTATATGCGGCGGAAATCATATTTTATACCATTGCGCAACCAGAAGTATTCATCGGGATTCATGATATGCCCGATTCGCTGGTTGACATAGTCCCAATTGTTTTCTTTCCACACTACGGGAACATAGCTTGCGCCAATAATTTTAAGAAAGCTCTGGTCTTCGTCTCCATGAGGCTTCGGAATTACAAATGTTATGTCCATGTCGGGCTGCATCGACATGCCTTTGGTCAGTCCGTAGCTTGCTGTTCCTAATCCGCCTAAAATGTGGGGAGGAAACTCCCAGCCAAACATTAGTGCTTTCATGTATTTTCGTTTTCGTTTTGTTTCAACAAGTCTAATACTCTCAATATCTCGGCCACGTTCATTGCAAACGACATACCTCCGTGCCCTTTGAACGGTGGGTTGCCGTCGAACAGTTCCGAGATTGTGCTTACACACAGTTCGGTCATTTCCCATTCGAAACCGTTCAGCATACGTTCGATAAAAGAAATACCGCTTTGCTTGTATGTTTTCAGATAGGCTTCGGCGTATGTCCCGAAAAGCCATGGCCACACAGGGCCATTGTGGTAATTCCTGTCGCGTTCCAACTGTCCGCCAATATACACCGGACGGTACGAGCCGCTTTTAGGGCTTATGGTTCGCAATCCTTTAGGTGTCAGCAGTTCGCGGGTAATGATGTCCAATACGGATTTTTGCTGCTGCCTGTCTAATGGCGAGAATGGTAAACCTATGGCAAAAACCATATTCGGACGTACTTCCATGTCGGAATAATTGCCGTCTACGTAATCGTACAGGTAAGTGCCATTCCAGAATACTTCAACGAATGTTCCGCGTGTTGTTTCTGCCTGATAGTTGAATAAATCGGCAGAATGTTCGTCTTTACTCTCCTGCATCAATAGGGCTGCGAATTTCAGTGCGTTATACCACAGTGCGTTTATTTCTACTACATACCCTGTGCGGGGAGTAATAGGGCGACCGTTTTCTACCGCATTCATCCATGTAGCGGGTTTCTCTTTACCATTTACATATAGTAAGCCGTTGGTATGGAGAAATAAGTTCGGGTGATTCTGTTTCCGTATAAACTTGATGATGTCCACTACTATTTTTCCATAGCGGTGGGCAGCATCTTGCAATGATGTTTTTTGCGAATATAACTGGATGGTTCGTATAAACCAAAGTAGTACGTCGGGGTCGTCGAGCTTTTCCAGCTTAAATATATTTGTTTCTCCATTGATATACGCTTCAATTTCGGGGATAGCCGTATCCATTATATGATAAAAGGCATCCATTTTATCAATGAGGAAGGTACATCCGGGAAGTGCGATAAACTGGTCGCGTGCACGTGCTTTAAACCAAGGGTAGCCGGCCAGCAGGTACACTTTGTCCTCTATCTTCTGATAAAATTGCTGTGCTGAGTTTTTCAAGCAACTGTACATATCTACACGGTGAATCCTTTTGCCTATTTCCTCGTCCCACAAGGGGGCTAATTTTTTAGGAGAGACAGGGGAAATCCCCGCTGAAAATATAATGGATTCTCCTTTTTTTATCGGCATCTCGAAGTAGCCCGGCACCATTAGGTCTTCTTTATAGTCGTATCCGCGTTCCTGCTCCTTGTAGTATTCTATATTGCGATACCAGTCGGGTTGGTGATGATATGTGTTCTTTTTGGAAAACTGCATGTATAGATAGGGATAACCGTCGTACATGCGGGTTCTTATACCTTGTGTAGCATCTTCGTAAGACGTGTCGGCTACGTTGTTCTGATGCGTGAGCTCGTTTACACTACGAAATGCAAGGAATGGTTTGAAACGCAACAGGGTAGGCGAGTGGGCTTCTAAAAGGGTGTACCTTATCAGTACGCGCGGCTCGAACGAAACGAGCAGCCTTTCTTTTGAAAGTACAACTCCACCTACACGATAGGTAGTTCTTGAAATAACCTCGCAATCGAATTCGCGTATATATTTGTGCCCGTTGGGACTGAAATTATTTCCTTCGTATTTATGAATCCCCAAATTAAATTCGGCACCATGCTGAATCACCGTTTCGTCGAGCGATGATAGCAAAACATGGTTGGAATCGTCAAGCTCAGGAATGGGAATTACCAGTTGCCCGTGATATTTTCGTGTGTTACAGTCTATAAGTGTTGTACTATTGTACGCCCCGGCCCTGTTTGTACGAATCATCTCCTTCGTAAGCGACTTTTCAAGGTTTATCAATAAGGCTTTATCAAACTTAAGGTACGTCATAGTATTGTAATTATTTGTTTCATAGAAATTTGTTTGTTCTTCATGAAATTCAGGTAAGTTAATTTGCTCGCAATTTAACCAAATTCTTTTACAAAACAAATATCATGGCTCGATTGTTGTGCGATTTTTTTGGTAAGGTGGCTGGTTTATCTGCGTTTTAGTGAAAACAAACATTATCGGGCAAATGTTTACTTACCCTGCAATAAAAAATGAAAATGATTTTATTTTGATGAAATATAGAAGAAAATGAAAAAATATCATTTCAATTTCTTGTGTGATACAAAAAAAGCAGTATCTTTGCATCGCTTTTGGAGGAAAGTATAATCCGAAAAATGTTTCGGGCGTTTAGCTCAGCTGGTTCAGAGCATTCCGATACAATCGGAAGAGTCGGCAGTTTGAATCCGTCAACGCCCACTTAATAAAATTGAGAGATAATTTTTTTATTTTAATGAAATACGAAGAAAAAATAAAAAAATCAAATCAATTTCTTGTGTAGTACAAAAAAAGTAGTATCTTTGCATCGCTTTTGAAGAAAAGCGTAAATTGAAAAATAATCGGGCGTTTAGCTCAGCTGGTTCAGAGCATCTGCCTTACAAGCAGAGGGTCGGCGGTTCGAATCCGTCAACGCCCACCACGAAAAAGTCAATCTTATTTTTAGATTGGCTTTTGTTTTTTTTACATATGTGTTATTGTTATATTCTATATTCGGAAAAAATAGATCAGTATTATGTAGGTTCTACAACTGATCTTGAAGATCGTCTTAAGCGTCATAATACAGGGCGAAGCAAATATACAAAGCGCGGGTTGCCATGGAAGTTAGTATATTCTCAACATTATTTTAGTAAGTCGGAGGCTTATCAAGCCGAAATGTATATAAAATCTCAGAAAAGCCGAAAATATATTGAATCATTAATAAAAGATACTTAGCTCGGCTGGTTCAGAGCATTCCGATACAATCGGAAGAGTCGGCGGTTCGAATCCGTCAACGCCCACAATTGAAAAAGTCAATCTTATTTTTAGATTGGCTTTTGTTTTTTTTACATATGTGTTATTGTTATATTCTATATTCGGAAAAAATAGATCAGTATTATGTAGGTTCTACAACTGATCTTGAAGATCGTCTTAAGCGTCATAATACAGGGCGAAGCAAATATACAAAGCGCGGGTTGCCATGGAAGTTAGTATATTCTCAACATTATTTTAGTAAGTCGGAGGCTTATCAAGCCGAAATGTATATAAAATCTCAGAAAAGCCGAAAATATATTGAATCATTAATAAAAGATACTTAGCTCGGCTGGTTCAGAGCATTCCGATACAATCGGAAGAGTCGGCGGTTCGAATCCGTCAACGCCCACAATTGAAAAAGTCAATCTTATTTTTAGATTGGCTTTTGTTTTTTTACATATGTTATTGTTGTTATATCAGTATTATGGCTCCAACTCGATTAATAGTGGTGGTAATCTTTAATCGTTTTCTTTTGAGAGTTATGTTTGCTACAAGTGCTGTTAAAGAAAAGAATCGACTATTAGGTGCTGTTCTTTAAAAAATACACGCCTTTCTTTATATCCACTGCTCGACATAAGAGTAGATATTTTCCTGAGAGAAAACATCCATTGCTGTATGCTTTTATTACTTTGGATATCGGTCGAAAAACCGGTTCGTGAGAAATATGTACTCGAAAATGCAAGTTGACCTAACTCAGACATTACATACAGGCCGGTTACGCCAATCGGAATATTTGACATGTAGAAATAGGCCTCTATGTTTTGATATCTTATTTCGTTCAGACTTTTGATGTATGTCTCAAAACCTGTCAATAATGAGTGTAGGTCGTTTTTAATTAATTCCAGATCTTCGGGGTTGAGGATATCTATCTCGTACAGATATTTAATTTCTTTCACAAGTGCCCATATAAGAGATACATCCCATATATATACCCTCTTCCCGCTGTTATGATTGAAAATTTCGATCTGCTTTTTTACTTCCTGAAATTTTTCAGGAACTTTCCATGAGGAGTAATTGCTGAATTCGTCTGGGTCGACGAAAAAATGTCCCCATTTAAAAAGCATGAATTTTGTTAAGTTCGGAAAATGCATGTATATATCTATTGGCAAGGAATTGAATACGCTGCCTAATTCATATGGCTTAACGCATATTTTATTAACCATAATGATATTGTCCAGCATGGAGTCGAGCAGCGAATCTATCGAGTTTTTACTCCACGGAAACTCCAGTATAATAGGAGTTTTCAAATGGTCTTCATTCGCATGTAGTAGCGAGTCTATCGAAATGTCAAATTCCTTTGCAAGTATCCCCATTTCGTCGATGGAGAAGTTTACATTGCCGCTTAGTCGTCGTGACGCAGGCTCTTTCTCTATTTTCAGTATTCTGGAAATTTCTCTTACCAGTTCAGGCCGGTGGGGCACGTGTTTATACAGTCCCTCAATAAAACTATCCGTCAATTTGTTTTTTTTCATGATAATTTAAACGTATTACAATTCGTCGTTATTTAGGCGCTTATACTGTAAAAATGTAGGTGTTTTTATAGTATAACAAAAAAATACGACATTCTGTTCTTTTTCTTCTTGTTTTACCTACTTTTTAGTCTTTGGAATGATCTGATATTTCCTTTTATCGGCTGAAGTCGTCTTGTTGAAAATTTGATTTAGATATATTTTTGTAAAGTAAAACATAACGTCCTGTATTAATATATCTGTCGTTTCTGTTGAGGGTCCTCCTTATATGCCCTTTTTTATAAAACAGATATGTTGTTTTGTTTAGGGCGGAAAATTTGATAGCTTCTTTCAAATGTTTATGTTTTTATAAGTTGTTAAGTCTCAGCTAAATTCCTACTTCTATTTTCGATTATTTACTATTGTAATTAATTCTTAACCTAAGTATGAAATTGATAAATAGGTTGGTTTATATAGCTGTTGTAATTTATATTAATTTATAATGCGTATAAATTTATAATCGTTTTTAAATTTTGGTCAAAAGTAGTTTTTTTTACACAAAAGATAGTGACAGTACAAAAAAAAATCAGAAAATATACTGAAAACTACTTTTACAATGATTTTAATGCTTGATTATAAATATGGAGGGTGAGTGTTGTAAGTTGTTTATAAAAAGTATCAAAAAGGTATGATTAAGAAAATTGTTTATAAAAACAAAATGCGAAAAAATGTATTACTGTTAATAACATGCCTGTTGTTATGTTTAGGCTGTTATGTTCAGGCACAAGAGTCGTTGCCTGTTCGTTTTGTCAATACGGGGCGTATGGCTATAGCCTCGAACAAAGATGTTGTAGCCCTTTATATTCCCCATTCGGTATTGATGGCCGATCCTTCGGCACAAGAGAGCAGGGTTTCTGTTGTTCAGCAAGGGGTGACTTCTATTGGTGGTAGCTTTTATCAGGAATCGAAAAGTAATGTTTTTCAGGTTGATGCCGATGGTTGGGGAACCTCTACCGGAACTATTATTTTTCAGGGAGATGCTCCGTACGGTGTTCGCCATATCCGCACCCGTGCTGCAAGTAGTATGGAGGGTTTTCAGCGTGCATCCTACTATGTGGCGTTTCCAAACCTTTCCATCGCCACCAATGATACTATCCGTATTCCGGGGCGTATGGGTGTCGATGCCATTTCGGTTTCTTATCGCAGTGATAGCGAGAAAGGGATTATTTATCTCAACTCGGATGTAGACGCTACAGGTACCAAGGTTTTTGATGCCTCATTGCGTATTTCGGCCATTGGTGTTTCAGATGCGGCAAGCCGCACTTCGGAAAAACTGGTTGCTGCCGGCTCGGTAGTTGTCGAACGCGATTTGTCCATCTACCGGAGCAATACCAATCCGCTCTTTCCTTTTGCCTCGCCGATGACTAACCTGCGTGCCGGATATTTTGCAGGCAATTTTGTCCGCAAATTTATAGAAGAAGATGCTTATGCAGGGCACGTGGATTATGTGTTGGCCAATAAGGACGAAAATAACGACGGGTGGATTGATGATGACCAATATCTGCGGCAGGCCGATGCTTTGTTCGAAGCGGGCAAAGCCTACTTGATTAAGCCCCGCCCCGAAGGTTATGATTATAGCCAACTGCCTTTCGACCAAACAGGTGGAATGGCGGCTTCGGTGTACGACCAAGGGAAGTTTGTGTTTGACGGAACGATATATAATTTGGATAAAACAGTAGAACAGCTCTTTGCCGGAGATGAAATTTTCCGCAAAGAATTAGCGGGGGCTTCTTACAATAAAACAGTCAATTGGCTGATAGGCAATTCGTATACCTCGGCCATTTCGATAGACAAGATATACGACGAAATAGTAAATACCGGGCTGAATCTTAGTTCTACCATTTACATTTATCCGGCAGGGTCTACGTCGTATGTTCCTTATAGTTTTTCCCCTTCGGCGGTTAACATTATTGATTTGTCGGATATACCCTCGATGACTTATTTCATGGTGCGGCTGTCGAAAAACAAAACACAAACAGGAAGTTTTGCTATCAACCGTAGCATGCAAACGCACGGTAAACAGTCAAATAACTTCATGCGTTCGCGCCGGCTGTATAACGACGAGTTGATTTTCCGTGTAAGCCCTGACGACAATAGTAATGTGTACGACTTGGCTGCTATCGCTTTGCGAGATAAAGTTTCGGGTGGGCAAGCCAAAGTTACCAATCCGCAAAAAGACGCATTTCAGTTGTATTCCGGCAATAAAATGTCGGTAGCGGTAGAACTGAAAGGAACAAAAGTAGTTCCTCTTGGATTTATCCCCTCGGCAAATATTGATAGTTACAAACTATCGGTGTCGCGTGTAGAGAGTATGACTACCGAAGAATTGTGGTTGGAAGACCGTAAGACGGGCAAGTGGGTTAATCTCTACGAAACCAATGAATACGCTTTCGAAGCAAATGCAGATGATGTGGAAGAGCGGTTTTATGTGCATTTTGCCGCACAGAATACAACCGGCGACGATTGTAGCAACCAGTCTCCGCTAACAGCTTATTATCATAATGATAATATTATTATACACGGATTGCATGCTCAGGATATGGACGCAGCAATTAGAGTAAGCGATGTTCAAGGGCGTAGCATCATAAATACTAAAGTGGGAAATTATCCGGATGAAACAATTCATGCAACTTTGACAACGGGAGTTTATCTTGTGCACATAGGTGGCAACCGCAATCAAGTGGTCAAGATATTAGCGAAAGGAGGTACAAAATGAACTATTTAGCTAAAAAAACCCTGCATATACAAACAATGATTATCATACTGTTGTTTAGCTGTATCTCGATAAATAAAACTATGGCCGGCGGTACTGGTTACAGAGAAACAAATAGTTTCAAACCTTTTTCGAACGAAACTCCATCGGGCAATTTTTATAACAACAATATAAACTATCGTCCGGCAACATACGGCAACCCTACCTTGCGTGCCATAGGTAACGACGATGATGAAGATGATTTGAATCAAGGAGGAATTGCCGGTGATAAAGACCAGAACTCCAATGATATGCCTGTTGGTACAGGCTTGCCGGCAATGCTATTGTGCTGTGCCTTTTACTTCCTAATAAAAGAGCGTCGGCACATCATGCACCGGATGCGAAGGGAAAAGAAATCTATAATATTTAAATAAGTATTCGCCACAAATTAACTTATATTATTTAGCTCACATAGGAGACGACACATACTAAAACACATAGAAACACAGTAGAAATCACATATAAGCTATGTGTGCCTATGTGGGAACTAACTGAACCTATGTGGCAAAAAATAAAAACTAATTAAGACGATGTACTTAATAAAGTAAAGAATAATTTCAAGTGAATAAAAAGATAAATAAACGAATAATGAAAACAAAAAACAATCTATTCATTTTTGTGCTTGCTGTATGTGTATGGCTGTGTTTGCCATTGACTATTGGTGCACAAGTTAAAATTGGAGAAGAAATGCTGCCTACCAAGGGAGCTGTGCTCGACCTTAAGAAAACAACAACCGGAACGGATTATTATTTAGGCGGATTGCTGTTACCCAACGTTGAGATATTGAATTTAGGATATATTCCGGCAACGTTTACCGATGCCGAAAATATGGTTGGGTATGACTCTACTGATGGTGTGGATACAAACGAGTTGCTTGCCGGAACTATCGTTTACAACACTAAAGTAAATAACACAAAAAATATCAGGGCAGGTGTTTACATCTGGGATGGCAAAGACTGGATGCTCATTTCAGATGGAGCATCCATGCGTTTGGAATCGACCCCAGGTGTGTTTGATGAGGATGGCGGCAGCGAAGAAATAACAGTAGCTAATCCCGGATGTACACTGAGTGGAAACTACACTTATATTATAGTGGGCGGAAGTGAGTATGCCAGCATTAATCCGTCCGGTTCTTCGGATGGCAAATTTTCAGTTACTTTCGACGCCAATCCTACTACGTTGGAACGCAAAGCAGTGGTACTTGTAACCGACCCTTGTGGAAAAACAGCTACATTTGTTTTCACACAGGCATTCAATCCCAATATTTGTATCGGTGCGATAACAGTACCTCCTATCAACTCTTACAGTGGGAATCAGCTTTGCTCAGACGGAGCAGCATATCTCTACCTTGTGGGCTCTATTGAAGCTAACGATCCGAACGATTATATCTGGACGCTGAATGATGTGGAAGTTGGGCGTGGAGACACTTACACAGCCACCAAACCGGGTAAATATGTGGTGTATTACGCAGCCATCGGCTGCGAGAACAATAGTGGCGAATACGAGCTTTTGCCTTCGGACAATACAGCACCAAATCCGGTACGCATTATCGTAAACAGCAATAATGGTTTTGTTTGCGAAGATAGAGGTGAAACCACAATCATAGCACAAACTGCAGATGCCGGGATGATACGCTGGTTTAAAGACGGGGTGCTGCAAACCGGGAGCGACTATGATGGAAAAGAATCCATATCAGCCGATATTGGAGTATGGCATGCTGTAGTATACGATGGTGGAAACTGCTGGTCGAAACCGTCGGATGCAGCCATAGTACAGCTCGACCCTAATGCAGGTATGGCAGTTCCCGAACCTATTATTAGTGTGAATGGAGTTACATCACAGTCGAACTATAGTTTTTGTGCGGGCGGTATGGCTCATTTGCAGGTAACTAATCCATCGAACGAAGTAACCCGTTATACGTGGTATGCCGAAAATACCGAAATTGGTTATGGAACCTCTGTTTATTATAATATACCAACTGATGTGCCGAATGTGATAATACGCTGCCGGGCACAAGGGCAAGACTGCTCGACCGAAACAATCGTACTGAAACAAATCGAAATATCTTCGGCTCCTGCAGCTCCCCGCATTACAGGTTTAAATGTTCTTTGTGGAGGAGGAGTTACGTTAACAGCAAATGCTTCGGAGGTGTCAAATCCTGAGTTTATCTGGTATTATGGTAGTCTTTCGGATACGGAAGCTTTGACCACTCTTGCTACAAACGGACAGAACCTGACTGTAGAAACTGTGGGTATTTATCAAGTTGCCGTAAAAGATGGTAATTGCATAAGTAAAAAATCAACTGTAAAAACAGTTGAACTATCCGATTTTGTCGATCTGAGATGGAAGCAAACCCATACAGATGCAGACTACGGAATGATTCAGCTTTTCGAAGTAGAGGCAACCAATGGCCCGGTAACATATAAATGGGAAGTTATAAATGCCGAATTACGCAACACCAATGAAAACCGTACTTCGGTAGTTTTCCCAACTTCGGGAACCAGTGCTACTGTAAAAGTAACAGCTACTAATGCTTGTGGTAGCAAAACGATTGAACAGGAAGTAACACTTTCTTCTACCTGTGCCGACCCAATCATCCCAACCCCGTCTGTCAACCAAATGCAAGCGGGTGTAGTTGGCCATACTCTTAAAATGCCGATAATGGTACAAGGAGGTGTAAACCCCAGTTTTCAATGGTATATGAATGGCGCGCGAATAAATAATGAGCCAACAGCGACAACTGCTACTTATGTCTGGACTCCGACAGCTACAGGTACTTATGTTTTTTATTGTGTAGTTATTAATAATTGCCAAAACGGAACTTCGAATCCGGTTCAGTCAAAAGCTTATATAGTAAACGTGATTGATAATCCTGACAATTATATTACCGGAACCGGAACTTTTACCGGAAAAACCTGTTTTGATATTGTTTATAGCAACTTTGCCACCGGTGGTCACTGTGGTACTCAAGTGGCACGTGCTTCGCAAAAAACAGATTTTTCTTTGACTACAGAGCAGGATCCTGCAGCCGGTTCTACAGCTACTTATACCGCTAAACAGGTATATACTTTCACTACAAGCGGCTCTGTCAGCAATGTACGGTTTACTGTAGTAGACGAGGACGGAGATATTGTTGAAAGTATAACGCCGAAAGGAAACTATTCGGGCAATTTGGCTTCGGGTACGGCTTGTAAAGTAACTGTTCTTTACAAAGAGTCGTTGAACGAAAGTTTACGTGGTTTGACTGCCAACAATGCAAAAATATTGAAACTATATGCTATTTATACCAGTAGCGGTACCGACTATTCAGTGCCACTGACAATCAAGTTGCAGGATTGTGCTTGTTGTGGAGCAAATATTGATTCGGGTTGGTTAACTTTCATGTGTCATAATTTGGGTGCCGACGAAACACTCGACCCGTTCACCCCTGCTCAAAAACTTCATGGCAACAAGTATCGTTTTGGGGTAGCAACACCATCATATACAATGCTGCTCGACCAAACCAATTCGTCCTCTATCAGTGGTTGGGGCGCAAATAGTACTTCGGCATATCCGTTTCAGGAAACAGGCAATTGGTCGGAAACAAACAATCCGTGCCCCGAAGGTTGGCGTTTGCCTACCCAGTCGGAATGGCAACAGGTTATCAATCCGGCCAACAATGCTATAAGGCGTGAAGGAGTATGGAACGAGAATGCTACAAATTATACATCGGGTATTTATTTTGGCGAAGGACTGTTTTTGCCAACAACGGGCTACCGCTATACCATTAATGGCAGATTGTATTACCGTGGTATCAATGGCTTGTATTGGAGCAGTACGCAAAGTGGGAGCAATGCCTACAGTCTGAATATTGGTAGTACCAGTTTGAGCGTTGGAAATAGTACGCATCGTGCTATGGGCGTTGCAGTTCGCTGTGTGGCAAAATAGGCTCACGCAGAAAGTGAAAAAAAAATTGAGAGTGAAAAGAGAGAGAGAGTATTGAGAGTTGAGGCTGTTTCAAAATGCTGCAAAGCTTTTGAAGCAGCCTCTATAAAATGTATGAGGGCCGGTAAAGGAAAAATTGGATATAAATGCACTTTGCTCTTCCCGTTTTATGGAAAAATATGATGAGTTCTCAAAGCCCGAAGTGTATATAAAACCGAGAGCAAATACTAATCTTTACCCCATTTACCCTCAGTTAGCCGATATATAATATCCTCGGTTTTCAACAATGGAGCATATATTTCTTTATCGGTTTCGTCAAGAAATAGTAAGATGTTATTCTTCGCTATAATTTTATCCTCGTTTGCAGAAAAAGTCAAAGAAATAAAATTTGTACTTAGTGCGTTTCTCACGTTTTGTTCTTCCAAACCCGATTGTGCAAACTTATCCTTGTCAATCCAGTCGGTAGTTTTTGGCAGGGTAAAATTCAGGTTTACCTCTCTCCATTTCGTATTATAAAAATTCACCACCGACATACAAACCGGAGTACAAACCGTTTTTATAATTCCTATCAGGGTATCTGTGTTGTTTTCAAACATTTTCATCTCGAATACCGACACATCCGTATTTCTCACCGAGAGGTAATGATTCAGCGTATCCAAACTCAACATATGCGTCTGAGTTCCAAAACGGTTCATTATACTGTCGCCCATATCGGCTTTATAGTACTCCAGCAGTTCATGACGCTGCTTTTCACTTATCACAGGATTCAGTATTTCTGGCATCTCAATATACAATGCTTCGATACCCTGCTGTGCCGACAGCGATAACGGCAACAGTAAAAACAAAATAACTGCTATATTAATCTTCTGCATCCTCATCCGGTTCTGATTTATTTTTTTTCTTACCAATATTCTTTATCATATTCCAATAATAGCGGAACAAGTCGCCCACATTATCAAAATCCTCTTTGTACATAAAACCAACACCTTGCGTATTTTTTGCCTCGCGTAGCTGGGCTCTGTCTACCGTATGGTTATATGCTTTAAAACGCAATTTCCCCGATTTTGTCAATAGATACTCCACATCAATATCGGTAATAAAGCGGTTGTAGTTAGCTATGGGCAGATTACTATCCCGATAACCAAAATTACCATTCACAATCCAACGTTCGTTTGGCTGGTAATTTAAATCCACCTGATATTCCATATTCTCCTCGTCAGACCGACGCATATCAAAGCCAAACGAAAGGTTATTCCTGTTGGAGAACTGCGCTATAAGATTATTCAACTGAGCGCTTACAGTGGAGGTTGCTAACGACAAGAAATCATTTGTACCCACATTGGTAGCATCATCCCTCAGGTAATCGGGAGTATAAAACTTATTAAAAACAAGCAGATACAATATCTGGCGCGTCATCATTTCTTCCGTATTAATCACATTGCGTACAATCTGCTTAACACCCTCATCGCTCGACGGCAGTACAATATCGAAATTAATGGTAGGCGTCATAAGGTTGTCTGTCAATATCAGGATACAGTTAACCGGAACTGCCGTACGGCTATTGGAGCCGATGGCCGAGTTGAACAAATCTTCGTCCAGCAAGTCTTTCAACGAAGCGGTTAAAGAATAAACTGCCCGTATATTTACCTGAGCATTGGATGGGCTTCCCGACCATGATACGGTACTACCCGATTCTATCTTAAACTCTTTACGGAATACGTCCTGCAACGTAAAAAGATAATTTCCGCTTTCGATTATATAAGAACCATACATTTTTGCTTCGCCCTGACTATCATCATATTCCACACGTATATTCCCGTTTCCTTTCCCCGAAATCATATCACCGCTGGTTTGGTCTATTATCAAACCTACTTCGGCATCCGGCGTTACTTCCATCTGCAAGTTCAAGCGCAAATTCGACATTTTCTTACTTACCGTTCGCGGAGTGAACAGAAACTCATCATCTTCATTGTTTTCAACAAACTGAATAAACCCCGCATCAGTGGCTTGTGACGAACTACCGGCCTGAATAAACACTTTCGTTCCCGGTTTAGTCAAGGCATTCACTCTGATATTAACCACTTCTTCTGTTCCGGTTATACCTACTGATGCTTCGGCATACGCTTTACCGAAAAACAGGTCGTTTGCTCCCGGACTCAAGTTAGCTACCTGTGCATTCTTGGTCTGAACAAGCAAATCATAATTAAAATCCCTGAAATCGCCATCGTGTGTAAGTGCTCCATTCAGAGTTACCTTATTATTTTCCACGTCCCTCAATTTTATTTCCGGAAAAGCAATGGATGTAGGAGTTAAAACAATGGTATCATTAAAATAAAATGTAGAGCCCAACACGTCTACAGTAACCTGTCCATCGTCTACTTTAAGCCGCCCGTCGAACCGGATTTCTTTTAGCGGCCCTCCGATACGTAGTTTGCCGGAAGCATATCCTTTCGAGTTGGACAAAATACTTTCAAAATAAGGCGTCAGAAAGGCAATATCTACACGGTTTGCATCAATCAGAATATCAAGAAAGTTTTCAGACGGAGTATAAGTACACTCTCCCAAAGCAATAGTCTCCCCCTCATTTACAATAGATGCAATAGCCAATACCTTTTGGTTTTGCTGGTCCCACGTAGAAAACACAGAAGCGTCTCCCAGCGGTTTATGATTGAGTTGCAAATCTTTTACAGACAGAACTGCATCAAAAGCGGTTTGCCCAAACACACCTAAAACAGAAGCCGTACCGGTAGTTATACCACCCAAATGGAAACCTTTCATGTTCAACAGGGTAGAAATAAATCCTAAATCAACATCTTTCATCTCTATTTTCAAACTATCCTTTTGGCTTTCGGAAAGGATACCATCCACACCCAGATATTGATTTTGATTACCAAAACGGAAATCCTGTATATTAACCGATTTGTCGGGGTTAAAGCGCACAGTGCTCGCGTCGATATTCCATAACGAATCTGAAATAATTATCTCAGAGGGCAATATAGAAGTAAGAACAAACGTTTGCTCGTCTTCATCTTTTTTAAACTCGGTAAGTGTACGGAACTTTCCACGGTTAACCACTTTTTGCCTGTTTCTCCACTCCACATCTACACCTACAATGTTCTCTTGCGCTTCGGTATATAATGAGAAATTCCAGAAATCGTTTGCAGTAGGTATATTCGATTCAAAAATCAATTCCAGTTTTTGATTTTCGCCCCAAATGTGCAGGTTTGTATTATGCAGGTTTTGCTCACCCGAAATAAAACGGGGAATATTCACTACAATATCAATCTTACCGGCATTTTCGTCCAGATAGCCCTTAACAGACGAAGTCTCGGCAAGGCGGTACGAGGATTCAAAAACCTCCGCTATTTTTTCGGTATTTGTCAGAGTCAAATCCAAATCAATCCGGTTAGTTTCTTCTACCGAAACCTCATTCTTCTGAATTGCAGGAAGATAATCCTGAAGTACGCGCTCAGACATCTGCAACAGGGAGCTGTATTTAAACTCCCCCGAAATAGTACCGTTTATATATTCCGACTGTACTGAAAAGTTGGTGTAATTTTCGTCGGTGGCCGACACAAATCTGATTTCCTCAACAAATAAGCTCTTATCTTTATTGACAAAGTTCAAACTATCAAAAAGAAGATAACCGTTGATATTGTCCAACGAATTTCCGGTCATATTCGTCTTTACATTAAAAGATAGTTCGGAATCGGGGTATTTGTCAAGTATATTCAATTTATCCAGCCTTGCTTCCTTTACAATCAGGTCGAAATCAAAAACAGGTAATTCCTGAGTTAAATCAATCAAACCATTGAAATCGAGGCTTATATTTTCATCCTCTACTTTCAATTTTCCATTAAAGCCATTGCCCCCATATTCTCCCTGAAACTGAATATCCTGATACAGATAGTTGTATAAAGTAATTTCATCAATCTTAGCATCAATAACTCCCTGAAACGAAGAATTCATTTTGCGGGAGCCAACCGTATTTAAATTGAAAGCCACCCTGCCTACTTTTTCCGAAAGCGTCAATTTATTCAGATTCAGTCCTGTAGATTCAATTGTCCCGTTATAATCTACATCTTTAAACTCGTTTTTAAACTGTAACAAAACGTCTGTAGATATACTACCGATATTTGTTTTCAGGTTTCCGTAAATAACCAGATTGCTGAAAAAGCCCGTAACGTTTCCTTTGTAGCTCACAGTACCAAGGCGGGTTACTTCTTTGGGCAGACTGAAAGTTTCCTGCATCAAATCAGAGATAAACTTCTCGGTATCTGTCCCGTTCAGCCTAAGTTCCTTTAAATCGCCGTATACAAAAGTTTGCTCTATATCGGGCAAGCCATTCAGGTCGAGATTTCCATTAAGAACAAACGATTCCCCGTATTTTATATTAATATCCTGTATGCGGAGGTTTGACAGCCTGCCACTAACCGTAGCACCAACTGTTGTAAGAGCCTTCATGTTTTTTAATGAAGGAACAAATACGCCCAAATCGTCCAGCATCACGTATGAGGAATGGATTTTCCCCTTTAAACGTACTTTCTCCTCGAATTTTTCAAAATCGCTGATACTGTCATAACGAAGCGAAATATCACTAATGTGCAAGCGTGAATTTGGCAGCATCAGTTCAAATTCGGGAATATTCAAATTGGTATTCGAACCATAAATTTGAGTTTTTAAATTCGTAAGTTTTAATCCGGACTGCTCCTGCCCGCTCAAATTAAGAATACGAACACTCAAAGAATCGCTATTAAAAACATCTAAAACTATTTTTGCATTTAGTTTCTCAAAATACAGGTGATTAAAATCAATACTTCCGTCGTTGCCTTTTTCTACAGGTACACTTCCCCTCTGAGAGTAGTTGTTGAAACGAAAAGATGTATTCTTCAGCTGAAGATTGCTTATCACATACTCTATCTCGCTATCAGGCTTGTTTTTATCAGGCTTGGAAAATGCGTCAATCAAAAATTTAAAATTATTCTCCCCTCCCTCATCTATAGCCAGATTTCCATATAAACCATCAAAATTAAGTGTATGGAAAATCACTTTCCCCTTGAAAAAACGGAGCAAACTGAAACGCGCATTTAAAACATCTACCGCTACTAGAGTATCTCCCTGCAAATCCTCTACATACACATCGTAGAGCGATATTGTATTGAAGAATTTATAGTCCACCTTGCCAATGGTTACTTTGGAGTTTATCCGGCTCGAAATATCTTTTACCAACGAACCCGCAATAAGCTGCTGCACCCTGCTGGTTTGCAAAAGGAAAAACACTAAAGAGAAAAATATTATGATTCCCCCCAGAACTAAACCTGATATTTTAAGTGATTTTTTTATATCTTTGAATTTCGTTTTCGCAAATTTAAAATAATTATTTCTTAATCCGATGAAAAACGGGGAAAAGCGGGCGCTTTTTCAAGAAAATTAAGAAGCTGTTTGAATTAATCTTGCTAAATAAAATTGGGTTGTTTTTGAGGAAAATGAGATTTTCATTTTACGATTTTAGCGGGCTAAATGAGTAAAATAGAAAAACTCGATTTTACCAAAAAGAATCAATTTTATTGCAAAGAAAATCAATGTAACAGTTCTCGTGATGAATTCAGAACTGCTTCGAAGGGCTTCGAAAAAACTTTAATCGTTGAATACCTGAAAAAATCAGTTCTTATTTTTTGTGAACCATAATAGTCCTTTAGAATTCTTTATTATATAAATAAGAATAGCACCAATGGTGTTATTTAAGAGCGGGTAGAGAACTGGCTATGTATTCTTAAAAACAGTTTTTTTACAATCTGAGAAACTATGAAGAATCTATTGTGTATATTGTGGTTAAGAGCAACCACTCAAAACATGCAGAATTACTATTTTATTCTTTCGTAGTCGTAGCTAATCTTTCCGCCTCAGCTGGTGAGCGTAAAGAAATTCAGCGTAACGTAGCGTTAAACAGGATTTGCTGTTTGACGAGTGTAGCGAGGAGTTTTAAATCCTGTAGCGTAGTGTAGCTGAATTTTAGCGAAGCAGGTGTAGCGGTGGCTTTTTTGCTTCCTTTTTCAGCTATAGGAAAAAGGAAGAGCCTATCCGGCTCGAGGACAAAAGAATAAAAAAAGAGGGTACTATAACTCTCCCTAAATCCCTCTCTCAAAGAGAGGGACTTGGAGAGCGAAAAACGAAAAGACAATACTGATGAATTTGGTGTTTAAAATGTAATTTTGGTGCGATTGCCCTAATTTTGGTTCAGATTTTTTATATATTCTCAATTTTTTGCGTTAATTTTACATGAAAAAAAATACGGAAAACATCACTATACTTGGCATCGAATCTTCGTGCGATGACACTTCCGCTGCAATCATCCGTGATGGCGTTATGCTGTCGAATGTTATTGCAAACCAAACCGTACATGCGAACTACGGAGGTGTAGTACCTGAGCTTGCTTCGCGCGCACATCAGCAAAACATTATTCCCGTAGTACATGAGGCGTTGAAACAGGCAGGTGTTGATAAACACGACCTGAGTGCCATTGCATACACACGGGGGCCGGGTTTGCTTGGTTCTCTTCTGGTAGGTACGTCATTTGCTAAGGGTTTTTCTCAGGCATTGAATATCCCGCTTGTAGATGTCAACCACCTGCAAGCACACGTATTGGCACATTTCATCAGTCAGGGAAAAGCGGACGAACGTTTTCCTAAGTTCCCTTTTCTGTGCCTGCTTGTATCCGGCGGCAACTCGCAAATTATTTTAGTCCGCAACTATAACGACATGGACGTTATCGGGCAAACTATTGACGATGCCGCAGGCGAAGCATTCGACAAATGTGCAAAAGTAATGGGACTACCTTATCCCGGAGGGCCACATATCGACAGGCTGGCAAAAGAAGGCGATCCGAAAGCCTTCAAGTTCAACAAGCCTCAAATAGCCGGCTACGACTACAGTTTCAGCGGACTGAAAACTTCGTTCCTGTATCTTCTCCGCGATGAAGTGAAGAAAAATCCCAACTTCGTAGCCGAAAATATGAACGGCCTTTGTGCTTCGTTGCAAGCTACGGTAATCGACATACTGATGAATAAATTGCAGAAAGCCGCCACCGATTTAAAAATAAACCAAGTGGCAGTGGCCGGAGGGGTTTCTGCAAACTCAGGACTTCGGCAAGCTTTTTGTGAGTATGGTGAAAAATACGGATGGGATGTTTTTATTCCTCCCTTTTCATTCACCACCGACAATGCTGCGATGATAGCTATAACAGGATACTTTAAATACCTGAACGGCGAATTTTCTTCTATTACAGACGTGCCATTTGCAAGGGTATCCGCCAAACTTTAATTTTATTTGCAGAGAAGATTTATGAAATCGAAAAAAAACATATTTCCCGAAAAACTCGAACCCTACAAGGGCATCATTTATTTTGTCATCATTCTGCTCATATCCAATTACTTTTGGAAGTTTACGGTAAAAGGTGACGAATCGGACACTCTGGTAACCTTTTTCGGGCTTGACATATCGGCACCATTCATATATATGTCAAAACATTTTGCCGATATGACGGCAAAAGTGCTGCAATTTTTCGGGTCGGACGTTATCTTAGGCAATCACAACAACCTCTATTTCGATACAGGATACGGTGTCCGCATCGTTTGGGCATGTACAGGCATTAAACAAGCCTATATCTTTACCTGTATCATTGCATTCACACGAGGCCCGTGGAAAAAGAAGCTGTGGTATATCCCAATGGGTATTTTGATTGTCTATCTGTTCAATCTTTTCCGGCTGACTGTTATCACAGCATGCGTAAAAAATCATTTCGATTGGTTCGACTTTCTGCACGAAGGCCTTTTCAAATACATATTTTATGGCGTTATATTCCTCATGTGGGTAATATGGGACGAAAAAATCGCAATGAAAGGGAAAAACCTCGCGGCTGAAACTACGGAAGGCATTGATAACCAAGAAAAAATATCTGAATAAAAATTTGTATCGGAAGTAAAAAAGAATCTTAGCTAAAATGAAATTCGATATAAATACATTTCGTCGAAAATTAGTATTATTACTTCTGTATCCGTTCCTGTATCTCACCGTATTGGTGTTCAGAGCACTTCCTATATCCTGGACACGACGGTTCTCATCATTCGTGGGTAAACGCTTTTACAGCATGGCCGATAAATCGCGCCAACGGGCACTTGCCAATTTAGAGATGATATATGGGAACGAAACCACCCCGGCAGAGCGGGAAGCAATGGCTAAAGAGGTTTTTATAGAAGAAATAAAATCGTTTTTCGACTACATGGCCTATTCGCGCCTGACTAACAAAAAACGCTTTTTCAAACTCATCGAAGTGGAAGGAGAAGAACATCTGCGTGCTGCTTACGAAAAAGGTAAGGGGGTGATTTGCCTTATTCCTCACCTTAGCTCGTGGGAGTTTGCCGCCATTACCCCTCCTATGCTGGGATACGAAACTTCAGCAGCAAGCAAGTCGATGAAGATGAAACTGCTCGAAACACTGATGGTTAAATTCAGGGCGCGACGGGGAATGAAAAACATAACACGGGAAGGCTCTTATAATAAGCTGATAGAAGTACTCCATAAAGGCGAGTGCCTGATATTGATGATTGACCAGGATACCAAAGTAAAGGGTGTCTTTGTCGATTTCATGGGGCGACCGGCATATACCCCTCTCGGTGCTTCGCGGCTCGCCTTAGAGACCGGAGCTTTAATCGTACCTATGGTAATGACACGCAAAGAAGATGATAACTATCGTTTTATCATTTACCCCGAATTACCTGTCATCCATACAGGAAACCTCAAGGCTGACTTGCTTGAAAACACCCAACGCCAAACTACAGTAATGGAAGAAATGGTACGCGCCTATCCTACCCAATGGGTATGGATGCACAGGCGTTGGAAAACAACTCCCGAATCGCTTGCTGAATATAAGAAACAGAAGGCCGAAAATAAAAAGTAAAAAACATGCCTAATAAAAGACTTACTATCGACTTTTTCAGGCAAGATGCCGTAACTGTAGCCGAAAAACTTTTGGGTAAAACCCTTGTTCGGAAATGGGACGACGGTACTATATCCCGCTATGTTATTACCGAGACCGAAGCATACCTTGGCGAAGAAGATTTAGCCTGTCATGCCAGCAAAGGGCGGACAAAACGCACCGAAATCATGTTTGGTAATGGTGGAGCGGTATATGTTTATCTTATATACGGCATGTATTGGATGCTTAATTTTGTAACAGGCTGCGAAAACCACCCTCAAGCCGTACTCATCAGAGGGATAGACAATATCGTAGGCTCAGGACGTGTGGGGCGCGAGCTGAAAATAGACAGGAGCTTTTATGGCGAAGACACGTTCATTTCCAGTAGGATATGGATTGAAGATGCTCCTGATATCAAAAAAATTGCAACTGCTCCACGTGTCGGCATAGACTATGCCGGAGAGATATGGAAAAATAAACCTTGGCGGTTTATTCTGGAAAAGTGAGATAAAATAATAGCTACAAGCAGTCATCCCCCCCCTCGCTACTGCACAAATCTTCCGCAGAGTAAAAATGAAGCAAGTTATCACACAGGATTAGTATGCTATGTGACAAAAGGTCTACATAGATGAGAGTATAAATAACATAATCTGCTGATAATTAGCCAAATAAAAGGATGTCCATAAGCCAATGATTATCAAGCTGTAACAGTTTTTTTCAAAAGTCCGGATTTTTTCAGAATGCCGCTCAATACTTCAATTGGTTTAGCTTGCCAAGAAATACAGATAAACGCAAACTTGAAAATAAAACCTTATTTTCAGCAACAAACCTTAGTAGCATCAACGCCTCATAAACCTCAACCTTATTACCTTATTTCTCAGTTGTTTAATAAGCTAATAAGGTCGAGTTTGCAGGTTTATCATTTATTACTAAGGTTTAATTCTACAGAATACTACTGATGCGTTAGAAATCAATTATTTCGGGTAATTCTCTATTGCATAGCTATATACATAAAATATCGTTTTCCCGATTTTAAAAATCACGTTAACATTTAAAGTCCCATAGGTACGGGAGTTTGGTAATGACCGGCTTTTAGCACCGTGTTTACGTGCCGTAGGTACGCTACTTGCTGCAATGTTTTCGTACCTACGGCACGAATAATGCTCGTTGTTACGTATTATTACCAAACTTATGCTCCTACGGAGCATCCGGATGATATATTTCCGATTGTCAAAACAAAGAAACTGGTTTAACGCATCAGCATTACTTACAGAATATAAATTACGCCTTTAGCTTGCTCATATAGTAGTAGTTTGAAGTACGCTTTACGGCAAAGCAAGTATTACAAAACGTTTAATTAATTTGATTATATTTAAAAAATATTTATTTTTAATGCCAGTTGCTATGTTATATAACAATAGGCATTTTCAATAAACATTTCAAGTAATAATCTAATTATCAATCTCATGGAAGCAAAGAAAATTACTATCAAGAGTATTATTCCCGAAGGAATAAGTATTGGAATTAAAAACGTGCTATCGTTAATCGGCGCAGTTGTCCTTTACATCCTCACCTGCTGGATACCCTATATCAACGTAGGTACCACCATTGCTATGGCAGCTATTCCAATTGAGCTGGCTAAAGGAAAGGTTATTTCTCCTACCTTCATCTTCGACGGAAAATACCGCAAATACATGGGTGAATATTTCTCACTTATAGGACTTATGTCTATTGCAATAGTTCCTGCTATGGCTTTCATGATAGTGCCGGGTATTATCATTTCTTTAAGTTGGTCGTTGGCTGTTTATGTGTTGATAGATAAAGGTATAGCTCCAAGCGAAGCCATGATTCAGAGTAATAAAGCTACATATGGGTACAAATGGACTATCTTCGGTACAGGAATTTTATTAGGATTGGCATTTGGTATTTTATCTTTCGTACTGGGTATGATACCTTTTGTTGGAATAGTATTCGTTATAATTCTTGCCATTGTTTTTGTAGTAACAATGTTGGGTTGCAATACGGTGATTTACAAAAAACTGGTTTTAGAAGCAAACAATGATAATGAACCGGAACAAGAAGTTATTATTACCGAAACTATAACTCCTGAAGGAGAAGAAATAAAAGTAGAGATAATAGAAGATGAGAAGAAAGACGAAGAATGAGGTAAATAGATAACTATACATACATAAAAATGGCTGCTAAAATCAAATTAGCAGCCATTTTTTTATTCCGAATAAATAGGTTCCTTAATTAGCTATTTTAGCTTCACCGTCAAGCGGGATTTGTAATCCCGCTTAATGTATTATAAGGATTTTCAATCCGCTTATTCTTTTACTATCATGCTATTTCATTATATAGATTGTAATACGTTTAATTTTTGTCCTCAAGCCGGACAGGCTTTTACTTTTTCCTATAGCTGAAAAAGTAAACNAACTCCTCGCTTCGCTCGTCAAACAGCAAATCCTGTTTAACGCTACGTTACGCTGAATTTCTTAACGCTCACCAGCTGAGGCGGAAAAGTTACTTTCGCCTACAAATTTGGTTGTAAACAACAATAGATAACTATACATACATAAAAATGGCTGCTAAAATCAAATTAGCAGCCATTTTTATTTCGAATAACTTTATATCGTTAGTCAGCTATTTTTGCTTTGATAAACTCACGGTTGAGGCGTGCAATGTGCGAAATAGAAATCGCTTTAGGACATTCTGCTTCGCAAGCTGTTGTGTTGGTACAGTTACCAAAACCAAGTTCGTCCATTTTCGACAACATAGCCTTAGCACGGCGTTTAGCCTCTATCTTACCCTGAGGCAATAGAGCCAACTGGCTCACCTTAGCCGAAACGAATAGCATAGCCGAACCGTTTTTACAGGCAGCAGCACATGCACCGCAACCGATACATGCAGCAGCATCCATAGCTTCGTCGGCTTTATCTTTCGGGATAGGAATAGCGTTTCCATCAGGGATACCGCCTGTATTTACCGACACGAAACCTCCTGCCTGCATAATTTTGTCGTAAGCAGTACGGTCTACCATCAAGTCTTTGATAACAGGGAAACCTGCCGAACGCCAAGGCTCGATAGTAATAGTTTGTCCATCTTTGAATTTACGCATGTGCAACTGACATGTGGTGATTTCAGAATCAGGCCCGTGTGGGTGCCCGTTGATATATAAACTACACATTCCGCAGATACCTTCGCGACAGTCGTGGTCGAATGCGATTGGCTCTTTGCGTTCGCTTATTAATTTTTCGTTCAATATATCCATCATTTCCAAAAAGGAAGCATCTGTAGAGATATTGTCCAGTTTATAGGTCTCGAATTTACCTTTTGCTTTCGGACCTGCCTGACGCCATACTTTTAGCGTTATGTTTATTGTTTTGTCCATAGTGTTATAGTTACAAGTTACGAGTTACAAGTTACAAGAACTGGTTTTTCGTAACCAATGTTTGTAATTATTTAGTAGATATTTCAGTACGAGTTTTTATTGATTTAATTAACGATGATGTCATTCTTATCACTTCATTCAACTGGCTCATTATCAAATTGGCCTTTTCTTTTTCAATAAAATTCAATTCTAAAGAAATAATAAACTGAGTTTCCAATTCCGAGGCCGACCCTAAAACAATATAAAGAAAATGAATTAATTCTTTGTCTGAGTTTCGTCCACAGCCTTCTGCTATATTCGAAGGAATAGAAACGGCCGAACGCCTTATTTGTGAAACCAATCCAAATTGTTCCGCTTGAGGAAAAGCCTTGGTTGCTTCGTAAACATCCTTAACCAATTCAATTCCTTTTTGCCAAACAATTAAATCTTTATGAGTCATCATATTTAATCCTTCAGTTACGAATTACAAAAAACTTGTAACTCGTAACTTGTAACTCGTAACTAACTTACGCCTTATAGTTTCTTTGTTGACGTTGTACAAATTCGTAGTCAAGAGGTTCTTTCAGCATTTCAGGTTCATTACCTTCTCCTGTGTATTTCCAACAAGCTACATAAGCAAACTTATCGTCGTTACGCAGAGCTTCGCCTTCTTCGGTCTGATACTCTTCGCGGAAATGTCCTCCACAAGATTCCTCACGTTGTATTGCGTCGCGAGCCATCAATTCGCCAACCTCAATGAAATCGGCCAGACGGATTGCCTTTTCCAATTCCACGTTCAGGTCGATATCATTACCCGGTACATATACATTAGTCCAGAATTCTTTACGTATTGCTTTGATTTTTTCCAACGCAATCTGCAAACCTTCCTTGTTACGTGCCATTCCTACAAAATCCCACATTACAAGTCCAAGCTCACGGTGAATTGAATCGACCGAACGTTTTCCTTGTATCGACATGATTTTTTTGATTTTATCCTCAATAGCCTTTTCAGCTTCGATAAATTCAGGCATATCTATACTCATGCGAGGCACTTGGATTTGGTCGGCCAAATAGTTCTGAATAGTATATGGAAGTACAAAATACCCGTCGGCCAAACCTTGCATCAGAGCCGAAGCACCTAAGCGGTTGGCACCGTGGTCGGAGAAGTTTGCTTCGCCAATACAGAACAACCCTTTGATAGAAGTTTGCAATTCATAATCTACCCAGATACCACCCATTGTATAGTGGATAGCCGGATAAATCATCATCGGTGTTTTATATGGGTTGTCGTCGGTAATCTTTTCGTACATTTGGAAAAGGTTTCCGTAACGGGCACGTACTACATCTTCGCCCAGACGATTGATTGCATCGGCAAAGTCAAGATAAACAGCCAAACCTGTGTTGCCAACACCATAACCTGCATCGCAACGTTCTTTTGCTGCACGCGAAGCTACGTCGCGGGGAACCAAGTTACCGAAAGCCGGATAACGGCGTTCCAAGTAGTAATCGCGGTCTTCTTCTTTTATTTCAGTCGGTTTCAGTTTTCCTTTTTGGATAGCCTCTGCGTCTTCTTTTTTCTTCGGTACCCAGATACGTCCATCGTTGCGGAGCGACTCCGACATCAAAGTAAGTTTCGACTGATAGTCGCCATGCACAGGAATACAAGTAGGGTGAATCTGAGCGAAACAAGGGTTTGCAAAATAAGCACCTTTTTTGTACATCTGAACAGCAGCCGAACCATTCGACGCCATAGCGTTGGTCGACAGGAAAAACGCATTTCCGTAACCACCTGTGCCTACTACTACCGCATGTGCGAAAAAGCGTTCGATACGCCCTGTTACCAAATTGCGGGCAATGATACCACGTGCACGTCCTTCTACCACTACCACATCTAACATTTCATAGCGGGTATATAATTTCACTGTGCCTTTACCCACCTGACGGCTCAGGGCAGAATAAGCTCCCAGCAACAATTGTTGTCCGGTTTGTCCGCGTGCATAGAATGTACGCGATACTTGCGCACCACCAAACGAACGGTTATCCAACAAACCACCGTAATCGCGTGCAAAAGGAACGCCTTGTGCCACACACTGGTCGATGATGCTGTTCGACACTTCGGCCAAACGATAAACGTTTGCCTCGCGTGCACGGTAGTCACCACCTTTTATAGTATCGTAAAACAGACGGTAAACAGAGTCACCATCATTAGGATAGTTCTTAGCTGCATTGATACCCCCTTGTGCTGCAATAGAGTGAGCACGGCGTGGAGAATCTGATATACAGAAGTTCAACACATTAAAACCCATTTCGGCAAGCGAAGCGGCAGCCGAAGCTCCTGCCAAGCCTGTACCTACTACAATAACATCCAAACGGCGTTTGTTAGCGGGGTTTACTAATTTCTGATGTGCTTTATAGTTGCTCCATTTTTCGGCCAAAGCGCCTTGTGGAATCTTCGCATCTATAGTAGCACCTGCTGTGGTTGATGTATTTTCTATTTTTGACATAATCTTCAATTCTTTTTCACGTTTAACATATTACAACCCGAAAATGGTAATTATTAAATAATAAACCGGTATCGATATAAAAAGCAATACTACAACTGTAGAAACTACATTGCCAATCACTTTCAGACGAGGTAACCATGTTTTATTATTCAATCCCATCGACTGCATGGCACTCCATACTCCGTGAGTAAGGTGAAACCACAATGCCACAAGGGCTACTATATATACAATACAGTATATTGGTTTGCTGAAATAGTACTGAATCCAGTAAGCTCCGTTGGCAGCAAGCTCGTGAGCTTCGTGTCCGCCCATTCCGGTAAGCTCTACCAACTGCATTTTAGCCCAGAACTGAATTAAATGCAATACGAGGAAAGCTAAAATAACAATCCCAAGTACCAGCATGTTTTTTGACGACCATGCCACGCCTTCCTGACGGGTTGTGACAGCATAACGCTCACGTCCGCGTGCACGTAAATTCTGAATAGACAACAGCACACCGTAAAGCATATGGACAACAACACCCGCTGCTAACACCAAAGTGCCCAAAACAGCGTACCAGTTTGCACCCAAAAATGCGCAAATAGCATTGTAAGCTTCCGGCGAAAAAATAACCACAACGTTCATAATGCTGTGGAACAAAAGGAATAACACAAGGAAAGCCCCCGATATTCCCATAATAAATTTTCTCCCAACAGAGGAATCAATTAACCACATAAATTTTTGTTTTTGTATTAATATGTATTTAGAGTTATTAAATTCGAAAAATGCAATCGTCTAATAATCAAATAGCTGAAAGAAGAAACAGCCATTTCACCGAATAGGCGCAAAATTAGTGTTTTAGATTCGATATTCCAAAGGATTACGGAAATTTTTCTTTAATACTGAGAATAAAGAAAAGCGACAAAAAATTGCCGCTTCCCAAAGGTTTTCAAACTATAAATATTATCGGCACTCTGCACCTAAACGTTTGGCGCAAGTTTAGCGAAGCGCAACTTGTGCCGGAGAAAAGACTTGTAACTAAAAACTTGTAGCTACTATCTAATTTTCTATTTTTTTAGTCTCAATTAATTTTCCGTCCTCGTATTTTTCTTCTTTATAAATATTGCCGTTTTTATACCCGTATTTCCACACGCCCATTTTTTTTCCTCCATTATATTGACCTTGGATTTTTATTTTATCGGTTTCGGCATAAGTTTCGGTAAATTTACCATCGAGCTTGCTTTCTTTCGAATAATTACTTACCTGTACATAACTATTTGTACTGCTTGTATAGTATTGCATTTGCCGTCCTACCTGTTTGCCATTCTCGTAATTCTTCTCTGCTTTCAATCGTCCGCTTTCCCAATCGTATTGTTTTTCTACACCATGTTTTTTGCCGTTCAGCATACTGCGTTCGCTTTCTATGCTACCATCAGTATAATATTTGATAACTTTACGCAGGTCGCCAGCCTCATACGTTTCTTCTTCGGTGGGCTCACCGTCTTTTTTGCCGTATTTCCATACGCCCGTTTTTTTTCCATCCTTGTACTGGCCTTGGGCTTTTATTTTATCGGTTTCGGTATATGTTTCGGTAAATTTGCCATCAAGCTTGCCTTCTTTCGAATAGTTGCTTACCTGTACGTAGTCGTTCCGGTTACTCGAAATATATTGAGTCTGTTTACCTACCTGCTTGCCATTTTCGTAATATTTTTCGGTTTTCAGCTTTCCGGTTTCCCTGTCGTAATGTTTCTCAGCCCCGTGTTCTTTCCTGTTCAGAAAGTTACGTTCGCTCTCCAACTTTCCATCGGGGTAATACTGAGTAATCTTTCGTATCTCGCCATCTTTATACTCTTCCTGCTGTTTTACCTTTCCTTCTCCATAATACTGTTTCCACACGCCATCCTTTTTACCCGTTTTATAATTTCCGGTTTCTTTTTGGTCTCCGTCAGGATATAGCTCGGCACATTCGCCGTTCAGGTAACCGTTGGTGTAGATCATATAAGCATTCAGTTTATTGCTTCTATAATAATCCCAACGCCCTTCGGCATATCCTTTTTTAAAATTGGCATCTATATACTCGGTGGTATACCCTGTTATAATACGGATTTTTCCATCTACAGCAGTCTTGTCCGCATCGCGTTTATGAACATACATTTGTCCGTCGCCCAGATTAACCATTTCTATCTCCTCGATTTTCAACGTATTCTGAGCCGACAGGGAATGAATGCCTGCCAAAACAAATACCAGGCTAATATATAATATTAACGTCCTTTTCATTTTATTTTTCAATATAGCCGTTGTTATATTACGTTCTCTTTAATCTTTGCAATCATCTCCTGATATTCGCTGTCGGATAAATATGTTTTTTTCGGGTTCATCTCGAATACTCCTCCAAATCCGTAACCATCTTTGTACTTGGGTACGATGTGCATGTGCAAATGGGTTAATGTATCGGAATAAGCACCATAGTTGATTTTATCAGGACTGAAAATTTTATTTAATGCTTTTCCCACACGGGCAACGTCTTTCATAAAGGCATTGCGCTGTTCGTCGCTCAATTCGTGAAAATCGACACCGTGGTCTTTGTACACCACATTGCAACGTCCGGTGTAACTTTGTTCTTTGAAAAGGAAAAGTTGCGAAACTTCCAAATCGCAGATTTTAATCATTAACTCGTCCAACACAGGTAATTTCTGACAATATAAACATTCTGAAACAGGTGAAGCCATACTATTTTGTTTTTTTAAGGGTTAGTATTCTGAAAATTTTCCGCTAAAATTACTGATTTTGTTTCAAGCCTACAAATCCAAAACAAAAGCCCCGCCTGACAGACAGGCGGGGCAAAATACAAAGCCGTATTTACAGCCACATTATCACATTCACATTTATTTTTTTTCTAAGGCCTCAATCCGGCGAATCAGTGTATCGATTGTTTTTTGTTGTTGCTCTATCACAACTTGTTGTTCCTGAATGGCTTTTACCAGCACCGGAGCAAACTCGGCATAAGAAATACCCAATACCTCTCCTTTTTCAATATCGCCTTCTGTTCCACTTACTATTTCAGGGATAATATCGCGCACTTCCTGAGCTATGAAACCAATCTGCTTATTGCCCGACTCCTTCATTGTAAAGCTTACAGGATTCAGTTTCATTACCTGCGGCAAGCCGTAGCTGATACCTCGGATATTTGTCTTCAAACGACGGTCCGAACTTTGAGTCCATGCAGTGCTACCACCGGCTTTACCATTAACATATAGGACATGGTCACTCTGAGGCATAGCCCCCCCAACTCCAATACAATGTTTTTTCAAAGTTTCGTTATAATTTCCCATTATCCATAGTCCAATGCCTAATTGACTATCTGCTGTAGGTGAAAAACCTCCATAAAGAGATGAGCCAATAAGGATATTAAAAGATCCTGTAGTAATATCAGAGGCAGGGCTCCCTACTTTTGTACCACCCACAATGACATTATGAAATCCTGTAGTGAGGCCTGAAGCTGCACCATGGCCAATAGCAACATTACTATACGCTGTCGATGTCGCATTTTTAAGAGCCTGATAGCCAATTGCTACATTTTCTGTTCCGGCACGACTTGCGTCGTAACCAAAAGATGTTGACGAACTTGCAACTGAAGCAATATAACCGACAACTGTATTATTCACTTTAAATATCAATGGAGTAGTATTCGTAGTTCCAATAAAACTACCACTGTTAGCAGCGTTTCCGGTCAGGCTCCAACCTTCATTATCGGCTGCCGGAGCCCAACTACTTCCGTTCCATTTCAATACCTGATTAGCGGCAGGAGCGGTGGTAGCTATACTTTTACCTTGTATTTTGGTTACAGTAGCTGCATTGCTGGCAGCAGGAATAGTTACATCGCCACTGATAGCTGCACGAGCCAATGTATAAGGCGCTGCTGCAGTACCACTACCGGTACGCACCAAGGTGGAGTTGGTAGCATTGGTAACTTCGTTGCCTACAATAGCATCAGCTTCTAAGGTGTTTATTGCTACCGGTTCCCATTTTTTGGAGGTAGCATTCCATTTCATTACCTGACCATCGGCAGTACCGGCAGGCAGGTTGATAGTTTGAGTGGCTGTGCCGCTACCTGTAATAGCTAAACCTGTGGTGCTGCTCACCGCAGGAAAGGTATTGGTGTTAGCATCTGTACCCAACGCCCATTGCTTAGTAGTAGCATTCCATTTCAATACCTGATTGGCAGCTGTACCGGTAGGCAGGTTGATAGTTTGAGTAGCTGTACCGCTACCTGTAACAACCAAACCTGTGGTGCTGCTCACCGCCGGGAAAGTGTTAGTGTCGGTATTGTTATCGGCAGCAGGTGCCCAGTTTGTTCCGTCAAATTTCAACACCTGACCTGTGGTAGGAGCGGTAGTCGAAACATTTCGTCCACGGATGCGGGCAACGGTAGTAGCATTGCTGTTAGCTGTAGCGGTAACGTCACCTGTCAAAGCGGCTCTTCGGATTTCGGTTCCATTCAGTGTTATTGAAGCAGAAGCAGTATAGGTGGTATTCTCATCCGTACCCGATTCCCATTTTTTGGTAGTGTCATTCCATTTCATTATTTGACCATCGGCTGTACCACCAGGCAGGTTGATAGTTTGGGTGGCTGTACCGCTACCTGTAATGGCTAAACCTGTGGTGCTGCTTACTGCCGGGAAAGTGTTGGTGTCGGTATTATCATCGGCAGCAGGTGCCCAAGCACTTCCATTCCATTTCAACACCTGACCTGCGGTAGGGGCGGTAGTGGCTACGTTTCGTCCACGGATACGAGCAACGGTAGTAGCGTTGCTGTTGGCTGTAGCGGTAACGTCACCTGTCAAAGCGGCTCTTCGGATTTCGGTTCCATTCAGTGTTATAGAGGTGGAAGGGGTATAGGCGATACTTGTATCGTCTGAGGCTTCCCATTGTTTTGTTGTATCGTTCCATTTCAGCACTTGTCCATCTGTACCATTGGGCAGCGATACGCTTATGCTGCTGGTGCCACTGCCACCTACTACAATGCCTTTCAGTCCTGTTATCTTTACTTTGGACATTATGTTGTTGGTCAGTTCCTGAGTTACATTGGTCGATATTGCACTCACAATGCTGTCGCGCAACTGGGTAGTGATGTTCTCTGATATGTAACTTACAATAGTGTCGCCAAG
>NZ_QVMH01000035.1:0-29748 GCF_010501035.1 Paludibacter sp. 221
CAAAAAAGCCACCGCTACACCTGCTTCGCTAAAATTCAGCTACACTACGCTACAGGATTTGAAACTCCTCGCTATGCTCGTCAAACAGCAAATCCTGTTTAACGCTACGTTACGCTGAATTTCTTAACGCTCACCAGCTGAGGCGGAAAGATTAGTTATGGCTACGAAAGAATAAAATAACAATTCTGTATATTTTGATGCGGTTGCCCTTGTTTGATACTGCGTATCTGCTAAATACGATATTTTTGAACAACAGGCTGTTTTTGCTGTTTAATTTATAGTTTTTATATTTGTGGAATATCAGATTTTAAATTAATAAAAACGAAACTTATATGAAAAAAGGACTTTTTCTATTCGTGGCATTGTCGCTTGTTTTTGCAGCATGCCAGCCGTCGCAAAAGAATGAAAAAACAACTCATGCCTCTGACACTTGCTGTTCGGGCAAAGGAAATAACTCAAAACCAGAACCTATGGAATTAAAAACATTTAAAACTATCAAGCTCCTTGCCCCCGATACGGAGTGTGGAGCCTCGCTTATGCAAGCAGCGCAAAACCGTAAGTCCGACCGCGATTTTGCCGAAACTAATCTCTCGCTGGAGCATCTGTCTGAAATACTCTGGATGGCAAACGGCAAAAACCGTGAAGATGGCAAACGTACCGTACCATCGGCTCTGGCAATGTATCCGCTCGAAACTTATGCGGTATTAGTTAACGGAATTTATCATTATGATGTGGATAATCACCAACTAAATCCTGTGGTGGAAGGTGATTTCCGCAATCTGGCAGGATTGCAGGATTTTGTATATACTGCGCCTCTTAATCTGGTTTTTGTTGCCAATTACAACAAATACAATGGCGCGCGCAAAGTGCCCGAAAATAAGCGTTTGTATCTGGCGGCTCTGGATGCCGGACATTGTACGCAAAATGTATATCTGTATTGCGCGGCTAAAGGCCTGAAATCGGTGGTACGTGCCGGAGCTAAGGAGAAAGAGTTGCTTAATGTTTTGGGCCTTGATGCTAACTATCAGTTTGTGGTAGCGCAAACAGTAGGGTATTGATTGAATTTTAAAATATACGAAAAGAGAGTGTCCCAAAAGGAAAGAGCGGCGTTCAAAAAAGACTTTTGAGACAGCCCCTTTTTTTGTTCGGCATAGTATAGTAATGTAAAAACCTTATTTTCGTGAATTAACCTTAGTAACATTCGCACTTTCATAAATTTAACCTTATTAGCTTATTAAGTCGGCTGGAAAATAAACTAATAAGGTTGAGTTTATAGATTCATCTTTATTACTAAGGTTAATTCACAAAAATAAGGTTTTATAATCAGATTAAACACAACTGTAAATAGCACAATCCAACTGCCTGATATTTCAGCAATTCAACAACCTGTCTTTAAACTCTTTGTCTTCTCTTAACTTTTTACAACAACTTTACGGTTAAACTTTCAGTTACTTTGCAAGTCAAAACATACAACATTTGATTTGATAAATAGCTTCACTCTTTGTAGTGGAGCTATTAATTTGATATAAAAATAGAAAATATTTAAATTGATAATGAAAAAAACAGTATTTACTTTATTGCTATCCGTCTTATTTATACCTCTTTTTGCATCGTACAATTTGTCGGGCAAAGTTGTTGACAGCCAGACCTCGCAACCCATTGATTTTGCTAATATAGCATTGTATAAACAAGGCTCTGAAACTCCTTGGGCAGGTGTAGTGACCGACGAGAATGGTGTTTTTGAAATAACCGCCATTGAGAGTGGTAAATACACCATGCGTATCAGTTTTGTGGGTTACAATGCATATTCGCGCAATTTTACGGTTAGTGATAAGGATTTGAATTTCAGTATTATCCGTCTTACCGAAGACAGCAATGTATTGACCGAAGTAGAGGTAGTGGGGCAAGGTTCGCAAATGCGTTTCGAGATAGACCGTAAAGTATTTAGTGTCGACCAGAATATAGCTTCGGCGGGTGGCTCGGCTACCGAGGTATTGGAGAACATACCATCGGTAGAAGTGGATCAGGAAGGAAACATTTCGCTGAGAAACAATGAGAGTGTAGAGGTTTGGATAAACGGAAAGCCTTCGGGGCTTACTGCCGAAAACCGTGCGCAGATATTGCAGCAAATGCCTGCCGAGAGTATAGAATCTATCGAAGTGATAACCAATCCGTCGGCCAAGTTTAATCCCGAAGGAACGGCCGGAATTATAAATCTGGTATTGAAAAAAGACCGTAAGGCCGGTTATTACGGAAGTGTCTCTGTAGGGGCTATATATCCTGATGGTGGCAGGCTTGGGGGTAACGTTGGAGCTAATATCAACTACAGCAGTTCGAAAATTGATGCGTATGCCAACATTGGTTACCGCAATATGACCCGAAACGGAGGCTCGGTGAGCAATTTATGGAATTTCAACGCCAATGACACCACGCTGCTGAACCAGAACAACAATAATTCATCTCTTCACAACGGACTCTTTTTCAGGGCAGGGGTAGATTATCATATTAACGATAAAAACACTATCGGGTTGTCAGGTTTTGGGATGAATGGAGGCGGAAGTTCCAATGCGCTGTTGAATTATACGCAGAAAAACGTTACTACGGATGCCATCCTGCGCGAATATAACCGGAGAAATACAGAGGATTCGGAAAGAAACAGTTTTAATATAAACCTTGATTATAAACATGAGTTTAATAAGAAAGGAACGGAATTGTTAGCCAGCTTGTCATATTCCAGATTTAGCCGTACAAACGAGAGTAATTATCTGCAAACAGACGTCTTTCCTGTAGAGAGAGAATCCGAAATATCTCAGAATAGTGATGGGAATGATTCCAATCTTCAGTTTAAAGTAGATTATACAAATAAAATAAGTGAAACCGGACGTTTCGAAGCGGGCTGGCAGAGCAATGTTTCAAACAGGTATAGCTATACTGATGGTTTTGATGTTACTAAGGGGACGGATTTGTCGGGCTATTATAATGTTTTTGACTACAAGGAGCAGATACATGCTGCTTATGTTACTTATGGCGAACGCTTTTTTAAGAAACTTAGTGTTCAGCTTGGTTTGCGGGGCGAGTATATGTATAGAAATATCGACTCGAAAGACTATATTGGAAGTGAAATGCCTGATTATCAAAAGTCTTATTTTGAACTGTTTCCCAGTGCTTATTTGGGATATAGTATTACCGACCGTGACGAAGTGCAGTTGAATTATACCCGCCGGGTAAACCGTCCGCGCGGATGGCAGATAAACCCTTTTAAAGATTACTCGGACTCAACCAATGTGTCGTTTGGGAACGTGGCTCTAAGTCCGGAATTTTCTTCCGCTTTTGAGTTGAATTATCTGAAATCATGGGACAATCACTCTTTTTCGGCTTCGGCTTATTACCGCTTTACCGACGATGTAGTGCAGCGTATCAGTTACCGCACCGAGGAGAATATGGAATCGACTTTTATGAATATATCGCAGTCCAAATCGGCAGGGCTCGAGCTGGTAGCTAAAAACAGGTTGTTCCGGATACTGAATTTAACCTCTTCGGTCAATTTATATTATAGTAAGATTGATTCAGCAACATATATTAATCCGTACAATAATATAACAGAAAGCATACGGGAGCAGGAAGGCTTCTCGTGGAATGCGCGTGTTATGGCTAATTTTATGTTTTCGCCTACCTTTACCGGGCAGGTTTCGGCAAATTACAGTTCTCCTCGGGTAATTGCTCAGGGAACACAAGAAGCCAATTATGCTATTGACTTAGGGCTTCGTAAGTCTTTTTTCAACCGCAACCTGAATGTGAGCCTCAATGTCAGGGATTTATTGGATTCGAGACGGAGAAAATCGCAAACTTCGGGTGCAGGCTTCGAAAAATATTCCGAATCGTATTGGCACGGGCGCAGTTTTGGTGTTACCCTCACTTACAATTTTGGAAACATGCAGCCAAACCGCAATGCTAAACGAAATAACAATCAGTCGACCGAAAGTGATATGGATATGGACATGGATATTTAAAGGTTGTTTAAATGTTCTACAAAAAAACTATTACAGTTTTTGAAAATAGAGTTTATATTCAATAGTTCGTTATAAGGCTGATTTATAAATTATCATCGCATTGAAGGCTCCTGTAGGGAGCAAAGTTTGGTAATGTGCGGGTTACTCAATTATCCGGCGTGCCGTAGGTACGCGACACTCAGAGAGAAAGTTGCGTACCTACGGCACGCTCGCCATATCTGAAGATGGTGTTTTACCAAACTTCCACTCCTAACGGAGTGCATATCAATATTTCCCTGAAAAATCACCAAAATTTATCTTGCAAGTAAAATTTAGGTAACCCCTTAAATATTTGGCGGATGAGAAACAGGCTTGTTAACTAGCAGATGTGAAATATTAAATGCTTTAAATCTAAAAAAACTCATAATCTTAATAAAAATCCGCTTATTCGTTAAACGAAGATTATTCATTTTCTTATATTTGCAAATATAAATTTATACTTCGTGAATTATGAAATATGATTCCAATTTTCAGCGGATTACTGATGCACTTCTTTACGTTAATAGAAACATGAAGGATGAACTTAGTTGGGATGAGGTTGCGGGTCATGTGGATTTAAGCCGTATGGATTTTTATCGTATGTTTTTCAACTGGTCTGATGCTACCCCCGACGAGTTTATCCGGTACTTGCATCCGAATAATATAAAAAAGAAGTTGAAAGTCAATCATTTCTCGATGGCAGAAGGGGAGAGCGAAGATGTGATTTTCGAAGATAGTTTTGCAGACAGGAATCAACCTTGTCATTTTATTAAGATAGACAGGATGACCCCGGATGAATATGAAAACGGGGGTGAGAATTTACAGGTTTTTTACGATTTTTATAATAGCATATTTGGCAGGATTTTCATCGCTTCCACCCCTAAAGGCATCTGCCGTATGGAGTTTGTAGATGATGATACCGTTTGTATAAACAATCTCCGCTCTGTTTTTCCCAACGCGTTATATTGCCGTATTGGTGATGAACACCAGTATCGTGCTATGAGGGTGCTGCAAAAGAATGTACAACACATAGATGTAATAACTTTGCACCTGAAAGGTACCGATTTTCAGCTGGGAGTGTGGGAAGCATTGCTTCAGATTCCTATGGGCGAGGTGGTTAGTTACGAGGGTATTTCCAACCAGATACAAAACTCTAAAGCAGTACGTGCTGTGGGTACGGCTGTAGGCGATAATCCTATCTGTTTATTCATTCCTTGCCATCGGGTTGTGCTCTCTACAGGCGAATTGGGGCAATATCGTTGGGGAGTTGCCCACAAGATGGCTATTGTAGGCTGGGAATTTGCCAACACGAATAAGAAGGAAGGGATTTTTTAGGCATCCTTTCATTTGGGCTTTTATATGTTTTTTATCTCTGTTGATTGTTGTTTAATGGATGGAATTTTGTTTTCGCATCTCCTTTTTCCAACAGAAAAACATTCGTTTTTTTATCTATCATTTCTTCTATCGCCCGATAATCTTTTTCAATTATTAATTGCCGGAGGATTTCGTTCCAATTTTCAGTATGCTCCGATTTAAATTTGATAAAATCCAGAGATTTTTGCCTTGCTTTACTTCGTAGCTCAATATATCTGCCAATTAATAACAGTATTGTTCCTAAAATAAGGGCATAAAACCGCATAATCTGTTTTTAGTATTTGCTTTTAAATCTTCAAGCCATCTAATAAATCAATATAAATTTCAAGCGAATGATATATGTTTTCAAGAAAAATAAATTCATTCGCAGTGTGTGAGCGTGCCGAATCTCCCGGTCCTATCTTTACACTGGCGAAATTCATCAGCGATTGGTCGGATAGCGTAGGAGAACCAAACTGCGATAGTCCAAGTTCTTTTCCACGTAAAACGATGGGGTGGTTTAGCGGTGTTTGAGTAGAGTTCAAGCGGGTGGAACGCGGTTTGATTTCGCACTTTGTTTTTTCGTCTATTTCCCGCTGTAATTCTTCATTGGAATATAGTTCATTGCTTCGGATATCGACCACAAATGAGCATACATCGGGTATTACGTTGTGCTGTGTTCCGGCATTGATGATAGTTACCGACATCTTTACAGCCCCAAGCAAATCCGACTTTTTAGGAAACTCGTAGTTCTTAAACCATTCTATATCGGGTATTGCCTTGTAAATTGCGTTTTCGCCCTCGTTGCGGGCGGCGTGTCCGGCTTTTCCATATACGTAGCAGTCCAGCACCATCAAGCCCTTTTCGGCAACGGCAAGCTGCATGCCTGTGGGTTCGCCTACAATAGCAAAATCAATTTTTGGGAGTTCGTGTATAAGCGTACGCATGCCGTTCTCTCCCGATACCTCTTCTTCGGCCGAGGCGGCAAAAATAAGGTTGTAAGGTTGATTTCGCTCTGCTAAATAAAAGAATGTATGCAGAAGGCTTACAAGGCTTGCTCCGGCGTCGTTGCTCCCTAAACCATATAGTTTATCGCCTTCGACTACTGGTTTGAAAGGGTCGTAAGTCCAGCCAGCGACAGGTTTTACAGTGTCGATATGGGAATTAAGCAGCAACGTAGGGCGCGAAGTGTCAAATCCGGGGCCAATAACCCATATATTATTCCCTTTGCGCGAAGCAATATACCCTCTCTCCTCGATGTAGCGTTCGAGAAAGTCTGCCAGTTCTTTTTCCTCCCTGCTTATTGAGGGTATTGAAATCAGTTTCTGTAGTAGTTCTATAGCTTCGTTTGCTTGTTCTTGAAACATAATTAGTTACAAGTATTTAGTTATGAGTTACAAGTCTTATTCTCTGATAGGGCAACCCCTTAAAAATTACATTCTAATCCCCAAATTCATCCGATACTGCTCTTTCGTTTCTCGCTCTCAAAGTTCCTCTCTTTGAGAGAGGGATTTAGGGAGAGTTACCGTATTCTCATTTTTATTCTTATGCCCTCAAGCCGGACAGGCTTTTACTTTTTCCAACCTCACCCCCTACCCCCTCTCCTTAAGGAGAGGGGAAAAGTGCTGCGTTACGCTGAATTTTTTAACGCTCACCAGCTGAGGCGGAAAGATTAGCTCCGGCTACGAAAGAATAAAGTAGCAATTCTACATATTTTGATGCGGTTGCTCTTATTCTCTGATAATTGAGAATAAAGTATATTCACGGTTTATAAAACAATCTTTGTCCCGTTGTTTTTACCTATCTGGTCGGCACGGGTTATCACCACCTGTTTTACACCTGCCTGCAATGCTTCGAAAGAGTTTTCCAGCTTAGGAATCATACCGCCCTGGATAATTCCTTTTTCTACATATTCGTTGAACGATTCCGGTCTTAATTCGGAGATAACGCTGTCATCGTCGTTTTCGTTCATCAACACGCCTTTTTTCTCGAAACAGAACATCAGCGTGACTTCAAAATGCTTTGCCAACGCTTTAGCCGCTTCGCCTGCAATGGTATCGGCATTTGTATTGAGGAGATTGCCTTTTCTGTCGTGTGTAAGGGGTGCCAGTACAGGTACTACGCCCTTGCTTATCAAGTCGGCAAGCAAACCGGCGTTTACTTCTTTTACATCTCCTACAAAGCCGTAGTCAACATCTTTAACGGGACGTTTCTCTGAGCGCATGTAGTTCATATCCGCTCCGGTAAGCCCCAGCGCATTCACATCCAATGTCTGTAGTCCGGCTACAATTTGTTTGTTTACCAAACCTCCGTAAACCATGGTTACTACTTTCAGCATTTCAGCATCGGTTACGCGGCGTCCGTTTACCATCCGGCTTTCGATGCCGAGTTTAGCGGCAATGGCTGTTGCCGAGCGTCCTCCGCCATGTACAAGGACTTTGTGCCCCTTTATTTTTGAGAAGTCGGAGAGAAGCTGTTGCAGGCTTTCCGGCTCTTCTACTATTTTTCCTCCTACCTTTATAAGTGTAAGTTTTTCCATATTAAGTGACTAGTTAATAGTGACTAGCTACTAGTTATTAGTTGTTTATTCTTTTTAATGAGCTTATAAGTCCAACGAGCATTTTTGTAATTTCTTCTAGTTTTGTATTTAGCTCGTCGAATGTTTCTTTATTGATGTATCTTAATTTCTCAGCAATGATTAAGTATGTATCTAATTCAGTTCCGGAGCCTAAGGCAATATGCAGAAACTGAATAAATTCCTTATTGCCTTTTCTTGCAGAACCTTCGGCAATGTTAGCCGGAATTGACGTAGCACAACGGCGAATTTGATTTGTTAAAGCAAATACTTCCGATTTGGGAAAAGATTCGGTTATTGCATAGATTGCAACAACAAAATCAATACTTTTTTGCCATACAAGTAAGTCTTTATGTGTTTTTATCATTTTTTCCATGCCTATTAGTGACTAGTTACTAGCTAATAGTTACTAGTTATTAGTTTTTTGTTTTTAATGAGCTTATAAGTCTTTACGAGCATTTTTCTACGTTTTGCAATTTCAATTTACCAGTCCATTACTAGTAGCTAGTCACTCATCGCTAGTCACTAAATAGCTTCCAGCATCCTTTTAATAACTACCTGTGCCGATATTTCACGGTTTGCTGCTTCGGGTATGACTATCGACTGCGGACTTTCAATCACGTCGTCTGTCACAATCATATTGCGGCGTACAGGCAGGCAATGCATGAAGTAAGCATTGTTTGTAACAGCCATTTGGCGGTCGCTTACAGTCCAGCTACGGTCGGTGCTCAGTATTTTGCCATAGTTGGGGTCTTGGTAAGCCGACCAGTTTTTTGCATATACAAAATCGGCATTTTCAAACGCCTTCATCTGATTGTACTCAACCTTTGCTCCACGAACAAATTTTTCGTCCAGTTCGTATCCTTCGGGATGCGTAATGACGAAATCTACATCTGCTTCGTTCATAAAATCGGCAAATGAGTTGGGCACGGCTTGCGGTAATGCCCGTGGGTGTGGCGCCCATGTCAGCACTACCTTCGGGCGTGCTGTTTTTTTATACTCTTCTATTGTTATCAGGTCGGCAAAGGCTTGCAGCGGATGACCTGTAGCGGCTTCCATACTGAAAATAGGTTTGCCTGAATATTGTATAAACTGATTGATAATAGTTTCGTTATAGTCAAAGGTTTTATCGTTAAGCTGCGCAAACGAACGGATGCCAATCAGGTCGCAGTACGAACCCATCACGGGTATTGCCTCCAATATATGCTCCGGCTTATCCCCATCCATTATTACGCCACGTTCAGTCTCCAGTTGCCATGCCCCTTGATTAATATCAAGCACCATAGTGTTCATGCCGAGGTTCATACCTGCTTTTTGTGTACTCAGGCGGGTACGTAAACTCGAATTGAAGAATACCATCAACAGGGTTTTGTTTTCACCCAGATGTTTGTATCCATAACGGTTGTTTTTAACTTCCAATGCCTCTTTTACTGCGTTTTGCAGGTTTCCAAGGTCTTTTACATTAGTATACGTTTTCATTGCTTCTTATTTTTTCTCCCACACATTTACAATTTTTCCGATAAACATGCGGTGCATGGCTGTTTCGTTTTCGTACATTTTCATTGCTTCGGGGTCGGCTATGTTTGTTGGGTTGATGTCATTGAAATACACTTTCTCACACTCGATAACCAAACGTGCTTCATCGTAGTATATATTGCCAAGTTCGGTTACTTTCGGGGTCAATCCGGTAGCTTCTATCTTATTTATATCACGTCCTGAGTTACTGCCGATAAAAAGCACCTTGTCGCGGTATTCCTCGTCGAATGCACACAGGGTGAAGTGTTTTTCACGGTTCAAGTAAGGAAACGTATGGCGTGTACTGCGGATATAGATTGTGGCGGAAGGGTTTCCCCATATTTCGCCCAAAGCTCCCCAGCTTATTGTCATCTGATTGTAATTAGTTTCATTGCCGGCAGTTACTACAAACCAATTGTCGGAAAACAACGATACAGCATTTTCTTCGAGAGATTTTATATCAACAGCTTGTAATTTTTTTTCTGTTTTACCGGCACAGGATGAAATTAATAGCACGAATAATCCTAAAATCAGGTAGTTTGTTTTCATGTGGTTCGTGTTTTTTGTTAAGTGTTACAATTCAACAACTATAAGGTACAAATATAGTTATTTTATTGCTATCTGATTTGTAAGACGGTGTGTTTTTAATTAAAACAAAAAGCTTCTGCCGTTATTAAAACAGCAGAAGCTCTCTCCTAAAAATAAAAATAAATTTTAATTTCTTGGGCGTGCTTCTTTAACCACCATGGTGCGGCCGTCGAATTCAGCACCGTTCAGTTCTTCGATAGCTTTAGCTGCAGCAGTGTCGTCTGACATTTCTACAAAAGCAAAACCTTTTGAACGTCCTGTTTCGCGATCTTTAATAATTTTGCAAGAGTCAACTGATCCGTACTCTTCCATAACCCCTTGGAGGTCGTTTTCCCGAACGTTATAGCTCAGGTTACCTACGTAAATGTTCATAGAATAAAAATGATAATAAATTAAAAAATAAGAACAGTATAATGAAGAGCGGGTTATAAACAAAACTGTTCTCTTTTTAAGCAGAAGAAATAGAAAAGTTTACGAAACCAAAAATTCATATACATAATTCATCGGCAAAGGAAATGATTTATTTCGGAATACGCAAAAAAAGCATCAAAAATGTTTGAATTTTAAGAGATTAGTGTTATTTTGAGAGCTAAAATCCTGAATTTTTTAAAACTGCCGGCGCAGACTTGTTTGTGTGGAAAGATACTTTCCGTTAAATATTTGCCATCACCGGCGCAAGTTTAGCGTAGCGTAACTTGTGCCGAAAATAGATGCAGTTTTAAACTGCAAGAACAGATAGGCACAAGTCACCGACTTGCGCCAAATATGGGATACCAAAGCAGTTATTCAAAAGATTACTCTTACGAGCAAGACACGGACTACAAGTCTGCGCCAGCAGAGGGAAATCCCATTTTTTTTAAATAATTACTCCCTTGTTTGTCCGTCGCCCTTTATTATCCATTTGTAGGAGCATAATTTGGCTAATGCCATTGGGCCCATTACTGGCGCAAGTTTAGCGTAGTGTAACTTGTGCCGAAAATAGATGCAGTTTTAAACTGCAAAAATAATAGGCACAAGTCGCAGACTTGCGCCAAATATGGGGGCAAGACACGGACTGCAAGTCCGCGCCAGCAGAGGGGGTTGATTATGTATAATTTTCAATTCTTGAGATAGCTTATGTCTTGATAAGCAGTAATTTACAAAAAACATATAATTCATTGATTACCAGATGTTTACATCCGTGCTGTTTTCAAATAGATGTAGACCTTTTGTCACATTAGGATATAGACGCTTACCGTATGATTAGAGACTTAGCTGTAAAGCGGCACTCCAAGCCGCTACATGTCATTTTTATTCCCTTGTTTGTCCGTCGCCCTTTATTATCCATTTGTAGGAGCATAATTCGGCTAATGCCATTGGGCCGCGTGCATGTAGTTTTTGGGTGCTGATTCCTATCTCTGCCCCGAACCCAAATTGACCGCCATCGGTAAATGCTGTGGAAACATTGGTATATACACAGGCTGCGTCTACCATTTTATCGAAAAGGGCTATGTTTCCCGGTTTTTCGCTTACTATACATTCGCTGTGCTTGGAGCTGTAGGTTGAGATATGCCGGATAGCTTCATTGATAGAAGATACGGTTTTAATTGCTAATTTGTAATCGAGAAACTCTGTCCCGTAGCTTTCGTCTGTAGCTTTTTGCAATAGGTTTTTCGGATAATTTCCGTTAAGGAAAGTAAACGATTTTACGTCGGCATATATGGTTACGTTTTTATCTGCCAGACGTTTGCACAATTCGGGGAGCTTTGGTAATTGCTTCTCGTGGATAATCAGACAGTCGAGTGCATTACAGACACTCACACGGCGGGTTTTTGCATTGAACACAATCTTTTCGGCTTTATCGCAATCGCCGTATTCGTCGAAATAGGTATGGCAGATTCCTGCTCCTGTTTCGATAACCGGAATACGCGAGTTGTCCCTTACATATTCTATAAGCCCTTTTCCCCCGCGAGGGATAATAACATCGACATAACCTACCGCGTTCATCAATTCCTGTGTGGCTTCGCGTCCGGCGGGCAGAAGTGTGATTATGTTTTTATCCAAACCGGATTTTTCTAACACAGACTGAATTAGTTCTACTATCGCCATGTTGGAATTATGTGCGTCTGTACCTCCTTTTAGCACACAGGCATTTCCCGATTTGAAACAAAGCGAGAAAACATCGAAAGTTACATTGGGACGTGCTTCGTACACTACGCCGACTACCCCGAAAGGGACGCTTATTTTTGATATCCTCATACCGTTGGGGCGTGTGGTTTCCTGTAGCGTTTTGCCTAATGGGGAGGGGAGCTGTGCAACGTGGCGTATGTCAGCAGCAATCCCTTCGAGACGTTCTTTAGTCAGCAGTAGCCTGTCGCACATGGGGTTCGACTTTTCCATTGCGGCTAAGTCCTTAGCATTTTCGGCAAGGATTGTATCCGCTTTTGCTACCGTTTGGTCGGCTATGGCCGATAAAACCTTGTTTATCGTAGCATCATCTATCAGGTTCAGCGAACGGGACGCTGCCAGTGCTTTTTGCTTCCACATAAGATATGTATTAATTGGTTCTGAAGTAAGCCACATCGATTAGTATCTGTTTTGGTCACATAGGTTCAGTTAGGCTTCACATAGAAAATGTGTTTCTACTGTGTTTCTATGTGTCTGAAATAATTCAAACTAATTTCTACAAAAAAAAATTATTCTAAATAAAGATAATCGCAATGTACAAGGGGTTTCTGATTTTTCTTTCCTATTATCTCATTTGCTTTGTTGCTGTCGTATTGTGTTTTGCCTACTCCAAGCAAAGCGCCTTTTTCGTCCAGAATTTTTACAATGTCGTCTTTTTCAAATTCTCCTGCTATTTTTATTACCCCTACCGGAAGCAGGCTTACGGCTTTTTCGCCCGCAAGGGCTTTCGACGCGTTGTCATTAATATATATTTCGCCTTTGGCAAAGCCTTCGCTGTGTGCTATCCATTTTTTCACGCTTGATACGCTGTCTTTCGATGCAATGAAATGGGTCGAAACCATATCTTTTTTCTTGTTCAGCAAGTCGGGCAGAATGTTTTCTGTTTTTCCGTTGGCAATGTATACGTCTATCCCTTCGTCGGCAATTTTTCGGGCGATAGTGGTTTTGGTTTGCATGCCGCCACGCCCGAACGATGATTTGCTTGATTGGATAAAGTCCGAAACGTCTTCTCCTTTTTTTATTTCGCGGATAACTTTTGATTGGGGGTCGGAGGGGGAGCCGTTGAAAATGCCGTCTATATTGCTTAGTATAATTAACGCTTCCATATCCATCATGGAGGCTATTAGTCCTGATAGTTCGTCATTGTCGGTAAACATGAGCTCCGATACTGATACGGCATCGTTCTCGTTTACGATAGGGATAACTTTGTTTTCGAGCATTACGCGCATGCAGTTGCGTTGATTGAGGTAATGGCGGCGGCTCGAAAAGTTCTCTTTTGTGGTCAATATCTGACCTACCACGATACCATGTTCGCGAAACAGGTCGTAATAAAGATTAATTAGCTTAGCTTGCCCAACGGATGAAAAGAGTTGCCGCTGGTCTACCACATCCATCTTTTTGCTTACATTCACTATGCTTCTTCCCGAGGCTACTGCTCCTGACGAAATCATCACGACTGTAACCCCTGATTTATGCAACAGGGCTATTTGGTCTACCAGAGCCGACATGCGTGTAACATCTAAAGTTCCATCGGCACGGGTAATGACGTTGCTTCCTATCTTTACGGCTATTTTCTTATATCGCACTATTTCAGTTATTAATGTTCAATTATTAATTATCAACGAGGCGACCTCAAAAACACAATTTGTCTTTGTTACTCACTACTTTCTTGTAACTTGTAACCGCCCGTAGGGCGAAGTAACTTGTGATACATAGGTTCAGTTAGGTTTCACATAGGGATACATAGTTTTTTATTCCGTTTTTACCGTATAGTGGCTTAAAGTCCGCTTTACGGAAAAATAAGTACTTTACACTTTCTCCTTTCCCTTTTCTCTTATTTACTCCATGTGCTTTATTATTTCACGGGTAGCACCTGTATTGTTGCGGACATAGTCTCCGGCTATTTTTCCGGCTGTTTTATTGTTTTTTAGTAAAGCGCTGAGTGTCGATTCCAGTTCGCTGTAATTGCAGATAGAAAATCCTCCTCCGAGCTTTATCAGTTGCTTTGCTTCTCTAAATTTCTGATAATTTGGGCCAAACACTACAGGCACGCTATATACTGCTGCTTCGAGTATGTTGTGTATGCCTGCGCCAAATCCTCCGCCTATGTAAGCTACCGTGGCATATCGGTAAACCGAAGATAGCATCCCTACAGTGTCCAGCACAAGGCAATTTGATGTTTTGATACTGGTGGTGGTAGCTTCGGAGTAGCGGATGTAGTCTCCTTTCAGCATTTTGAAAATATCGTACAAATGGGCTTTATACACCTCGTGTGGCACAAGTATTAATTTTACGTCCTTATGCTTGTTCAGATAGCAGGTAAGCAATGCCTCGTCTTTTTGCCATGTGCTTCCGGCCACTATTACGGGCTTGCCATCGATAAACTGTTCTATCAATGGAAATTCTTTTGCCAGTTTAGCCTGTGCGGCTACCCTGTCGAAACGGGTATCGCCTGTTACCGTCACTTGTGTGATGCCGTATTCTTTCAATAGTTCGGCAGAGGTGTTGTTCTGTACAAAAATATGGTTGAATGTTTTCAGCAGGTTTAAATACCATTTGCCATACGTCTTAAAAAAGGCTTGGCCGGGGCGGAAAATAGCTGATACAATGTATGTGGGTATTCCGGCTTTTCTTAATGCGAATAAGAAATTAGGCCAGAAATCGTACTTGATAAAAATGGCTTGCGAAATGTTTACCGTATTCAAAAAATTACGGGTAGCCCTTGGGGTATCCAGAGGCAAGTACGAAACAATATCCGCGCCTTTGTAGTCTTTTTTCACTTCGTACCCTGACGGTGAATAGAATGTAAGCAATATGGATTTTTCGGGATTTTCGGCCTTGATGGCTTCTATCACAGGGCGTCCCTGCTCAAATTCGCCTAACGATGCGGCATGAATCCAAATGTACTGCTTGTTTGGGCTTGCTTTTTGTTTTAAAACAGAAAGCGCTTTTCTTTGTCCGAAGAATAATTTACGTGCTTTTTTGTTGAATACTGCTGCTAATGCAGTCAAAGCTCCATAAATATAAATACCGATGGTATAGAGTGTTTTCATAACATGTGCCCTTTCAGGATAACAAGCTGTAAATTTAATAGATTATTGTATATGCTTAAAAAAAATGGTTGAATTTAACTTGTAAAAATATAGTTGTCTTTTTTTCAAAAAACGTAAATTAATAAAGTACAAAAGGCATTCCAATCTTAGTTTGGAACGCCTTTTAAATGAGTTTTTGAAAGATTTTTTACTTTCTGATGCCTAACTCTTTGATGATTGCCCTGTAGCGCATGATGTCTTTTGCTTTCAGATAATCGAGCAAACGACGGCGTTTACCTACCAACATTACAAGAGCGCGTTCTGTACTATAATCTTTTTTGTTTGACTTCAAGTGTTCAGTCAAATGGTTGATACGGTACGAAAACAATGCTATCTGAGCTTCAGGTGAGCCAGTATCAGTGTTAGACTTTCCGTATTGACCGAAGATTTCTTTCTTTTTTTCAGAATCTAAATACATGATATTTATTTATATAATTAAACGAGCGTGCAAAGATAAATCAATTATTTTGATATTTCAACCATGTTTGTACGTTTTTTTCTGATTTTAACCGAATTAGATGAAAAATAAATATTTATACAATCGTGAAAATCGGATTATTCTGCTTATTTTTGGGAACGTTTTTTATCTTATTTACTGTTATTTATTTCGAAAAACTCTATTTACTTCATGAAAACAAATTTTCTCCTTAAGGCATTTTTATGCTTCATATCCTGTTTCCCATTTCTTTTTGCAACTTATTCCGGCATTTATATTAACGAAATCAGTGGTAACGAAAAATGGCTCGAAATCTACAATTCGGCTGATGAGGCTGTGGATATATCTAAATATGTTATTCTGAAAATTGACGAGGCGGGGCTGTATAATGAATGGCAGATTCCGGCAGGTACGGTAATCTCTGCAAGAGGTTTCCTAAGCTGGCAGCGCGATAAGGACAATACCGATGGCTCTACTTTTACCTGGGGAATATCAGCTAAAAAGGATGTGGCGTTTGAACTTTATGATAAAAACCAAAAGAAAATTGATTATTTTGAAGTGAAATCCGACCTTTATTCGGAGGGATTTTTCCGTACTGTAGGACGTGAAACTGATGGGGCAGATAAATTGGTGATTTTCACAAACGGCGGTACAAAAAATGCAAGCAACAACAATGGTACGAAGCAGGAGCCTACGGCGAATCCGAAAAAAATCTTTATAAATGAAATAAACGGCAATAGATATAATGCTGCCGGCGAGATGCAGGAAAAATGGCTTGAAATATACAACGCCGAGGATGCCCCCGTGGATATATCTAACTTCTACGTACAGAAAATAAATGAAAAAGGTTCGGTAAATAACTGGTTTATACCCGAAGGGACTGTTATTGATGCAAAGGGATTTCGGGTGTGGGAGCAGGATTCGCTTGATACCGAAGGACTGACATTTACCTGGGGAATATCGGCGAGAAAAGACCTGACACTGCGTATTTTCGACTTTAATGGTACTATGCTTGACGAGTTTATTGTGGACGCAGACGAGGGAGACAAACTTTACTCGGAAGGGGAAGGACGTACTGTAGGGCGTAAATATGATGGGGCTGACGAAGTTATTGTGTTTGCGAACAATGGTACAAAAGGAGTTTCTAATAGTTCTTCTCCGGGAAATTCAGATGAAACAATAAGTTTTGACACCGTTTGGGCATATAGTGCTTCTAAAACGCTTTATTTGTCAGAGAGAGTAAAAACCTTAGTTGTTTATAGTATTACCGGGAATTTAATATTGAATGGGCAGACAGAGTTAGCAAATAAAGAAATCAATTTGCATTATTTGCCCGATGGAATTTACCTGCTGAAGATGACGGATGGAAATAATCAGGAGAAAATTCAGAAAATAGTATTGAAGAATTGATTTGATAATACGGGGCAGCAATGATTTGTATTGATATAAAAAGTCGTATCTTTGCGCCGATATAAATAATTCTTAATCTTTAAAAATAAATTAATTGCATCGATGAATTTTGTAGAAGAACTACAATGGCGCGGAATGATTCATTCCATCATGCCGGGTACTGAAGAACAATTAGCAAAAGAAATGACAACTGCGTATGTGGGTATCGACCCTACGGCCGACTCGCTCCACATCGGCCATTTGGTTAGCGTTATGATGCTAAAACATTTTCAACGTTCCGGACATAAGCCCATCGCTTTGGTTGGAGGTGCAACCGGAATGATTGGCGACCCGTCATTGAAATCGGCCGAGCGCAATCTGCTTGATGAAGCTACGTTGCGCCACAATCAGGAATGTATTAAAAAACAGTTGGCAAAGTTTCTGGACTTTGACAGCGACGCGCTAAATGCTGCCGAGCTGGTGAATAATTACGACTGGATGAAAGATTATTCTTTCCTCAATTTTATCCGCGATATTGGTAAACACATCACGGTAAACTACATGATGTCTAAAGACTCTGTAAAAAAACGCCTGAGCAGTGAGTCGACAGAGGGAATGTCGTTCACTGAGTTTTCATACCAGTTGTTGCAAGGTTACGATTATCTTTATTTATATCAAAACAAGAATTGTAAGCTCCAGATGGGCGGTTCCGACCAATGGGGCAATATTACTACCGGCACGGATATGATTCGTCGTAAAACGGGTGAAAACGACGCTTTCGGGTTGGTTTGTCCCCTTATAACTAAAGCCGATGGCGGTAAATTTGGAAAGACTGAAAGCGGGAATGTTTGGTTAGACCGCCGTTATACTTCACCTTATAAGTTTTATCAGTTTTGGCTCAATGTAAGTGATGCTGATGCCGAGAAATATATAAAAATATTCACAGCGATTGAACGTGATGAAATAAACGACTTGGTGGCCGGACATGCGGCGGCTCCGCATCTGCGTATTCTGCAAAAACGCTTGGCGAAAGAAGTTACTGTTATGGTACACTCTATCGAGGACTATGAAGCAGCGGTTGAAGCATCTGAAATCTTATTTGGTAACTCAACAGCGCAAGCCCTGAAACGCTTGGACGAAGAAACTCTTTTGAGTGTATTCGAAGGCGTTCCTCAGTTCTACATTTCGAAAGACGAGTTGGGCGGAGGAATAAAAGCAATCGAACTATTAACAGATAAAGCTGCTGTTTTCCCATCGAAAGGTGAAATGCGAAAAATGGTACAGGCTGGTGGTGTAAGTTTGAATAAAGAAAAACTTGCTGACCAGGATATGATAATAACTACGGAAAATCTATTGAACAACAAATATTTATTGGCTCAGAAAGGGAAGAAAAACTATTTCCTTCTGATTGCAGAGTAATATTTTTAGAAGATTTTTCAGGAAAAATTTGGGCAAAATAAAAAACTATCGTATCTTTGCCCCGCTTTTGAGAGAAAGCAACATATTGGTATTGTCCCATGGTGTAATGGTAGCACTCCTGGTTTTGGTTCAGTCAGTCTAGGTTCGAATCCTGGTGGGACAACAAAAAATCTCTGTAATTCAATTGATTACAGAGATTTTTATTTTTTAGTACGTAAAATAATACGGAAATTCTTTGGCTCACCGTAAGAAGTTGAGGGATTTTAGGGCATTCGACCGACTGAGCGAAAAGGTGCTTGCCAACTTAACCGAATATACTAAACTCATGGCAAAAAACGAATAATGTTTTGATGCGGTGGATCGAAAAAAGGTGTCCTTGTTGGGGACACCTTATTTGTTAGTGTTTTTGTGAAGGAAGTGACGATTAATTTACTCTGAATTTTTCGTCTCCGTTCAGTATGAATCCTACTATTTGCTGAGCAGCAGCTATACCTGCATTGATATTTGCTTCGGCAGTTTGTGCTCCCATTTTTTTCGGAGTTGAGAAATAACGGGCAGCAAATTTTTCCTGCATTTCGGCATGGTTGCCCGGCAGTATATCGGTTACGTATTTGAAATCGGGACGGGATTCCATGAATTTTACCATCTCGGCTTCGTTTATTACCTCTTTGCGTGCCGTATTTACCAGTACTGCCCCTTTAGGCATGTTCGACAAAAGTTCGTAATTAATAGAACCTTTTGTTTCGGCCGTTGCAGGGATGTGCAATGAAATGATGTCGCAGGTAAAATATAATTCTTTTTCAGAACCTAATGCTACTACTCCGTCGTTTTCCATTACCGAAGCAGGTGCATAGGCGTCGAAAGCGTAAATATCCATTCCAAAACCTTTGGCAATACGGGCTACATTGCGTCCTACATTTCCATAGGCGTGGATACCCAGTTTTTTGCCTTTAAGCTCGGTGCCCGATGTGCCGTTGTAGAAATTGCGGATAGCATATACTAAAAGCCCGAAAACAAGTTCCGCCACAGCGTTCGAGTTTTGTCCCGGTGTGTTCATTACGCAAACGCCAGCTTTAGTCGCTGCTTCCAGGTCTACGTTGTCGTATCCTGCTCCCGCACGCACTACTATTTTCAGGTTTTTAGCTGCTTTTATTACTTCCGCGTCAATTATATCGCTACGTATGATAATAGCGTCAACATCGGCTACAGCATCAAGCAGTTGTTGCTTTTCGGTATATTTTTCGAGCAGAGCCAACTCAAATCCGGCTGCTTCTATTTCTTTCCTTATACCATCTACCGCCACTTTGGCAAATGGTTTATCTGTTGCAATCAGTACTTTCATAAGAAAATAATTATTAATTATCAATGTTTAATTATTATTGGCATTTTGTTTTAATGCCGATTTCTTTGTTTTTATTATTGTTGTTAACAACTTAATAATCTCTGTACAGTCGAAAAGTAAAGATTCATATTCTTTTTCCGAAATATAATCAGCAGCATATAATAATTCTATCCAATAAAGAGTTTCAGATGTTTCTTTTTGTGCAATTGCTAATTTATGAATGAAATCTAAAGCAGATTCCGCATATTTTCCTTCTGCAATATTTGCTCCGATAGAAGTTCCTGATCTGAGAATTTGTTTCGAAATACAGAACTCTCTTTTCTCGTTGTAAAGATGTTTGTGTAAATTAATTACTCTTAGAGCGAAATCAAAACTTTTCTTTTCAATAGTATTTTCCCGATTTCTACTCATTAATAATTAATAACTAATAATTAAAAATTATTTTCAAATTCTTTCATGCAGTCTACCAATGCTTGTACGCTTTCCATTGGGCATGCGTTGTAGATAGATGCGCGGAAACCTCCTACCGAGCGGTGACCTTTTATTCCTACCATGCCACGCTCTTTGGCAAATGCCATGAAATCGGCTTCTTTGTCTTGGTATCCTTCTGCCATTACGAAACATACGTTCATCAGCGAGCGGTCTTCTTTTGCTGCTGTCCCAACAAACATTTTGTTGCGGTCTATTTCGCCGTAAAGCAATTCTGCTTTTTCTTTGTTGATTTTGTGCATTGCTTCCAGTCCACCCAGTTCTTTTACCCATTTCAGTGTTTCGTGCATCACGAAGATTGGGAATACAGGAGGTGTGTTGAACATTGAGCTTTCTTTGATGTGTGTACGGTAGTCGATAATAGTAGGAATCTGGCGTCCTACCTTGCCTAAAATATCTTCGCGGATAATAACAAAGGTAACTCCGGCAGGGCCTACGTTTTTTTGTGCGCCGCCATATATCATAGCGTATTTCGAAACGTCTACCGGACGGCTCATAATGTCGGACGACATATCGGCCACAAGGTTTACCGGGCTGTCTATATCCGTATGTATCTCTGTTCCGTAAATGGTATTGTTGGTTGTTATGTGGAAATAATCCGCATCTGTAGGGATAGTATAGTTTTTAGGTATGTAACTGTAGTTTTTGTCTTCCGAGCTTGCAACTATCTCCACATCTCCAAACATTTTTGCTTCTTTGGCAGCTTTTTTCGCCCATACGCCTGTTTGCAGGTAAGCAGCTTTTTTATTCATAAGGTTGAAAGGAACATAACAAAACTGGGTACTTGCACCGCCTCCGAGGAAAAGCACTTTATACCCTTCGGGGATGTTTAGCAAATCTTTCCAAAGTTGTTCGGTTTCAGCCATAATACGCTCCCAGCCCGGTGTGCGGTGGGAAATTTCTAAAATACCGATACCTGTTTCGTCGAAATTTTTGATAGCAGCAATAGCCGATTCGATTGCTGACTTTGGCAGTACGCATGGTCCCGCGTTAAAATTATGTTTCTTCATACAGCAAATATATATATAAGTGTTTAGTTCGTAGATTACAAATGTAGTGCTTTTTTTATTATTACGCTTAGAGCTTGTTTAAATTTTACTCGCAAGATAAATTTTGGTAATTTTTTAGGGAAAAGACATATTCAGAACTGTAATAATTTCTTTGTGGAAAATTCAAAACAATATCTAACTGTACACTTGAGCTTATTGGTCAGTCTTGCTGTGCTTGCTTCGAGGGTTTGTACTTCGATTGCAACAAAATAACCGAGCCGGAGAGAAGCGGAATTACCCAGTTTACAAACCAAATAGCAACGCCGGCAAGGGCAATATTCACCGTTTGCCCCGAAAAAAATCCGATGATAAACACGGCGTATGAAGCCCTGATAACGGCTTCGGAAAAGGCAAAGGAAGGGGTGAAGGTTACGAACAGGTAATTTGTAGGGATAGCCAGTAGAGCCTGCCAAGGAGTAAGCTGTACGTCGAAAAACGATAGCATGAAATAAAACTGGGTAGAGAAAACCACATACCGGACGAAGGAAATCAGAATGACTTTTAGCAGGCTGATAGTAGAATAACCCGAAAGACAGTCGGTAAAGTCTTTAATCTTTGCACCAAAACGCGTATTGCCCGATTTCACACTTATGCGCGGGAGATAAAAGTAGAAAACAGCCAGTATTATTAATAAGAAAACGCACAGTGTTATATAAAGCCATACGTTGGGGAAGGCATTGGTATGGGCTGAAAAAAACAAAATGCACGCCGGAATACCGCAAAAAATAATAGTAAGGTTTTGGGTCAGGCTGTTCAGAAGCGATAATGTAACTCCCGGCTTGTAATTGTGCGATTCCAGAAAAAGCACCCTTCCCACCAAGTCGCCAATGCGGTTGGGGGTGAAAAAACCCGTTGTAATCCCAGCCAATACACTTTTGATTGCCGTTTTGAAACTTATTTTTTCGATGTTGGCAACTATCACTTTCCATTTGAGGGCTTCCAACGCCCAGTTGAGCGGTAAAAGCAGAAAAACTGCTGCCAGCCACCAGAATCGCGTAGGCGGAGTTTGCCGCCATTGTACGATAAACTCGTCGTATTGGTCGAACGATATCAGTTTGTAGGCGAGGTAGGCGAGGGCTGCCACTACAAATACCCATTTTATGATAGTATATATGTTCTTTTTCGACATCCGGTTTGTAGAATCAATTTATTGCTTCACTATACATAGGTTCGGTTAGATTACAGATAGAGACACGGAGTTAATTATTATTTTAAACACGGAGACACCAAGACACGGGGACATTAATTATTAGTTATTAATGTTTAATTATTATTTCCGTATAGCGGCTTAAAGTCCGCTTTACGGATAAATTATGTTCACCTTTTTCCTCATTCTGATTTCCGATTTCTGAATTCTTATTTCTTATCCATATTTGGCGCAAGTCTGTGACTTGTGACTATGTTTTTTTGCAGTTTTAAACTGCATTTGTTTTCGGCACAAGTTACACTACGTTAAACTTGCGCCATTTGGGGGAGAGGATTGTTGTTTTACGTTTAAAACGTAATCCCCATTTAACCCCTCGTTACAAACGAGGGGAAGGAGGTATTGCTGTTCATTCACGTTCTTTGTGCTTCTTTTGTTCGCTTTTCTTTATCGGGCGAAAGATTTTTCGCCCCGACATCTGTCAATACCTTTTGCAAAGCCGGAGCTTTGCTTCTATCAGCGGCAGTAGCGGGACGCTACGCCGAACGTAGGGGAGTAATAATTAAACATTGATAATTAATAATTAAATCCGTGTCTTTAGTGGCTTTCTTTCTGAATTTTGAATGTAAATTTATTTTGAAAAACGTAACTTAATATTACGGTTATAATTGTAATAATCATTTTGGACGGGGTAGGGAAAACGTGCAATACATCTACCAGCAGTTTCAATCCTAAGTAGTTTAATACAAGGTTGGTGGAAACAACTAAAAAATAACGGAACAACTGTACACGCCCCCTTAGCTCCGAAGCCGAAAATGTGACATACTTTTGTAACAAAAACCCTGATAAAGTTGTTATAGGAAAAACGATAACAAGCGAGGCTATGTGTGAACTCAGCGTGACGAAACCGAGGTCGAGCATTTGCTTGCACAATACGAAATGGAAAACAACGAAATACAGTACCCAGTCGAATGCCATATTAGCCCCGCCACACGCAGCATAACGAAACAACTGAGGAGACATCAAGCGGCGAAAAGGAGGATAAAAAAAATCAATTACTTTCCGGAGCCATTCTCCTATTTTCGTAAAAAGTTTTCGCATTCCAACAAATATAACTACTTTTGTACTCGGAAACTGCGTTCTTGCTAAACGCAATTCTGCAAAGATACAATTTATTTTTACGAATAAAAGCTAAACATTTTTGCTGTTTATTAAAATTATCGAAGTATAAATTCATCATGCCCGACGACCACCAGAAATATGACCGAAGTAAGAGCGAAAAAATACTTGGGACAGCATTTCCTAAAGGATATGGAAATAGCCCAACGTATCGCCGGGAGTTTACCTCTCAGCGGTAAGACTGATGTGCTCGAAATTGGTCCCGGCATGGGCGTACTCACACAATTTCTGCTTCAAAATCCACAAGTAAATCTAACAGCCGTAGAGCTCGATACCGAATCGGTCGGGTATCTTCATTCGCATTATCCTCAGCTAAAGGTGATTGAGGCCGATTTTCTGAAACTTGATTTGAACGAAATTTTTCCGGGTAATTTTTATATTATCGGCAATTTTCCTTATAACATTTCGAGCCAGATACTTTTCAAACTGCTCGACTATAAAGATAAAATACCTGCATTATCGGGCATGTTTCAGAAAGAAGTGGCCGAGCGCATAGCCTCGCCAGCCGGAAAAAAGGCATACGGGATATTGAGCGTGCTGCTACAGGCTTTTTATACTATCGACTATCTATTCACGGTATCCGAACACGTTTTCGACCCTCCGCCTAAGGTCCGCTCGGCTGTTGTTCGCCTTACCCGTAATGAAGTGCAACATCTCGATTGCGACGAGAAACTCTTCAAAACGGTGGTGAAAACAGCCTTCAACCAGCGACGTAAGACCTTACGTAATTCATTGAAGCCATTAGTAGAAAAAGGCAATTTGATGTACGATGATGTGCTTTTCGATAAGCGCCCTGAACAACTGGACGTACACGCATTTGTCAGATTAACGAACATGGTGGAAAAAGCTCAACAAAACAATTAACCTTCGGCACGTTTGGACAGTTAGTTTTCCGGTGCCGGTAAAGTAAAGAAGGAGGAAAATTATCATGTCGGAACTAAGAATATTTTACCACGAAGATGGTAGACTGCGAATCTCAAGAAGCATAGGGCTGCTGAAAAAGGTAGATTTAAAGGACGTTATCTGGATTGACCTGAATGATGTGTCGGAAGAAGTAGAGAATGAGCTGGAGCAATTCCTTAAAATTTATATTCAGGAAGACGAAGAGATTGAAGAAATCGAGATGAGTTCGCGCTACATCCAAACGGACGACAGCCTTGTGGCAAACTCTAACTTCCTGTTGGATAATTATACGCTTGAGCCTGTTTCGTTTATTCTGAAGAATGATATACTGGTGTCGGTGCGCGACGAGGAGTTGAAATCGTTCAACGAAACTATCAAAAAATTATACGCAAATACCAAGAATTTTCCTACGGGGCAGCATGTGCTTGTGTCGTTGCTCGAAACCCGGGTGGAGTACGACGCGGACATTATCGAAGATATTACCGACCAGATTACCTTATTGAGTAAGTCGATGAGCACTACAAGCGAGGATAAACCGCTGGGCGAAGATATACTGATTGAGATAAAGGACCTGCAGGAAAAGGTGATGATTATCCGTCAGAACATTATGGATAAGCAGCGTGTAGTATCTAATATGCTGAAAGGGAATTTTTTTCACAAAGACCTGCAACCCCGCCTCAGCATGATTATTAAAGACATTAACTCGCTTTTCGAATATACCCGTTTCGGGTTCGACAGGCTGGATTATCTACAGGATACATTCCTCGGTTTGGTTAATTTACAGCAAAGTAAAATTATCAAAATCTTTACGGTGGTATCGGTTATTTTTATGCCTCCCACGCTCATTGCTTCCATTTACGGAATGAATTTCAAAGTAATGCCCGAACTGAACTGGCAATGGGGGTACGCATTCTCGATAGGAGCTATGCTGCTGTCGGTTGCGTTTGTTCTCGTTTACTTTAAACGGAAAAAGTGGTTGTGATACTTAGACGCTGTTTTGAAGTGTTCTGACAAAAATGTTGTTATTAAGTTTCAGAGGATGAGACTTGTAACTTGTAACCATTATTCGGGTTGTTTGGCTTTCAACTCAATTACTTCCAGCTCTTGTATTTTATCTCCATCAACTTCGAACCTCAACAGGGTTTGGACTTGATGGAAACCATATTTGCCCGCAGCACCGGGATTCATGTGCAGTAGGCCAAGAGTTTTATCGTACTTTACTTTGAGTATATGGGAGTGTCCTGATATGAACAGGTTGGGCGGATTGCGGAATATATCAGGGCGTACAGAGGGGTCGTACTTGCCCGGATAGCCCCCTATGTGGGTTATCCATACTTTTACATCTTCGCACATGAAACGGTTATGCTGCGGAAATATACTGCGTATTTCGTAACTATCGATATTGCCCCACACGCCTCGTAGCGGTTTAAACTGGCGCAAGCGGTTTACCACCTCCAGCGAGCCCCAGTCGCCCGCATGCCATACCTCGTCGCATGTGTCAAAGTATTTGAATACCCGTTCGTCGAGTATTCCGTGAGTGTCCGAGAGTAGCCCTATCCGTTTCAAAACTTAGTTTTTTTATCAGGGCAAAATAAAACGCTGGTTTTTAGCTTTCAGATTATCGCCCTCGAACTTGATAATGTAAACCCCACCTCCTAATTTCGACAGGTCAACCGATGTATATGTGGTTCCGTTCTGAAAGCTTTTGCTGAAAACTCTCTGCCCATTCATATTATAAACGTGCATTTTTATATTTTTGGCTTCTTGGTTGAGAAAGCGTAGTGGTATTCTTCTTGCCTTCATATCATCTATGCTGGGCATGCAAAATATATCACCATGTACCTCTATCGAATCGGTAATGATGTTCATGTTAAGACATTCTTTTACTCCTTGCCACGCATCTAATTTTCCATACCCCCACGTGGTGTTTCCTTCTGTCGGTATGGTTCCGGTATAGCTGTCCGATATGGATGCACTTGATAAAATACTTCTTACATCTTCGGGAGTCAAATCGTTTTTTGCCTGCAACCACATGGCTAAAACTCCTGTAACATAAGGAGCCGACATGGATGTTCCCTGCATGGCTCCGTAATGATATTTTTTGTCGCCAACTACATTCTCGCTTACTGTCTGAAAGCGGTAATCATTGAGTGTCGCCGATGCTCCGGAGAAAGACGATACAAGTATTGAGCCCGGTGCGGTAATATCCGGCTTTATTCTACCGTCGACAGTTGGGCCTTTGCTCGAAAAATCTGCAATTTCGTTTAATGTCTGTTCTTGCAATGTTGTAGTAGTGCCTGCTGTGTTTATTATAGATTCTTTTGATGCATATGCGCCTACGGAGATAATTCTTTTGCCTGTTCCTCCTATTTCGCCTGCGGAGTAAGACGAGTTGCCATCTACCCAGCCATCTACGTTCCTGCCTTTGAAGTACGACCAATAATCGTCGGCCCAAGCATGTACAGTGCCATCCGGTGCGCTAATCTTTAACCCTACATAATGGTTTGATTTCAAGTCGGTGAGTTCCACCACTACAAGTGCATTTGCTTTATTGTTCACTTTGTTTTTTTCCGAGTATATCTCTACTATACCTTGTGCCCCGTGTTCGGCTGTATTCAGGGTATATGTTTTTTCATTTGTTTGTAAGGCATTTATAACGTCGGAAGTAAAGAGCAGCTCTTTTTCTGATGAATTTTTGTAAACCACTACTTGTACAGTATAATCTTTGTTGGCTTCGCCCCATATATCGGCCCAGCCATATCTGTCATAACTATAGTTGAAGTAGAAAAATGTATTTAAAGAATTATCGGTAGGAGTAAATGTTTTGGAAACATGCAATTGGTCTTTACCTTCGTTGCCTACCGAGCCTACAAGCAAGCGTCCTTTCCCCTGCATGTCGTCGCTGGTTCTGTCGAAAAACGAAGTTCCATCGTGAGGCCCTACGTGAGTGCCCAGACTTAAGTTTACAACACAGGGTTTGCCCACCGCCTCGGCGTAGTCGTAAATGTATTTTATCCCGTCGGTTATTGTTACGTTGGTTTGGTCGCTCATATCGTTGCTTACAAAGACAAGGTCGGCAGCGGTGGCAATTCCGTAGTACGGGTTTTCGTTACTCATATCGGCACCCGCAGCTATTCCGGCAACGTGCGTCCCGTGTGTTTCTTTTTGGTCGTCATAATTTGCCGCTAAAATGGCAGAAGATGTTTTATATTCCGTGCCATAATCGTATCCCTGAGGAGATGTTCCGGTACTTGCATTCTGATCCCATACTCTCTTTATGCGTAATTCATTGCCTGCTATATCATAAAAATTCCGATGGGTATAGTCGAACCCTCCGTCTACCACTCCTACCACTACTCCGCTACCATCAAAAAAAGAAGTTATGCCCGTTCCTGCTTGTACCTTATCTACATTTGCCGCTATGCGTGCCTTATCCATCTTTTTTCTTACGGGGATTCCTATCTCTATGCGCTTTACTTCGGGCAATAGGGACACGGTTTCCAGCATTCCGGCCGGAATCTGAGCTGTAACGATGTTAATATCCGTATGTACGGAGTTTATTTTTACACCGTATGTAGTTAGTATATCGGGCGATATGCCTTGATTCAGTTCAATGTAAACGCTTACGTGCTTATCTTGTCCATTGCTTTTTTTTACGGCAAAGCGTTTTTGTAGTTTTCTTTCTTTAAGAGTATCTTGGTCCGAACTGTTTGCCGATGATATGAAGTGTGCTGTGAAAGGCGATAACTTACCTTGACGGAATGCTTCCTCTTGTGCAAAAACCGATATGGAAACAAAAAGTAATAACCCGAATAAAATTTTTTTCATGTTTATTTTTGCTCTTGATATACTCTTGTTTGACTTTTGCCGAAGGCTATCTATGTTCGTAGTTGTACCTGACGGAAAACAAGCGTATTTTACTTAAAATGAAGATGCAAAGGTATTGTTTTTCTGTTAAAAATCAGCTTTTTTAAATAAATCTCCGGAAAGAGGTTTTTTGTGACTTGGGTTTTTTATTTGGTTTCGCGGGTTATGCCAAATCTCTCTTCGGGCAGATGTGTCCCTTTCGGCTCTACATGCACTACGATGTCGTAAATATTTTCGATTGATTCCCTGATGCTTTTTTCGGCTGATTCGGCAATGCTGTGCGCTTCGTTGAGGGTGATGTTGCCATCTGCTTCTATATCAAGAACTATCATGTACAAATTGCCTATCTGGTGCGAGCGTACACGGTGCGGATTGCTTGCTCCGGGTACTTTGTCGATAGCTTCGAAAATTTTGTCGTACACGGTTTCGTCCTTTACACCGTCCATCAACTCTACGTTGGAATCCATAAAGATATTGAAAGCCGACTTTATTATAAAAACACTTATAATCAATCCTGTTATCGAGTCGAGAATGGGTAATTTGAAAATGAAAGTGAACAGAAGCCCCACTAACACCCCAACTGATATAATCACATCGTTGCGCATATTTACGGCATTTGCCCTCAGCATGGAACTGTTGATTTTTTTACTTTGCTTGTACTGATAAAGTGCTAAAATCAATTTGCCTATTATGGAAAAGAGGGTGACGTAGATTGCCAGCATTTCGGGCATTTCAGAGCTTTCGGGAGAGAATATCCTTTTTGCGGATGATATGAGCATTTGCGCTCCTGCGTAGAATATAACGAGCGAAAGTATCTTGGTGGCAATGCCTTCGGCTTTTTCATAGCCATATACGTACTTCCGGTTGGGAGGGCGGTTCATTATTTTGGCTGTGATAATCATTACAATGGAGATAATGACATCTGTAGCCGAATCGATACCATCTCCGATAACAGCCAAACTGCCTGATATACCCCCAACTGCTATTTTTGCCGCAGATAATATCCCGTTGCCGATGGTGCTAACCCACGAGACTTTGACTAAGGTTTTTTCGCGCTGTCCGGAATTTTTCATTTGAATTTTCTTGAATAGAGTTTATATTCAATAGTTTATTGTAAAGCTGATTTATAAATCATAACAGCATTAAAAGCTCCCGTAGGGAGCAAAGCTTGGTAATATGCAGTTACTCGATAATCCGGCGTGCCGTAGGTACGC
>NZ_QVMH01000035.1:29771-36184 GCF_010501035.1 Paludibacter sp. 221
CGGAGTGCATATATTTGAATTTTAATATATCAACCGATATAAAGCACTGGTAATTGCAACTGTAATTTTTTATTGAATATAATCTCTAATAAAAGAATAATATTTTGTTTTTTCAGTGTAAAATTGTGTGCAGCAAAGGTGGTTCAATCCGTTGTGTTATTTATAATGCGTTCGGCACTAAAAATGTTGTATTTTTCTTTTTTTTGCAACTTATAGGTTTATAAATCCAGTAACCCTTCGGGGATATTCATTTTGATTGTTTTTTTGTTGTGGTCTATCTCTTCGATAAAATCATCGTTTGCGGGTATTAAAAGCTCTTCCGAATCACTGTTTAATACAAAAAGAACATTCTCGGTCGAGTCGTCGATGGCTGTAATACGTCCTAATTCATTTCCTTTTTCGTCCATTATACCGAACCCGACGAAATACTCCATTGTCAATTCGTCTTCTTCTACCTTTTCGCGAAAGGACATGGGCAGGTAAACCGTTTGCCCGTTAAACTCACGTGCCTGCTCTTCGCTATCTACGTCTTGCAGTTTGAGCAGGGCGGTGGTGTCAGTCTTAAAGCGGTAACTATCTATATAAAATGGCACTAAAATACCATCCATCTCGAATATAAAGAACTCTGCATTTTCCGTGTCAAACACATCTGTGGTGAAGGTGAAAGACATTTCGCCGTTTATACCGTGCGGTTTGTTTATTTTCCCTACCGGAAACACATCTTCTTTGTTTATCATATCTGTTCAGAATTAGTTGTTTTCTCTTAAGTACTGCTCAACAAAAATACATAAAAAACAACATATAGCGACGATACAAGTGCAAATTAAGGTAGCCGTATCAAAATCATATTTTAAATATGTATTTTATCAAATGCTATTTAATTGTTGCACTACTTCAAAGTCCCTCTCAAAAATTCTCTTCCATTTTCTTTCTCCTAAAGGAGAAAGTCCCCGCAGGGGGATAGAGGTCAAGAGCGGGATTTAGGGAGAGTTCTTGATATTCTCATTCCTTTATTCTTTGTCCTCGAGCCGGACAGGCTCTTCCTTTTTCCTATAGCTGAAAAAGGAAGCNACAGGCTTTGAAACTCCTCGCTTCGCTCGTCAAACAGCAAATCCTGTTTAACGCTACGTTACGCTGAATTTCTTTACGCTCACCAGCTGAGGCGGGATAGTTAGCTTCGGCTACGAAAGGAAATAAATACTAAATCAATATATTTTAGTTGGTTTTGATCGGGTTGTTTTAACAAGAAATAGGTTGAAGCGTCAAAAAAGCACTTCTTTTGCGTCAAAAAATACACAACGAGATTAAGTGTGGAATATATTTTTGTTTCTTGAAAAATTACCATTGTTTTAGGCAGCAAAATATATTTTATCATGATATTACTTAAAAAAATCGGAAACTTAAAAAAAGTAATCTTGCTTTCCGGCTTGCTTTCGTTGGTCGGTTGTTCTCAGATAGTTAAAAATCAATACCAACCCATTACTCAGGACGAGTTAAATGCTTATTATACAGATATACCATTCGATATGCCGCAGGTTCAGCTCCCTGTTTTTAACAATTACGAAGTGAGTATTGTTAAATTTGGGGCGGTAGCAGACGGGCAAGCCCTCAATACCGAAGCAATACAAGAAGCGATAGACCATGTGGCGGAAAAAGGTGGTGGAAGGGTTGTAATACCCGAAGGTACGTGGCTTACAGGCCCTATAACGCTGAAAAGCAATGTAAACCTGCATGCCGAAGTAAACTCTTTAATCGTATTTAGCCCCGACTATAACTTGTACCCTATTGTAGATGCTTCTTTTGAAGGGCTGAACACTAAGCGTGCGCAATCGCCAATTACTGTGCGCAACGCGGAGAACGTAGCAATCACCGGACAAGGTGTGTTCAACGGGGCGGGTGACGCATGGCGTCCTGTCAAACGCGATAAAATGACTGAAAAACAATTCAAGGACTTGATAAAGAGCGGAGGCGTGCTGAGCGACGATGGCAAAATGTGGTTTCCTTCTGAGGCTTCGAAACGTGCAAATGCTATGTGTGTAGACCAGAATGTGCCGGTTGGCCCTCAAACAGATGAAGAGTGGCTTGCGATACACGATTTTTTACGTCCTGTACTTATCAATATCATATCGAGTAAAAACGTTCTTCTTGATGGGGTGACTTTTGAAAATTCGCCAAGCTGGAATATTCACCCGTTGATGTCGGAAAATGTTGTATTAAGCAACCTGACTGTACGCAATCCGTGGTATTCGCAAAATGGCGATGGCGTTGATTTGGAGTCGTGCAAAAACTCATTGATAGTGAATTGCAATTTCGATGTGGGCGATGATGCTATTTGTATGAAATCGGGTAAAAACGAGGATGGCCGCAACCGTAATATGCCTACCGAAAACGTGATTGTAAAAAACTGTGTGGTTTATCACGGTCATGGAGGTTTTGTGGTAGGTAGCGAGATGTCGGGCGATGTACGCAATATCTGGGTAAGCTCCTGCTCGTTTATCGGCACCGATGTAGGGTTACGTTTTAAGAGCACACGCGGACGTGGAGGAGTTGTTGAGAATATCTATATTACCGACATCAATATGGTTAATATACCAACCGACCCACTTTTGTTCGACCTGTTTTATGGAGGTAAAGCTCCGGGCGAAGAGGATGATAACACTCAGGGTAATAATGGTAGTAGTGTGATTCCTCCTGTTACGGTAGAAACGCCTTCTTTCCGCGATATTTATATTAAAAACGTGGTTTCGAATGGCTCAAACCGTGCCATGTATTTCAATGGCTTACCCGAAATGAAGGTAAAGAACATTGTGATTGAAAACTCGATATTCAAATCGAAACAAGGCGCGGTGATTAACCATACGGATGGAGTAATTCTTAAAAATGTACAAATAGACCGCTCGAAAGGAAATATGGTAAGTATTAGCAATGTAGATAATGCTGTGTTTGAGAATGTTGTCAGTTCGAAAGGAGAAAAATTGGTCCTGAACAAAAAAGGAGAAAATAAAAATATCGCACTGAAATAAGTGTTTATTAGCATGTAGTTTGATGTTTCGCAAGTGCAAAACGCAAGGATAGGGTTATTCTTTGCGTTTTGCCATTTTTAATTGCAATGTAATCAGTATATTTATTGTTTTGATTTTTGGGGGGGAAGTTGGAAAAAATTAAGGTGTAAAGCGGACTTTAAGCCGCTATACATCGTTACCGTGCAGTGGCTTTGTGCCGCTTGTCGGATAATCTGACAAGAAAGAATCGACACTACTAACTATTGACTTGTAACTAATATATTATTATGAAAAAAATTATCCTTTTTGCGTTTATATTAATTTGCCCCGCAGCGTTTTGTGCCGGTGTAAAATTGACTGTTGAAAATCCGAATGAGAGTGCTGTTAGCGATGCTCCCGTAGTAGTGGTGCTGAACGAGTTACAAAAAATAAAAAAAGAAAAGCGTGGTGAATTGGCAGTATTTGCCGATGGGAAAGAAATAAGCAGCCAACTCGACGATTTGGATGGAGACGGAATTGTAGACGAGTTGGTTTTCCTGATGGATTTCGCCCCGGGAGAAGTACGGAATGTTACATTAAAAACAATAAAACCATCGAAACGTAAAACATTTCCTAAAGAGGTATATGCCGACCTTATACTAAAGGAAAAGGACGGTACGATGAAGTATGTAACTTCTGCTTCGTCTGCCCAAAATGATATGTATAACAAGCTGCATCATCACGGAGTGGCTTTCGAGTCGGCATTGATGGCTTACCGTATCTATTTTGATAACAAAAGTACAATAGACATATACGGTAAAAAGAAAAAGCAATTGGAATTGGCCAAAACAGGCTGGTATCCCACCGACGAGCAGTTGAAGCAAGGTTTTGGCGATGATATTTTGCGTGTTTCGGGCTCGGCAGGAGTGGGGACGGTAAAGGGTTGGAATGGGACGAAAGCTATCCATATTGATAAGTTCGAGAGGCGTACTCAGCGAATTGTAGCGCAAGGAAATCTTAGAACGGTTTCGGAAAGCATTGTTGAAGGCTGGGAGTATGAAGGAAAGAAAATAGATATGACCGTTCGCTATATTCAATACGCACGCCACCGCGATGCGATAGCCGAGGTTACAGCATCGGAAAATATCGAGTGTCTTGCTACCGGAGTACAGAAGATAGCTAACGGCACGCTTTTTTCGGATAACAAAGGGCTGATTGGTTCGTGGGGTAGTGATTATCCGCAAAACGATACCGTTAAGTACAGCAAAGAGACTGTAGGTTTAGGCGTGTATGTTCCTACCGGGTATGTAAAAGAGCATACTGCGGATAAAGTAAACAATCTTATACTGATGACATACAATAAAAGAGAGATTTTACGTTTTTATTTAACTGCTGTTTGGGCAAGGGAGGAGTTTTCCGATATAAAGGATGAGAAGCAGTTTTTCGATTATCTGAATAGCTGGGCGTCTGCATTGCAACCCGTTGTGTTGAAGTATAAATAAGAAGCTACAAGTAATTAGTTACTTTGTCTTAACGCATCCGACAAGCGGCACAAAGCCGCTGTGCAGCGAAAAAACATAGAATACAATAGAAATTACCCGTAAACTATGTGTCCTTATGTGTAAACTAACTGAACCTGTGTGGCGAAAAACATAAACTTATAGTATGTGCTTATGTCTGAAAAAATGCAGTTACTAAGAGAACCCACAATAGAGCCAACCGACAATGTGTTGAAAGATGCTCTTGGCACAGCCGTTTTTGATGTTTACAAAGATTTGCTAAGCATAACGGCCGAACTGGTATTGACTACTGAATGGAGATACTATAACGATGGTAAAGCATGGTTGTGTAAGGTTGTCCATAAAAAGAAAACAGTATTTTGGTTATCCGTTTGGGACGGCTTTATTAAAACCAGCTTTTTCTTTACGGAGAAAACCCGCGATGGAGTTCTCGAATTGCCTGTAAATGATGGTATCAAAAAGGATTTTCTCGAAAGAAAGAGCACAGGTAAACTACTTCCCTTAATCTTGGATATAGATAAGAAAGAACAGTTAGCCGATTTAAAAGAAATAGCCCGATATAAAATAAGCCTGAAGTAACTCAGGCTTATTTTATATATCGAATCAAATTTTTTTATTCAGGTTTCCCTTATACATTGAATCTGAAATGCATGATGTCGCCATCCTGCACGATGTATTCTTTGCCTTCCACACTCATTTTTCCTGCTTCCTTACAGGCTGCTTCTGAACCATATGAAATAAAATCGTCGTATTTGATTACTTCGGCACGGATAAAACCTTTCTCAAAATCGGTGTGGATAACACCCGCACACTGGGGAGCCTTCCAGCCTCTTTCAAAAGTCCATGCACGTACTTCCTGCACACCTGCAGTGATGTATGTCTGCAAGTCGAGCAGTTTGTATGCCGCTTTTATCAGGCGGGCAACTCCTGACTCTTTCAATCCTACTTCTTCCAGAAACATCTGGCGTTCTTCGTAGGTTTCGAGTTCTGCAATATCGGCTTCGGTAGCAGCAGCTACAATCAGTATCTCTGCGTTTTCGTCTTTTACCGCTTCGCGTACTGCGTCGACGTAGGCATTACCGTTTACCGCCGAAGCCTCATCTACGTTGCATACGTACATCACAGGCTTATCGGTAAGTAATCCTAAGTCTTTTACCAGTTTTTTCTGCTCCTTATCAATTTCTACCGTACGAGCCGATTTTCCTTGCAAAAGGGCATCGCGGTATTGCACCAAAATATCGTATACGGCTTTAGCCTGCTTATCGCCTCCGGTTTGCGCCTGCTTCTGAACTTTGCTTATACGGCTTTCTACTGTTTCCAAATCTTTCAGTTGCAGCTCCGTGTCAATTATTTCTTTATCGCGCACAGGGTTTATACTGCCGTCGACGTGTGTAATGTTTTCATTCTCGAAACAACGCAGTACGTGTAGGATAGCGTCTGTTTCGCGGATATTTGCCAAGAATTTGTTGCCTAATCCTTCGCCCTTGCTTGCACCCTTTACAAGGCCTGCTATATCTACTATTTCCACTGTAGTGGGTACAATGCGGTTTGGGTTGATTAATTCGGCCAGTTTGTTCAGTCGTTCGTCCGGTACGGTAATTACACCTACATTTGGTTCGATAGTACAAAAAGGGAAGTTTGCAGCTTGTGCTTTTGCATTGGACAAGCAGTTGAACAAAGTGGATTTACCTACATTCGGCAATCCTACAATACCACATTGAAGAGCCATACTTTTTTAATGAATTGAATTAGAAATTTAGGGGTGCAAAGGTACGAATAAAAAACGTCAGTACGAAATTGCTTTCGGAAAGCCTCAAGGCAATCGTATCTGAATTAAATTTAAAAATCTATATTTTATCAGATATTGTTCTTTTGTTTCTCAGTCTCAAAGTCCCTCTCAAAAATTCTCTTC
>NZ_QVMH01000036.1 GCF_010501035.1 Paludibacter sp. 221
CTCTCTCTCTCTCTCTCTCTCTAACATAATAATGCTATTTACAAACATTTTAACGTTTGCAAAGGCATTTTTTTGAGGTGTTATTTGCTGAGAAAGATTCATATTGTATTAAAAAAGATAAAAGGACAAGACTTATAGCTTGTAGCTAATAACTTGTAGCTAACTAAATCATTCTTCATTTTTGCTCGAAGAATGCAAGGACAAAAATAGAGGCTTAATTTTTTAAGCACAAATATTTAACGGAATCCTTTTCTTTTGATGAATTCCGTTTTTTTAAATGCCCTCATTATTTCTTCTTTTTGGATACGTCTTGAAGTATTTCCAGAGGTTTTTGTTCCAGTAAAGGCATTTCCTTGTGATTCCATATTTCTGTAAATTCAAAATTGGCTTTCAAGGTCAGCTTATGCGGATAATAATACACTTCTTCGGGCTGACGGCGTGTGCTGAATTCGCCTGTGTCCCATTTGCCGTTTCCGTTTTCGTCAATAAACATGCGGACGTAGTAATCCGTCGGTTTCAGATGTTGAAACAAGGTGCCTCCGCTTTCGGCATTTTTTGTGCGTACAACTTTGTCTTTAGCATCCAGAATTTGGATAACGGCACGTGAGTCGTAATCGGTCAGTACTATTTTAATTTCGGAATATTCGTCGAGCGAGCGTACCTTAAAAGGGCTTTTGTTTTCATCATTCGACTTATTGTAAATGCTGGTGAAAGCAGCCGAATCAATTTCAAGCGTATAGGATTTTTCCGGCTCCCACTTGTAACTCATCGAAAAAATCATTTTGGTTGAATCTATTTGTTGCCATTCGTACACAAGCGGTTTAAGAATGGTGTCAACCTTTTCGTTCAGTTTTATTTTTGAAATATCGTAATCAATCAGGGGTTCGCTTACCTGAATAATGATGGGGTCGTATACTTCAAAAGTGGGTTTTATGTTTGTTTTGAATGAAAGAGCTTGTTTTTTATCTTTTTCGTTGTTTTTTCTGGTAGTTCTTGCTCGTGCGTTTGTTTTTCTTGTTACTACGTTAATAGTATCGGTGGTTTGCTCCAACTGGAATATGGAGTCGGTTTTGAAGTAGGTCATTGCCATTCTCAGGGTGTCCGTTTTCCATGTAATGGAGTCGGTGAGCCAGTAGCTTAGCGTGTCTAAAGTGTTGTTGCGTTGTAGGATATACTTATCTTCCCATTCAAAGTTTAATGGCTCTATTTTAGGCAGTTCGGCTAAAGTAGTATTGAAGTATAATGTGAATTTCTCAGGTTGGGTGCGTTCCGATTTAATAAAGTATTGGCGTACCTTGTTTTCTTTGAAATACCGTAATACAATATCATTGGGGTAGAAATGGGCATGACGATGAATGTGTATTGTGTCGATAGTGAGTGAGTCGGCCCAAATAGTATCCCTGTGTTCCACCATTTCGAATGTGGGAGTGATTAAGGAGTCGTACATGGCAAGGCCTTCGCCGGTCTGAAAATAATAATCACGGTTATTATCGCCCAGTGCAAAGATGCGGTATGTGCCTTCTTTGATATTATCGATGACGAAATAACCCATCTCGTCCGTTTTTCCAATCCGCAGGAAAGGTTTTTTTGTGAAAACGGAATCGTCGTGCTCGGCATATATACCCACAATGATTCCCGAAGCCGGATTCAGGTCTTCGGCATTTACCAAAAAGCCTGATATGCTTAAGGTGTCTATCTTGCTGCCTGTAGAGAAAGCAAAACGGTAATTCTCCAACGGATTTTTTTCGTTCAGGTCTACTATCGCGTTCCCGAAATTAACAGTGTAAGTAGTATTTTCTTTCAGTTCTTCATCAAAGCGCACGATAAGCCTTTTTCCCTGCGCCCGTATGTCGGGGTTTCTCTGTTGAGGAGGAGAAATAACCACATTCTCAGTCAGTTTATCCAATGATATGTTTTCGTCAAACTCAACCTGAATTTCTTTTTTAGCAAAATTCAGAGAGCCATTTACGGGATTCGATTTTGTTACTTTAGGAGGAGTTTCGTCTTTAGGGCCTCCGGTAGGTCCGGATCCCCTGTTGGCACAGGAGTATACGAAACTCATAATTAGCAATATAACAATGAAATGGCCAATATCTATTTTGTTTTTCATATTATGGATGTACTTTTAAGAAAAGATAAAAGTTTTTTATTTAACCGTAAGCACTTTGTGCCCTATCCGGCAACGCAAACATTTTTTATCGTCGCAATATCGTTTTTTCAGTTGAATCAGGGCTTGCGAGTCGTAAGCCGAATTACTTTTAATACCGATATCCGCCCAGTTTGTTACGATGGAATTTTGCTCGGCCGGAATTTCTTCCAAAAGCCCCAATGCTTTTTCTTTCAATTCCTGTTTTCCTTTTTGTGATGCGTAATAAAACAAAAACGGAACTACGGTATTGATTAATATAACGTTGATGGCTTGTTCGCCCAACTTTTTTGTTTGTTTACGGCTTAGTGCGTCCGAAAAGGTATAATGCGTTTGCCAGTAATCGGATGGCTCACTTACGAATAATGTTTTGATGTACTCTACTTCGGGTTTTTCCAGTATTTTGGAAAACAGTTTGCTTGAAGTGTGAATTAATGCTGCAAACTGCGCTATACGTATGTGTGGAAAATTTACGGGACGGATACGTGACAATTTCCATTGCGACGCCGTCAGAGTTGTTTTCAAATTATATTTCGACCTGAGAAAAGCGTATTCTTTTATCAGGCTTGTGGCGTAGTCATCTTTCGGTTCATCGGGCAGCAAGCCTGCCTGTCCGAAAAGGAATGCTTCTAACTGCAATAAATTGTCTTTGTGTTTTGCAAGCACGTTCAGGGGGATAGACTTTGATAACAATTCGAAAGCTTGTCCGTTGTTCCCAAATCCAAAATTGTGTGCCAATACAATGTAAAAACTCTCTTCCCAGTGTTGATTGTTTTCGCTAAGCAAATTCTGAATGGTGAGCGTTTTCTGTTCCAAACGCTCAGTAAGCAGTGCGTTTTTCCAACTTTGGATAAAGATAGATGGTACTGAATTAATTTTATCAGCACATGCAACCCATTTTACCGCATCAATCAGATTTTGGTGGTTTTTCTCTACATAGTCAGGAATAGTCAGTTCCATTTGCGGTATTTTACACCCATCAGAGCGGAAAGTGTCTTTGTCGGCCGTTTTTACCACATGCAGGATAACCGAATCATAAGCAGCATTCTGACTGTGATTATGCTTTTCCCAGTCGGATGAACAGGTGTGTATTTCTACATTACCGGCCCAAACGGTATCTCCTATTTTTATTTTAGCATTGAAGAAGTCAGGCCCTGCATCTGTATTTGTACGCCCTACATCAATTACTTCGACAGCTTCGCCGTCTGTAGTTTTCAAATTGTCCGTAGGAAATAACTTTTGTTGCCAAACGTAGTGCAGAATCGATTCTTTCATGCTTTATTGCTATGAGGCTGATGTACTATATTTTTTTCTCAATCTGGTACTTGTTCCGTTCGGAAGAGTTTCGTGCGATGATTTCCGCTACAAATCCGGTAAGGAAAAGCTGCGTGCCTAAAATCATAGCTACCAACGCGATGTAGAAATAAGGACTGTTTGTAACCAACGGGGCGGCGGCGTGCGACCAAAGGGCTATCAATTTGTTTGCTCCTACCACTACCACCATTACGAAACCAATAAGGAACATAAGGCTACCGATTAGTCCGAAAAGGTGCATCGGTTTTTTGCCGAACTTGGCCAAAAACCATGCTGTCATTAAGTCCAGATAGCCGTTTACAAACCGGTTCATGCCAAATTTGGTGCTTCCGTACTGGCGTTTGCGGTGTTCCACTACTTTTTCGCCGATTTTGGTATAGCCTGCGTTTTTGGCAAGATAGGGTATGTAACGGTGCATATCGCCATATACTTCGATGTTTTTTACCACCTCGTTTTTATACGACTTTAACCCACAGTTCATGTCGTGCAATTTCAGCCCTGTTACTTTACGTGCTGTTGCGTTGTAAAGTTTAGAGGGGAGGTTTTTTGTTAGTTTAGAGTCGTGGCGTTTCTTTTTCCAACCCGATACCAAATCGTACCCGTCGTTCTTAATCATGGAGTATAGTTCCGGTATTTCGTCGGGGCTGTCTTGCAGGTCGGCATCCATAGTAATTACTACATCGCCTTTTGCTACCTGAAATCCACAGTACAGCGCAGGCGATTTTCCATAATTATGGCGGAATTTGAGCGCCCGTACAATATCAGGAAATTTCTCTTTTAGCGTTTCAATTACTCCCCATGAGTTGTCAAAGCTGCCATCGTCGACAAAGATAACTTCGTATGTGAAATTATTTTCGTGCATCACCCGCTTTATCCAGTCGAAAAGAATAGGAAGCGATTCCTCCTCGTTATATAGTGGTATAATTACAGATATATCCATAATGGTGTGTTATTCTTCAAAAATACTTTTTTCCTTTTTCACAAATGCTGCCATAATCAATCCGATGAAGGTTCCTCCCGACATATTCATCCAAATAAGATACATTGAAAATGATGCTGGTTTGAATATGCTGTTTGCGGTTTCTTCAAGTGTTTCATCAATGGGTATATTTGCACTTTCCCAAAAAAGCAGGACTTCATTATGAAGGTTGGGAAGGAAATTTGTATTGATAAACTGAAGGTATATAAGTTTGATTACAGCAGAAATAAGCGAAGCGTAGAAAAACGATAGTAAGATAAATAACAAGGCTCTTCCATAATTAATATAGCCACCACACTCTTTATCCCTGAATTGTATTGTTACGCGGTATGTTGCAACAATAATTATAGCCATTACTAAACCTACTCCAAGGATGAAGTTTGCAGACATAAGGAAAAAATTGATAGAGAATAGTACTCCTAATATAAGGCCGCTTTTCATAGCGGATTTCATAACGTTGATTTGCATAAATTTACATTTTTAGTAAATGACAAAGGTATAAAAAAACACTTATATGTAAAAAAGGAGATTTGTGAAGGAAAGATAAAGTTAAGCACATGGTCTTAATTAGTTTTTATTTTTTGCCACATAGGTACATATGGCTTATATGTAATTTCTACTGTGTTTCTATGTGTTTTCGTATTGCCCTATGTGAGCTAAATAATATAAGTTAATTTGTGGCGAATACTTACTATAAAATACTTAAGTGTTTCTTCGTGCAAATTCGTCGGCTGCATCTAACACCTCCAGTTTGCCCACATCCAGCATTTGGTAATGACAGGGGATGTATCCGCTTATTTTTTGCGATTCTGCGTTCGAAAGGTAAAAATCCATAATCGGAAATTTTTCGGGGCAATTTTTCATCAGGTCGAAAACGGCAGGAGAGAGTACCTGTATGCCGGAAAAAGCCAATTTGTTATACATCGATATATCTTTAACTGAGGATGGTTTTACTTCGCCTGTTTTTTCGTTAGTCCATGCCTTAAGCCGATTTTCTTCATCAAACAGCAGATAGCGAAAAGTGTCCCGTTTGCTCACTACCAAAGTTGCCAATGAATCTGACGACACATGATTATTATATAAATCCTTTAAATTGATATTTGATAAAATGTCCACGTTGTGAATGAGGAAAGGTTTTCCATCATCAAAAAACCGGGCAGCTTTGCGTATTCCTCCCCCCGTATCAAGCAGCATATCGCGTTCGTCCGAGATTTCAATGCGTATGCCGAAGTTTCTGTTTTGCTTCAAAAATTCAATAATCATATCGGGGAAGTGATGAACGTTTATAATGATTTCATCAAATCCGGCTGACTTCAATTTTAAAATTACATGCTCCAAAAGAGGCTTTCCTGCAACCGGAATTAGTGCTTTTGGAGTAGAATCTGTCAACGGCTTAAGGCGCGTGCCCAGTCCGGCAGCAAATATCATTGCTTTCATCTGTATCTGTTATTTGCCCTTCGGGCGAGATTAATTCTATGTATGAGATTTACTTTGTGAGATTTTTTGCAAGCAAAGTAAATAAGATTAGGTTAGTTCTAATGTGATTTTTAGAGAAATAGATTATTTTTTCTCTATTAATTTTGTTTGGACATTTATAAAACGATTTAACTTTATTCCTAAAGTATTATGGGTAGAAAGTATATCGTCATATAATTCAAATGAAATCAAACTGCGCCGTTTGGCTTTTTCAAGCCATGTTTTACTTTCGTATAGTGAGCCACGGGTAATGTAATAAAAACTTCGTGCATCCCGATAGGAATTTCGACCAAAACCTTCGCCAATATTTGCACTAACAGAATCGGAAGAGCGAGTCCATTGTTTTCCAATAGTATCCTTGGAAAAGTAATCCCATGCCATGACAATATCCCATATTTTATCACTTAAATCCATTGATAAATTATAAATTTCCAAATCTTCTAACTTCATATTCTTTGATTTACGAATATCTTATTTGAGCAAGCAATCTCGTGCGGAGCACTAATTTCTGGAACAAAAAAGTTCTTCTTTATTCTGTTCCCTGTGGATAAGTTGTACTTCTACTCCGAATTTCTCATTAATGTGTTCAGCCATTTTTTGCGCAGAATATACTGAGCGGTGTTGTCCGCCGGTACAGCCGAAACTTATCATCAGATTGGTAAACCCACGGTCTTTGTAGCGTTTTACTGAGGCATCGACAAGGCTGTATGCACTCTCCAAAAACTTGGTAATCTCGCCATCTTCTTCCAAAAACTTGATAACTGACTCATCCAATCCTGTAAGGTGAGTATAGCGTTCGTATTTTCCCGGATTGTTTACGGCACGGCAATCGAATACGAAACCGCCGCCGTTGCCCGAATCGTCGTTTGGTATTCCTTTTTTGTATGAGAAGCTATATACCTTTACTACCAATGGCTTATGTAAGGACACCTCGCGAAACTGTTTCAGCTCAGTCATTTGCTTTAAAATGTCGATCAGATATGAATATTCAAAATCGCTGTCTCTGAGTATTGCACGTAGGTTTTCCAAAGCAAAAGGTATGCTCTGCAAAAAATGTGGCTTTTTCTCGAAATACCCCCTGAATCCATAAGCCCCAAGTACTTGCAGCGTACGGAAAAGAACGAAATGTTTGAGCCGGCTGCAAAAGAATGTTTTATCAACAGGCATTAGCTTATTAAGAGATTCCAAATAAACCTCTAACAATTCGTCGCGCAGTTCGGGGCTGTATTTCGCCTTGGCTTGCCAAAGGAAAGAGGCAACGTCATAATATACAGGACCTTTTCGTCCCCCTTGAAAATCTATGAAATAAGGCTGTTCGTCTTTTATCATCACGTTGCGGCTCTGAAAATCGCGGTACATGAAAGTATCTGTTTTTGAGGATAACAGAATGTCCGACAGCTTTTTAAAATCATCTTCCAGACGATTTTCCTGAAAATCCAATCCGGTAGCTTTCAGAAAACAGTATTTGAAATAATTCAAATCCCAAAGGATGGAGCGTTCGTTGAACTCCGGCTGTGGGTAGCAAAGGGAAAAATCCAACCCTTTTGCTCCAAGCACTTGTATTTTGGCAAGTTTTCGCATGGTTTTGCGGAGCATTTCCTTCTCTTTTTCATGAAATAATCCTGTTTTTCGTCCATCGGCAATATAGTCAAAAAGCAATGTGTCGCCTAAATCCTCCTGAATATAACATAGCCCGTCGGAACTTTGCAAAAGAAACTCAGGTACAGGTAACCCCAGTTTATAAAAATGTTTTGATATTTCGATGAAAGACCTGTTCTCTTCGACCGAAGTACCTTCAACTCCTATAACTGCCGTATTTTTACTTTCCAGCCGGAAATACTTACGGTTGGAGCCGGAGGCCGACAGTTCTTCTTTTATCAATAATTTCTCGTTAGTGAGCTGTTGGAATAGAGTTTCTAATTCATTCATATTCGGACAGAATTATTATTACGATTCTTTTTCGTTAAATAGTAAATGGCAGATTTGGCTATGGAATAACTGTTTCATTTGCCGGAGTTTTATATACTATAATGTTTCTATGCGTGAAACCAATGTTAATCTTCTTTTTTGGGAACCCATTGATATGCACCTGCATCGGGTTTTTCGTTTTCCTTGCGGTCGTTCCCATTCATATCGTAACGTAGGTCGTATTTGCTATATTCCGGTAAGTCAAGTGTTTGAGGGTCGCCCAAATTGCGAAGCGGAGATACGGAATCGGGTGTGAAATTGTAATACTTATCTTTTTCCATATCAAACTCTATGGAGGTAAATACTATATCATCTTTCTTATACCATTGTATCGATTCGTCGAACTGGGGAGTTTCAAGTGGCTCTTTTTTTCGTATGTACGAATTTTTAAAAATTCCGTCGTACAGTTCGGGAAACCGTGTAGCTATGGTCAATTCATTGTCGAAACTACCCGTAATTACACTATTCAGAAATGTGGTTTTCATAGGGGCAGTCTTATCTAATCCCATAATCATGAAAGACGGCTCGCCCGAATTTCTGAATTTTGACTGAGCGGAACTTTCTCCCTTGTTGAAATAATTGGCGATAGTAGTGTGTACGAAAGTATGCGTGCCACCGTTCATATACACAAGGTAGCTTCCCGAATTTGATATTTCGCTGTTTACAACTGTCACGTTTGCATTTTCGATAGCCAGTCCGTAAAACAGGGAGTTATGTATGCGGCAATTTACAATTTCTATTTCCGGCATATTTTCGGGTGCAGGTATGGTCTCTTCTTCGCTATTGCGTATGTAGATGCCCACATATCCGCTGTTTATATGTACGTGCTTCAGGCTGTGTTTGGTATTGTCTCCGGTTAAATAAATGCCATCCCATTGTCCTGCAACGGTATTGTAAGGTACAGGTTTGTCGAAGTTTATATTGTCGAACCTGTCACCACGCATCACAATGGGCTTCTCTCTCGTTCCTTCTGCTATCAGGTTGCCGCTTACGCGCAATGCCGCATTCTGATGGAAGTAAAGGCGGCAGCCCGCTTCCAAGGTCAATGTCTTTTCCAGAGCTACAATTAAGCTGTCGTGTATTACATAGGGCTTCTCGCCGGTCAGCGTTGCATCTTCTTCAAAAACTACTCCTTTTAAAAATATAACATCTTGCCCATAGGTTTCGAGCACAACGTTTTGTGTCTTTCCATTAAGCTGAAAAAACAGTTCGTCTTCGATAAAAAAAGGTAAATTTATTCCAAGCTCGTCTACCTTTACCGATACAAAAATGTACATACTGTCTTTAGCACTTATTTCAATGTTGCTGAATCGGTTGTTGGGCGAGTTGTGTCCGTCTACATTGATTTTAAAAACGGATGAGGTGTTCTCCTTTAATCCTATATTGCTTATGCGCAGAGCTTTATTGTTATTGTTATACACCATGACGCGTTTTGTAGCACTGCCTATGGTAGTGAAAACGGTATCGAAACTTAATGTATCTACAGAAAAGGATAGTGAGTGACTCGGGTCGGAAGAAAAAACATCTTTATTGCAGGATGAAAGGAAACCCATGCAGAGAAGAGAGGTGAAAATAATGGCTGAAAATATGTTGCTCCTAATAATAGACGGCATTTTTTAAGTTACTTTGATTACTAAAACGTAAATGTACATATTTTATTTTTGCAAAAGTAAACCAAATACAGAATATTGTATAATAGTTGCTTCAAACTTTACTTTTTTTACTTAATATATCCCTGAATAATAGCTTAAAGTGCTGATAGATAGAGTAAGTGTTAAAAAATAAAGTTTTGCTTTTGAATCTATCTTTTTTCCCGAAAAAAGTTTTACCTTTAAATTTTATTTGGGGAAATAAATATATTTTCACACGTATAGAAAAAGATTCAGTTTCGAACTTCTTAAAAAATTGTATATCATGCGTTTATTAATCGTAAGAAAAAAAATCTATCTTCTTGCCCTATTGGTAATTGTAGTTCAATTTACAAACTGTAGGAAAAAAGATTATGACCTGTCAAAAGGCATAAATACAGAGATGACCATTGGTGGCGATTCTCTGACAATTCCGTTAGGTTCTACCAAGCCTGTCACATTAGGTTCTATCGTGGACGAACAGGCGGCTGATATTCTGAAAAAATCAGAAGACGGGTCGTATTCCCTTCGGCTGGAAGATACATCCAATGCGTCTATCGATGCTATCGAAGCTGTTGCTTTTACGTTAGACCCGGTGAGTATAACCCCTATTGTAACTGAAGCTTCCGATATTGTTTTTCAGGATATTGAGTTTGACCCTGTTGTGGTGTCGTCCGACCCTATTACTATCCCGCAAACCAATCTGAATGATTTTGCAGTACCTAATGTTGACGAGAGCCTGTCAAAAACATTCTCGAAGATGGATGTTTTTGGCGTTGATTATTCAGATCCTGTGCCATCGGCTCCCATACCTTTCGGGCCTTATAATTATATAGATGATAATGATTTCGATATTAATCTTAATTTTGATTTTACTCAGGATCTGAAAAAAATAGAGAAAGTATATCTTAAGAATAACATTGTAACAGTCAAGTTTGATAAATCAACAATTAATAGTTTGTTATACGAAGGAGCTATTCCTGGCGGTAATGAACGTCTGCAAGACCAAATTGTCGATTTTTATATTGATTTTCCTAAAGAATATATACTTAGCTCAAACACAGGAGTAGGCACACAAATAGTTGAGGGTGCAACTACTAATTCATTTGTAATAAAAAATGCAGATTTGGATGTTAGTACAGGTGAGTATGTTGCGTCGTTCAAGATTGATTATGTGGATTTGTCGGGTTATCCCCAAACCGGAAGTTTGAGCTATAATAGTACAATCCCATACGGAATACATTATCAAATAGCACAAGGATATGTTGATGCCGCGAAACTGCCTTCAGTGTCGGAAGTTAATTTTTCTATTTCGCTGAATGCCTCTCCGCAAATAGACGATCTGGAAATTGTTGTCAACGAAAAAGATATTCAAGATGAAATTGGTGCGGAAGATTATAAAGAAACAATAAAAGACCTTCCTATAGAAGTAGCAAAAATTCATAAGTTGCAACTGGCACCTGGAGCAAAATTACAGCTAATCATTAACGACCCTGCGATAGCTCCGTTTACTTTCAAGGCGGGAGGCGAATGTGTTATTGAATTGCCTGAGATTTTCTCTTTCAAACCTTATGGAACTTATTTGGATGTGAACACCAATATCCTTACGTTGCCTATTGCCGACTTGTTTAATACTCATGACTTGGAGATAGAAGAAATAGTGCTGAACAGAGATGTGGTTGACCGTAAAGTGGAGATAGAAGAAAGTGTGGAATACCGTGTTACGGGATTAACGCTGGATGAAACTACCGCAAGATTTAATACCATCAATGGTTTTGGCGAAAAAAAGATTGAATTGGAACTCAGAGCCGTAGGCTTAGAAATAGTGGATGCTGTTATTGATACCAAGAGCATAGCTTTTGATATTATAACAACGAATGAGGAAGAAATTAATATTAATGAGTTCATTGCCGAGGAAGTGAAAAAACTTTACTCTATTGGGTTGGGAGGTTCTGCGGCGTTGGAACTGAGTATTGATGTTGAAGGTTTGCCCGCAGAGATAGAAGATGTGTTTTTTGATAATGCGTTTATACAATTCCCAAGCGAATTTAAGTTTAGGACAGGTGATGTGAACGATGAGAATAAGGCTGTATTTGAGGGCGGATTTAAAGTTGCTGATGGCTATAGGAAAACTATCTATTTGGTAGGTTTTGACTTTGGTGCTGACGGTATTGAAATTACTGACGGTATGTTCAAGTATGATGAAAAAGTGCTGTTGGGTGGTAAGGCTTATGTAAACTCAACTACGCTGAATGCTGAGCAGGTAGGTACCGTAACCATAACGCCGGGAGTGAATATCGGTGAAATAAAAATCAGAACCATCGAGGGTAAAGTAGAACCTCAGATAGACCCTGTGAATGAAAAGCTGGAACTAACAGACTTACCCGACATGCTTACCAGCGGACAAAACGTGTTTGATGTGATAGACCCTGTGATAACGCTTGAAGTGGGAAATACAATGGGATTGCCCGTAAAGGTTAATTTGGAACTGTTGCCAAAGCGTAATGGAAGCGTAATCGAAAACGGTAAAATATCTACTCCGTTGACAATTGAAGCAGCCGAGGAGTTGGGCGAACACACTTGGAGCAAATTTTGGCTTGCGAAAGATGGTGAGCACGTATCAACAGGATATACAGCCATTGAAATTCCAAACTTACCGAATTTGCTGAAAACTGTGCCGGACGAAATAGAGATTAAAGTTACCCCACAAGTTGTTGGCGACCATCATAAGGTCGACTTGAATATACAGGAAAATGATATTGAATTCAGATATGCTGTGAATGTACCGTTGAATTTTGGCGAAGATTTCAGAATACAGTATTGCGATACTATTGGTGGTTTGCAGGCGGGGCTGGCCGATTACTTGAAAATGGCAAAGAAAATTGATGTGATTGCTATAGTTGCTAATAGTATTCCTTTGGATTTAGACCTTAGTGTACGTCCACTTCAAGATAATGGACGGTTACTGGAGGGCGTTTCGTTATCGGCCGACATGAAAATACAGTCGTGCGACATTGATGGAAAAGCCAGAGAAAGTAAAGTTAATCTGGGATTGAAGGAAACAGAAGAAGGCGCGCTGGCTTATCTTGATGCTTTGGAATTTACTATCAAGGCATCGAAAAACTCTACTGTTGCAGGTATGCCTCTGAAAGAAGACCAGTCTATCCGGATTGAATTGAAAATACGTATTCCTGAGGGATTAACAATTGGAGGTTCGGACTCGAATCAATTAGTTTATTAGTCTTTGAATTTTATAAAGCATAAGATATTTATGAAAAAAGCAATTTTATCAGCACTAACAATTATAATCTCTTTTGGTAGCGTTTATTCGCAGAAGAGCCTTCATTCCACTTATTTTCTTAATGAGTGGAGTAAGCGGCATACGCATAATGCCGCATTTGCACCGGAATATGGATATTTCTCGTTGCCTGTAATTGGGGGAGTCGAAGTTATGGCGGCTTCCAATTCGGGATTGTCCACATACCTTTATCCGTATGGCTCGGAGTACGTAACTTTTATGCATGAGAGTGTGAGTTCTGCCGATTTTCTGAAAAAGCTGGATTCGTCAGTATATGTAAATCAGGGTTTGAGCCTCGATATTCTATCTTTCGGTTTTTTTATTAAGCGCACGAACTTTATTTCGTTTGATGTTAAACTAAAAGAACGCCTTAATGTTCAGGTGCCAAAAGATTTATTTGCGTTGATGAAAAACGGTATGTCAAACTCATACAATTCGTTCAATATCAAGAATCTCGGAATAGAGCAAACCAACTATTTACAATTTGCCGCCGGATATTCGCGCGATATTAACGAGCAGATAAGGGTAGGAGGTAGTGTTAAGTATCTGTATGGTATCGCTTCGGAGCGTATTAATTACAACCGGTTTGATGTAACGTTGAATCACGACCGTTTTGAAGTAGAAACAGAGGGAGAAGCTACTGTAATGTCGAATATGGTAAAATTTTCGACAGATGAGGAAGGGTATTTCAATTTGAATGATATAAATTTTGGTTTCGATTCTTTTGCTCCTGCAGGCAATGGGTTTGCTGTTGATTTAGGAGTGACATACAAACCAATAAAGAATCTGACATTGGCTCTGGCTTTTAATGACCTTGGATTTATGAGTTGGAAAGCCGCTTCTATACAAAAAGGACATGCTGTTGGCAATGTGAATTTTACAGGATTTAATGAAATCGAGTTTGCCGAAATAGGCAGCAGTATCGAACAGCAGATAGAACAACTGACAGATGATGCGATGGAACTGATTAAATTTAAAGAAGATTCGGATGCGAAAAATATTATGGAAAGAACTCCGTTTACATTCAACCTGTCGGCTGAGTATAGTATTTTTAACCGCGACGACCACGACATATTAGTAGGGCTATTGTGGCAAACATACAGCACGCCTGTTACGCGCAATACAAACGAACTGGTATTGGCTCTGACAGCAAAAGCATTGCCTTGGCTTACTTTCTCTGGAACTTGTGAGTTTTTGCATAAAGATTATAACCGTTTTGGTTTGGCTATGAATCTGTCTCCGTTGGGATTCAACTTTTTTATAGCTTCCGACTTTTTATCGCAAAAATTCAATCCGCAATTTATTCCGATTAATAAGTTTTATGTAAACGTGGCTTTTGGGCTGTCTTTCTCACTCGACAATTTTTAGAGAACGGATAATATAAGATTTCTCTATTCAAAATCATAAAAAATATAATTAGTATGGCAAGCCGTAGAAAATTAAAAAAAACGATTCATTATATAACGTCCGAGTTGGTTACAGAAATGTATGTAATGAGCCTGTTTAAAAAAATAGAAGAAGAAAAACTTGATAATCTTGTAGATAAGACCATAAACACAAAAGACGAGTTTATTTCGCGCGTTAACCACGTGGACGGAAAGAAGGATAGTAAGATAGTGAAATCTTACTTCAGAAAACTTCGTACCGATTGGCTTACAGCGATAGAAAACCTGGTTGAAGAAGCAAAAGCGCTTTAAAAGAACATATTCATTTCTCGTTATAACAACAAAGGCATCAGTATACTAAGATTTGTCAACATAAGGTAATTGATAAAAACTTTATTTTCAAACAAAACCTTAGTAACTGATTCATCGTGGCAACAATAACCTTATTGCCTTATTTTTGAGTGGTAATAATTCGAAAGTAGCAAGACTGATTATTCTACCCATAGAAAACCTGGTTGAAGAAGCAAAAGCGCTTTAAAAGAACATATTCATTTCTCGTTATAACAACAAAGGCATCAGTATACTAAGATTTGTCAACATAAGGTAATTGATAAAAACTTTATTTTCAAACAAAACCTTAGTAACTGATTCATCGTGGCAACAATAACCTTATTGCCTTATTTTTGAGTGGTAATAATTCGAAAGTAGCAAGACTGATTATTCTACCCCTCTACTTTCCTCTACTGGTGTAAGTTTAGCGTAGCGTAACTTGTGCCGAAAATATCAGCACCGCTGGCGCGGACTTGTAGTCCGTGTCCTGCTTGAAAAGCAGATATTCTTTGTCCTTCCTCCTTTCGGATTTACAATCCGCTATTATATAATATCTAAAAAAAGGGCTTTGTGTCAGTCGTGGTCGGAAGATTTCAAACGTTAGAAAAATTCTGATTTTAAGGGCTGTAAGCCCGTTTTAATTCTTGGCAAGCCAAGCGAACAAGTTCGAGCGTAGCCCAATGGCAAAGCGAAGCGTCGCCTTGGGTTAGCTTGCAATAGGAAACTTAGCGGGCTGAAAGCCCAAGTTAAGGTTTAACCTGCGCTTTCTCCTCTACTGGCGCAAGTTTAGCGTAGCGCAACTTGTGCCGAAAACATAAACAGTTTTAAGGCAAAAATGAAGTGGGGGCTTATAGGGGCAACGCCCCTATAAGCATTTTTTATATGCAATTTCTAAAACTTTGCTTATTCAAAATTGAATGTGAGGGTTAGCATGCGTGTGGTAAGTTTCGAGATAGAATCCACGTATTTACGGTCGTAGCTTCCCGCTTCCCGTTCTGATGAAGGGGTAAGCATGTTATTGAACCCGATAGCAAATTTCAATTCCGGTGCGAATTTAAAGAACGAAAAATAAATGTCGCACCCAAACCCGAACTCAAGGTAGTAGTCAAAAGGTTTCAGTAGTATATTGCGTTCGTGGTCTCTTGCAAAATCAATATAGCCGCCCCCTCCGGCAAGTATATACGGGCGGAAGTTATGCACTCTCTCGGCACTATATTTCAAGTGCAACGGAAGCATCAATGGAATGGAGAATACATCTTGCTTCTCTTTCTCAGTACCTTCTTCCAGCCTATAGGTAAGCCGGCGTTCCGAGAAATTAATTGTAGGGGTAAACCGTAAATTAAGGTATCTGTTCAGGCGCAAATCGGTAATTATCCCTGCCGAAAATCCGGGAATCAGGTTCGATGTTTCGGCCAGATACACATTTCCCAAGTCGTCTATTGCCTGATGGCTGAGCGATACTCCGAAGTCCATTGTGTTAATCCCCAATGAGAAACCGAAATGGATAGGGCGGTCGTCGTAATATGGTAGATTGCCCTGACTCTTTAGCGGCAGAAAGGGGATGATGAACAGAATGAAAACCAAGTGTTTTTTTGACAATTTTTGTCGCATACGTTGTTTCTATTTTTAGAGAATCAAAACTACCATAAAAAAACGAACAAAATAATATATTATTGCATGCCGTCTTTCAATTCTTCTTTCAGAAACTTTCCGGTAATGCTTGTTTTGTGCCTTGCAACCTCCTGAGGCGTTCCTGTACAAATCACTTTGCCTCCACCTTGTCCGCCTTCGGGCCCAATATCAATAATATAGTCGGCCACTTTTATCACATCCATATTGTGCTCGATGATGATAACAGTGTTGCCCTTGTCTACCAATCGGTTAAGAACTCCGAGTAGCACGCGTATATCCTCAAAGTGCAGTCCGGTAGTCGGTTCATCCAAGATGTAAATGGTTTTTCCCGTATCACGTTTCGAAAGTTCAGTTGCAAGTTTTACGCGCTGGCTTTCGCCCCCTGACAGGGTGGTGCTTGATTGCCCTAACTTAATGTACCCCAGCCCTACGTCCTGCAATGTCTTAATCTTATTCAGGATATTAGGCTGGTTCTCGAAAAACTCTACCGCCTGATTAATTGTCATGTTCAATACATCGGCAATGGATTTTCCTTTAAACCTTACTTCAAGCGTTTCCTTGTTATACCTTTTGCCGTTACAAGCCTCGCATGGAACATATACATCGGGTAAGAAATTCATTTCTATCGTCTTGTACCCGTTCCCGCCACACACTTCGCAACGCCCGCCTGCAGTATTGAACGAGAAGCGTCCCGGTTTATATCCCCGTATTTTAGCTTCGGGCAGGGTGGCGAATACATTCCGTATATCCGAAAAAACACCTGTGTATGTAGCCGGATTCGAACGTGGTGTGCGTCCGATAGGCGATTGGTCAACCTCTACCACCTTATCAATGTTTTCCAATCCCTCTACGCTTTTGTAAGGCAGCGGGTCTTTGAGCGAACGATAAAAATGCTGGCTCAGGATAGGTTGCAGGGTTTCATTAATCAGAGTCGACTTTCCACTGCCCGATACGCCCGTTACACATATCATTTTACCTAAAGGAAATGTAGCGGTAACGTTTTTCAGGTTGTTTCCGGTAGCACCTTTTATAGTTAATGATTGTCCGTTTCCGTCACGTACTTTTTCCGGTATCTCAATACGTTTTTTCCCGTTGAGGTATTCAGAAGTCAAAGTGTTGGCTTTCAGCATTTCGTCCGGCGTGCCTGCAAAAACTATTTCGCCGCCCAGTCGCCCGGCCTTTGGGCCAAGGTCGACAACATAGTCGGCTGCCATCATCATGTCCTTGTCATGCTCTACTACTATCACAGAGTTGCCCGTATCCCGCAGTTGCTGCAACGAGCGTATTAATCTTTGATTATCCCGCTGATGCAGCCCGATACTGGGTTCGTCCAGAATATAGAGTACATTTACCAGCTGCGAGCCAATTTGCGTTGCCAACCTGATACGCTGGCTCTCGCCGCCTGATAGAGATTGGGAACTGCGGTTGAGCGACAAGTAATTAAGCCCCACATCCAGCAGAAATTGCAGGCGGGTGCGTATTTCTTTCAGTATCTCGGTTGCAATGGTCTTTTGCTTATCCGACAGGAATTGCTCTACATTCTCAAGCCAACTGTATAATTCGGCAATGTCCATTCCGGATAGTTCCGCAATGTTCTTGTCGTGTATGCGGAAATGTAATGACTCTTTGCGCAAACGTGCACCATTACAGTCGGGACATTTCATCGATTTTGAGTACTGGCTTGCCCATTTGCGCTCGGTAGCCGAAGCCGTGTTTTCCTGTTGCAGTTCGATATATTTCAGAATGCCGTCGTAACTTAAAAAATAATTTGAATTTCCCAGTGATTGATTTTTTATTTTGAGGCGTTCGTCTGTGCCGTTCATAATCTCATCAATCGCTTCTTCGGGCAGCTTTTCGATAGGTGTTTTTATCGTCAGGTCGTATTTTTCAAGGATAGCTTCGATTTGCCAAAATATGGTGGTATTCTTGTATTTTCCGAGTGGGTCGATTCCACCTTCGTAAATGCTCAGCTTTTTGTTCGGGACAATTTTTTCCATGTCAATCTCGTTCACTTCGCCCAAGCCCTTACAGCGAGGACATGCGCCATGTGGCGAGTTGAACGAAAAGTTGTGAGGAGCCGGCTCGTCGTAAGAGATGCCGCTGGTAGGGCACATTAGTTTTTTGCTGAAATAACGGGATTCGTCCGTATCCTTGTCGAGGATAAGAATTGTTCCGTTTCCCTGCTTCATTGCCTCTTGCATGGATTCTTTGAGACGTTTCCGGTCTTTTTGGCTTACTTGTAGCTTGTCGATAACCACTTCGATATCATGAATTTTGTACCGGTCTATTTTCATTCCTGGTAGCACTTCGCGTATCTCACCATCCACACGCACGTGCATATATCCTTTTTTGCGTATCTGCTCGAATAGTTCCTTGTAATGACCTTTACGTCCACGCACCAAAGGTGCAAGAAGAAATGTTTTTTTCCCTTCGTAGTCTTTCACTATTAAGTCAACTATCTGGTCTTCGGTGTATTTTATCATCGGCTCGTTGGTAACGTATGAGAACGCATTACCTGCACGGGCATATAGCAAACGTAAAAAGTCGTAAACCTCAGTGGTAGTACCTACCGTTGAACGGGGATTTTTATTCGTTGTTTTTTGCTCTATGGAAATAACCGGACTCAATCCTGTAATTTCGTCCACATCAGGGCGTTCCAGATTTCCCAGAAAGCTGCGTGCATAAGCCGAAAACGTGTCGATATATCTCCGTTGGCCTTCAGCGAAAATGGTATCGAAAGCCAGCGATGATTTACCGCTTCCGCTAAGCCCTGTAATTACGGTGAGCGCATCGCGCGGAATCTTAATATCCACATTTTTCAGGTTATGAACACGTGCACCGATTACGTCAATTTGTTCTACCGAATCAATGGGATTTATATTATGTTTTATTGCCAAAAGAACCTCCTTGTAAAATGAATTTTTGAACCTGCAAAAATACAAAAAACATACCAGATAAGAAAGGTGTTGCGTTGAAGAATATTTGAGAGAAATTAAGAAACTGTTTTTGAATTTTACGAATATTTTTAGGTCTGTCTTTAATTATGAAAACTAAAAAGCAATTCTTTTTATTAAGTTATTTAATCTTTCTTCTTTGGTATCACCTTCGATGATAATGTCAGGCATTGTTCCTTTTTCGGTGTTAATATTACCATCATCATTGAATCCTGCCGTTACGGTAGTTCGGGCTACAATATGGCTCTCAGGTAGTAATATAAGTATGGGGTCGCTGCCTATTCCGTCGCCTCTTGTTGGTTGGCCTGCTACTTGTGCCCACTTTGTCGTTTTGCAAAAATAGGCAAATGCTTCGCTCGAAGAAAATACAGTGTGGTCTACTAATAAATAAATTTTTCCATTGAACGGCACAGGGTTGTCCGGTGCTATTTTCTCCACTTTATCTATTATATTGTATTTCCCGTTTTTAAATTCTTCGGGAATTTTACTGAAAAAAGAATTGTGAATATCCAGTAGTTTTTTATCGTTGAAATCGTCCGGGAAAAATTTCCGGTTTAGCGCACCATCTTTTATAGCATAGTATTGAGAGAATGTGATAGTATCTTCTGTCAGACGTGATACAATCAGGTTAGACCAATAGTCAGTAGCACCTCCGCCATTTCCTTGTACATCTATGATGAGATTATCTACTTCGGAAATACTATTTAAAAAATGATTGATTTTTGGCTCGTCTATACTCATATACGATGACAGGAAAGATGGAATATGCATAATGGCAACGTTCTGGTCGGGCATGATAGTGTCTTTGTATTCAGATTCCAATGGTTTTACATCGCTCTGGTGTGAGTCATTTTCTTCTGTGTCTTTATTTATAATTTGTGCCCAATACTCAATACGTGGAGTTGATTTTTTCATTGTTTTGCTCCATATTTTATATTCCGGCATTTCTTTTGCTATCCCTTTATATGCGTCGAGGAAATAATGCCACATAACGACTGGAGCCAAATCAGTATGTCCTTCACGAAGCTCACCTAATATGTTCGATAATTCATAAATGTATGCTGAATCGTTTTCGGTAGCCTGTATCCTTTCAATATATTCATTTTTTTTACCGAGCCAATCTACTCCTTGTTTTCGTTGTGCAACCCCGAAATAAGGAAAATTAGCTTCCATAGCATCAAATAGATAAAGAAAATCATCTGTCTTTTGTTGTGTGGTCAGTTGTTTGTTTGCACACGATAAAAAGAAGAAAGATAATCCTAAGACAAGCAGTAAAGTCGGTTTATTCATTTGTAATAGATTTTTGATTTTGATGATGCTGTTTTCAGCCCCTAAATCAGGGTTTTTGATTAGTCATTTCGAAGTATTTGTTTAATACTAAAAGCGAGATGAGGTCTTCTCTTTTTTTGTCTTTAAACTGTTCGATGTATTTGTGGGCATTCGAAATTATTTGCAATGCTTCATCAGGGTGGTCGATATAGTACCGCATCCTTTCTTCGAGGTCGGAGAAATCATCTTTTATCAGCACATAGTGGTAATCGGGAATTAACTGGGCTTCCATAAACCAGGTCTCATATTTCGGTTTAGGCATCACGGCAAGGGAGTTGGACGACATTACCCACTTTAAATTGCTGGCTACGTCGTTACCCTCGAGGCAAAGGATGAATTTGTATTTCAAATGCTCTTCCATAGTAAGCCGGTTGGCAATGAGGTGGTGGTTTTTATCGCGGTTTACTTGCCCCACATCGCACATTGGGTGGTTGCGGTACATATTGAGGAAGCGCACCCGGTGTTCCTGGTGTGCCTTAGACCTGCCTACAAGCATATCTTTTTTCCCGATAAAGTCATTCTTGTCTTTTAAAAACAGGAAATGCCTTATTTTATCGAGTTTTAATAAAACCGAATTTGCGTTGTCTTCAGAGATAGGACGGCTTTTGGTTATGCACGGATAATCCGGTACATGTGTTATGTCGCCATATAAGGGGCATATTCTGAGATTCTGAGAAAAATATCTTGTATATTCGTAGGTATCGAAGAAATAGGTTTTTTGATGCTCTTTCAGTTTAAAGTCGCCTAATTGTATGGCACTATCGGGCAAGTTGGTAACTTGTGTCAGCTTGTTGTAGTAGTTAACCCGCTGTTCAATGTATTCTTTGTCGGCAGGTGAGAATTCTGTTAATTTTTTATCCGGTTTACGCCGGAATATTACAAAAGGTCTACATAATCTCACATAGTTTTTAACATAATAGGCGAGTTTATTGTTTTTATGTTTAAATGATGCCCTCTTAATATCCTGTAGCATGGTCAGATTTGTTTTTAATGTTGTGTTTTTGCTTTTATAATTGTATAAATAGTGGCGAAAAGATAGCTGTTTTATTATATCTTGTGCTTTTTGTTTATCTTTCCAGTGTTCTGTTTTCTTTTTGTAAAGAAAAATTTTCCCAGTTTATACTTAAATTGTAGATGCCCTTCGAAATCCGTTCCTAAGAAACGGTGGGGGATGTGCGGATTCTCTGCAATACACTCATTCACTGCTTTTGTATAAGCAGCAGGGCCTGTGGTGGCGTGTACATCGTGCGGGTAACGGTGTGTCTGTATATTATCCAACACCATTTCGAGTGTGCGCTTAAGAAACGGGTGCTCTTTGTTGAATATTAAAGCCCACTGTACGTACAATCCCGGATTGCCTTCGTTGGTAATAATAGCCTCGTCGTCTTCGCGTATAAAGTTGCGGAACGGGCTTTTCACTCCGCTATCAATGTCGAGATATACGCCTCCTTTTTTGTACAATACTGCATAACGGAAAAAATCGGCTTTAGCCGCGCCTATGGTAAGGCGCTTATAGGCTTCCAGATATTCGGGAGGAAACTCTTCTGCGAAAAACTCCAGAATTTTATCGTCATCGTAGAAATGATATTCATATTCAGGATTTTTTTCCGCATTTTCTTGATATGATGTCTTGTGACCCAAGGTAAATCATTGGTCTTGAATGTCTGGAAAATTTGTTTTGGTATGGCCATAAATAGGGGTATTATGGTTTAATTTCTTATTTTGATATTATCAGAAAATATGACTTATTTGTTTTATCATATTTATCTCAATTGTTCTGCAATCTTCAAGTCCCTCTCTTTGAGAGAGGGATTTAGGGAGAGTTCTGATACTCTCATTCCTTTGTTCTTTCGTCCTCAAGCCGGACAGGCTTTTACTTTTTCCTATAGCTGAAAAAGTAAACAAAAAATTAACCTTGTTGAAGCACCTACNACCTGCTTCGCTAAAATTCAGCTACACTACGCTACAGGCTTTGAAACTCCTCGCTTCGCTCGTCAAACAGCAAATCCTGTTTAACGCTGCGTTACGCTGAATTTCTTGACGCTCACCAGATGAGGCGGAAAAGTTACTTTCGCCTATGAAGTGTTTATTTATATCTCTTATTCGTTACAGAATTTGAATAATCCTTCGCAAGAGTCTTCGAGCAGGTCGATAACGTACTCGAAACCCGAATCGCCACCGTAGTAAGGGTCGGGAACCTCGCTATCGTTCATTCGTTGACAAAAGTCGGTCATACGATAAATTTTGCCGATGTTTTCGGCAGTTCCGGCAAGTTCTTTCAGTCCTCTGATATTTTGGGCATCCATTCCGATAATGTAGTCGAATCGGTCGAAATCTTCTCTTTTTACCTGACGCGAGCGGTGTGTCAGTTCGTATCCCCGCCTTTGTGCATGTCGGCGCATTCGGGCATCAGGAAGTTCGCCCGAATGGGATGAAATCAATCCTGCCGAGTCTATCTCAAAATTCGTTTCTTTTCCTTCACGTTCCAATATTTTTTGAAAAGTGCCTTCGGCCATTGGCGAACGGCATATATTACCGAGACATACAAAAAGTATTTTTTTCTTTTCCATCAGCGTACTTAAGTATTTGAATGAAATTTTGACTCACATAGGACACCTACGAAAACACAGTAGGGACACATAGAAATTACCTATAAGCTATGTCTTGTTTCACGGGATTTGTAATCCCGTGATTAGTTAACTGCGGATTTTAAATCCGCTATTAGAGCATCATCGGATTGCAAATCCGATGAGACAGAAGAAACATCTCCATTCTGTGCGCTGAAAGCTCAGGTTAAATCTTAACTTGGGCTTTCAGCCCGCTAAGTTTGCTATTGCAAACTAACCCAAGGCGACGCTTCGCTTTGCCATTGGGTTGAATTGAAACGGGCTTACAGCCCTTAAAATCAGTATTCTTCTAACGTCTGAAATCTTCCGACCGCTGTGGATTAAAAATCCGCCCTTAGCTTTTATCGGATTGCAAATCCGATGAGACGGCAACGCTTCGCTTTGCCATTGGGCTGAATTGAAACGGGCTTACAGCCCTTAAAATCAGTATTCTTCTAACGTCTGAAATCTTCCAATCACTGCGGATTAAAATCCGCTCCCTCTGCTGGCGCGGACTTGTAGTCCGTGTCCTGCTTGAAAAGCAGAAAGAATAAAATTTTTGTTCTGACGAACAACGCACAGATAAATATCTGCGCGAGCGTTTAGCAAATCTTGTAACTAAATACTTGTTACACTACTTATATTGATAAAACATGCAACACACCCAGCAGGCTTTGGTCTAATGGTTTATCGTCCTTTATTGCCTTGGTAAATGGTACGTGTACTATTTCGTTGTTCACAATTCCAATCATAATGTTGCGCTGTTCATCCATCAGGGCATCGATGGCGGCAACTCCCATGCGACTTGCTATAATACGGTCGTAAGCAGTAGGAGAGCCTCCACGCTGTATGTGTCCCAATATAGTCACGCGTACATCGTATTCAGGATGCTCTATACGCATACGTTCGGCCAGCCCGTTTGCACCTCCTGTTATTTCACTTTCGGCAACAATAACAATACTGCTGTTTTTTGATTTACGGAATCCGTTCTGAATCAGTGATTTCAATTGGTCTTCTTTCGTTTCCAGTTCGGGAACTATAGCTGCTTCTGCTCCCGATGCCAATGCACTGTTGAGCGCTAAAAACCCTGCATCGCGTCCCATCACCTCGATGAAAAAAAGACGTTCGTGTGAAGATGCTGTATCGCGTATCTTGTCTACGGCTTCGATAATTGTATTTAATGCAGTATCGTACCCGATGGTAGAGTCTGTTCCGCACAAATCATTGTCGATAGTACCCGGAAGGCCAATGATAGGGATATTAAATTCCTGAGCGAAAATACGTGCTCCCGTAAACGTACCGTCTCCTCCAATGACTACTAAAGCATCAATGCCATGCTTTTGCATGTTTTCGTAGGCTTTTTGCCTTCCTTCTATTGTTTTGAATTCCTGGCTTCGGGCCGTTTTCAGTATAGTTCCTCCTTGTTGGATAATGTTGCTGACATGCTGTGTCTGGAAATCTACAATTTCATCAGCAATAAGCCCTTTATATCCGCGGTATATTGCTTTTACACGGATGTTGTTAAAGATGGCGGTTCTTGTTACCGCGCGTATTGCTGCATTCATACCCGGAGCATCGCCTCCGGAAGTAAGCAGCCCGATACATTTAATTTTGTACTGCATAACTCAATCTTTTTTTTCCTTTATTTTTTCGGCAACAGCTTCCATAAGCCACGCAGGCGTTGAAGTAGCACCGCAAATACCTATCTTTTGTGTTAAGTCAAGTTTTAAATCATCCATGTCGCCAGGGGCTGATATGAAAAACGTGTTTGGATTTTTCATCCGGCATTTTTCATACAGTTCTTTTCCGTTTGAACTTTTCTTGCCGCTGACGAAAAGGATAATATCATTCTCGCTTGCAAATTTAATAATATTCGGCATTCTTTTCGATACGTGGTGACAAATTGTATCTGAATATTTAAAGGTTGCCCCGTCTTCCATTTTGGCGGATATTTTCTGTACTAAATCTTTAAATCCGTCGAGTGATTTTGTTGTTTGCGAAAAGAAGAAAATGTCTTTTGAAAAATCCAGCTTGTTTAGGTCATCTTCATTTTCTATTACAATGGCTTCGTCGTGGGTTTGACCTACAAGCCCATTCACTTCGGCATGTCCTTTTTTGCCGTATATTACAATTTGTGTTTTATTTGGAGATTCTTCGTAAGCCTTTTTTATTCTTCTCTGGAGTGCCAGCACTACCGGACAAGAGGCATCAATAAGGGTTATATTATTTTTTTTTGCAATCTCATAAGTACTGGGAGGCTCACCGTGCGCACGTAACAATACCTTTACGTTGTGCAGTTTTTCAAATTCTTCGTGGTTAATGGTGATTAATCCCATTTTGGCAAGCCGCTCCATTTCCTGCCCATTGTGGACTATATCGCCCAGGCAGTAGAGGGTTTCACCATTCTGCAATTCGACTTCGGCTTTTTGTATGGCTTTTACCACGCCCATACAGAAACCTGAATTTTTATCTATTTTTATATTCGGCATTTAGTGAGTAAGAATGAAAATTGAAAAATGAAGATTGAGGTGTTAAGTTTTATGCTTTGGGTCTGTGGTTTTCGGTTAATTAATCGTTGTTTGTGATTATCGCTTTTTCGGAAAAGAGTTTCCACAATAATTCCCGTTGTTCTTCGGGTGTTAGGTTGGAGTTGTCTATTTCAATGGCATCATCCGCTTTTCGTAAAGGGCTTTCGTCCCTGTTTACGTCCCGCTCATCCCGCTCAACGATGTTTGCCAACACTTCAGCATAGCTATCTTTTGTGCCTTTTTCTTCCAGTTCGAGCAGCCGGCGTTTGGCACGCACTTCGGGCGATGCTGTTACGAATAGTTTTAATTCGGCACCGGGAAAAACAACTGTTCCTATATCGCGCCCGTCCATCACTATGCCTTTGTTTTTACCCATTTCCTGCTGCTGGCGTACCAGTTCGCGGCGAACGAAAGGGAGAGTGCTTATGCGGCTTGCCGCGTTGCCTACTTCTAACGTCCGTATTTCTTTTTCTACATTCTTATTGTTTAGGTAGGTTTCGGTTTTTCCTTCGGTATTAGTCCTGAATTTTATTGAGATTTCGTGCAGGTGCTTTTCTAAGGCAATGGTGTCAATCTCATTTTCAGTCATCCAACCGTTGCGAATAGCATGTAATGCTACAGCCCTGTACATGGCTCCTGTGTCTACGTATATGTAGTTTGCTGTGCGGGCAAGCTCCTTTGCCATAGTACTTTTACCGCTTGAGGAAAATCCATCTATTGCAACTATAATTTTTTTCATTTGAATTAGGCGTTTTAAACTATAAGTACAAGCTCTTAATTAGTTTTTGTTTTTAGCCACATAGGTTCATTTAGTTCCCACATAGGTACATATAGCTTATCAGTAATTTCTATTGTGTTCTATGTGTTTTCGTGTGTGCCCTGTGTGAGCAAAAATACTGAAGTTACAAATTTACAAATAATAAATCTTATAATCTAAATTCGTTTAATGAAGTGGCTATAGAAAACTGATAAGAGTTAAGCCCCACCTGAAACTGGGTCATTCCGAAGCCTACGTGAAATTTGTATACTTTTATTCCTGCTCCGAACGCAAACCCCGCCAGGCTTTTGAATCCGTTCATGCTCAGTTCCTGCCTGCGGCGATGATTGTAACTTACAGCTACATAAAAATTATTGTTGGGAACGAACTCTACTCCTATAATGGTGTGCCTGAACGCCATGTCGAAAAATCCGGGCTCGTCTTTCTTCTTACTTGTATCTTCGTCCACCGACGATATTGTAGTGCTTTTCTGGTTGGTGGACTGGTATTTCAAATTCCACTTATGCAGATTGTGCAATGTTAAGGAGAAGCGGAAAGGTGCATGTCTTAATTTTTGCGTTGCTCCCAGCTGTATGTCGAAGGGAAGCGGCTCGTAATGTTGGCCTTCCTCGTCAGAGTAATATCCTTTTAGTTGTGTACCCATATTTCTCAACACAAGGCCTGCTGAAAAAAGTATGTCTTTGTTGGTATAGCTTACTCCTGCGTCTATGGCAAAGCCAAAACTATTGTACCGTTCGTAAGATGAAAATATAGGCTTAAAAGTGCCTCCTACGGTAAACCGGTCGGACAGGGGGCGTGCATAGGATATGTATATGCCTAAATCTTTTGCATTGAAATAGGTGTTTACATTGGGGTCGCCGCTTGGATTTTCGTTTGTTTCTGTTTTTTCCAGAAATTTGCCATAGTCAATATATTGTATGCCGAACGACATGTGATTTTTTTCGCCAAACGTCATTCCGTACACTGCGCTTCCAAAATTTATATCGGCAAGGTAATTGGCATAGTTCAGACTTACTACCTTGTTTGTTTGTTCGGTAAGTAATGCGGGGTTGCGGAATACAAAGTTTATATCGTGGTCGGAGATGGATACATTGCTTCCGCCTAACGCCGCCAATCGCGAGGAGGCAGGGAGGTCGAGAAAATTATATACGCCTTTTCCGGCCTGAGAAAAGGCTATGAAAGGCAGAAAAATTAGTATTGATAAGAGTATTCGGTTTTTTATCATATTTGGTTTTTATGCAAAAAGAATAAACTTGGGTATTATTTTTGTACTGCTTACTTATTGAAAAACGGTTTATTCTTTATCCTGAAAAAGTATTCAAAGATACGCTGATTTTTATAATGACTAAAGCGGGCAACACAATTTATTTTAGAGTAAAACGTTTATTAATTACAAAAAGTATAAATTGGTAAAGTAAATCGTAAAAAAAATAATTTTTTTAGTTTCGGCAAATGAACTTTAAAAAAATTATACTACATTTGCCAAACTGAAAAATGAAAAGCATTATATAATTATGTTAGACGTAAAAAAATCACCAAAAGCCTCGTTGGAAGATAAAAAATTCATTTATCTTTTGATGGGATTTATTGTTGCCCTTTCATTCGTATATGTTGCGTTTGAATGGACAGACAGGGAAGTAACAGTGTACGAGGTAGCTGATACTGAATTTGTTTTTGAAGAAGAGTTAGATATTATTCAAACAGCAGAGACACCTCCACCTCCACCACCTCCACCACCGGCACCGGTTGTTGTTGAGGTACTGAATGTTGTAGACGATACTGAAGAAGTTGAAGATATTGACTTTACCTCAGAAGATGATAAGAATGAAGAAATTGTGATTGAAATTCCTGTTGCTGCTCCTATTGTAGAAGAAGAAGAGGAAGTTATTTTTCAGGTGGTAGAAAAAATGCCCGAATTTCCGGGCGGACCGCAAGCATTGTTTGAATACTTGAATAAAAATATGCGTTACCCTGTTATTGCACAGGAAAACGGTATTCAGGGGCGTGTAATATGCCAGTTTGTGGTGAATCGTGACGGCTCTATCGTTGATATTGTGGTAGTGAAAAGTATTGACCCAAGTTTGGATAAGGAGGCAATCCGTGTAATCCAGTCGATGCCAAAATGGAATCCCGGCCAGCAACGTGGAAAGTCGGTGCGTGTGAAATATACTTTGCCCGTTAATTTTAAATTACAATAAAAACTTACTGGTTCATCAAACTGCTTAACGTTATAAATAGTATAAATTGAACCATGCTAAAGAATATAAAAGCCGTTTGGAAGTAACCAAACGGCTTTTTTACTGTTTGGAAAAAGGAGACCTGAAACGAAAATAATATGAAAAAAATCTGTTTGTAGAATTTAAATTTGAGTATGAAGATAGAAGTAACTGAAATATATGAGGAAAGAGCTGTTTTGGTAGGGCTTATTACACCGGAACAGAACGAGGATAAGGCAAAAGAATACCTTGATGAGCTTGCTTTTCTGGCTGATACAGCCGGGGCAAGCCCCGAAAAGTTGTTTTTTCAACGGTTGGATTATCCCAATCCTAAAACGTATGTTGGCTCAGGGAAACTGGATGAAATTAAGGCTTTTATTATAGATAATGAAATAGGATTGGTGATATTTGATGATGAACTTTCGCCAAGCCAGTTGAGGAATATTGAGCGTGAGCTGAATGTGAAAATCCTTGACCGTACCAATCTGATTCTGGATATTTTTGCAAAAAGGGCACAAACAGCTAATGCTAAAACGCAGGTGGAACTGGCGCAGTATCAGTATCTATTGCCAAGGCTGACACGTATGTGGACTCACCTGGAACGCCAGCAAGGGGGTATTATTGGTATGCGCGGACCCGGTGAGACGCAGATAGAGACCGACCGCCGTATCATTACCCGCAAAATATCGTTGCTTAAAGAGGAACTAAAGTCGATTGATAAGCAAATGGCTACCCAACGTAAAAACAGGGGAAAGATGGTGCGTGTAGCGTTGGTTGGTTACACCAATGTGGGTAAATCTACACTGATGAACTTATTGAGTAAGTCCGAAGTGTTTGCCGAGAATAAATTGTTTGCCACGCTTGATACTACAGTGCGCAAGGTGATTATTCATAATTTGCCGTTTCTGTTGTCGGATACGGTGGGGTTTATCCGTAAACTTCCACACCATTTGGTAGAGTCTTTCAAATCTACTTTGGACGAGGTACGTGAAGCGGATTTGCTGTTGCATGTGGTGGATATTTCGCACCCTAACTTCGAGGAACAGCTAGAGGTGGTAACACAGACTTTGAAAGAAATAGACCCGCAAGAAAAACCTACTATTTTGGTTTTTAATAAGATAGACGCTTTTTCGTATGTTCCGAAAGATGAGGATGACCTGTCGCCTGTTAAGCGTGAAAATATAAGTCTGGAGGAATTGAAAAAAACATGGATGGCAAAGATGCATGACAACTGTATTTTCATTTCGGCCAAGGAGAAGCAAAATATAGAGGAATTGAAAGAGTTGGTGTACGAAAAAGTGAAAGAGATACATGTGGAGCGTTATCCGTACAATGACTTTTTGTTCCAGAATTACGATGAAGAATAGACTTTTGGTTTAAAAACTAAAAATATTAATTATTTGCAGATGGGAAACGTCCGGAATCTTACAGAGAAAGAAATTGCAACCTTAATGGTATATGGCTGTAGTGCCGAAGACTGGAAGAAAGTGAAGGTAGCAGATGAATTTAAGCCGGATTTTGTATCAGATGTTCATTTTTCGGGAAATGTAACACTGGGCTTTTTCGAGAAGATATATGAGCTTCCGGGAGGGCTGAGGCGGCATTCGGGGCTTAATGGTTGTTGTATTCATAATTGCAATATCGGCAATAATGTCTTTATCGACAAGGTGCATAATTATATAGCAAACTACAGTATAGGTGACGATACATACATAGAGAATGTAAATTTGATTCTTGTAGATGGAAAATCATTCTTTGGCAATGGGGTAACGGTGCCTGTGATGAATGAGGGAGGTGGGCGTGATATTCCTATTTTTGATTATCTGTCGGCACCTTTAGCTTATATATTGACGCTGTACCGCCATCGTCCTGAGCTTATCCGGCAATTACATACCCTGATTGATAAATACGTGTGGGAACAAGAATCGGACATGGGCTATATTGGCAAAGAAGTACAGATTGTAAACTGCGGAACAGTAAAGAATGTACGTGTTGGTGATTATGCTACTTTGCGGGGAGCATCAATTCTTGAAAATGGTTCAATAAACAGTAATATAGAAGCTCCTGTGGAAATAGGGTCGGGGGTAAAGTGTAACGACTTTATACTAAGTTCGGGAGTTTCAGTAACCGATTCTACCCTTGTTTCGAGATGCTTTATAGGGCAGGGCTGTATTTTGGGAAAACATTATTCGGCTTTGGATTCCCTGTTTTTCTCTAATTGTCAGGGGATGCACGGCGAGGCTACAGCTATTTTTGCTGGGCCTTATACCGTTTCGCATCATAAATCAAGCCTTCTGATTGCCGGGATGTTCTCTTTCCTCAATGCGGGGAGCGGCTCGAACCAGAGCAACCACATGTATAAATTAGGGCCTATCCATCAGGGTATTGCCGAGCGGGGAGCTAAAACTACAAGTAATTCGTACCTGCTGTGGCCGGCTAAGATAGGGGCTTTTACGCTTGTGATGGGGCGGCACACAAAACATTCGGATACTTCCGATTTGCCGTTTTCTTATCTTATAGAGAATGCGACTGAAAGTTATTTAGTGCCTGCCATAAACCTGCGAAGCGTGGGTACAATACGTGATGCACAGAAGTGGCCTAAGCGCGATGGGCGCAAAGACAGCCGGAAGTTAGACCCCATAAATTTCAACTTGTTAAGCCCTTATACCATTCATAAGATGATGAAAGGGGTAGAGATTTTGAAGAAATTGCAGAGTATTGCGGGCGAGACGACTGATGTTTATACTTATCAGAGTTGTAAGATAAAGCGTTCTTCTCTCGTTAAAGGTATTAATCTTTACAATATAGCTATTTACAAATTTCTGGGAAACTCGCTGATAAGCCGCTTGGGAAATAAGGAATATACCAGTATAGATGAAGTTCGCGACCGACTGAAACCTACTGTAAAAGCAGGACTGGGAGAGTGGATTGACCTTTCGGGATTGATTGCTCCGAAAAGTGAGATAGAAAGTTTGTTGGAGGATATAGAGGCCGGCAAAATTGATTTACAAGGAATCCAGAAAAGATTACAAAAAATTCATGCTGATTACTACGATTACGAGTGGACATGGGCTGCGGATAAGTTGGAAGAGCATTGGAGTAAGCCTCTGAGTGAGCTTACTTATGACGATATTGTGAAGATGATTGAGCTGTGGAAAGATTCTGTAGTAAAGCTCGACCGGATGATTTATGATGATGCCAAAAAGGAATTTAACCTGAACTCAAAAACAGGTTTTGGCGTAGATGGTGACGAGGAACAGAAACATCGTGATTTTGAGTGTGTGCGGGGTTCTTTTGACAGTAACCCGTTTGTTGTGGAGGTTTTGAATCATATCGAACGTAAAACTAATTTAGGAAATAACGTTATTAAACAACTTGAGAGAGTTAAATAGATACGAATAGTTACAAGTGTGTTTTTTTCTGAAAATTGTAGGTGTTTTATGTGTATTAGCACCATTAGCCTGCCAATAAAACCTTATTTTCAGAAGTGAACCTTAGTAACTTCAATACTTCAATAAGCTACACCTTATTAGCTTATTGAATAACAGAGAAATAAGGTAATAAGGTTAGAAATATTGATTTCTATCATTTGTTACTAAGGTGTAATAATACAGAAATAAGGTTTTTGTATTTATTGTTAAATACTTATAACAGTATATTTTTTGAAAGTGTTTTACAAAGTATGCTGACTTGAAAAGTCGGATTTTCATAACTGCAGGTCAACGACCTGCGGAAGAGAATAACCCATAAATACTGCCTTTCAGGCAGAAGCATGCTTTGTAAAACACACCCTGTTTTTTTAAAGAAATATTTTTAAATTATTATCAGAACTTATTATGTTTAAACAAATAAAGGCGAGTGAAATCCCGTTTCCGGTTTTTGAGTTGAAAAACAAATGGATGTTGATAACGGCCGAAAAAGATGGTAAAGTTAATACTATGACTGCCAGTTGGGGCGGGTTTGGCATTATGTGGAACAAGGAAGTTGCTTTTGTGGTTATCCGTCCTCAGCGTTATACCAAAGAGTTTGTTGATAGTGCTGATAGCTTTTCGCTGTCTTTTTTCGGAGATGAATATAAAAAACAGTTGAGTTATTTGGGCAGCACTTCCGGTAGGGATGAAAATAAAATAGAAAAAGTAGGTTTGACTGTTGTTATGGATAAGGGTATTCCGTATTTTGATGAGGCGGAAACGGTTGTTGTTGCAAAAAAACTGTTTGCCCAGCCAATAACTGAAGACTCTTTCATTGATAAGAAAGTGATAGAAAACTGGTATTCTCAAAAAGACTTTCATGTGCTTTATATTGCGGAAATAGATAAAGTATTGATAAAACAATAAAGTAGTTACAAGTATTTAGTTACGAGTTACAAGCCTTGTTGTGTGAGTGTCAGGGTGGCGCGATGTGATATTAGAATATTATACATAATAAACCGAATAATAAATTAGTTGAAAAATAATTTTGGGCAATGTATTTACCTGTAAAAGATATAAACATAAATATTTCGCTTCCTGCGTCGAAAAGCATCAGCAATCGTGCTTTGATTCTGAATGCTTTGTCGTATAGCCCTTACGAGGTTGCTAACCTTTCGGATAGCGACGATACTAAAGTATTGTATGCAGCTTTAGACTCCAATAGTAGGGATTTTGATATTGGTGCAGCAGGCACTTCGATGCGTTTCCTGACGGCCTTTCTTTCGAAAACGCTGGGAGAATGGACTATAACCGGTAGCGAACGGATGAAACAGCGTCCTATAAAAATACTGGTAGATGCACTCAATAGCTTAGGAGCTAAGATAGAGTATATCGAAAAAGAAGGTTTCCCTCCCTTGCGGATTTATGGAAGCGCGTTGATGGGTGGCAATATCAGTTTGAATGGGGGAGTGAGCAGCCAGTATATTTCAGCACTGATGATGATTGCGCCCTATATGCAGAATGGGTTGAAAATTACACTCGAAGGTACTATAATTTCCAAGCCTTATATATATATGACTTTGGGGATGATGAAGGACTTTGGGGTGGACGTTGATTTTTCGGGCAATGTGATTGATATTAAGCCGCAGGTATATAAGCCTGTTCGGTTTACGGTAGAATCTGACTGGTCGGCTGCATCGTATTGGTATGAGATTCTTTCCATTACAGGACAAGGGCAGGTTTTTTTGAAAGGACTAAGGCAAAATAGTTATCAGGGTGATAGCAAGGTAGCTGAATTGTTTGAAAACTTAGGAGTAACTACTGAATATCAGCCGGATGGAGCTGTGCTTACTGCTAATGGGCAGCAGGCTTCGAAAATGGAATATGATTTTATTAATGAGCCGGATTTGGCTCAAACCTTTGCAGTTACTTGTTGTCTGAAAGGTATTCCTTTTATTTTCACGGGCTTACAAAGTCTTAAGATAAAGGAAACAGACCGTATTGCAGCATTGATTTGCGAACTGCGTAAATTGGGCTATGTGTTGGAAGAATCAGAAAATGGTGGTCTTTCGTGGAATGGGGAGAGGGTAGAAGCAGAGAAGATAATTAGTATACTAACTTACGAAGACCATCGCATGGCTATGGCTTTTGCTCCTGTTGCGTTGACGAGAGAAATAGAAATACAGCATCCTGAAGTAGTGAGCAAGTCATATCCAAGTTTTTGGAATGATTTTGGAAAAATAAAACCTTAATGATTATGAAAAAGGAATACTCGTTTGAAGAGCTGTTGCATAAGGTGGCTTCATACTGTTCGATATCGGAGCATTGTATTTCTGAAGTGGATGAGAAATTACAGAAATGGGAGGTCTCCTTTGCCGACAGGGAGAAAATTATAAACCGCATGGTTTCCGAGGATTTTATAAACGAAGAGAGGTATGCGAAGGCCTTTGTGAAAGATAAATTCCGCTTTAATAAATGGGGTAAGATAAAAATATCGTTGGCACTGAAAGCTAAAAGAGTGGATGATGTGGTAATTTCAGAAGCACTCAGTATTATTGACGAAGGTGAGTATGAAGAAATGTTGTCAGCCATTCTGAAAACAAAATTATCATCCCTTAAGTATAATTTCGAATACGAAAAACAAGGAAAACTCTATCGTTTTGCGCAAAGCCGCGGATTTGAAAACAATGTGATAGAATGTGTTTTGCGTAATATGTGATTTTATGAATAAAAGGAACAAAATGGAATAAAAGAAATAAAAAAAAGAGAACAAAGGAAGAAAATGGATGAAAGAGACATCTGGTTTATTCTTTTTATATCTTTTGCTCAACTTTGTTCTATCTTTATCAATTTTGTTCAAATAAATATAAATTTAATCTTTATAATATGTCTAAGATATATGATTTGACACCTTCGTATAGGGCCGGTCGTAGGTATGTGAATTTTGCATTCAAACGTTTTTACTCAAAATTCATAGTTTTAGGAAAAGAAAATATCCCATCCGAAGGGCCTGTTATTTTTGCACCTAACCATCTCAATGCTTTGATGGATGCCTTGGTGGTTTTGCTATCAACTCCACGTAAGTACTCGGATGTATTCATTGCCCGTTCGGATATATTTAAAAATAAGTTTGCCGCCAAGGCGCTTCGTTTTTTAAAGATTCTTCCTGCCTTCCGTATTCGTGATGGATATGAAAATCTGGGTAAAAACGACCAGACATTTGACGAAGCAAGGGAGGTGCTTGAGCAAAAAAATGCCTTAGGTATTATGCCTGAGGGCAATCAGGGAGAGCAGCGTAAGTTACGCCCCATGGTGAAAGGCATATTCCGTATTGCATTCAGTTCGCAGGAGCAAATTGGCGATAAAGACGAGGTAAAAATAGTACCTGTAGGGCTCGACTATAGCGATATTACCCGTTTTGGAGAAGAGGTGATAGTTAATTTTGGGAAACCGATATATGTAAATGAGTATATGCCTCTTTTTCAGGAGAATCCTGCTCTTGCAATGAATCAGTTAAGAAGCCGATTGAGTGAGGAGCTGCATGGACTGACGGTAGACCTTGCTACCGAAAAATATTATGATTGTTTTGAAACCACTGCCTACACAGCTAATACTGCTGCGGTAGCACAGCTTGGAATGAAAAACAATACGGTTTCCCGTTTTTATGCCCGTCAGAAAACGGGAAATTATTTAGTAGAGCTGGAAGCTACCGAGCCGGAAAAGGTAGAGAGATTGGATAATATCTGTGCAGAATATAAAGACTTGAAAGAAAAATCAAAGCTGACAACCCAAACTTTGGAGAAGCCTATGAATTTTGGAGGTTTTTTGGTAAAGACTTTGGGCTTGCTGGTTACTTTGCCTGTATTTATCGCCGGCTTTCTTCTAAATATGTTTCCTTTCTTTTTGCCCGGAATCATCCGTAAAAAAATGGGAGTTAAATATCGGGGATTTTTTAGTTCTTTTGATTTTGTGCTGGGGGCTATTATTACTTTCCCTATTTTTTATCTGCTACAGACTGTTCTCTTTGCTGTTTTTTCTCCTACTCCGTGGTGGGTAGTTCCCATCTTTGCGGTAGCGCAATATATTTTGGGCACTTGGGCTTTTTGTTGGGCTAAGTCGGCAAGTAAGTATTTTAATAAACTGCGTTACGCTTGGTTGAAGGTTAGTAAGTCAAAGATGATAAATGAATTACAAACTTTGAGGAATCAGATTATATCGTATGTGAATTTGAAGTAATAAGATATTGTTTCAGAGGTTTAATTGCTCTGTTATAAAAATATTTTTCTTAAAGCACAGAATCCCAAAAACAATTGTTTTTGGGATTCTGTGTGTAATCTTTTATTCTTATTTATTTTACTATCAGCTTACCTTTTAGGCTTTCACCCGTATTTGTTTTTACGAAAACGAAATGAACTCCGGGTTCAATATCTTTTACATTTATGGTTATTCCCTGATTTCCTGATACGTATACATTTTCGCTATATACATGTTTACCAGCCAAATCATATATAACCAGATTTACATATTCGTTTTGGATACCTGCTAATGTCATATAAGCATAGTCGCTTGCAGGATTGGGAAAGATGCTTATATTTGCTTGTAAAGTATTGTTCGAGTCGGTCAAAATAGGTTCTCCATATTCACCATTCAAATAATCTATCCGGTCTTTTATCCAGTTGATTAAGTAAACTGTTTCATTGTCAAAGTTTAGTGATACGCGGTTGTTTCCACTCCATCGTGCTTCCTCACGATTGCCGGCACCACTCCTGTCAAAAGTCTCCTTATATGTATTGACACGTGTCTGTAGGCTTTCGGCCGAGAAATAATTAGAGCGTATCTGATCATATCGTCTTTTCAGAAGCGTATTGAAATCAGCTGCATTTGTAGCTTTTAAACGACGGTAGAGATTATGTTCGCCATGTTCGTTCTTAACAATAAATTCAGTGAAATCTTGCGCGGCTTCTACTTCGGTACCATCCCAACGGCGACCTAAAACTCCGTCTAAATCCCAAGGGGTAATGCCTAATTTTTTATCCAGATTGATATTGTACATGCTGAAATAAGCATTTTTACCATGATTATCGGTAGCTAATATCAACTCGGAAAACAGGTAGTAGTCGAGCCAAACAGGTAAGTCTATTTGCTGCGAAACAGAGTTTTTAAAAGTGTTGTCGCTACTTGCAGCAACCATTGATACAACATCATACAACGGTTCCCAGTCTATAACTTGCCCGTCTTCTATATCCGGATATTTCATTTCGTAGTTCTCCCATGTATTCCATAGGTTGCTATACGCAGGTATGCTGTAATATGGATTTGGTCCTTGGTTGGGTACATAACCCATCAAAACAGAATAACTCCATCCGGTTGCTTTATATAATACTCCGTTAATAACATCGTATGTGTCATCATATTTTTTTAGTTTCAGTTGTTTTCTGTCAATTCTTTCCGTCATACAATATAATCCCCAGTATTCATCGTCTAAAAACACTTCAACAAATAGTCCTCTGGTACCGTTTATCAGGTTTTTTTCAAGTGATTTGTAATGTGGGTCGCTCGAAAAATCGTTCCATAAGTCGGTACTGAGCCTGTTTCTCATGCGGCTTTTATCTACAGCCATTGCATCCAATACCCAGTAGTTGTCGTTGCGCAGTCCAAAATAACTTCTTTCAATTTTCAGTCCTGCTTCATCCTTAAGTTTAACAGCAAACGATTTTTTATCGAATCCAAGAGCGCTTGCGCCTCTATATCTTATATCTGAATTAAGCAACTCGCCTGTTATTATTTTTTCCGGCTCGTGAACGCATATTTTACCGGAACTAAATGTGCTGCTCAACGTGTTTCCATTGCTGTATAACTGCACTATCGGGAGCCCTGTAAATATCAATTTTTCAGTAGTAAGACTATTTGTTCCTTGCAATATCTCAATGACATATGTTTTATTCGCAGTTACATTTTCGAAAGTAAAATCAGTACCGGATGCAACTTCCTGTTTGCTTATTTTTACCTTGTAATCCGAATTTTTAGGCTCGAAAGCAATGGTTCTTTGTATATCGGTATTCATCATATCGATGGGTACCGAATAATAGTATTCATTCTTTCGCTTGTCTGTAATAACGGGTTTTCCTCCAATGGTAAATGAGTTTAAATATGTATATAATTTTCCATTGGAGGAAATGATTGCGTCTTGGCTTACAAAATAGAACAACTCGTTGTCGCTGGTGCCTGTAGTGGCGTATGTGCCAAATGAGTTATCGCTTCTTTTGTTAAATACATGAGTCGGATTTCCAACCGAGGTAACCACATAATAAGGGTCGCCATTTTTATATTCCTCTGTTAGTGTAAAGAGACAGAAATCTCCATCAATAGCATCTACCATCTTTACATATTTTACACCACTTAAGTCGTGTTTAATATATTGTCCTGTCGATGCGTTTTTGAAAGAGTATTTTCCTGTTTTTTCCTCCGTTATAATCCAAAGTGCACGGGTGGTAGTACCATTGGCACTTGCATTATATATGAGCGGATATGTACCCGATGAGGCTTGTTCTACTCCTCCTTTGCCTGTGTTGTAGCAGGCAATCATGTACGTTTCCTGAGGGTCGAACAAACCTGCCCAAGAGACGAACGGAAGAAACAGAAGAAATATAAAAGTTAGTTTTGTTCTCATAAAATGAATTTATGTGATTTTATTGCAGGTTTTTGTAGCGTACCATAGCTTCTAAGAAATAATAGTCGGCATATACCAGCGGTACATCTATTTCTACATGATGCGGAATACTGCCTACCGAATGTTCCAACAAGAATCCCGCATTTTGACCCATTACGGCTCTGTATTTAGGAGATGCCAATTCTTGAAGCATTTTAATAGCTATATCGGTATATTCTTTGTTTTTTGTATACTCGCCTAACTCAAACAGGGCTGAGCAAACAATAGCACCAGCCGAAGCATCTTTTAGCTTTTCCTGAAACTGTACTGCATACGATTTTCCCTCCGGGGCATATCCTTCTTCTGCTACATTAAAATCCCAAAGAGGAATTAAGTCGTTGTCGCTTAATTTGCTTAAATAAAAATCGGTTGCCTTAACGGCTGCATCCAGATATTTTTCATCTCCGGTTTCGCGATACACCATTGTAAATCCATATATAGCCCATGCTTGCCCGCGCGACCATGTGGAGTTGTCGCTAAAGCCCTGACATGTTTGTTGATGTAATACATCCCCTGTCTCAATGTCATAATTTACCACATGGTATGTGCTGTAATCGTTTCTGAAGTGGTTTTTCAGTGTCGATTCGGCGTGGGTAACTGCTATGTTGTAAAGTCTCTCGTCGCCACTGGCTTTAGCTCCATAAAACAACAATTCCAGATTCATCAAATTGTCGATAATGACAGGGTAGAACCACTCGTCGACACCGTTCCATGCTTTACGATAGTTCCACGATTTGATGGTCTTTGTAGTATCGCTGAAGCGTGTGGCAAGCGAGTTAGCACTTTCTATCAAAATATCTTTATATCCTGCTTTAGGTGCTAAGCGCTCTGCATTTCCATAGCTGCAATACATCATAAAACCTAAGTCGTGATGTCCTGTAAATGTTTTCAGCGGTTCAAGGCTTTCAGTCCATTTAGCGGCTTCGTTTTTCCAGTACTCATCGTTTGTCAGCTCGTATAAGTACCATAGTGAACCGGGGAAAAATCCCGGAGTCCAGTCGTACATGCTTGTTACTGATAATCTGCCATCGCTTCTTGTGGTGCGTGGGTAATTTTTTCCGGTAGCTTCTCCTACGTTATCTAATAGTATATTAGTTTGACCGGTAGCAAAATTGATATTTTCTTCGATAAATTTTTGTTTTCCGCTATCGCACGACGAAAAAGCGAAGAACATACATACAATGTTTAATAAAATAAGCTTCTCGACTAAATTTTTCATATATTTACTTTTTTACAGATCTATGATAATCTTTTGGAAAAGATTCTCCTCCCCATGCTTTTTGCGATGTCCATTTCTCGGCTGGCGATGTCCAAAACTCGTGATTGGCATCCAAACCTAACGGTAAAAATACCAGCGATGTGATATAAAGGCTTCCGTTATTTGTATAATAATCAGCCAGATTCGATTGATGCCCTACAAATCCCAGTTGTAAAAAGCCTTCCTTGTTAAAGTTACCCTCCATCGAGAACATACGTTTCATAACGGCGGTCAGGGCAGCTCTTAATTGTCCGTTGGATATGCTTTGAGGCAATTCATACTTCCAAGCCGATAAGGCTAAAGTCTGAAAAGCTCCCATCCGGTATGTCATCGAACGTCCCATAGCAGGGAATGTGCCTTCAGGCGAAATCAACCGTTCCAGCAATTCATTGTAACGCTGCATACGCTTGAATGCTAAATCGAATCCGATAGGTGCCCCTACTTTTTTATCCCTCATCACTTCCAGTATTTCTACCAGCATAGGGTGTATTACATAACTGTTGTAATAGTCTAATGAAAATTCGGGACCATCACTATACCAGCCATCAGCCAAATACCATTCTTCGATTTTTCGGATGGCAACATCCAGTGCATAACCATCATATCCTTCTCCTACAAACAGGAAAAAAGTTTCGATAGTAGCCCGAAAAAGCACCCAGTTGTTATAAGGAGTCCGTATCTTCCTTAATCGTTTAAATTCATTTATATATCTTTCTTTAGTTTCGTTGTCCAGTGGTTCCCACAATGCTTTGGGAGCACGGATAAAGCTTTGTGCGATGTACGAGGCGTCTACCAAAACCTGACTCGACCCTTTCCACAACAAATAATCGGGGCTTGCAGGGTCGACAGCATTTTTATAACTTGCCAATGCCCATTCTCTTGTTTGTTTGCGGATTATTCCTTCTTTTGTGTCATCGTCGGGCAATGCTAGCCAAGGAGCTATTCCGGCCATCAAACGCCCAAAGGCTTCCATGTAAGTAACATCTTTGTTGCGGCCATCCCACGTGGGGCTTAACTCTATGGTCATGTTTTGTTTCAACTCGCCTTTGCTCATATTGCTTAGGATAGGAGTTGATATCCGGGTTGCTATTTCTACCCAGTATTCGCGGTCGGTCTGTGTTTTGTTTTTTTTGTTTTTTGCGTAAGTAGATAAAGGTATTACCATAAAAAAGGCAATCACCAATAAAAGAGTTTTCTTTTTCATAATTAAATTTGTATGCGTTATTATTTTGTTTTTCAAGTAAGATATAGAAGCTGTGCCGATATTATTTTAAGCTCCATTCGTTGTGCTGGCGTATGAAGAATTTATCTCCTTCGAACTCTAATGGCAACCATATATAACGTCCGTCGATAGCATTTTTCGGAGTCCAGCGGTCACCCATATAAATATATTGGTTCTTTCGGCCTTGAACGGGTAATATAAAAGTACTTTGTGAGTGAAACGTTTTTTTATCATTGTCGCCAATACATGGGTCGCCCAGTTCAGTCCATTCTCCTAAAATATCATCTGCTACAGCCGACCGTGCCTGATTTGGTGCCCACCCTGTACAGCCCGACATCATCAGGTAGTATTTGCTATCTTTTTTGAACATGGCGGGAGCTTCCATAAAACGTCCTAAAAACTGACGTGTATATATTCCGGTATGGTCTGTATAGTCGTCATTCAGCAAAGCAATATGTAGTGTACTATTGTCTTCAGATGAATATATGTGATATGCTTTTTGGTCGTCATCTACAAAAAGGGTCATATCCCGTGCCATTTGTCCACCTCCGAAATCGCGGGCTACCAGGTTAAGGCTGTCCGGATGGGCCGGTAAACTGCCCCCACCGTAATACTTTCCTTCTGAGGGTATTGCTCCGGATTTCATTTGCTCCGAAGCGTTAAGCGGCCAATGACCTGCGTTAGGGCGCGCTGCTCGTAAAAAAGCATACGGCCCTGTAATATTATCGCTTACTGCCACTCCGCTTAAAGCTCCTGTGTAGCCGCCGCCTTTAGGCTCCAGATGAAACCACATGACATAATTGTTGTTCTTTTTGTTATAAATGACTTTAGGGCGTTCCAGAATACAGCCTTTTTCGATTGGCGAGCCGGAGCCTTCGGGCATTACAGCGAGTGCGATTCCCTCGTCTTGCCAGTTGTATAGGTCTTTCGACGAATAGCAATGTACCCCTACATTGGCTACATTTCCTGTATTTCCCTCTGTCTTATGTTCGCCAAACCAATAGTATTTGCCTTTATGAAACAGGATTCCTCCACCGTGTGCGTTTATATGTATTCCATTATTGTCGGGCCATATTTCTCCCGGTTCGAAAGATCTGATTTTGTTACTATTGTCGCATGACAGTAATATAATAGCCGCAATAAGGAGTGAAAAAAGTTTGTTTTTCATAAGTGTATTTAAGTCTGTATTATTTATACACAAGGCATTGAGCGCATTATATTGTGTCAAATCATATAATTTTATTGATTTGGCATCTATTTAAATAAGCTCAAAGAAAAATAATATGGATATAAAAATAAGGGTAGGACGAACACAGATGCTGTCTTTTCCCATGTGTATTATGTATTTAAGGTATTTTTCGCAAAAAAATAAAAATTGGGAATATAGCCATAGAGGCTACATCCCCAATAAATAAAAAAACTTATTTATATTTCAGAACGATTGCTTGCATCTTGCCAAAGTTTTCTTCTTGGCTTTGCAATAGTTTGAACTGTGCTTTTGTACGTTGCCAGTTGTGCTCAGGGAATCCTATTTTGTAGTAGGTGTCTCCATTCAGATAGTCGGTATAGAAACGCACGGTTTGCATATAGCTCAACAGTTTAGCACCAAAAGCCAGATATTCCAGTTCAATAGGGCTTAGGAAAGTAGCTTTTGCCAAATACCCTTTTGTATATGCTTCAAAAATGTCGAGATTGATGCCTATATTATCCAGGTTTGCATCGTCTTCGGCACCTGTATTAGCTCCTGTGCGCATGAAATCACCAAAGTCGGACAAAACGAATCCCGGCATAACGGTATCTAAGTCAACAATAGCGGTAACGTTATCGTTTTTGTCGAACAGCATGTTGTTTACCTTAGTGTCGCAGTGGTTGATACGTTTTACCAATTTACCTTCGCGGTAAAGCCTTTCGGGTGCACACATTTCCTCAGCACGTTTTTCTATTTCGTCGGCCATCCATTGAGTTTCGGCCAGGCGCCCCGCAGCATTGTCTTTTACGGCATCGCGGAACTGTTGCAGGCGGAACTCCATGTTATGGAAATCAGGAATAGTTTCAATAAGTTGTTTTGTGTCAATATCGGACAGCATACACTGGAAATCGCCAAAAGCAACACCTGCTTTGTATGCTAACTCTGGATTGATAACATCGTAACTATGGGTGTTTTCTATATTGATATATATACGCCAATATTCGCCTTTTTCATCTTTGTAATATAATTTGCCGTCTTTAGTAGGAACAAGGCGCAGTACTTTATTGTCCAGGTCAGTTTCTCCACGTTCAGATAATTTTTTGCGTAAATGGTCGGTTACCAACTGAATGTTACGTTGCAATCCTTCCACATCTTTAAAGATATGGTGGTTTATCTTTTGTAAAAAATAAGAAGGTTCTCCCGGATTTTTACTTTCGATAATGAATGAGTCATTGATATGACCAATTTTTAATGGACGAATGTTGCCAGTTTCAGTACTGATGTCAAATTTTTTTACGATATTTTCCATGATTTTTATTTATAGATTATATTTTTTCTAAGAGTTTGCTAAGTTAGTAAAAAATGAGATAACCTGGAATCGAAAAAAGAATATTTTAACTATAATAAAGGTAGTAAAATCTTATGTATACGAAAGGATATCGGATAGCCGGAATATGTTTAAATAACAAATGCCTGTTGTGTTTCGATAAAACAACAGGCATTTTATAATAATTAGTGGTCTTTTACGATAGGAAACCTACAGTTAGTCTCTTGTGTTTTTTTGAAATAATCAAACAGCTTTGAAGCTCATATCCAAACTTTTGACGGAGTGGGTTAATGCCCCTACCGAAATGAAATCAACACCACATTCGGCATAATCGCGCAATGTGTCGAATGTTATTCCGCCCGACGATTCTATTTCATACTTGCCGTTAATCATTTTCACGGCTTTGCACGTATTTTCGGGAGTGAAGTTATCAAGCATAATGCGGTCTACGCCGCCTGTTCTCATTACTTGCTCCAGTTCGTCAAAGTTACGTACTTCTATTTCTATTTTCAGGTCTTTGCCTTTTTCCTTAAGGTATTTTTGTGCTCCCCGAATTGCCTGTTCTATTCCGCCCGCAAAATCCACATGGTTGTCTTTAAGCAGAATCATATCGAATAACCCTATACGGTGATTTACACCTCCGCCGATGCGTACTGCTTCTTTCTCTAACAGGCGAAGTCCGGGTGTGGTTTTTCGCGTGTCCAATACACGTGTTTTAGTTCCCTCCAATGCTTTTACATACTTCCGGGTAGTGGTTGCAATTCCACTCATACGTTGCATGATGTTGAGCATCAGGCGTTCGGTTTGTAATAATGACTGGGTTTTACCTTCGACAACAAAAGCTATATCGCCTACTTTAACTTCGGTGCCATCTTCGATGAATACGGTCATTTTAAGGGTAGGGTCGAAAGATTTGAAAATTTCCCTTGCCACTTCTACTCCGGCCAAAACACCGTTTTCTTTCACGATTAATTGCGACTTGCCAACAGCTGTTTCGGGAATACTTGATAGGGTAGTATGGTCGCCATCGCCTATATCTTCGGCAAACCACATGGGGATAAATTGTTTATAATCGTCTCTAGTCATTGGATGGTTCAATTCTTAATTGTTGTATCGCGTCTTTGCTTCCGTTTTTGCGGGTAAGCACATATACCCGGAAGTTTCCATTCGTAGTTCTCAATGTTCCTATTGCAAAGCTGGCAGATTCCTTTTCTCCCTTATGTATAAGGTCGAATTTCTTTACCGGGCTCCGGCGAAAGAAATCAGTAATAATACTTTCGGCCTGCTGCTTGCTAAAGATGTCGTTTTTATTATCAATCACCAGTTCTACGTTAGTATTTAGGTATGTCGAAATAGTTGACGCATCACCTTTGCCTAAAGCATTAATAATCTCGGATGGAACATCCATTGTTCTGGAATAGGCTGTAAGGGTGCCTGCTATGATAAAAAGTGAAAATAATAATGAGAGTGATTTTTTCATAAATTATTATGTTTGTTCCAAAAATAATTTTTTGAAAATGTTTTTTGGCTAAAAAATGCCATCTTTGCATTTTTAAAATTAAGGTCTTATAATCGAGCAAATATAGTGAAAGCCGAACGCATATTGGAGCTATGCTAAGGCGCATCCTATATTCTACAAATATAAATTAAATCATTGTTTGCTGCAAACTATTTACGGATATTTAATTGTTATGGTTTTGTAAACGGATGAAACCAAAAGACTAAAAATAAATTGTAAACAGATGAAAATTAATTTCTTAGTGTTAGGTAAAACTACCGATAAATATTTACTGAAATTGATAGATGAGTATCAGGGGCGGCTTGCTCATTACGTTTCTTTCAGCATGCAGGTTATTCCTGAGCTTAAAAACACAAAGCATTTATCCGTTGCCGAACAAAAGGAGAAAGAGGGGGAGCTGATTTTGAAACAAATCGAAAATGGTGATGAACTGATTCTGTTGGATGAAAAAGGAAAAGAGTTTACGTCTGTCGCTTTTTCGGAACAGGTGGAGCGGAAAATGTTATCGTCTGTAAAACGTATTGTATTTGTGGTTGGAGGGCCTTATGGCTTTTCCGATGGTGTGTACAAACGTGCTAACCAATTAATTTCACTTTCGAAGATGACTTTCTCACACCAAATGGTACGCTTGATTTTTGTGGAACAGCTTTACCGTGCCATGACAATATTAAAAGGCGAGCCATATCATCACGAATAATAAGGTAAAAGGTAAAAAGTTTTAGTTACATGACAAAAAACTGAATAGCAATCAGTATTTTGCTGACATTAAATGATTTTGTTTAAGTTATCTACTTCCTTTTGCCTTGATGCAAAAGGAACAAANAATCTTCCAAACTCGCTCCTCACGTCGCTCAAACAGGGAAGATTTTTTAACGCCGACTGCTCTTATCTTTCGGCTCACCGGACAAGGTCAAAAGAGTTCCTATTAACAGATTGCAAAAATATTCGACATTTTTTGTCATGTACTGAGGTAAAAAGTGTAAAGTATAAAGGTAAAAGTAACAGGTAAGTGATAAGAGATGAAAATGTAAGGTACTTTCTCCTTTTCCCTTTTTCCTAAAAACTATTTGAGATATGAAAAATATTCAAGTTGAGATAATAACAATTGGTGATGAAATACTAATAGGTCAGATTGTTGATACCAATTCGGCATGGATGTCGGCAGAACTGAATAAAGCCGGATTTGATATAGTGCAAATCACATCCATTCATGATGATAGGGAACAAATACTCACCTCGTTAGGGAATGCTCTGGAACGGGCTGATATTGTTTTGATTACAGGCGGAATAGGGCCTACTAAAGATGATATTACAAAACAAACCTTGTGCGAATTTTTCGGTACTAAACTGGTTTTCGACGAGTCGGTATACCACAATATCGAACGGTTGTTGGTAAACCGCAAGGGCGTTATGAATGAATTGACCAAAGCGCAGGCTATGGTTCCCCAATCGGCTACGGTGATTCAGAATAAGGCAGGGACAGCTCCTATAACGTGGTTTGAGAAAGATGGCAAAGTAGTAGTTTCTATGCCCGGAGTGCCGTATGAAATGAAGCAAACCATGAACTTTGATATTATCCCCCGTCTGAAAGAAAAGTTTGAAGCCTCAGTGTTGTTGCATAAAACCTTGTTGATATACGGATATCCTGAATCTGCTTTAGCTATAAAAATTGCCGATTGGGAGGACGCTTTACTCTCAAATTTACATTTGGCTTATTTACCCCACTATGGTATTATCCGCTTAAGATTGAGTGGCGTTTCTGATGATGTTCTTACGTTGGAATTGATGATGAACCAGCAAATAGACAAGGTAAAAGAAATACTGGGCGATGCTGTAGTGAGCGACGAGGATGTTTCAGTAGAAGAATTGGTGGGAAAAATACTTAAAAAGAAGGACTTAACCCTTGCTACAGCCGAGAGTTGTACCGGAGGAAATATAGCCCATCTAATAACTACTATTTCTGGAAGTTCGGCTTATTTTAAAGGTTCGGTTGTGTCTTATGCCAACGAAGTGAAAACGAAGGTTTTAGGAGTCTCAGCCAATGATATTGAGGAGTGTGGAGCTGTAAGTAAAGAAGTGGTGGAGCAGATGGTGCAGGGAGTTCAGCAGTTGCTGAGTACAGATGTAGCAGTAGCTACTTCGGGAATAATGGGGCCTGATGGTGGTACTGACGAAAAACCGGTAGGTACGGTTTGGATTGCGGCTTGCTACAACGGGAAAGTAATCAGTCGCAAATTTCAGTTCAATAACCAACGCGAACAGAATATAGAAAGAGCAACACAAGCAGCGTTGTTAATGGTTCGCGAAATTCTTGGAGAAGAGGTCTGAAAAGTCTTTTCAGACTATGCCACATGAGGGTAGTTAATTTACACATAGGAACACATAGATTGTAAATGCTTTTCTATGTGTCCTAATGTGTCCAAAATAATTTTTATTCCTCCCAAATGCTTTCCGGCGTGTATGGCCCGTCTGCAAAAACGGCGAATGCTCCGGTAGAAAGACGCTGATTGCGGTCGAGGGTTGCTATCTTCGCCATATCTTCGTCATTTAGTTTCACATTTACCGAGCCGAAATTCTCTTTAATCCGTTCTTTATTTACCGATTTTGGTATTACAATGGTATTTCTTTCCATGCCCCAGGCAAGCATTACCTGAGCAGGTGTTGCGTTGTGTTCTTTGGCAATGCTGAGAATTATATCTTCTTTGTCTGGGCCTTTTCCTGTGCTTGTTAACTTCCTGCTTCCTAAAGGCGAGTATGCTGTTACTAAGATTTCATTCTTTTGACAGAAAGTGACTAATTCATTTTGCTGAAAATAAGGATGTATCTCAATCTGGTTCATTTCGGGAACGATTGAGGTGTCATTTATCAGCTTTTGTATTTTCGGGATATTGAAATTAGAAACTCCTATATGCTTTGTCAGGCCTTTCTCTTGTAGTTTTGCCATTGCCTCCCAAGTGGTAGATAACGGCTGTTCATCAAGCGAAACAAGTTCAGAAGCATTTTCGGCTTGGTCATATCCGGTACGGAATGCAATAGGCCAATGCATTAGATACAAATCGAGGTAATCAATTTGTAAATCCTGTAGTGATTGCTGGATGGCTTTTTCTACATGTTCAGGGTCATGATAGCTGTTCCAGAGTTTAGATGTAATAAACAGGTCTTCTCTTGCTACCAGCCCCGAAGAAAAGGCTTCGTTAAGTGCTTTCCCAATTTCAGCTTCATTACCATAAATCAGTAGTGTCCCATTAAAATAAAACGATTAAAGTTTAATTAAATAAACATAGCNAACTATATTTCAATCGCTTGAAGAGGTAATTTCCATTTTTAATGGGACACTAATGACCATAAATATAGGCACAGTCGATATGCCTGTATCCAATCTCAAGTGCTTCCAAAACAGCATTGTATACTTCCAATGGTTTTGATAACCAGGTACCTAATCCGAATAAGGGAATTTTATCCCCATTCTTGAATGATAAAGTTTTTGATTCCATTGCTTATATAGTTAAGATTTTCTTGCTTTATTTTTCTTTATTAAAATCAGAAGTCAGGGTTATGGAGTTGATGCCGTTCAGTCGTTTAATGATATTATCCAAGCTGACAACAGATTCTTCGTCCAAAAATTCTTTTATCATATCATACAATCCTACAATATCGTTTGTATTCACAATATATGTCAGAGTCATTTCCTTTTTAGACAAAGAATAGTTCACGCCAATCTTGGTGTCTTGATAAAGGGCTATGTTAATTTTGCCGTTTTCGAGTGTATATATTCCGGAAAACGTAATCGGATTTTCGCCTCCGAATGCCATTACAATGATGTAAGTATTGTCCTTATTGAAAGTGATTGACAACTGGTCCGGCTTATATTGTGACAGTGCGCCATTAAGCATGCCGTTTACAATATCATTTTTGGGGTCGATAGATGCTGTTGATTGGGAGTAAGCCCATTTGCCTATAATAATTTCAGTATCCTCTTTTTTGCACGATGCAAAACAGAGCGAGAAAGCTATGGCGATAAAAATCAGGTTTTTAAGTTTCATGATGAGAGGTATTTAAATTGTTAGAAACAATATAGAAAGCAGTGATGTTTTTTTTAGTAGTTGTAACTTTTCTGCAATTATTTTATAAAACTCGCAATCAGGCCTACGCATCCGATAGTCATGATTATGCAACCTGTGATTATATTAATAGTCCGTAGCCCCCTTATGGTTAGTTTATCTCTGAAATGACTTACTATATAAGTCAGTAAACACCACCATGCGAAAGCACCTAAAAGAATAGATGATATTCCAATGATATAAGTTGATAAAGGGCTGTTTTCGGGTATGAAGCTGAAACGGGCAAATAATGCCATCAGCACAAAAAGAATCAATGGGTTGGAAAAAGTCAGCCCGAAAGCCGTAATGTAATCGCTGAATATATTGCCTTTGGAACGCTCGTTGGGGTGGGGTTGTGCCGACGGGTGGCTTTTGAATATGAAATACCCAAAAATTATAACAATTACAGTTCCGATAATCTGAAAAACCATGCGGTGCTCCTCGATAAACCCAATTACGAATTGTAGAAAAAACAGCATGACTACAGTGTAAACCAAATCGGAAGTAGTTGCTCCCAAGCCTGTGGCAATTCCATATTTACGCCCCCTGTTAAGAGTTCTTTGTACGCAGAGCATCCCAATAGGTCCCAGAGGAACTGAAATGCATAGCCCGATGATTATACCTTTAATAATTAAATCCAGCATTTATTACCTAATTTATTTTGCAAATATAGTCTTTTTCTTTAGTACTATTTTGCGTATTACTTGTTGTTGAAGCATTTCTATATAGAAATTAACATATTCTAAAACTATTATGTTGGAGGCTGGTAATATATTTTATTTAATGAGTTGCAGATTATTTCTTTTTCTTAAAAAATCAGCTTACTTTTGATTGTGTATAAATATTTTCATATCATTGTATCTAAATAATTAAAAAATAGAAGATGAAAATAAATGCAAAACATGTTATTCTTATTGTAGTGGCTTTTGTGCTGGTAGTTTTTTTATTCAATAGTTTTTATACAATTGATACCGGCGAGAGGGGAGTTGTATTAAGATTTGGCCGTTTGACCGCTATTGCAGACGAAGGGTTGAATATAAAAGTACCATTTATTGATGAAGTGAAAAAAATGTCGATACGGGATCATAATCTTACCATGCGGTCGGAAGTGTCGTCCAGCGATATTCAGACCATCGCAGTGGAGGTAGGATTGGTTTATTCTTTAGACCCCAAGCAGGTCGACCGTGTATTCCAGACTTATGGAACCAATATTGAAAATACGCTTATCCGTCCTACATTGTCCGAAAAAATAAACGCGGTGATTGCGGAGTATCCTATCGAGGCTTTTGTTGAGAAACGTGCTGAAATATCAAACCGGATAAACAATACATTTGCTGCTCAGGTAGCAGGGAGTGGAATTATGGTAAAAAGCCTATTGATAACAAACCACGATTTTAGCGACGAGTTTAATAAAGCTATTGAGGATAAAAAGATTGCTGAGCAGGGAGCTTTGGCAGCAAAATTTACCTTAGAGAGGATGAAACTGGAAGCCGAGGCGCAAAAGATAAAACAAGCATCTTTGTCGGATATGGTATTGCAGGAAATGGCAATAAACAAATGGGATGGAAAAATGCCTCAATATTTCAGCGGTGCCAATTTGCCTTTCATTACAATTAAATAAGGTTATATTGAAAATAGTATTATACAAAAATGGCCGGAAGAAAAAATCTTCCGGCCATTTTTGTGTTTCATATTATGTCTGTGTTATTCCATCATGTTATGAAAAACATTTTGCACATCTTCGTCATCTTCTATTTTCTCAATTAGTTTGTTTACTTGTGCTTTTTGTTCTTCATCAAGCTCTTTCATATCGTTAGGGATACGTTCAAACTCGGCGCTGAATATCTCAAATCCGTTTTCTTCCAAGTATTTTTGTATTGTCGAGTATGATGGAAAATCGCCATATAGTATTACGTTGCCATCATCTTCCCCCACTTCGTCTACACCATAATCAATCAACTCCAATTCCAAATCATCTAAGGTAACCCCTTCTTTTGGCGCAATTTTAAAAACACACTTGTGGTCGAATAAAAATTGCAGCGAGCCGGATGTTCCCAAAGAGCCTCCATGACGATTAAAATAACTACGGATATTGGCAACTGTCCTGGTAGGGTTGTCAGTTGCCGTTTCTATTACAATTGCAATGCCATTAGGTCCGTACCCCTCGTATACCATTTCTTTATAATCGGCCTCGTCCTTCGAAGTTGCTTTCTTTATGGCACGCTCAACGTTTTCCTTTGGCATGTTTTCCTTTTTTGCCTGTTGCATTAATACACGCAAACGTGGATTTGACTCTGGCTCAGGACCACCTTCTTTTACTGCTATAGTTATTTGTTTACCTAACTTTGTAAATACACGGGCCATGTTGCCCCAGCGTTTAAGCTTTGTTGCCTTTCTATATTCAAATGCTCTTCCCATTGTAACTTATTCTATTCAAAAGAGGTTTTATAAATAAAATTCAGGATGCAAAATTATTAAAAACAAGTGTAAAAACAGTCATTTTAGATAAAAAAATAAACTCATATACTATATACCATTTATTTGATGCTATAGTATATGGTATTAATTGCGTTTTTTTTGCTAAAAACTACAGAGTTTGATTAATAAAATCAGGATTAAATTTCTTTCGATGTGTCCGTTCTAAGTGTTAATTGTACTGTTCGGAAAAGAAATTTTTCTTTTATGAGCAATTATTTTCTTAAAAATTTTCTTGAAGCAGATAAAAGGTTATATCTTTGCGGAGTAAAAAAT
>NZ_QVMH01000037.1:0-42121 GCF_010501035.1 Paludibacter sp. 221
CCGTAAAGCGGACTGAAAGCCGCTATACGGAACGGAAACAAATAATAATTAAACATTAATAATTAACCCCGTGTCTCTGTGTTTAAAAACAATAATAATTAAACATTAACAACTAATAATTATCAACTTATGAACAGAAAACAATTTTTACTACAGGCATTTATTTTAGCCTGTCTTTTTCAATTTTCGTTTTTCAATTTTAGTGCAAAAGCACAGGTAACAATCGGGGCTGATAGCCAACCTAACGAGAATGCAGTGTTGGATTTACATTCCAACTATGCTACCGGAAAATATGGGGGCTTGCTGATGCCTCGTGTGGCTCTGACTTCGACAGCATCAGCTTCGCCATTGGCAACTCATGTAGCGGGGATGACAGTGTACAATACAAAAACTACAACAGGTGATATGGCTGTGTATCCGGGATTGTATTTCAACGATGGTACAAAGTGGATTCGTCAGCAAGAAGCTATTGAAGAAGATGAGCGCACCATTGTGTATGTTAATAAAAACGACCCGAATCTTTCGGGGACTCGGTTCGATGATGTGCCGTTGTTGGATGATGAGGGAAATGCAAATCCCGACTTTGTAAACGACAATAGTTTGAAAGCAAACGTTAACTATATTTATGTTGCTTCAGATAATACTATGTGGATATACGACAGTGGTAGTAGTAAGTACATTAGCTACAAATCTCCTGCGGCTACCGCTTGGTACAAATCGGGATCGTCCTTAGATGCCGGAGCCGATAAAGAAGGACGTATTTCGCGCAACGGTTTTATTGGCATAGGGCGGACTGCATCGAAAAACATTGCTATTGCTGCGCTCAACGAGAACTTGGATCATAGTGGAGGCTATGTTTATGCTACTTACTCAAAATCGTTAATAGTATCTAATGGTACACAACCATCTTACCAGCGGGGAGTTGTAAGTGTTGCACACCAACGAGTGCCTACTGGGGTTACTAATTCTGGAAATCTGATAGGACTATTATCGCAAACATATAAAAACGGAACGGATAATGGAGGGACTCTTAATGCAATGAGGGGTGTTTATGTTGCTTACGGACACTCAGATGTTGATGATGCGGGAACAACTAATACTGCTGCCGGATTATACATCACTCCTTATATTCAGTCGGGCGAAATTACTACAAGTTACGATATTTACTTAGGTGCTTACAATGGTACGGGTACAATAGCCAATAAATACGGGATTTACATTGCCGGTTCAGACAAGGCCAACTATATACAGGGAACTTTGGGTTTGGGTGTGACTGCGCCTACTGCACGTTTGGATATAAGAGGTTATCTTCGCCTTGCCGGTACTGACCCTCTGGGAACTGATAATCCGGAAGTGGGTATGTTACGACATATCGTAGCATCGGGTTTGCAGGTATACAGAGATGGGGCTTGGCGACGTATACACGATGATAGTTATAATACCGGAGCTGTGAAGGTAGGTACTCCTGCTATAACAGAAAAGGGGGCGCTTCGCTTAACGGATGAAGGTGATTTTCAGATTTATAATGGCAGTGCTTGGCAAACTATTATGACGATAGATACACCTTAAAGATACAGATCCGAATAAAAGCAGAGAGGGTGTCAAAAAAAATTTTTTTTGACACCCTCTCGAACTTGATTGCACTGCAAAGCGTGTTTGTTTAGCTTGTCCGGGAATTACGCAAATTTCATTCCTTTTTTAAGCTTAAAATGCGGCGATTAACAGCCCTATGTCGTTGTATTTTATGCCGTAATAGTTGGCTATAAGGTGGTTTACCATGATACCTCCGTATACGTACACTCCGTGCCTGAATCCCGAACTTTCTGATATGGCTGATTTTACACTGCCCGAATTGCCGATTTTCAGCAGCATCGGGGCAAATATGTTGCTCAGGGTCATAGAAGTGGTACGCGCCACACGTGCCGATATGTTGGGAACGCAATAATGAATTACACCATGTTTCTCGTAAACAGGATTTTTAATTGTCCGGCATTCCGATGTTTCGAAACACCCCCCCTGGTCTACACTCAGGTCGATAATTATTGCGCCTTTTTTCATGGTCTTTACCAGGTCTTCCGAAATCATAAGTAGCTCCGAATCGTTTATGTACCGGAGGTTGGCAATGACTGCGTCGGCCGATGCCAATGCTTTGAAAAGCACGTTGGGGTGTATTACCGATGTAAAAACGTGCTGTCCCAATTGCTGTTTTATCTTGCGGAGCTTGTTTATATCATGGTCGAATATTTTAACTTCGGCTCCGATGGCCAAAGCTGTTTGTGCGGCTACCGTACAGGTTATTCCGGCACCCAATATCAATACTTCGGTGGGCGGAACGCCTGCTACGCTCCCCAGGAGCAAGCCTTTTCCTCCGTGCTCGCTGGTCATTAGTTCCGAAGCCACTGCTATGGCCGAAATTCCTTCTATTTCGGATAAGGAGTTGACTACGGGAAATGCTTTTTGCTCATCTTTAATCAGCTCGTAGGCAATGGCATTCATCTTTTTATCAATCATCAGTTGGATACATTCCTTCGAGAGGTTGTTGAGTTGTAATAATGAGAGGATAGTAGAGCCGTCGTTCATCATTTTTAATTCTGACAGGGTAGGAGGGGCAACTTTTAAAACGATGTCGGCACTGAAAACATCCGACGCGTTGTCTACCAGAAAAGCCCCTGCCTCGCTGTATTGCAGGTCGGTGTAAGAAATAGGAAGCCCTGCCCCCCGTTGTATGTAAACGCTGTGCCCTTCTTCGGTAACTATTGCCACGCCTTCGGGGGTAAGCCCCAGCCGGTTTTCTATATCATCATCTTCTTTCGGGATACCGATAGAGAGGCGGGGGTTCTTGGCTATCTCGCGCAATAGGCATTCTTCCGGAAAAAGTTTCTGTTGAGTTTTAGGGTCTATTTTCATTATTACAGTTTTTTTGTTTAATACAAAACTAACGATATTTTGTTAAAATTCCAAATAACCCGGCAATGTATCTACTCTGCCTTGTGTCTTCAAATAACTCTTTTTGTAGTCGTGCGTATGCTTACACTACTAAAATCGTAAAAACAGATTCTTTTTTCCCGTTTTTTGCACATTTGTATTAACATCTGTTTTTTTGTTTCTAAATTTTGTGCATCTGTGATGCCGAAAAATGTGAAAATCGGATTTATTCTCTAAAACCGGAATAATATTTTTGCTTCTGAAATATACCACTAAGGATAGCGAAATCAGGATAATTTACTTCAGAGGACATTTAGGTGTCTCTCTGGAGTGAGTTAGTAAGATCGTATAAGAGTATAGACAGATGAGAAGTTTTTTGTTTTTTTTAATAATCTCCGTTTTCAGTTTTTCAGCTTTTTCCCAGCAAAAGTATTATGTAAAAAGCAACGGGAGTGATACCTCTATGCCGGGCACATCGTGGGCACATGCTTTTAAGAGTATCGATAAGGCTCTTTTGTCGGCACAGGCGGGCGATACGGTTTTTGTTGCTGCCGGAACATACCGTCAGGATTTTTTCAGGATGAAAGAGGGAGTTCAGGTATATGGTGGATTTTCGGGTACGGGCGAGGGAAGTTATGCTTCTCAGGTTGATACATTAAACTATAAGACCATACTTTATGGTAAGGCACGGAACTGGAGTTATCGTGCGGAGCGGGTTTTTGAACAACCTGACAACTTTGCGCATAAAACCGAATGGGCCGGTTTCCGCATCACTCTCGACCCTTCGGCCAAACACTCTGGCGGAGGAGTACGGTTGCGGCAAAATGGTGTTTTACGGCTGTGCACGGTGCATGGTAACCTGATAAATGAAAGTACCGAGTTTGTAAAAGGTGCCGGGGTGTATATCGGCATAGGGGCATTACTTGTTGATTGTATGGTTACGAACAACAAGATGACCAATTCGGGTACGAGCGAAGGTGCCGGAGTTTATAACGAAGGTGAGATGATTAATTGTATCGTTTCGGGTAATACTATGCCTAACAATGGAGGTGATAAGTATGGTTGCGGTGTGTTTAATGAATCTACAGGAAGAATTTCGAACTGTATAATTGCCAATAACAAGATGTCGGGGCATTTAATGCATGGAATCGGGATTTACAACTGTACCGGAGGGGTGGTTGAGTCGTGCCAGATAAGTAATAATACCTTGGGCAACCCTACAGGATGGTACACAACCCTTCTTGGCGGAGGTGCTTATAATATGGGGGTGTTGAAAAACTGTCATATTGAAAGTAATATGGCTAATGCCGGAGGTGGAGTGTATATGGAGGGTGCAGGCTCGGTGGTGCGGGAGTGTGTGATAAGAAATAATAGTACAGAAACCAAAAACGGCTCGCACGGTGGAGGTGTATATATTGCAGGGGGCGAGGTGCTGAACTGTGAGGTAAGTTTGAACAATGCTAAAATGAACGGCGGCGGAATTTACCTTCATGCAGCAGCAAAAGCTATCAACTGTTTGGTTACGCATAATAAATCGAAAGAAAAAAACCGTGGCGACGGAAACGGAGTGTATGTTAACCACCCTCAGGCTGAGGTGATAAACTGTACTGTGCTTAACAACATGGAGGGAACCAAAAGCGGTGTTTATAATAATGGGCAGTTGATAAACAGTATCGTTTGGGGGCATGGCAGCAACATTGCCGGAAGTGGTAGTTTCAGCTATTCTTTGGTGCAGGGAAATAGTTCTACTGCCGATTATAACGTTGATACGAGTACGATGGATGCAAACGATATTTTTCTTGATTATGATAATGAAGAGTATCGGCTGAAAAGAATCAGTCCGGCTGCTAACAGGGGGGATAATGTTGCAAATGCTACCTCTACCGATTTGGCAGGGATGCCTCGTATTATAGATAAGCAAATTGACTTAGGTGCATACGAGAGTGCAAACTGCTGGATGGGAGGTGAAGATAGTTTGTGGAATAACCCGAATAACTGGACAGCGAATGAGGTCATAAGGTATGACGACGACCTGATTTTCCATGTGGATGCACAGCGAAATTGCTATTTGTCTGACGGGCAGGCGAAAACCGTACATAATATTTTGAATCCTACAGCTAAGCTAATTCATTTGGTTGATGCTGAATTGGTTATTACAGGGCAAGTTTCGGAAATAGCTACGGCTAATATCCATTCGGCACGGTCGGCAAACAATGAGCCGGGCACAGTTTCTTTTGGCGGAGCTGAAACACAAACTATATATCCCGGCACTTTCGATGGGAATGGAGTTGGCATATTTCACCTTAATAAAACTCAGGAAAGTGCATATGTTGTTTTAAAAAGCGATTTGATCATAACCGATTCTATAAAACACACACAGGGTTATGTTGATGCCCTTACCCATAAGCCGGCAATAACGCTTTTCAATACTGTATCGCCGGAGTTGTTTTTTTCAGGAAAGCCATTTATAGATACTTCGGTATACGATTTTTCGATAATGAATACCGGATTGGTTTATCATACCGACAGCCTTACGGTAGCAAACGGCCTTACAATATCGGCAAACAGTACGTTTGCGCTACTTCCGTCCACTTTTCTGAAAGTGAAATTATTGCAGAATTTTGCTGACGAAGACGGGCTACTGATAAAAGCCGACCCTGGTAGGCAAAAACCTAATCCGACTCTGATATTTCATAATGAGTGTGCAAGGGATGCTTCTCCACACGAGAGCTCCTCGCAGGAGGTGCGGGCTACAGTAGAAATGTACACGCGGTCGAGCTATAACCCCGAAGCACCGGAGGGAAGCCGTTTCAAATGGCAGTTTGTAGGGATACCTTTGACTGAACTGACCGGCCTTATGCCAACCTTCAACAACTGTTGGATCAGGTCGTTCAACGAGCCGGCAATGCGCGAGGAAGACCTTTGGCTTGAGTTGGGAGAGAACGGGCGGTTAGAGCCTTTTAAGGGTTATGAATTGGTATCAAAAAATCCCGAAAATCCGATTCTGTACAAAGGCGTGTTGGAAAACAACGATTTCGAGGGCAACCCTCTTACCGAAACAAGTGGTGCATTATATTCGGGGCAGCACTTGTATGCTAACCCATACATGGCTGCAATACCCATCAGCAGCTTAACTACGCCCGATGGTGCTGTATATCTGTTCAACACCGGGAGCTATAACGAATGGGAAGAATGGGGGAGCGGCTCACCCGAATATACGGGCGAATTTCATTCGGGAAAATACATTGCCGTTCCGGTTAATCAAGCCGGACAAAACGGCTTGCCGAGGAATATACCTTCTATGCAGGGTTTTTTAATAAAGACTTTACCTGTTTTGCTCAGGTCGCAGCGCTCTTCCGGCAATTTATATGTGGACTATGACAATGTAGTGAAAAACATCGCAGTACGGCGCAGTGCGGAAGAGAATAAAGAAGCGAAGATTTCCACACTTATAACTTTAAAGGGTAAGTCTTTGTATGATAAACTTTGGATATTTACGGAAGATAGTTGTTCACATTCGTTCGATTTTGGTTGGGATGCTGAAAAACTCATTTCAAGCTCTCCCTACTCATCACATATTTATGTGGCAGGTAAAGATGCCGACTTGCAGGTAAGTTCGGTAGACACCATCGGCACGATAGGGTTGGGATTTAAGCCGGGTATTTCGGATACGGATTACACACTTGTGTTTGAGCACGAAAATGCAGAGTTGAGATACTCCGCTATTTACCTTGTGGACTTGGAGAAAAGAATTGTGATTGATGTAACCCGCAGTGGGAGCGAATACACCTTCGCGACAGACAATTATAAATCTGCATCAAAACGGTTTCTGCTAATGACCAATCTTATCGACGCAGATGTGCAAACTCCGGCAATAAGTATTTCGACATACAATAAAAACATCCTGATTGAAAATAATACCAACGCTTCGGGAGAGATTGCATTGTACGATTTGTCAGGACGATTTTTGTGTCAGCAGTCTCTGAGTGCAAACAGGACTGAACTTGTCAGTGCTGATTTATATACAGGGGTGTATATAGTCAAGGTTTCGGCAGGAAACGAAGAAGTAACACAACGTGTTGTAATTAGTAACTAAGAGAGTGTGCCGGTATGAAATTGAGATTAAAAGTAAGTGTATTAATTCCGTTCACCATGTTGAGCCTTGCTGTGGGGTCGGTTTATTTTTCGTTCAAAGACAGCATTGTAAACGAGCAGGATGTTATGCTCGCATACTCCATCGATTTTGCAACAAGCTCGTATAAAACACCAATTAGTAAAGATATAAAAGAAGGAAAGCCTAAAGATGATAATTTGCTGATTCCGCAAGTTGAACTTAGCAAAAACATTTCCGACGAATTGTTCAATAAAGAAAACTTGCATGAAATACGTTTTACACCCGCCCCAATTGCCTTGCAAGCAAGCAGTGTGACGAAACATACTAAAGAGGATGCGGTGAGTATTAATTCTTCGGGCGGTGGCGGTAGTGGTAGCTCGTCTTTGTCCTTGCTTGCAGGTTTGGCAAAGAAGCAGAATGTTAATATTAATAATAATGCTATGCTTGCGAGTGCAAGCCGGAAAAATTTTTCGCCCGAAGAACAGTCGGAAGAAGCCGAAACGGTTGATAGGCTTACTCACCCCGGCTTTGAGCCCTTGTCCGATTCGCTGCCTTTATCAGCTAATGTTTTTATTTTGCTGGTATTTGCCGGAATCTATATTGTTCTGAAAAAACTGTATTTGAAATAAATTCTGAAGGGGGGTATCAAAAGCTCTATTATCGAATGTAAATATCCGCGAATAAACGCATATTTACATTCGATTTTTTTCTGACGGTTTTTTTCTGTTTTTAGAACAATGTCATTTGTCCGCCTTCTTCTGAACTTGGTGGATTTTTCACAACATCGTCGGGCAGTACCGAATCGTTTTTTTGAATATCTTTGCTCTCTTCTTCTGCTTTTTTCTTTTCTGCTTTTGCAGGAATTTCCTCATTGGTTTCGTCCTGTATCAGTTCTTCTTCTGTCAGAATTTCGTCATCACCATTATTTTCCCCTTCGTCGGGTAATTCATCTTCTTTTTTTTCGGCGAAGCGCAAAGGCTCTAATTCCTTTATATTCTTCACGTTGAATGTTGTAAGGCGTTTTCCTCTTGCTTTGAAGCTCTTGACCCCGATAAACGATTCGGCATCTACTTCCAGTGTGCCACGGTGTTCGTCGCTTCCTCCGAATAATACTTCGAATCGTGGGTAGTCGGCATTGGATATCGAGGCTATTCTTGAGTTTGGAGTTTCGCCTATGAAACTTGCAGGTTTTTGTGACGGTTCGAACTGAAAGCGTTTCAGATAATAGAATTTCTGTTCGGCATCGTAAAAAGCAACTGACCATACTTTGTTTGCATCGAATTTTTCTATTGCCAGAATGTCTTTTTCGAAGTGGTTGGTCAGGTCGAAATTGGTGGTATAGAACGTACCGTTCATCGACACCACTAAAATAGAATCGTCGCTTTGAAACTCTCCCAGATAGTCGCCACGTCCGTCGTAATTCAGGCGCAGTACATCGGGGTCGAACCATACCTTGCGACCGCCCAGCGTAGAACCTCCTTTTTGTTTCAGGGTTATTTTCTGAACGTCGTTTTTTGTCAGTATATTCCCCATCGACTGGCGTCCTTTTATGGCTATATCGCTGAAATCTTTTTCCAGATTCAGTTTTATCAGTCGCGGTTTGGGTTTCAGCACTATGCGGATAACTTCAGCTTCGCCATTCGGGTTTTCTGAGAAATACATTACTTTTGTTCCCGGTTTGCCTTGTGTCAAATCGTATTCCTTATCGCGCGACACACCCGTTACAGCAAAGCGTTTGATATAGTAAGGCCCTGCCTTGCCATCGCGGTACACTACATTGTATATAGTGCGTTTGTCGTTTTTTTTGAATACATTGACAAAAAGTATGTCCTTGCCTACGAATACTTTGTCGGACACTTTTACTATTTTGTACTTGCCGTCTTTGAAGAAAACGATAACGTCGTCTATCTCGGAACAGTTGCAAACAAAAATGTCTTTTTTCAAGCCTGTACCGATAAATCCTTCGTCGTAGTTTACATACAGCTTTTCGGTAGCTTCGATAACCTTTGTAGCTTCGATAGACTCAAAGTTGCGTATTTCAGTTTTCCGGGGGTAGTTGCTGCCGTATTTGCTTTTTAGCCCTTCGAACCATTTTATGGTATATTCCACCAAATGTTCGAGGTTGTAGTTTATTTCCTCTATTTTGTTTTGAATAGAAATTAAAGTGTCGTTTGCCTTATCCGAGTCGAATTTGGTTATCCGCTTCATCCGTATTTCGAGCAGTTTCAGAATATCATCAGTAGTCAATTCGCGGATAAAATCTTTTTTGAAAGGTTCAAGGCGTTTGTCAATATGCGCTACCACGAGGTCTTGCGAGTCGCTCTCTTCAAATTCCTTGTCTTTATAAATGCGGTTTTCGATAAATATCTTCTCCAGCGAGATAAAGAAAAATTGTTCCTGAAGCTCTGCTTTCTGAATTTCCAGTTCCTGTTTCAATAAGTCCTTTGTATGGTCGGTGTTTGTGCGAAGCATTTCGCTGATACCAAGAAAACGCGGCTTATTGTCGTGGATAACGCAACAGTTGGGTGAAATACTGATTTCGCAGTCGGTAAACGCATAAAGGGCGTCAATCGTTTTGTCGGACGAAGTGCCCGGTGCCAGATGCACCAGTATTTCTACGTTTGCGGCCGTATTGTCGTCTACCTTACGGATTTTTATTTTGCCCTTTTCGCTTGCACGGATGATTGATTCAATTACTTTGGAGGTATTTGTTCCGTACGGTATTTCGCTTATAACAAGTGTTTTATTGTCGAGCTTACTTATTTTGGAACGAATTTTTACTGCCCCGCCCCGCTCGCCATCGTTGTAGCGGCTTACGTCTATTGAGCCTCCTGTCTGGAAATCGGGGTACAGTTCAAACTCTTCATCATTGAGATAAGCCACACATGCATCAATTACTTCATTGAAATTGTGAGGCAGAATTTTTGAGTTAAGGCCTACGGCAATCCCTTCCACTCCTTGTACTAAAAGCAGGGGAAATTTGATAGGGAGCGTTATAGGCTCTTTATTACGTCCATCGTAAGAGAGTTTCCATTCGGTGGTTTTAGGATTGAAAACCGTTTCGAGCGCAAACTTGGTAAGGCGTGCTTCGATATAACGCGGTGCGGCTGCGCCGTCGCCTGTGAGAATATTCCCCCAGTTTCCCTGCGTATCTATCAGCAGGTCTTTCTGCCCCAATTGCACCAGCGCATCGCCAATAGAAGCGTCGCCGTGCGGGTGATACTGCATGGTGTGACCTACAAGATTGGCTACCTTATTGTAGCGTCCATCCTCTTTTTCGCGCATAGAGTGCAGTATGCGCCGTTGTACGGGTTTAAGCCCATCGTAAATATCGGGTACGGCACGTTCCAGAATCACGTATGAGGCATAGTCCAAAAACCAGTTTTGGTACATGCCCGACAGGTGGTGGGTTATAGCATCATCTTTTACAGGGACTTTGTATTTCGAATGGCCTGCTTCCTCCAATGAATCGTTGTCAACGACATCTTCCGTATTTGCCATTTCTTCAGCCCCTTCTTCCGGCTCCAGTATATCGTCTTTGCTCATAAAAGTGTGTGTATTTTATTTTCTTCAAGCTAAGGAAAACAGCCATCTTGTATAAATGGACTTACAAAATTACAAAAAATAACGAAAAAATAAGTACCTTTGTCCGTCTTTTAAAATAAATAAAATTACCGGTTTACGAGTCTCGATTGTAAATTGGCAAATGGTAAATTGTAAATAAATTATGGCTTCACAAGACGATGTTTTCAAAAAATTGATTGCGCATAGCAAAGAGTATGGTTTTGTTTTTCCTTCAAGTGAAATTTACGATGGCTTAGGGGCGGTGTACGACTATGGGCAAAACGGGGTTGAGCTGAAAAATAATATAAAACGCTATTGGTGGGATTCGATGATATTGTTGAACGAAAATGTTGTTGGCATTGACGCCGCTATTTTTATGCACCCTACTACGTGGAAAGCCTCAGGACACGTGGATGCTTTCAACGACCCGCTGATTGACAATAAAGATAGTAAAAAACGGTATCGTGCCGATGTGCTGATTGAAGACCTGCTGGCTAAGTACGACGAAAAGATAGACAAAGAAATACAGAAAGCTGCTAAACGATTTGGCGATAGCTTTGACGAGAAACAATTCCGTGAAACAAACCCGCGTGTGCTCGAAAATCAGGCAAAGCGTGACGAGATTCATGCGCGGTTTGTAAAAGCGTTGAATGATTCGGACTTGGACGAACTGAAAGCTATTATTGTGGATTATGATGTGGTTGACCCTATAAGCGGGACTAAAAACTGGACGGATGTACGCCAGTTTAACCTGATGTTCTCTACCGAAATGGGCTCTACTGCCGATGGTGCAATGAAAATATACCTTCGTCCCGAAACTGCGCAGGGGATATTTGTAAATTATCTGAATGTGCAAAAAACCGGACGGATGAAAATTCCTTTCGGGATAGCGCAAATAGGTAAGGCTTTCCGCAACGAGATAGTTGCCCGTCAGTTTATTTTCCGTATGCGTGAGTTTGAGCAGATGGAAATGCAATTCTTTGTTCGTCCGGGCGAGGAAATGAAATGGTTTGAGCATTGGAAAGAGATGCGTATCCGTTGGCACAAAGCTCTTGGGCTGGGCGACCATAAATACCGTTTTCACGACCACGATAAACTGGCTCACTATGCTAATGCGGCTACCGACATAGAGTTTGAAATGCCTTTCGGATTCAAGGAAGTGGAAGGAATACACTCGCGTACTGATTTTGACCTGAGCAGTCACGAGAAATTCTCAGGAAAAAACATTAAATACTTCGACCCCGAACTTAACCAGTCGTACACTCCGTATGTTATCGAAACTTCGATAGGGGTCGACCGTACTTTCCTATCCATCATGGCGGCATCGTATTGCGAAGAACAACTGGAAGGCGGCGACAGCCGTGTGGTATTAAAACTTCCACCTGTATTGGCTCCGGTGAAAGTGGCTATCTTACCATTGGTGAAAAAAGACGGGCTTCCTGAGAAGGCACGCGAGATAATGGATAATCTGAAATTTGATTTCAAATGTACCTATGATGAAAAGGATTCTATCGGGAAACGCTACCGTCGTCAGGATGCTATAGGAACTCCGTTTTGTATCACGATAGACCACCAGACTTTGGAGGATGACTGTGTGACTGTGCGCCACCGTGACAACATGGAACAGGAACGTGTGAAAATCAGCGACCTATTCGGTATTATCGACCAACAGGTAAATATGAAAAACCTGTTCAGGAAGATAGTGAAGTAAGTAGCTCGTTGTTTATAAAATTATAATGCGGCTTAACCTCTGAGGTTGAGCCGTTTTTTTATGAATTGTAAGGAGCGATTTTGGTTCTTATTCGGTTTAAGGATAATGTATATATAATAGAACAAGGCAACCAAAAGCTGCCTTGTTCTATTATTATCAGTATTTTGTGTAAATTCTTACATAATGTATTGCTCGCTGATTGACTTATGAAATTGCACGCGCTCTATTGTGTCGGCAAACATGTCGGCAATAGAAAGTACTTTTACTTTCGGGCAGCGGGCTGTGTCAAAAGGAATGGAATCGGTGAAAATCAGTTCGGACAAAGCTGAGTTCATTACATTTTCTACAGCGCGTCCTGACATCATTCCGTGCGAAACGATAGCGCGTACGCTTTTTGCTCCTTGCTCTACCATCAGGTCGGCTGCTTTGCAAAGCGTTCCGGCTGTGTCTACCATATCGTCCACAATAATTACGTCTTTTCCTTCTACATCGCCGATAATACGCATTTCGCCAATCACGTTTGCTTTTTCACGTGTTTTGTGGCAAAGTACCATCGGACAAGCTAAATGTTTTGAATAAGAACCTGCACGTTTGGAGCCTCCCACGTCGGGCGAAGCTATCACCAATTCTTTCAGATTCAATGATTTGATATATGGTGCAAAAATAGTAGAACCGTAAAGGTGGTCGACAGGAACGTCGAAAAATCCCTGAATCTGGTCGGCATGTAAATCCATAGTAATTACCCTGTCTACGCCTGCTACGCTTAGCATATCGGCAATTAGTTTTGCCCCGATTGATACGCGTGGTTTGTCTTTCCTGTCCTGACGTGCCCAACCGAAATATGGTATTACGGCGGTAATTTTGTAAGCCGACGCACGTTTTGCTGCGTCAATCATCAGGAGCAGTTCCATCAAATTATCTGAATTTGGAAACGTTGACTGCACAAGGTAAATGTGTTGTCCGCGAATAGATTCTTCGTAAGAAGCGGCAAATTCTCCATCCGAAAAATGTTCGATATTCATTTTTCCGAGATGGCATCCTAAACTATCGCATATTTTTAAAGCAAGGTCACGGCTTTTTGTTCCGCTAAAAATTTTGAAAGGAGTGTTACAACTTGATGACATGGATATGGGATTTGATGTTTGATATTTTTTGCAAAAGTACACAATAATTCAGAATTAATATGCAAGAGTTGCCTATAGTTTTTTATAAATAGGTGATAATATGGAATAAGTTTTTTGTGAGACGGATTTTGGAGTAAAACAAGCTCTTTCAATTTGTGAATCGTTAATTTTTAAAATACTCCAAACAAAAAATCACTTTGCCTTGTTTTACCTAAGAAACAGTTTCTTAAACTTAACACCTAAAAGATTATGAAAAGAAGAAGACATGACGGCCGAAGCATATACTGTACGCATTGCGGACGATTGATGCTTGATAATTATGAGCCTGCCCGCTCGGAAATGAGTACTGTGGTAGTAGAGAAAACATGTAAGTGTGGAACTAAAGTTTATTATCAAAAGGATGTAACGCCCAACATGGTTTTCTTACAGTATTAAAAGGTGCGAAACGCTCATAGCTTGATAAACTGATTTTATATAATGCTATAATCTTAGTATCTTTGTTGAGATTAGATACAAGTAATTATAAATTTATAAAACGATTTATCAAAAAATGAATGAATTTCCGGTGTGCCCGCAGTGTAAGGGCGAGAACACTTATTACGACGGGACATTATATATTTGTCCGGACTGTACGTATGAATGGACGAAGGAAGAAAACAGTGCGGTAGAATCTGAGGCCAATACTGTGCCTAAAGACAGTAATGGCACTGAACTGTTTGATGGCGACTCGGTAACTGTAATAAAAGACCTGAAAGTGCGTGGCTCGTCGATGGTGATAAAACAGGGAACTAAGGTGAAAAGTATCCGCCTGACTGATGACCCGGAAGAGGTGGATTGTAAAATAGATGGGTCGGGCATTGTGCTGAAAACCTGTTTCCTCAAAAAAGGTTGATTTCTTTTACTCCCGTCAAGCGGCTTCAAGTCCGCTTGACGGGTTGGTTAATGATATTGTTCTTAATAACTGCCACTAATATCGGCAGTTATTTTTGTTTTTTTGCATGTGACAAACCAGAATTTCAGAGGGGATTTGTTCTCCATGTTTTTCACCGGCTCGCTTATTTCCACTAAATCGGTTAAGCCATATTTCCCAAATTCTTTTTTTACTGATTCCGTATCGTAAAAGAATAATTTAACTCCCGGCATTGTTTCGAACCGGTCTTTACTTATTTTCTTGCCTTTACCGTAAGTAGGATAGCTTTTTGAAACGGCAACGAAAACCATGTAGCCTCCGGGTGTAAGTTGGTTGTAGCAGTTCTTTATCAGTTTAGCCCGCTCCCTTGCATTTAATAAATGGATTAACGCGTAGCAGAAAATACCGTCGTATAATTCATTGTCGAACGGCATATCATTCACAGAGCCATGATATGCTTTCATTGTATCTCCAAAGTGCTTGTGGGCTAACGCAATAGCCGTTTCCGATATCTCTATTCCGGTTACATCTAATCCATTGTCGATAAATACTTTGGCATTGCGTCCGTACCCGAAACCGGGTATAAGCACTTTTTTTAATCTGTTTTTACGAAACAGTTCTACAGCCATGCTGGCTGAATCTGCGGGTTCAAATCCCCACATTGTCTGCTTTTCTTTAAAACTTGATTCCCAAAATTCAGTCATATATGTTTTTATTCAGCTTCCTTGTCCGGAAGCGATAAGTTTTCTTTTGCTTTCAAAGAAGTTTTTGCATTTAATGAGGTGATTACTTTCTTGCCTGTTTTGGCTTCTAACTCTAAGCGGGCTACTTTTGCTACATTCCCGCCTTGTTGAGCTACTTTTTTACTATCATCGAAGGTTGCAGGGTTAGTGGCTTGTGATATATCCTTAGCAGATGCTTCGGCGAGCATGTTCAAAATCAATTCGGTATTTGTCATGTTGTCCCGCAGATTTTCTTTTTTCAGTCCTTTCAATACTTTATATTCTTTGGTGGTTTTGTCCGACCATGTTTTGGTTATAATATCGGTAAGTGTGGCAAACTGTATGCCCTCTTTTAATCCCCGCTTTTTCCATTCGTCGGTCAGTTCTTTGCGGATTTCAATACTTTTCAGTCGTTGATTAATCCAGTTTTCAGAATATCCTAATTTCAGATACTGCTCCAAAGCTCTGTCGATTGTAATTTCAGGGTCTTGCATCTCGTTCAATCGTTCGGATGCCAACTGTGCCAGCCATAGTTTAAAAGGTTCAGCTTTAGGCGAGGGGATGGATTGTATCAGCCTGAACATCTGTTCCGTGTCGACTACATCTGTTTTGTAAAATTTTCCATCTGAAGATTGCATTTTCAGTTGTCCGATTTTTTCGGACAACTGACTTCCTTCCTTTTTTAGCTTGGTTTTCAGGTCGTTCCAATATTTCCTTGGGCGGTCTGTTCCGGTCAGTATTTCAATAACATCCGTTATTGAAATATACCAAAGCTCTTTTTCGTTATCCCAATGAGTACGCACTTGCTTTTGGTCGAATATCTTTATGTGGCTTTCGTTATTCATTTTTTTGATTGCTTAGCATGAAGTACAAATATAAGAAACTGTTTTGAATTTTACGATTGAGTCATTCTTAGCTTATTTTTATATCTTTCATGTTCTTTTCAGCCCTTTTTAGTGTCTTTGAATTTTTATTCTTCTTTAATAGCCCGCTATCAGGCTAAAAATAAAAATCCAAATCCTTCTAAAAATGACTAAAAAAGAACTTATGAAAAAATTCAAAACAGTTTCTAAGTAATTTCTTTTTCCAACTGTGGATTTAATGATTGCTAATAGGGTAACGCATCAAAATTACATTTTAAGTACCAAATTCATCCGATATTGTTCTTTCGTTTCTCGCTCTCAAAGTCCCTCTCTTTGAGAGAGGGATTTAGGGAGAGTTACCGTATTCTCATTTTTATTCTTTTGTCCTCGAGCCGGACAGGCTCTTACTTTTTCCAACCTCACCCCCTACCCCCTCTCCTTAAGGAGAGGGGAAAAGTGCTACGTTACGCTGAATTTTTTAACGCTCACCAGCTGAGGCGGAAAGGTTAGCTTCGGCTACGAAAGAATAAAATAGCAATTCTGCATATTTTGAGGCGGTTGCCCTTGATTGCTAATTATCAACCAAAATATATGCTCTGTATTTGCTCTGCTCCGACACCGGACAGAGCGACAGATAGCCTTTTATTATTCTGCCATTTTCTATTTGGGGTGAAAACTGCTGCTGCATTTCTCTATGTTTTCTGTAAGTCATTCCTTCTTCCGAATTGTACTCGATAAGGAATTTTCCTTCTGAGGACGGGTATAGATAATTTTTCTGTACTTTCAAGGCAAGGTATCCCATGTTGTGACGCATGTTTATTTCGACGCATGGATGGAGCATATACTCCCCGTTTTCTTCGTATATCATCATGTCTACCCCCATGATACCTTTGTACAGGTGAGCATATTTTTCTTTGAGTATATTAATGAGAGAGGATTTTACTTTTTCGAGTAAAGCGGGTGATATTTTTGTGCTTATCAAATCAATAATTTTGTCCTGACTGTATAGATAATTGCCTGAATATGCCCCTTTGCTGCTTGTCTCAAAAAAAGAATATCCTTCGAAAGAAATACTCCCCTTTCCATCGCATAAAAACTGCATGGAGAAGTCGCTAACCTTATGCAATGCACGCTCCACAGAAACCTGCTCTTGCTTTTTTAGAAACCCGTGTACAATCTCTTTTTCCTTATTATTTATAACCGGGGCCGACAGCCACAGCAACCCTCTGCCCGATGATGAATAGGGGGCTTTTATCAATGCGGGATAGCTTATATTCACAGCATCTTCTACTTCGTGCAAACTCTTGCAAAAACAAGGAATCAGGTTTTTTGATATTTCAGGAATTTCTTCAATTACCTTTTCCAGACAATCTTTGGCCGCTTCCCGGCTGTTGAGGTAAACGTAATCATTTTTCCAACTCGGTATTTCCACATCTAAAGAGTGCTTGTCTTTCAGTTCGGTGAAAAAATGAATTGCTTGGGGAGAAATACCCCATAAAGTGACTTCTTGACCGGAAAGGTGATTTAATGATTCTGTTGTAATGGCTTGTGGTAAGCCGGGAAAAGTTTCTTTCAGGTACTGCAGACAGGCAGCACTATTTACACTATTGTCAATCAGCACGTAGTCGCCTGTTTGTGCGTACCATGCAGGCAGAAAAGATAAATCTTTTTGCATGCGTGCTACGTTGGCAGGAGGCATATAGTAAATTGAGCCGTTGGAAACGGCCGTTTCGTGTCCCGGATTGAAGTAGTGAATCATTATGAACTGTTTTTTGCTCACATATAGACACATACGAACACACATTTGCTCACAATAGAAATTAATCATAAACTATGTGTTTCCTATGTGTATTCTAACTGTTCTTATGTGTTGTAAAAATACGAACCTATTTCGACTTATCAATCTTATTTCAACATCCCTTTTATTTTACTGAAATATTTAAACGGGGCATATTTTACAGGTAAGTCTATCCATGTAGGTGTATTTACTATTGCCCGCCTGTTGCTGAATGCAAGGAAACTGTCGTAGCCGTGATATTTACCCATTCCGCTGTTTCCTACACCGCCGAAGGGGAGTTTATGGTTTGCAATGTGCATCAGCGTGTCGTTAATGCAGGCTCCTCCCGAAGTTGTTTTGCGGAGAATTTCCTTTGCCTGTTTGTTTTTGCCGAAGTAATAAAAAGCAAGCGGTTTTTCATGTGTATTTACATACCGAACAACTTCTTCAATATCTTGAAAAGACATGACCGGAAGTATCGGGCCGAATATCTCTTCCTGCATTACCGGAAAATCGGGCTTTACATTATCAATCACGGTAGGGGCAATATACTTTTCTTTATCATCGGTTTTTCCTCCTATCACAATATCTCCATGCTTCATAAACCCTTTCAGCCGTTCCATTGCTTTGCCGTCTACAATGCGGGCAAAGTATTTGCTTTGCTGCGGGTCGTCGCCAAACATTTCGTTCAGTACCAGCCGTATTTCTGCGAACAGGCTCTCTTTTACACCGGCATGTACGTACAGGTAATCAGGAGCAATACATGTTTGCCCTGCGTTTATCGTTTTTCCCCATACGATACGTTTTGCGGCTTTCTTAATGTCTGCATCTTTATCGACAATACAGGGGCTTTTGCCACCTAATTCGAGTACAACGGGGGTCAGGTATTCCGAGGCCGCTTTCATTACCACTTTGCCCAGCGCGGGGCTGCCTGTGAAGAATATAAAATCGTAACGTTGCTCAAGCAGTATTTCGTTTACGTCGCGGTGTCCTTGTGTAATGCACACGTATTCCGGTGGAAAAATTTCTGTTACCAATTCTTCCATTACCATTGCAATATTGGGTGCATAAGGCGATGCCTTAAGCATGGCACAACATCCGGCAGATATAGCCCCTACCAATGGATTCATTAGCAGTTGAAAAGGATAATTCCACGGAGCAATGATGAGTGCCACTCCAAGCGGCTCGTAAATAATACGGCTTTTGGAAGGGAATAGGGATAGAGGCGAAGACACCTTTTTTGTTTTACTCCATTGTTTCAGGTGTTTTATATGGTTGTTTATCTCGCCCAGTACAATGCTTGTTTCGGTAAGGTATGCTTCTTCCGGCGATTTATGAAGGTCTTTCCAAAGTGCGTCTGCTATTTTCGTTTCATACTTCAGTATGGCAGTCTTGAATTTTTTAAGCTGCTTTATCCGAAAATCAATACTCTTGGTCTCGCGGGTGGCAAAAAATGTCCGTTGCGAGCTCAATAATCTTTCAATAGCCTCCTTTGATGTTTCTTGTATCATGTGTCTTAATTTATACAAATTCAGAAGTATAAAGAACGCAAATTACGCAAATAAACGCAAATAAACGCAAATAAACGCAAATTCAAAAAAGTTTAATTCGAGGAAATATAACAATTTTAAAAATTAAAATCTGCCACATTCATAGTATCCTTTTTCAATATCATCAGCAAAATTATTAGCAGAGATATTTGCCGTAAAATAGTGATGCTTTTACGAATTGCTAAATATCTTTTATCTTTTGCTAAATATTCAGAGTTTTATCACACTATTTTTATACCCTTAAAGTTGTTCCTTTGTCTGTTTTTTATAATAACGATTGTTTTTCAATTATCATCCGGTAAATGACTGTTTTCATACAGGTTTCATTTTCGTCAAAAATATATGTAACCTAGTATATAGGATAAACAGAACTAAAATGATAGTATGTTGTTATTAACTATAACAACCTCTCTAAGTTGTTGTGATTTATTTAATATCCTAATATATAATTTTAATTTTACAAAAAATGAAAAAAATCTACTTAGTTTTAGTATTATGTTTAATTGCGGGCTTACACGCATGGGGGCAAGCGGTTAAAGTTGATGATGTTTGGTATGAATTTGCCGGAGAAGAGGCTACTGCTTCTTATAAATCGATTGGAGAATATACAGGAGATATTGTTATCCCTTCAACTGTTGAATATGAAGGCAAAACCTATACGGTAACCGCTATTAAAAGCAATTCTTTTGGTTGGTGTGGCAGTCTGCAATCAGTACAGCTGCCCAATACTATTAAAACCATTGGGAATTCTGCTTTTTATGCAAGTTCCAAATTAACATCTGTAAATATACCGGATGGGGTTCAAACAATTGGAGAAGAATCTTTTGCACATACATCACTATTGTCTTTTGATATACCACGCTCGGTAACAACTATAGGTGAGAAAGCTTTTGCATCGAATAGGGCAGGGACGTATTCGGTAACAGTACATTGGGAAAATCCTAATGAAGTGACCTTAGAGGCAGATGTATTTTCAATTACTGCAGCATATGGCACACTAAATGTTCCGGATGGAACAGAAGCTCTGTACGAAGCTGCTGATCAGTGGAAAGATTTTAAAAAGCTACAAACACCTACAGGCCTGTGTGGGATAGAGTCGTTAGGCATAAGTGTATATGCGGCTGAGGGCCAATTAGTAATTGATAATGCTGAGGGCAATACCGTTTTGGTTTATAATATGCAAGGGCAGAAGATTGCTTCAGCAAAAGCGTTGGAGCCTACTTTAAACATACCTTTGTCTGCAGGAATTTATGTAGTATGTATAAAAGATGCAACCCAAAAAGTAATAGTGAAATAATGCTTTTTGGATAAAAGGATTAAATGAAAAATCCCCGTTCATTTTTTATTGATGATGAAAATGAACGGGGGATTTTTTGTTATTTTGAGGATGCTTTAGAGGTTGTTTAAATTTTACTCGCAAGATAAATTTTGGTAATTTTTTAGGGAAATNCATTTTACGATTTTAGCGGGCTAAATGAGTAAAATGAGAGGTGAAATTTAGCTACACTCAACTTCGTGTCACAAAAAAGGACATAATTTATTGCGAAAAAGATATATGTAAAACTATAACAGTTTCTTTGTGAAAAATTTAAACAACCTCTTAGAATACAAACGATTACTCTCTGTTTTTTACAAAAAGCGCAAGTCTTTTGTCAAGTTCGTCTATTTGCTCCGGACGGACAAATGAAACACAGATACGCAGTCCGTTCTGGTTTTCGCTTCCTGTTATCGAGAGTGATATTGCGCTTAATCCATAATAAAGGAATTGCCGCATGAGTTCGCCGCTTGTCATATCAGGATAGGCAATGGTAAAGTAAAAGCCATCGGCCAACGTGCCATCTTCATCGTTGTAAACGATATAAAAGCCGTGTTTGAGAAAGATAGATTTCATCTTCCGGGCTTTTTCTCCATAATTGTGCAGTTCGCTTACAAAGTCCAGTTCGCCATCGTTGGCAGCTTTAAGCATGCTTGCAAGTGCATATTGAGCGGTATGCGATGTTCCGGCGGTAGTAGCATATAATATGCCATAGGGGATGAAATGCCCCAATACATCGCTGGTAAAATAGTTTTTAAGGTTAGGATAGCTCCTTGTGCGTATTTTATCTCCTATAATCATCATGCCGATACGTTGCCCTGCATAATTGAATATCTTGGAGGCCGACATAATCAGGATATAATTGTCGGTGTATCGTGCTACAGTAGGTTGGAATGGAGCAATGCCCGGTGCGCCATAGTGCTGGCGAAAATCCATCCCGAAGTATGCTAAGTCTTCCACCACTATCACATCGTATTTAGTAGCCAGTTCGCCAATTATTTGCAGTTCTTTTTCGGAAAAACTAATCCACGCAGGGTTGTTTGGCGACGAGTAACAGATAGAGCAGATGTTTCCCTCTTTAAGGTACGATTCCAGTTTTTCGCGTAGCTTATCACCTCGGTTGCTCAAAATGTCAAAGGTTTTAAATGGTACGCCCATCAGTTGCAATTGCGATTTATTCACAGGGAATCCGGGGTCGATAAAAAGCGTATAAGGCTTTTCGGGGTTAGTTCTCGCAGCCCCAAGCAGGGCGGCAAAACTACCTTGCATCCCGCCAACAGTAGGGATGCAGCACGCCTCAGGTACCTCTATGTCCATAAACATCTTTACGAAGCGTGCTATCTCTTTTTTGGCAAACGGGATACCTTCGATGCTGGGATATATGGAAGCCAGTCCTTTGTCTAATGCCTCTTTTTCGGCATCGGTACCGATTTTTGAAGCAGGAAGACCGGGAACTCCCATCTCCATATGGATAAATTCTACTCCGCTTTGTTGCTCTATAGTGGCTACAAGTTTACCTACTTCGCGGATGGAGAGGCTATTTATGTCAGATTGCCCGAATTCGGCAAATAGCCCATCTACTAATGTGCGACTCAGGCCCCCTAAATCCCCCATAGGGGGGACTTTAGATATATGTTTATTTTCTGAAGTATTCATAATCAAAGATTTTTAAAGCCTCCCAAAAACTATTTTTCCTTTTTCCCTCTCCGTTTGGAGAGGGCGCCTGAAAGGCGGGAGAGGGCGGGGAGGTTTGGAGGGGCTTGTATTTATTTATTTCTGTTGTCAATCACCCTTTTTGCTTTTCCTTCGCTTCTGGCAATGGTTTTAGGCTCTACCAAAGTTACTTTTACACTCAGTCCTATAGCACTATTCAGAGCATGCTCTATCTTGCGCGAAAGGTTTTGCAGGTCGCGTATTGTATCCGTCAGTTTTGATTCGTCAAGTTCCACTTTCAGTTCCAGTGTGTCAAGATTATTCTTACGGTCGACATACAGCATATAATGTGCGCTTGTTTCGCCAAGTTCGAGCAATACATGCTCTATTTGCGATGGGAAAAGATTCACTCCCCGTATAATCAACATATCGTCGCTGCGTCCGGTTATTTTTTTCATACGCACCAGCGTACGTCCACACTCGCATTTTTCTCTGTAAAGGGTCGATAAATCTCTGGTGTTGTAACGCAAAAGCGGAATACCCTCTTTGGTTAAAGTGGTGAATACCAGTTCTCCTTCTTGCCCATCGGGTAGAGGCTCTTTTGTTTCGGGGTCAACTATTTCGGGGAAGAAATGGTCTTCGTGTACGTGAAGCCCGCAATGGTATTCGCAGTCGTGAGATACTCCGGGGCCCATTATTTCGCTTAGCCCGTAAATATCAAATGCTTTGATACCCCATTTCCGTTCCAGTTCCTTGCGCATATTTTCAGTCCACGGTTCAGCACCAAACACCCCTGCTTTCAGTTTCATATCGCTTAGCGAGTAGCCGTGTTCGGCCATAGCATCAGCCAGATGGAGTGCATACGAGGGCGTGCAAGCTAAGGCAGTAGAGCCGAAATCGGCCATCAGTTGCAATTGTCGGCGTGTGTTGCCTCCCGATATGGGTATGACCGAGCAACCTACCTTCTCGGCACCGTAGTGTGCGCCAAGCCCACCGGTAAACAAGCCGTAGCCGTAAGACACCTGCATTATATCGTCGGAACTAATGCCTGCCATCGTAAAACTGCGTGCTACCACTTCGCTCCAATTGTCGATGTCGTTTTTTGTGTAGCCTACTGTAGTTGGTTTTCCTGTTGTGCCGCTCGAGCCGTGTACACGTACGATGTCTTTCATCGGTACGGCAAAAAGCCCGAAAGGATAATTATCCCTGAGGTCTTGTTTGTGTGTAAAGGGAAGTTTCGATATATCTTCCAACGTTTTTATGTCCGACGGTTTTACACCTGCCTCGTCCATCCGTTGGCGGTAAAAACTCACATTGTTGTAAACACGGTTTACCAACTCTTTTAAACGCTCAGTCTGAAGTGCACGCATTTTTTCGCGCGGCATACACTCTATTTCTTTATTCCAAATCATAATTATCCCAAACCTCTCTGCGGGGTTGTTGTTATTTTAAATCCGCCTCGCGGATAGATTTTAGTTTGTTTTCGTTAATTATTTCAATTGCTTTATCGCGGTTGTTGGTGCGGAACACCACGATGGATTTGCTGCCGAAACTGAAAGCATATACATACTCGATGCAAATATCGGCTTCGGTAAACAGGTTTAGTATTTTCGACAGCGAACCGGGTGCAGCATCCATTTCCAGCGATAGAATATCGTGCATGCGTACGGTGAATTGCCCCTCGCGCAATATATCGAGTGCTTTTTCAGGGTCGGACACTATCATGCGTACAATGCCGTATTCGCTTGTGTCGGCTACGGTAAGCGCAATGATATTGATGTTATACTTTGCCAGTTGGGCCAGCATCTCGTTCAGATAACCGGTTTTGTTTTCCAAAAAAACAGATAGTTGGCGTATAGTCATAATTTGTATTATTTAGTACGTAAAAAACTTATAACTTTCAAGCTAAAATAGCCAATAGCTTGCAAATTTAAATAAAATGCTTGAGAAAAGGTGTTTATTTTAGGCAATAATAATATTGGGGCTATTCAAAAAAAACAAACCTCACCGAAAATTATCAATAATAATTTTCGGTGAGGTTGATTGTTTAGTGATTTTTTTAAACTGCTAAGTTGGTATTAATTAGCACCTAAAGCCTTTCTTTTGGCTTGCTTCTTTTTTAAAAACATATAGCCCATAGCGCAAAGAAGCAGTATGAATATACCTCCGGATATGGGTGTTCCCGGCTCGGCAGGATTAGTCGGAGGGGTGTCGCCTGATAATTGTATTATATCGGAGTATTCATCAAAAGGTTGGCGTGCCGTATAATCAGTAAAATTGATATGCGATACATTGGCAAAATGTTCGTTGTTGGTTGTATTTTTCATACTTTTATTATTATAATTATTGTTATTTGCTGCGAGTACAATGTGAATGGGCGTTATGCTTCTCTTGGTTGCATTGTCGGGCATACTGTAATTGATGGTTTGGGTATTAACAGCGTATTCCGGTAAATCATAAGCGTTAACATTATTTTTTCTTTTTACCTTATCAAAGCTATTCCCCTTTATTGTCACTATAGGAGGGCTTAACAATACGTTTTTGTTGAGTACCGGCGCACCTGTATTGTTGTTATGAATGGCTACGGAATTTGTTTTTCTCTCGAAAAAGCCATTTTCAAAAAAGGTATTTTCTTTTTTGTTATCATTGTGAGCAATGCCAACGGTTTTTTCTAATGAAGAGTTATTTTGAGATAAATCGTTATTGCCGGTATAATTCGGTTTCAGAAATTTGAAAATTCCTTTACCGGTAAAATACTGTTTTTTTACTCTGTCCGTTGCCATGTCGATGTTTCTTCCGAACAAGGTGGTCTTACTGCTCTCGTTCAGCTTACCGTTGAGCTCGTAAGCAGGACCTTTTACCGGATTGTTTGGTGAAGTGGTTTCTGAACATATGTTTGTCCAGAAACCCAATATAAAAAGTAAATAGATAATATATTTTTGCATAATTTGTATGTATTTTATCTTAGAAGTTTTGGGGCCTAATAAATGGCCCCAAAAAGCTTAATTATTAACTATTTTCACTCTTGTTTTACTGTTTTCGCCCAACTCAACGACATACATTCCCTGTGGTAAACGGGTAGTGACTGTTGCAGAACCGGCTATCCGGTTATGTATCAGATTTCCTGCAATGTCATATATTCTGACAAAAGTGTTTTCTGCAAGCCCTTCGATTACGAGATTACCTTTTTGTGTATATATTTTCACGTCAGTATTTTCTCCCGTGCGATGAACGGTTGTCGAGTTGGGGGCAAAACTGATTTGGAAGCGGTTGTTTATCTCGCCGGCCGATTCGGTAATGAAGGTATATTCTTCTTCCGAATTCATATTAATGGAGCGGTTTGTCTCCGAATCGAACAAGTAGGCTTTTTGCGATACCACACCATTGTCCCAGCGGATTGTATATTCTCCGGCCTCAGCTACACGTATTCCAATAGGGCAAGCTCCATCTTTTGGTAAGGAGTTTATAGCCATTTTACCCGAATTTATCAGCGAGTAAATTTGTGGTGTGCTGCTTAACATAGCCATCATGTGAGGCGCATCGTACAGATTATCATATCCTTCGGTAGCTTCGGGATGTATCCTTACCACCGTTTTGTAATCGTATCCATTATTATTAAGTTTCAGGCTGATGCGTTCTGATGACATAGAGTTGAGGCGGGCAACAGCCGAGCGGTTGCCGGGGATACAGTATTTTATATCGCAGGTGCTTACGTCGGGTGTTTTTACGAAATACGCACTAAATATATCATTAGTACAGCCTATGCCTGTTCCCGATTCGGTACTGTAATCGTCGGCTGTATAATTATATTTGTATCGGAACTGTGTATCCTCTAAGTCCAGATTCCAATCGGAAAACGAAGGGTGTACAATGAAGTTCCAACCGGCATTCGACCCCGATTGTGCTTCTTGGAAAGATAAAGATACCGGGGTTGTTGGGTCGAGAGCAAATACATCTACCATGTCGGTACCCGATGCAACTTCGAAAATCAAAGTGCCAATTCGGGCGGGTGCCCATATGATGTAAGCTACTCCCTTTTGTGGCAACGTTTCTGTGGCATCTTCCCATGCTGCAATTCCATTTGCCCGCTTTTCTACATTGTATTTTCGTAACCAGTAGTCGGTTTGATGTGTTACAGAATTACCGTCGGCATCTGTTACTCCTGATACCTCAAACGGGAAACCTACAAAATTCCAACGGTCGGTATGTTCAAACGAAACTTTAACATACGTTTTTCCTGTTACGGATAAGTTGCCATTAGCCCCTTTGTGTAATAACGATCCCCCTGCTTGTGTTTTCGACAAAATAAGGTCGCCTGTTAATGTCAAATTCTCATTGATAACCAAATCTCCTGTGGCCTCTACTTCAACAGATTTTATAGTAACGTCTGCATCTGCTGAAATCTGATGTCCTGATTTTATAATAATATCCGAAGTTGCGGTAGGTACACCTGCAGTTTCCCATGTGGCAGGGTCAGACCAAGCACCACTGGCTTCGGTCGCCACAGGAGCCTGAGACGTTACGGGATAGAATGTTATTTTGATTGGGTAAACCGAATTGTTCGAAGAAGTGATAATAATATCCGTTTCTCCGGTATTTTCTCCCATTGGAATAGATATAATTTCGCATCCAGTACCTTCATGCGATTTGGTCACAGGCTCGTTGTTCCCTATAGTAACTTTAATGCCACGACCAGTACTTCCACATTGAACAGTTATATCAAAAGAGGCAGCATTATCTACTTTGAATGTCAGGTTTCTGCTTGTACTTACATTAGGATAAGTATTTGAAGGTAAGTTGCAGTATGTCCCATTTTGCCATTTGTCATCATAAGCCCAACCTATAAAATTTTGTTCGTCAATCACATCTTTTGTCAAATCAAAAGATATTTCTTCTGTTACTCGTAAGCGGGTAGGGGTAGCTTCTTTAAAATTGATTGTATACGTTTGTGTGGTCGAGTTGTCTTGTGCTGTAACAACAATGGTAGCCGAGCCTGGCAGCGGTAGAGTAGCTTGCGTTATATCGCCTTCTTTTATTGTACAAGTATTAGCGGCAGTAGCTGTTACTGTCGGTATTACGGTAGTTCCGGCAGGCAGGCTCACATTGTATGTAAATGTGGCAGCGTTAAAGCCGTCAATAGTTATGTTATCCAATAGCAAGTCGCTCAATTTAGCATCGCTGCTTGGGGCTGCTTCTATGTAGCTTATGGTATAAACTTTTTCTGCACCATTCTCGGCTATTACTTTGATTGTTATTGTGTTACCGGTTCGGGTAGGTTCGCCTGCATTTGCATTTGCATGATTTGGAGTTGCTGTTATTATAACATCGGCAGGTGCTGTTTCGCCATAAGGATATTCTATTTCATATTCGGTTTTATCCGGCGCAAAATCCTTGATAGTTTCTCCGTTTACCTTCAAATCACTTAATGTAGCGTCATTGCTTTCGACAGCGGTAACAGTTACATTGTATGTTTTGCTTTGAGTTTCGCTGCTGTTGTAAACAGTATATTCGATGGTGTTATTGGTTGCCGTTGCAAAATTTTGTGCTCCTGCTGGAGTATGATGATGTCCGTTTCCGTCGTATGTAACATCTATTGCAACCGCTGTAAGGTCGGTTCCGGTAGGAAATTCCACCTTAATAGTGCCTTCATCGTCTTTTACAACACCATTTACTGCGTCTTCGCCCACTGTAGCGGTCAAAGTAGCGATAGATGGTGTAGGAGGTATTGGGGTAACTTGCAGGTAATTGAGCGCAATACTCGATTCAAAATTAAATGTGATAACAGAGCCTTTTTTTGCATTAATTCCTTTTAAAGTGAGTGGCGTACATTTATTTCTATCATTAATTGCTCCTTCAACAATCACAGTACTTGTAATATCTTCTCCATCTACTTCCACAGATTTAAATTTACGTTCGCCATTACCTCCTGCGTATGCATGAATAATGATGTCTTGAGCTGTAGTCGAATTTAATGTAAAAGTAAATATTGTTATAGTGCTTGTCCTGTATGCTGTTGTAATACCACTTGGCATACATGACGCGTTACTTGTTGCAGGTACTTCTGTCAAGTCTCCCGAAGCTTTTGTTGGGTCGGTAGAATTATATAAAGTATTTTTTGCTCCAAAATAGATATAAACATCAGTTACCTCTGCTCCTTCAACCAACTCTATGGTATAAGTTTTTTCAGTACTGTTGTCTTGTGCTGTTACTGTTATTACTATCTTATTATCTACGGTAGTAATATCATGAGTAGCACCCGAATGGTTTGTTGTTGCTGTAAAATTACCCTGAACGGGAGGTGTTGTCCCAAAATCGTACGTGTAGGTATAATCTTCGGTTTCGGGGTCGAATCCGTCAATAGTTACTCCGTTTAATGAAATATTACTCAACGTGGCATCGGTGCTCGGTGCTTCGGTAGTAATGGTTACATTATATGCTTTACTTTGGCTTTCGTCAGTGTTGTAAGCAGTATATACAATAGTATTATCAGTAGCGGTTTCAAAATTTTGTGCCTCGGTAGGAGAGTAATGGTCGGCATTGCCTCCGTATTCGATATTGGCAACAGTTACAGCGGTAAGGTCTGTTCCATAAGGGAATACGGCCGTAATATCTGTTCCAATGATAGTTGTCTCTTTAGTTATTCCGTCAGTCTCCATTGCGAGCGAAGAAATGAATGGAGTAGTAGCTGCTGTAGCAGTACCAGCAACCGGCACTGCAACCGGAGATGTTAAACCACCGCCACTAATGGTTATTGTACCTTCGTAGGTTTTTGCGCCATCATTCGGAGCAAAAGTTACTGTTATATCCTTACCCGTTGTTTTTTCAGCATCAGCTTTAGCAATTGTAGTTACTGCACCTAAAGAAAATGCCGTATTATCCGACGAAATTGTCAAATCACCACTCAGATCAACCCCTTTTACGTTTAAGGTCAGGTTTCTTGTAGCGTCTTCGGCTATCGAGCCAAAAGAAAGCCCTGTCTCAGCATCAGGAGTAGTAGTTACTGAAGCAGTAGAAGATTTTGGTGTAGTAACTGTTATTGATTTAACATTACTGTAACTACCGCCATTTCTTCCTAAAACCAAGATATAGTCAATACCTGTTAAGCCTGAAATAGTAAAAGAAGTTGGGTTTCCTGCAGTTGAGGCAGTACCAGTACCACTGCCAATTGAAGTTGGAATTGTAGAACCTGCATGAACCTCGTATTTTACACTTGTAGTGGCATCATTATTTACACTTACTGTAATTGAGCCATTTACACCTGTTAATGGTATTGCCAGCCAATATTTTGAACCAAAATTATTATTGCACCATGTCATGCCGATTCCATTAGCAATGGTGAATACTCTTTTATTATAGGTATGGAAGGTTATACCGTTAACTTCGTTTTCTGATTCGGCGCTCGTGTTTCCAATTGTTTGTGATTCCCATTGGGTAAAATCCACATTAAAAATGGTTTCTTCTTGTGCATTCATTTGCACTACACCAAGGAGAATAACTGTTGCTAATATTAACAACTGTGTAAATTTTTTTCTCATGATAAATAAATTTAAAATATATTAGACTGATTAATAATCTTTTGAACAAGGACAAAACTAAAGGATATCAAATGCGGTAATGTGGAGATATTATCAGAAAAGGGAGACATATTAACAGAGTCTAAGGTATTTTCGGTATTATTTAGCTTTGTGTGTTATAACTGTTAATGGTGGAATCAAATATTTGATTGTCAGGTGGTTTTAAAATACGATATCCTGTGAAATCAGCTTTTTCTCTTCTTTTCCGAATCAGACTTTAGTTAAAAAACAGCAAAGAATCGCTGAGTTGTATTTAAGAAAAAAACAAAAACAAGACTATCATCTTTTTCTTCTTTCTCAAACCACAATTAAATATTATCTTTGTGTTGTTTTTCAGCATGCTTATTGTACATGCTTTTCGTTGAAAAATCTAACATTAAAAAACAATATCAAGCAACTGAAAATCAGTGTCCTGATTCTTGGCTCTTGATTCTTGATTCAGAAAAAACAATGATTCATTTTTTCCGCACTTCCGAGCAGCACATTTATGCAGTGCATTCCGGCAATTCATTAAGTGATAACGATATCAGTAAGCTGATTTGGCTTTTTGGCGAAGCAAAGCCGCTTTCGGAGCAGGCAATCGAAGGAAAATTCGTAGGCCCTCGCCGCGAGATGATCACTCCTTGGAGTACAAATGCCGTTGAAATCACACAAAACATGGGAATCAGCGGCATTTTGCGTATTGAGGAGTTTTACCCCGCACCTGCTGATGGCGACCACGACCCCATGCTACAACGCATTTACGAGGGTTTGGATCAGGATATTTTTACTATCGACAAGCAGCCCGCCCCGATATTATATATCGACGACATTGCAGCATATAACGAGCAGGAAGGATTAGCGCTCAGCACCGAAGAAATTGAATACCTTAATAGTGTAAGTGTAAAACTGGGACGTAAACTGACTGATAGCGAGGTGTTTGGGTTCTCGCAGGTAAACTCGGAGCATTGTCGGCACAAAATTTTTGGAGGTCAGTTTATAATCGACGGCGAAGAAAAAGAATCATCACTTTTCAACCTGATAAAGAAAACATCGGCTGTAAATCCGAACAACCTTGTTTCGGCATATAAAGACAATGTTGCTTTCAATGCAGGTCCAAAAATTGAGCAGTTCTCCCCGAAAACAGGCGATACTTCCGATTTTTTCCAAACCAAAGAGGTAGAATCGGTTATCTCACTGAAAGCCGAAACACATAATTTCCCAACTACAGTAGAACCTTTCAACGGTGCAGCTACCGGAACAGGTGGTGAAATCCGCGACCGTTTGGGCGGAGGAAAAGCCAGCTTGCCAATAGCCGGAACTGCGGTTTATATGACCAGCTATCCGCGTCCGGAGTTCCCCTCTCCTCAAGGAGAGGGGCTAGGGGTGAGGTCTTGGGAGAAATACCTCGACCCTCGTAAATGGCTGTATCAAACGCCAGAGCAAATTCTGATAAAAGCATCAAACGGTGCATCCGATTTTGGTAACAAGTTCGGTCAGCCGCTTATCTGTGGTTCGGTATTGACATTTGAGCACGAAGAAAATAATAAAACTTACGGTTACGATAAAGTAATCATGCTTGCCGGAGGTGTAGGATTCGGTAAAAAAGAAGATGCACTAAAAGGCACTCCCGAACCGGGCGAAAAAGTAGTGGTAATGGGAGGCGACAATTACCGCATTGGTATGGGTGGCGGTGCTGTGTCGTCGGTTGAGACAGGGCAATATGATAATGCAATAGAGCTCAATGCCGTACAACGTGCAAACCCCGAAATGCAAAAACGTGTAGCAAACGTTATCCGTACATTAGCCGAATCGGACGATAACCCGATTGTGTCAATTCACGACCACGGCGCAGGCGGACACCTCAACTGTTTGTCGGAACTGGTAGAAACTACCGGAGGAAAAATAGATATGTCGAAACTCCCTGTGGGCGACCCTACTCTGAGTGCCAAAGAAATTATTGGTAACGAAAGTCAGGAGCGCATGGGATTCCTTGTAAAAGAGAAAGACGTAGAACGTATAAAACGCCTTGCCGAGCGTGAGCGTGCACCTATGTACGTAGTAGGCGAAACTACAGGCGATATGCAGTTAAGCTTCTGCCCCCCCACCCCCCAAAGGGGGGATTGCAGTTCACCTAAATACGAAACTGCAAAGAAAGAAAATTATAATATTCTCATTAAGCATTCGAAAGAGATGCGTAGATTTTCAACAGAAGCGGAAAGCGCTCTTTGGGAAATGCTTCGTGCTAAAAAATTAGAAGATAAATTCCGACGTCAACATATTATTGATGACTTTATCGTTGATTTTGTTTGTTTGTCGAAAAAATTAATAGTTGAAGTTGATGGAGGATATCACAACGAGCCGGAAATCGAAAAGGCAGATAAATTAAGAACTGAAATTCTTGAAGATTTGGGATATAAGCTAATCCGGTTTACGAACGAAGAAGTATTGGCAAACACTGATTCAGTGCTACAAACTATTAAAGTTGCACTCAATAGCTCCCCCTTAGGGGGAGTTGAGGGGGCCGGTATATGCCCTATCAATATGCAACTTTCTGACTTCTTCGGAAATCCTCCGCGTACCGTTATTAAAGACAGTACATTGGATGAAAAATTTGCAGCAGTAGAAGCCGACGACGAAAAGATACAGGAATATATCAAACAGGTGTTACAAGTAGAATCGGTGGCTTGTAAAGACTGGCTTACGAACAAGGTAGACCGTTCGGTTACCGGAAAGATTGCACAACAACAGTGTGTTGGAGAGTTGCAGCTTCCATTGGCCGATTTGGGTGCGGTAGCATTGGATTATCGTGGCAAGAGCGGTATCGCTACATCTATCGGACATGCGCCGCTGGTGGCATTGGCCGACCCTGCCGCAGGCTCGGTAATGGCTATTGCCGAAGCATTGACCAACATTGTTTGGGCCCCGTTGGCCGAAGGTTTGGATAGCGTATCGCTGAGTGCCAACTGGATGTGGCCTTGTAAAAATCCGGGCGAAGATGCACGCCTATACAAAGCGGTAGAGGCATGTAGCGATTTTGCCTGCGATTTGGGAATCAATATCCCCACAGGAAAAGACAGCTTGTCCATGACTCAGAAATATGGAAAAGACAAGGTATTCTCACCGGGAACGGTCATTATATCAGCCGGAGCAGAAGTTGCCGACGTAAAAAAGATAGTTACCCCTGTGCTTGTAAATGATAAAGACACGGCGGTTTATTATATCGACTTCTCGTTCGACAAACATAAACTGGGTGGTTCGGTGCTGGCTCAGGTATTGAACCGCGTAGGCGACGAAGTGCCTACTGTGAAAGATTCGGAATACTTCAAAGCAGCTTTCGATGCCATTCAGGAGTTAATTAATAAGAATCTGATTTTGGCAGGGCATGATATTTCCGAAGGTGGTATGATTACCGCATTGCTCGAGATGTGCTTTGCCAACAGAGAGGGTGGGTTGAACGTAAATCTGGATGCTGTAGCCGAAAACTCGATAGTTAATATCCTGTTTGCTGAAAATCCGGGAGTACTCATTCAGGTAAAAGATAAAAAAGCGGTCGAAAAAATCCTCTCAGATAATGGAGTAGGATTTGCACGGATAGCACAGCCGATAGCTGAACGCCGTTTGGAAATTCAGAAAAAGAAAACAACATACGCTTTTGCAATCAACGAATTGCGCGACCTATGGTATCGCTCGTCTTACTTGCTCGACCGCAAGCAAAGCGGCGAAAAATGCGCGGAAGAACGTTATACCAATTATAAAAACCAGCCTTTGGAATATAAATATCCGGAATCGTTCAAAGGAAAATTGTCGCAGTTCGGCATATCGCCCGACCGAAAGGCAAGCGGTGTTAAAGCCGCAATCATACGCGACAAGGGTACTAATGGCGAACGTGAGATGGCTTATGCGCTTTACCTTGCCGGATTTGATGTAAAAGACGTTCATATGACCGACCTTGCATCGGGCAGGGAAACGCTGGAAGACGTGAATATGATAGTTTTCTGTGGCGGATTCTCAAATTCTGACGTACTTGGTTCGGCCAAAGGTTGGGCGGGAGGATTCCTCTATAACGAGAAAGCGAAAAAAGCGCTTGATAATTTCTACAAGCGTACTGATACGCTGAGCCTTGGCGTATGTAACGGTTGCCAGTTGATGGCGGAACTTGGCTTGATAACGCCTGAGCATGATGTAAAACCGAAAATGCTGCATAACGATTCGCATAAGTTCGAATCGAATTTCGTAGGGCTTACCATTCCTGAAAATAATTCGGTAATGTTCGGGTCGCTTTCGGGAAGCAAAATAGGAGTATGGATAGCGCACGGCGAAGGTAAATTCTATCTGCCAAAAGAAGAATCTGCTTACAACGTGATAGCTAAATATATGCACGAGGGTTATCCGGCCAATCCTAATGGGTCGGACTACAATGTGGCAGGTATCTGCTCGGCCGATGGTCGTCACTTGGCTATGATGCCGCACCCTGAGCGTGCCATATTCCCGTGGCAGTGCGCACATTATCCGGCCGACCGCATCAATTCAGACCAAATAACCCCTTGGGTGGAAGCATTCGTAAATGCCCGCCAATGGGTGGAAAAACAAAAGTAAATTTTTTATATAGGGGCGAATAATTATTCGCCCCTCTTTTTTCCATTCAATTTAATATCAGGGCGAAAGATTTTTCGCCCCTACAATCCGTTTGATAGAAGTATAGTATAAATTGGATTTATTCATTGCTTCTGCACGATTTTTGCGTGCTAAGATTGTTTTTTTTTTGAAATAGACTTTTTTTATTAACTTGCACCTTTATATAAACCCTGTTAACTTCTAAAATCTATTGTTATGTCAATCAAAACATTTTGGAATATCTTATTGAAAGTGCTTGGAATATTTTTATTACTGGGTGTTTTTCAGATAATCGTGCAACTTGCGGCAACCATCCCTTTCATATGGGATCGGCACGAATTTATCCCTATCATAATTGCGGTATTGCTTATCGTTGCAGTATTTGTGGGTTATTTTTTTCTTATCAGAGCATTTTTTTTCGCTCCGGCATGGTTGAATAAAATTCTTCGTTTGGATCAGGGATTTACCGAAGAACGTATCGATTTGAATATAAAAACGTCAGCTATTTTGCGAATAGCCGTTGTGGTGGTAGGAGGGGTTGTTTTTATTCAGAGTTTCCCTGAGCTATGCCGACAGATATTTATTGTCTATCAGCAAAAAGTTGCATTGAATGTCAATGCCGGATTTCAATTAGTTATTATCTGTTTAGTTAAATTAGTCATTGGATATTTATTGGTTGCAAATAACAAACGGGTTGCCGATTTTATTAGCAAAAAAGCCGATGATGGAGTAGAAGAAGAAAAGATTGATTAATTCATCAGAAAAACTCTTTTCCGTCTGTCGTACAAGGGCGAATAATCATTCGCCCCTACAAAATTCAATTACCCTACAGCGGTATCGCGTATAATTATTATGCGACAGTGATAAGGTAGAGCTAATTTGAGATTTTTCCGGTGTATGTAACTACCACTGTTTTCGAGGGGGTAGTTTCATCTACTGTTGTTCCTTCGAAACTGAACGTATATTCATCTTTCGATGCGCTTACTTTCAAAACCCCCTCCAAAGAATCACCTTCGGTGCTTGTTGAGAAACGTGCTGTATAATCGCCATGTATCGTTGTGTTATAACTCCCAACGTTTATTTCGTTTCGGGCATTATCGTCCTTTACCGAAAAGCTGAATACGATATTTTGATTCCCTTTCTCCCTAATTATTGCATTGTGCGTGTATAGGTTGTCAGATGTATGCGTAGTAGCCATTGCTAAATGATTTAACGTATATGTTTTTCCGTCGAATGTCATCGAGCCTTTGCCTAAGTTTGTATCAATTTCGGTGCTTTTACATCCGGTAGTGACAGCAATAAGGCTAATCATGATAAATAGTAAATTTTTTGCTTTCATTTTTTTCTGATTGATAAATTGTTTTATTAAGAGAACAACTCTCACCTTGAAATGTTCTATGCGAATCTTTCGATTTTATTTAAGAGTACAGCGGTTTTGTGTCGCTTGCCAAATAATGAGCTGATATTCTTGTTGTTATCTTGTTTTTTGTTGCTGAACGAGCGAGGCAGGCGGTGTTATTGTAAAATTGTTTTTGTAATTATTAAAATTACTTATGCCGTTGAACACATATTTTGAGAGGCGCGGGTTTTTATTTAACTTGCGCTTTTTGCTATTGTTTAACGAAAAACATCTAATCATGAAAAAACTGCTGCCTTTTCTTTTAATTGTCGGACTACTTGCAGCTTGTAGCAAGGTGCCTACCTCTACTTCGCCCCCTTGGGATTATAATGGGGATGTGAAAATTACGGTTGTTTCCGGCAATGCATCAGAACATCAGCCGGGTGAAAATATCGACCGCTCTTTCGATGGCGATTTGCAAACGTTATACCATTCGTCGTGGCGTGGAGCCCGGTTTCCTATTTCGTTGACTTACAATTTTAACGCAGCAGATACGCTGGATTATATTATATATTATCCGCGTACCGATGGGGTAAACGGGAATTTCATAGAGTTTGAACTATGGACTAAAACCGCTACGGACGAAGATTATGAAAAGGTTGGCGATTATAACTTTCAGGGTCGTTCGGAAGCCGGAATAATAGAATTGCCCGAAAGTCAGAACAACATACAATCCGTTAGATTTGTGGTGAAATCGGGGTTGGGTTACGGTGGGCTTGGATTTGTAAGTTGCGCCGAAATGGAATTTTACAAACGCACTCCTAAAAATCCGATTCCGGAGGTGTTCACAGATGGTACATGTTCGGCTCTGAAAAAAGGTGTTTCTAAAAGCGACATCCGGAAAATAGAAAATACAGAATACCGCGAGCTTGCATCGGCTTTGTACTACAATACATACCCGCTTGAAGAAAGGGTGCGCGAGTATAAGGCTTACCCTCATCCGTATATGGTTGCTATGGAAAACAAATCAACACCTTACAGCCTGTTGGATAATCCTACCGGAATATATACAAAAGAGGGTGATGAGCTTTATATATTTGTAGGCGAACTCTCCGGCGAAAGTATTGTATTACTGTCGCTGAATATGGAAAAAGACTTTGTATTCACATCCTATTATCTCAGAGAAGGGCTCAACAAAATAACGGCTAAAGACGAGGGGTTGCTATACGTGATTAACAACTCGGCCGAAGAGGATGCAAAACCGGTAAAAATACATTTTGCCACAGGCCGTATAAACGGAGTTTTCGACATTGCTAAACACACCAATGCCGATTGGGAACGGATGCTCAATTCGGCTACGTCTCCCTATATGGATGTTTTAGGAAAATACTCGCATCTGACTTATGCTGTCAGCGATTTTAAAAAATATACTCCCGACATTGAGGAGCTTGTAAGCGTATATGATTCAATTGTATGGCTCGAGTCCGAATTTATCGGGCTTAATAAATACCACCGTGCCAACAAAAACAGGTTATACTTTTACCTGTCGAAAAAGCTGGCTCCGCAGATAGGCGCGTTTATGTTTGCTACATGGTATCGGGTAGGTGCCAGCGAGGGGTCGATGGAAAGTATATGTGTTCCTCAGAAATTGAGAGGCGACGCAATATGGGGGCCTGCTCATGAGGTAGGGCACGTAAACCAAACTGTCGGGTTCAAATGGGTGGGGCTTACCGAAGTTTCGAATAATGTATATTCTATGTATGTGCAGCATGCCTTTGGGCTTCCTTCGCGTTTGGAAACAGAGGTGCTTCGTTCCGATTTTGACGGCTATTGGAGAAACCGGTATGAGAAAGGTTTTACCGAAATGGTGGCAGGCAGTGTTTCGCACATGAAGCATGGCGATGTGTTTTGTAAATTGATACCGTTTTGGCAATTAGAGTTGTATAACTCGCAGGTAAACGGGCAAAAAGATTTTTATGCTGATGTGCACGAGCAAATACGTACAAGCCCTATGATAGAAAGCGATGCCGAACAGCAACTCCAATTCATGAAGATATGCTGTGATGTGGCTCAGACGGATTTTACCGGCTTTTTTGAAAAATGGGGTATGCTGGTGCCAATGAAAGAAACGATTGAAGACCTTAGCTCCATTCAAGGGAAAGTAAATTATAGCCGAAGTTTTACAATAACTCAGAAACAGGTTGATGATTTGAAGAGATATGCACGCAAGTATAAAAAGCCTGTTCAGAATATACAGTACATTCACGATGGAAATGTTGAGATGTTTAAGACCGATGCGGCGATTGTAAAAGGTGAGGTGAAATGGACAGGTAATGCGATTGATATAACAGACTGGCAGAATGTAGCTGTGTACGAGGTTTATTACAACGGAAAGCCTTTGTTGGTTACTCCTTTCCCCTCAATCTCGTTCAGAGACGACCGCGATAAAAATCTGTTGGCTATTTATGCCATTCCTGTAAAGGGTGCGAAAGTACGTGTTCATTAAGCTACAAAGATGATAAATAACAAAGGCTGCTCAACAGGGCAGCCTTTATAATTTTTATGTTTAGAAGGATATTGAAATTATGCTTTTCCGGCGCTTCCCAATACTTCTTTGTTTTTGTGGATATACATTTTTTTCAACTCATCGCGTGCAGGACCTAAGTATTTACGTGGGTCGAATTCGGCCGGTTGAGTTGCGAACATTTCGCGTACTTTAGCAGTCATAGCCAAACGTCCGTCCGAGTCGATGTTGATTTTACATACAGCCGATTGAGCAGCTTTACGCAATTGTGACTCAGGAATACCGATTGAATCTTTCAGAGCTCCACCGTATTCGTTAATCATTTTTACATACTCTTGTGGCACTGAAGATGCTCCGTGCAATACGATAGGGAATCCGGGTATTTGTTTTTCAATTTCTTCCAGAATGTCGAAACGCAATGGAGGTGGAATCAAGATACCGTTTTCGTCGCGGGTACATTGTTCGGGTTTGAACTTGTTTGCTCCGTGCGAAGTACCGATTGAAATAGCCAACGAGTCAACACCGGTGCGGGTAACAAAATCAACTACTTCTTCGGGTTGCGTATATGTGTGGTGTTCGGCTACTACATCATCTTCAACTCCTGCCAACACTCCTAATTCACCTTCGACAGTTACACCGTGAGCATGTGCGTATTCAACCACTTTTTTAGTCAAAGCAACATTGTCTTCGTATGAGTGGTGCGAACCATCAATCATTACCGAAGAGAATCCCATGTCGATACAGCTTTTGCAAAGCTCAAAAGTATCACCGTGGTCTAAGTGAAGTACGATAGGAATTTCGTATCCAAGTTCTTTAGCATACTCTACAGCGCCTTGTGCCATATAACGAAGCAAAGTTTGGTTTGCATATTTACGTGCACCGCTCGATACCTGAAGGATAACAGGCGATTTGGTTTCGACACAAGCTGCAACGATAGCTTGCATTTGTTCCATGTTGTTGAAGTTGTAAGCCGGAATAGCATATTTGCCTTCCATTGCTTTTTTGAAGATTTCTTTAGAGTTGACCAACCCTAATTCTTTGTAGCTTACCATAATTTATTGTTTTATTAGTTTGATAATTTTCAAACCACAAAATTAGTGTTTTTTTGCCGATTGTGAAAAACGAAACAAAACATTTAGGAATAATTCATAAAAGTAAAAAATAGACGTGTGGTAATACACTTCTTATTTTTTAGTTATTATCAACTTAATATCTGCGTATAAATATATGACTGCCAATCCTATCATACATACTCCTGCAAACATGTTTTTGGGTGATATGCCTGCAAAAAGCATGTATATCCCAAGTACTATGAATAACAAACAAAGAGGATATGCAATTATTCTGATTATTATCCTTTTTGCAGACCATTCATTTTCTTTTTTGGTTATTAAAGGTATTTCTTCAGTGCCATCAATTACATTATTTAAATGTTTTAAAAATGTATTTCTGTTTTTTTTATTCCAGCCGTATGATGTTATGGAAGCCCACTTGTCTGGGTCACAGATGCTATTAATATAAATACAGCCGTTTTCTTTGATAATTGTGATGGACTCTCCCCATAAGCTTATAAATTCATTTCTTTTTGCTCGAAATTCCTTCTTATTGTTTTTTACTATTTTCCATTCCAGTTCATTTGCTGTTCTTTTAATAGCCTCTTGGAATTGACTTTCAGAATAATGAATGTCTATTTTATTAAAGAATAGTTCTTTATATTGCTTGATAAAAAAAAGTTTACCACGCGAAAGATTCGCACGGTAGCAGGGGGGCAGGCTTGTAGCCTGTGGTTTGCTTGCAAGGCAATCATTTGAAATACCTTGCACTTACCGAGCAAACCACGAAGTACAACTTCGCGGTAGCGGGGGTGATTGTTATTGTCAAAATTTATGTTTGTGAGTATAATTTATTATTTCTTTCTTTGCATATCTGTTTTTTTCTTTTTTGGGGGCTATTGGCTGGTTTTTACAAAAGTATAAAAAAACATAGTTATTTTGAAACCTGAGAAAAACAAAACATTATTTCAAACTGTTTGTTAATCTTTCGGAAAGGTATAATTTATAAATCATATTTAAAAACATAGATTATGGGATTTTTTAAAGAGTTTAAAGATTTTGCTATGCGTGGCAATGTGATAGACATGGCTGTCGGTGTGGTAATTGGTGGTGCTTTTGGTAAAATTGTGTCATCGCTTGTTTCGGATATTATCATGCCTCCTATCGGGTTGCTCATTGGTGGGGTAAATTTCACTGATTTAGCCGTAACCTTACGTCCGGCAAGTATAGTTGATGGTGTTCAGCAGGCTGCTGTTACCCTGAATTACGGTAATTTTTTACAGGTAACGTTCGATTTCCTGATTGTGGCACTTGCGATTTTCTTGTTTGTAAAGGGAATTAATAAACTTTCTAATTTGCGTAAACAGGAAGAAGAGGCTAAACCGGCTGCACCTCCTGCACCAAGCAAAGAAGAAGTGTTGCTGACTGAAATCCGCGACTTGCTGAAAGAGAAAAAATAAAAACTACCCTTTATTTTGATAAAAAGTTTGTTTTGAGCTATATTTGTATCGAAACAAACTTTTCTTTTTTGTTATAGTTTCTATATGTTTTTCGCCACATAGGTTCAGATAGATTTCATATAGAACACATAGGTTATGTGCTTTGTAAGTGTACTATGTGGCAAAAAAAGGAAGTTTTTTAAAACGAACAAATGGAGCAGGGACACTTAAATAGTAACGTTGTGGTTGATGGAGAAAATACTTGCAGAATATGCGGAAATGGGAAAAATAATGAACCATACCGTGTAAAAGAACTTCATCTGGGGTTGAGAGATGAGTTTGACTATTTTGAATGTTCCACATGCGGTTGTCTGCAAATAAAAAACTTTCCTGAAAACATTGATAAGTATTACCCCTCTGATTACTATTCGTACAACTCTTCCATTTACGAGAAAAATTCTTTGGTAGAGTCGGCGAGGTGGCTTGCCGTAAGGTCTTTGATTAAAGCCAGGATAGGGAATAATAAAGCATTGAGCCGGTTGAGTACTAAGTTTTATACTTACAACAGTTGGCTTATAAAGGGGCTATGCGATTTTGATTCCTCCATTTTAGACATAGGTTGCGGTAATGGCTCTCTGTTGCGGAGGTTACAGCGAATAGGTTTCCGTAATCTGACAGGGGCTGACCCCTACATAAAGGAAGATATCCGGTACGATTCGAACCTGACTATTTACAAAAAGCAGATTGATGAGGTTGCGGGGAAGTTTGATTTGGTGATGCTGCATCATTCATTCGAGCACATGCCAAACCCTGCCGAGGTAATGAAAAAAGCCTGTGATTTGCTCCGCGACGGGGGATGCCTCCTTATCCGGATTCCGGTAACGGGGACTTATGCTTGGAGGAAGTACAAAGAGAACTGGGCGCAGATTGATGCTCCGAGACACTTTTTTCTGCATACTACAAAAAGTATTGCAATGCTTGCGGAGGGGGCTAACCTGACTGTGGAAAAAGTAATTTTCGATTCCACTCCTTTCCAGTTTATCGGTAGTGAAAAATATCTGAAAGACGTATCGTTAAAGGATAAAACATCAGTTTCATTTTCGAAAGCAGAGCTAAAGTCATTTGCAGAAATGGCAAAAAGGTTGAATCGTGAAAACGACGGCGATAGTGCCTGCTTTTATTTACGGAAAAAAGAATATAAGTGATTAAAAGTCTCATCTCTGATAATGGGGATTAAATGATATTAATAGAATATAACTGAATACATGACAAAGAATGTCGAATGTATCTTCAATCTGTTATAGGTACTCTTTTGACCTTGTCCGGTGAGCCGAAAAATAAGAGCAGACGGCGTTAAAAAATCTTCCCT
>NZ_QVMH01000037.1:42127-53080 GCF_010501035.1 Paludibacter sp. 221
GAAGCGGGCAGAGTCTTGATTTTTTGTTCCTTTTGCATCAAGGCAAAAGGAAGTAGATGGTTTAAACAAAAACATTAAATATCAGTAAAATACCGGTTGCTATTCAGTTTTTTGTCATGTACTAAAAGAATATAATTAAAAAACATATAAAAGCTATGCACGATTTAGGAATTATAGGCGGGGGGCCTGCCGGATATACAGCAGCCGAGCACGCTGCAAAACTTGGTTTGACTGTTGTTTTGTTCGAAAAAGGAGATATTGGCGGTGTATGCCTCAACGAGGGTTGTATCCCTACCAAAACGCTCTTGTATAGTGCCAAACTGTACGAAAATGCACGCAATGCTTCAAAATATGGTATCAGTGCCGAGAATGTAGGTTTTGGTTACGAAAAAATCATTGCCCGTAAAAACAAAGTGGTTCGTAAACTCAATGCAGGAGTTAGAGCTAAGCTGAATCATGAGAATATCACTGTTGTGAAAGGAGATGTGCAGATACAGGAAAAAAAGGAAAAAGAAATAGAAATCCATAGCAATGGCGAAAATTATACGGTAAAATCGTTGTTGATTTGTAGCGGTTCCGAAAACATAATGCCTCCTATTCCGGGGCTTTCAGCTGAAAATATGTGGACAAGCCGCGAAGCGCTCCAATCTAAAGAACAGCCTGAGAGCCTGGTTGTGATAGGTGGTGGAGTTATAGGGATGGAGTTTGCCGGATTTTTCAATACGTTGGGTACCCAAGTTACTGTTATCGAAATGCAGGACGAGATACTTGGCAACATGGATAAGGAAATTAACCATATTCTGCGCGAAGAATACACAAAAAAAGGCATTACGTTCCATGTAAAGAGTAAAGTGCTGGAAGTGAAAGGCGACGAAGTGTTTTTCGAAAAAGATGGCGAAGTACAGTTTGTAAAAGCCGATAAAATACTGTTAAGCGTAGGACGCCGCCCGAATTCAAAAGGATTTGGATTGGAAAATCTGGGAGTAGAATTGTCGAAAAACGGTGGTATCGTGGTAGACGAACGGATGCAGACGTCTGTGCCGGGGGTTTTTGCAGCAGGCGATGTTACAGGTTTCTCCATGTTGGCACATACTGCCGTTAGGGAAGCCGAAGTGGCTGTAAATTTCATCCGGGGCGAGTACGATTCTATGTCGTACAAAGCCATTCCGGGCGTAGTATATACCAATCCAGAGGTGGCCGGAGTAGGAGCCACAGAAGAAGTCTTACGGGCTAATGGAGTTAAATATCAGGCATTGCGCCTTCCTATGACTTTTTCGGGACGATTTGTAGCCGAAAATGAAGGTGGGAGCGGATTGTGTAAAATACTGGTAGACGAGGATAGCAAAATCTGTGGAGTGCACATGATAGGAAACCCATCGTCAGAAATTATTACATTAGCTACATTAGCTATAGAGCAGGGAATGAGCGTAGAGCAGTGGGAAAAAAGCGTATTCCCGCACCCGACGGTAAGCGAAATTATTAAAGAAACCTTACTGACTTTTGAGCCGGAAACGGTGATTTAACTATATACAGTTAACGGTCTGTAGCCCAATGAACAAACGAATAAAAAGTTTCGGTTATGCTTTTCGGGGAATATGGAAAGCATTTGCTACACAGCCCAATATGCGCATTCATTTGATTGTTGCGGTATTGGTGGTTATTTGTGGATTCCTGTTTCGCATCAGCACCATAGAATGGATGTTTTGTTTGCTTTGCTTCGGGCTTGTGTTTGGGGCAGAGTTGATAAATTCAGCCATCGAAAGCGTGGTAGATTTAGCATCGCCCGAAAAGAATAAACTTGCCGGCGATGCAAAGGATATGGCAGCCGGAGCAGTGCTTGTATGCGCTATTTTCTCGGCCATTGTAGGGCTGATTATATTTGTGCCTAAAGGTTGGAATCTTTTGTTTGGATAATGCCGTAGAGCAAAGAACCAAGAGTCAAGATAAATTTTGCAGTAGGGCGTATAGTGGCTTAAAGTCCGCTTTACGCCTAAAAGCATAAAGAAAAGGAAGCATGAAAAGGAATCCTTTCGCCGATTTGCTAAACCTGATGTATCCGGCTGTGTGTTTGGTCTGTGGCAGGTTGCTGGTAGGAGAGGAAAGATGCTTATGTCTGGAGTGCCTGCATAACATGCCGAAAACAAATTATCATTTGCAGGACGACAATCCGGTGGAAGAACGGCTTTGGGGTAAAGTGCCGATACAACGGGGGAGTTCCTTTTTCTTTTTTCAGAAAGGTTCTTCATTTCAGAAAATTCTCCATTGCCTGAAATATAAAAACGATACAGAGGTAGGGCTGGTATTGGGTAAGTTTGCCGGAATCGATTTATTGCAGTCTCCTGATTTTGCTACGGTCGATGTGATAGTACCCGTGCCGCTTCATCCTAAAAAGCTGAAAAAGCGCGGCTATAACCAAAGCGAGTGGATAGGCAAAGGACTGTCGGAGGCAATGAATAAACCACAGAATACCGAAAGTTTGATAAGAGTACGCGAAAATGTGTCGCAGACACAGAAATCGGTTTACGAGCGTTATGAAAATACTGAGGGTATCTTTGAATTGAAGGATAAAAACACATTCGAAGGGAAACACATTTTGCTTGTCGACGATGTACTGACCACAGGTTCTACTCTTGAGGCATGCGCAAAAGCATTGCTCCAAACCAAGGATATTAAGATAAGCGTCTTTACATTGGCAATAGCATAGAGTGGAATGTAAAATTGTTTAGTTGATAAATTGTTAAACTGTATAAAACATAAGACAAAGAGGTGCAAAACCGGACAGTATAAGTAACGAAAATCTGATACATATTATGACAAAATCGAAAATCATACTGCTGTTATTGTTTATCATATCAGTCAGCAAATTGTATACTCAACAAAAAGATGAAATTGTCCGATATTTGCTTAAGTTGGATAGTACTTATTTGTTTATTGATAATTCTAACAGGAATTGGTACACTATCGAAATAAAAGCAGATACTTTTTTTGTTGTTGAGAATAATTTATATTATGCCAATAATAAAACAATGCAACTAAATTCAATGCCATTTAATAGCGGAATTCCGACTGGAGCAATGGGTTCGGCGAAGATAGAAGAAATGGCACTAACCAAACATAAAAAGTGGGAGTTAGAGTATCAAAAAAAACTTGTTGGAAAAAAATTAAAAAGTGAAGAAAAATTCTTTTATAATGAAAAAGAAAAACCCTTCCTGATTTGGTGGTTCGAAAATCCTAAAAAAAATAAAATAAAAAAAGACAGAGAGATTATTTTATATGACGATGCAGATGGAAGTGATTTAAAAGATGAAGACTTTGTTGAGTTGAATGTAACGCATCAGTTGTTTTTAGATTTTGTTATTCATGGAAATACTTGTGTGTCGATTAGTGTTCCTGTTTTAGAAAATGAAAATTTGAAGCAGGAAATAAACCAATTAGAGAATATTGCTAACACGTTGAATGTTTATGGAAGCTATATCAATTTAGATGTTTTGAAAAAGAGGTTAGACAATACGAATTTTGTGATAGAAGATAACAAGGATTTAATTGAAATAAAGATTCCTCGATGGTTAAATATATTGCAGAGTCCTTATGAAAATTTTATCTCTGCATCATTTCCTGAAAAAGACAATGTAGTGAATGGTGTTGCTGTTTTTTGGAAATATAAATCAGCTTCAGAGAATTTTGATGATTTTAAAAAAGAGTTTTTCCCTAGAAATATTGATGATAATTCTTTAGAAGTACTTGTTGATGAAAAAGATAAGGAGCGATATTTTTTTACAAGGAGCAATTCATGGTTTTACTGTCAAAATGTATTTTTGGAAGGAACGGATGTGTTCTGCTACATTAATTTCACTGCCACTAATTCTACATACAACTTCAATCTTGAAAGATTTTGTGAGTTGATAAATAATATACACTTGAAATAATGAAAACACTTTTAAAAACAAGTATTATGGCGCTTGCCGTGTTAGCAGCATCGTGTGGCGATGCAAAGAAAGAAGAAGCAACTATTATAGGAAAACATGACATCAAGATTGAAAACGGGCTTATGACGCCCGAAGTGCTTTGGTCGTTCGGTAGGATAGGAGGTGTAAATGTTTCGCCCGATGGTAAAAAAATTGTATATACGGTTTCTTACTACAGCGTTCCGGAGAATAAAAGCAATTCTGAAATCTTTGTGATGAACGCTGATGGCTCGGATAAAAAACAGATTACCCGAACTCCTTACCGTGAGGCTGCTCCTAAATGGATGAATGATAATGAGTACATCGCTTTTTTATCCAACGAAAGCGGAAGTATGCAACTTTGGAAGATGAAAGCCGATGGTAGCGGGCGCAAGCAGCTTACCGACCGTGAAGGTGGACTAAGCGATTATGCTTTCTCGCCTGACGAATCTAAATTATTATTTGTGGCAGATGTAAAATATGGCGAGCGTGTAGTAGATAAATATCCCGACTTGCCTAAGGCAAATGCCCGTATAGTGGACGACCTGATGTACAGGCATTGGGACGAGTGGGTAGAAACTGTACCGCATCCGCTTTATGCGGATTTTGATGGAGATAAAATATCAAATGAGCGTGATATACTGGAAGGTGAACCATACGAAAGCCCGATGAAGCCCTTCGGTGGAATTGAGCAACTGGCGTGGAGTCCCGATGGTAAAACCATAGCTTATACCTGCCGTAAGAAAACAGGCTTGGAATATGCGCTTACCACTAATTCAGATATTTATTTCTACAGCCTTGAAACGGGTAAAACCGAAAATAAAACAGAGGGTATGATGGGGTACGATGTGAATCCTGTTTTTTCGCCCGATGGCAAATGGTTGGCATGGGAAAGCATGGAGCGCGACGGGTACGAGTCGGACAAAAACCGCCTGTTCCTGATGAATATTGCTACAGGTGCAAAAAAAGATTTGTCAAAAGATTTTCCCGAAAGCGTTCACAGCCTTGCATGGACTGCCGACAGCAAATCGGTTTATTTTACAAGTTGCGTGAAAGCATTAACCCAGATATACCGCGCTGATATTGAAACAGCTAAGGTTACGAAAGTGACCGAAGGAGTTCACGACTATTTGTCTGTTATCCCAGCCGGTGAGCGTTTGATAGCTACCCGCCAGTCGATGAGCAAGCCGAGTGAAATTTACTCGGTAAACCCTGTAAGCGGCGAAGCTACTGAAATTTCTTTTGAAAACAAGGATATTCTGGCGCAACTGCAAATGGGTAAGGTGGAAGAACGCTGGGTGAAAACCACCGATGGTAAACAAATGCTTACATGGGTTGTATATCCGCCCAATTTCGACCCCAGCAAGGAATATCCTGCTCTGTTATACTGTCAGGGAGGACCACAGAATACGATAAGCCAGTTTTGGTCGTACCGGTGGAATATCCAGTTGATGGCTGCAAACGACTATATTATCGTACTTCCCAATCGCAGAGGAGTGCCCGGTTTTGGCATGGAATGGTTGGAGCAAATCAGTGGCGACTATGGCGGACAAAATATGAAAGACTACCTTTCGGCAATAGATGATGTGGCGAAAGAATCGTACGTAGATTCCGACCGCTTAGGCTGCGTAGGTGCAAGCTATGGAGGTTTCTCGGTATATTGGCTGGCAGGACATCACGATAAGCGTTTCAAGGCTTTTATTGCGCATAATGGTATGTTCAATTTTCATCAGAAATACCTGACTACCGAAGAATTATTCTTTGCTAATTGGGATTTGGGAGGCCCTTTTTGGGATAAGGATAATAAGAAAGCTCAGAAATCTTATACCTATTCGCCTCATTTGTATGTAGATAAGTGGGACACTCCTATATTGGTTATTGTGGGCGAGAAAGATTTTCGTGTTCCTTCTCTTCAGGGGATGGCTGCATTTAATGCTGCTGTAATTCGTGGTATTCCGGCCGAGATGCTGGTATTCCCCGACGAGAACCATTGGGTAACAAGGCCTCAGAATGCTATCCTGTGGCAACGTACCTTCTTCGGATGGCTTGATAAGTGGTTGAAATAGCAATTAGTAAAAAGTATAAAGGGGAAAGGTAAAAGTATTTTTTCTTTCCTCTAAAAATATTCAAAACACATATACTTCGCCATTGCTACCGCGCGAATCTTTCGCGTGGTGAGACAAAATAGTCTAAGTGCTACACGATACAATCGTGCGACAGAGACTGGCCTAAAAGCCAAATAATCAGTCATATTGCTATTAAATTATCGCCCAAAAATAAGCTAATAAGGTTATTATTGTCAGGTAGTATCAGTTATTAAGGTTATTGTTTTAAAATAAGGTTTTTGTAAGTTACCTTATTTTGTTGATAAACCTTAGTAATCACACAAGTAAGGGTAAACCAACCTTATTACCTTATTGTTACATAGGTGATGACAGTAGTGTCCCATTAAAATAAAACGATTAAAGTTTAATTAAATAAACATAGCTCNNNNAACTATATTTCAATCGCTTGAAGAGGTAATTTCCATTTTTAATGGGACACTAATGAGGTGATGATATAAAAAATAGGCGTAAAGCGGACTTTAAGCCGCTATACGCCAATTAAGATTCCACATATAACAATCCGCACAGTGGCTTTATGTCGCTGTGCGGATTGTTATATTTAACGGTAATGATGCCAAGGAGCAGATAAATAAAAAGGACTTTCTCCTTTCCCCTAAAAAAATATTCAGGGTACATATACTTCCAATATGGTGCTTTCTTTGGCGGGAATTAGTTTAACTTGGTCGATAATGGCGGGAATTAGTGCGGTTTCTCCTTTTGCTACTGCTGTCGTTTCACCATCGTATTCGATGCAAAAACTGCCTTCGGCGCAGATGTAGACAACAAAAGAATCCAAAGAAGCATAAGAACGGATAATCTCCTGATTGAACCGGATAATGTTGGTGATGAAATAGTCGCTTTCTACTAATTTCACTACTTTGTTTAGTTCATCCTTATATTGGGTTTTAGGCTCTTTTATAGCGTTAAAGTTGATTACATCCAAAGCCTGTTCGATGTGTAATTCACGTTCTTTTCCGTGCTCATCGGTACGCTTATAGTCGTATATGCGGTAGGTAAGGTCACTTGTTTGCTGAATTTCTGCCACAACTACTCCTTTACCTATGGAATGAACCAATCCTGCGGGAATAAAGAATACATCGCCTTTTTTTACCGATACTTTTTGAAGCAGGTTTTCTACTTTTCCCTTTTCCACAGCTTCAATATATTCTTCGCGCGATGTGTCTTTTGAAAATCCAATAATTAGCTCCGCCCCGGGTTCGGCATCCAATACATACCACATTTCGGTTTTGCCACAAGCGTCATGCCGTTCGGCTCCCACCTCGTCGTTAGGGTGTACTTGGATTGAGAGGTCGTCGTTAGCATCAATCAGTTTAAAAAGCAGGGGGAAACTTAATCCGAATTTATCAAAAACTTCATCTCCCACCAACTCGCCCATATATACCTCTATAAGCTCTTCAATGTCGTTTCCTGCCAAAAATCCGTTTGTTACAACCGATTTGTCTTCTTTGTAGCCTGAGAGCTCCCAACTTTCTCCTATCCGTTCTGATTTTGCAGGCTTATTAAACAGCTTTTGTAACTTTGTTCCACCCCAAATCTTATCTTTCAGAATAGGCTCGAATTTTAAAGGATAAAGCATATCGAATGTTTTGCAGATTAAAATTTGATAAGGAGAGAGAAAGAAAGAACGGTTGGCAAAAATTTGTGATATAAATTGTATTACCAACCGTTCGTTTATAGGAGTAAGTTTTTTATTCTTCTGTTTGTTTTTTCTCTTCGCGGAGTTTAGCAAGTCTTTTTTCCCAAGTCCAAGCTGTTTTCAGGGTGTCTTCTACTGTTTCCTGAGCTTTCCATCCCAACACGTTATTGGCGTGCGAAGGGTTTGCCCAAACTTGTTCTATATCACCTTCGCGACGTCCTACTATCTGGTAAGGAACTTTTACATCGTTTACTTTTTCAAAAGTCTGGATGATTTCAAGTACCGAAAGTCCGCGTCCTGTTCCCAGGTTGAAAATTTCCACAGGGCTTTCGCCTTTTTCTTCCAGTAAGCGTTTTACTGAAATAACGTGTGCTTTTGCCAAGTCTACCACATTAATGTAGTCGCGGATACAAGTTCCGTCAGGGGTATTATAATCTTCCCCGAACACTTTCAATTCCTTGCGCAGCCCGATAGCTGTTTGTGTAACGAAAGGAAGCAGATTGTTTGGCACTCCGTTAGGGAGCTCTCCGATTTCTGCACTTGGGTGTGCTCCGATAGGGTTGAAATAACGTAAGATGATGCTCTTGTAGAATGAGTTGGAGTGGATAGTATCCTGAATTACTTCTTCGCCTATCTGCTTTGTGTTTCCGTACGGCGACAAAGCGGGTTTGATAGGAGCCTTTTCAGTTACAGGAAGTTCGTCCGGTTGACCATAAACAGTACATGAAGATGAAAAAACAAAGTTTTTAACCTTATGTATCGGCATTAATTGTAGTAAGTTTATCAGCGAAACCAGATTGTTGCGATAATACAGCAATGGTTTTTCTACCGACTCGCCAACTGCTTTGCTTGCCGCGAAATGGATAATAGCTTCTATTCCCGGATATTTTTCGAACATACGGTCCATGCTGACATAATCAACACAGTCGATATTTTCAAAAGCAGGACGGATGCCGCTTATTTTTTCGATACCGTTCAGAACGTCAATGTTCGAGTTCGAAAGGTTATCTACAATAATTACTTCAAAACCTTCTTTCTGCAGTTCAACAACGGTATGAGAACCTATATAGCCTGTTCCGCCGGTAACTAAAATTTTTGCCATGATATTTAGATTTTTATTTAAATAGCTTTTCGGGGTAAACTCCCTTGCGTATCAGTTCGTTTATCTTAAGAACAACTTGCGGACGGTCTTCCGCATAAGTCACTCCGAACCATTTCGAAGGCGTATCCAGCACTTTGCAGCTTGCTTTTCCTTCTACAATAAGGTTGTTTACTACCAATGGGATATAAAACTCTGATTTCAGTTTATCTCCTTCGGTAGCTAAGAATTTTTTAAATTCTTTTTCAGAATATTCAAAATAATCGGGAGTGAATCCCCACATATTCATCGAAACCGGAGTACTGGCCGGAATAGCTACTTCTTCTCCTTTTTCGTCGAGATAGTAGATTGTACCGCCTTTTTCCTCTATGTGTGTGCGTTCCACTACGTTTTTCAGGTAGCTGTTTTCGTCCACTACACATACTCCACGGCTTACCGATCCGCTTTCCGACAGTGTGTTGCCTACACGGTATCCTACCATGCAGTAGTTGTTTTTTTCGCCTTCTACGTTGCGTAAAAATTCAGCTAAAACAGCAAAAGACTCCTGACCATAAAAATCATCAGCGTTTATCACCGCAAATGGTTCTTTGATTGCGCCTTGTCCCATCATAACTGCATGGTTTGTGCCCCATGGTTTTTCGCGTTCAGGGTTGTAAGTCGAACCTTCCGGAACGTTGCTTATTTCTTGAAAAACCACCTCAACATCAATCATGTTTTTGAATTTCTCAACGATGATTGAGCGGAAATCGTCTTCAAAGCTCTTACGAATAACAAAAACAACTTTTCCAAAACCTGCTTTAATGGCATCATAGATTGAGTAATCCATGATAGTTTCACCATTAGGACCAAGTCCGTCCAGTTGTTTCAATCCGCCGTACCGGCTCCCCATGCCTGCGGCTAATACAAATAATGTTGGTTTCATATTCTGATCTATATTTTGAACTGCAAAATTAAGGATTTGTTTTGAAAAACGAAATTATATTGTATATCATCTTTTTTTATTTATGCTTTTTTGTTTAATGAAAGCGGTTTTCAGCTCTATAAAAAAATAAAAGTCCGTCTGAAATAATACAAACGAACTCTTTTATAATAATAAGTATCCGGTACAAACAAGTGATATGTATTGTCTTTTCGGAGGGGGAAACAAACCCTGTAATACTTCACTACTCGCTGTTAGCTTGTAACTATCTGGCTTGTTGTTGAGCCTCCTTAATCATGTTTTCGCCGGCATACATATATACCTCCACCCGGCGGTTTTGCGCCCTTCCGGCCGATGTTTCGTTGCTGGCAACGGGGTCCGAAAAGTTTCGCCCGGCTATCTCAACAATCTGGCGTGCAGGTACTCCATTCGAGCGTAAGAAACGGGCTACTGCTTGTGCACGGTCTTCTGATATTTTTTGGTTAGCTTCCAAAGTGCCTGTATTATCAGTATGCCCGAATACCATAATATCCATTGTGGGGTTGTCCTTCAATACCTTCGAAAAATTGGTCAGCGATTTTTTTGAAGCCTCGTTCAATGTGCTTTTATTAAATTCGAATAAAATGCCCGAATCGAAAGTTACCCGTAAGGCTTTCAGGTCGTTTGCATCAGTAAAACTGTCGACCTTTGCACCTTCGATGGCGGCAGCTTCGGCGGCGGCCTTGTCCATTTGTTTGCCGATAATAGCTCCTGCTGTTGTACCTACGGCTGTACCTATAGCAGCACCAATGGCCGTGCTTTTACCATCCTTCCCTATTAAAGCACCTATAGCAGCGCCAATGCCGACTCCGGCTCCCGCCCCTGCTGCGGTTCCTTTAGCCGCATTATTCCATGACGCACAGCCGGAAAGCAGGATTCCTGTACAAAGCAGTGTGACTATAAATATATTCTTTTTCATATTGTAGTTTTTATTGTTAGCAATCAGTTTTTTTAGTCTTATCTGTGAATATAACGGCTAATCAGTTTTGAATGTTTTAAAAGTAATGAAAAATAATTTATAATTAAACAAGTAATAGTGTGAATTATTTTGTCCTTTTTTAGGATAACCTCATCAAAATTACATATTAAGTATCAAATTCATCAGATATTTCTCTTTCGTTTCTCGCTCTCAAAGTCCCTCTCAAAAAAATTTTTCCATTTTCCCTCTCCGTTTGGAGAGGGTGCCTGAA
>NZ_QVMH01000037.1:53137-75389 GCF_010501035.1 Paludibacter sp. 221
GCTGAATTTCTTAACGCTCACCAGCTGAGGCGGAAAGATTAGCTATGGCTACGAAAGAAGGAAATAATAGATATGTATATTTTGATGCTCTTATCTTTTTTCACTCCTATTTCCCTGTAATAATTTTCTTAATTTCGTTCAGTTTATTCAACGCCTCTACAGGTGTCAGATTGTTAACGTCAATGTTCTTTATCTCGTCCCTCACTTGTTGCAGTACAGGGTCGTCAAGTTGGAAGAAACTGAGTTGGTATCCTTCCCGTTGCTGTGCTATTTCGCCTACGGGTTTTGATATTCCCGCTTGGCGGTTGTCGTTTTCAAGCTGTTTCAGAATCTGATCGGCACGCTTGGTTATACTTTGGGGCATCCCCGCCATTTTTGCTACGTGGATACCAAAGCTATGCTCGCTTCCCCCACGTACCAGCTTGCGCAAAAATATAATTCTTTTGTCAACTTCTTTTACCGATACATTGTAATTTTTTATGCGGTTGAATGATTTTTCCATTTCGTTCAACTCATGGTAGTGGGTGGCAAAAAGTGTTTTTGCCTTGCAGTTCGGGTTTTCATGTATGTATTCCACAATAGCCCAAGCTATTGAAATACCGTCGTATGTGCTTGTGCCACGCCCCAACTCGTCGAAAAGAATCAGGCTGCGGTCTGACAGGTTGTTCAGGATGCTGGCAGCCTCGTTCATTTCTACCATGAACGTAGATTCGCCTACCGAAATGTTATCGCTTGCCCCTACACGGGTAAAAATCTTATCGACTACGCCGATGGTAGCACTCTCGGCAGGAACAAAACAGCCTATTTGTGCCATAAGGGTGATAAGGGCTGTCTGCCGTAGCAGGGCTGACTTACCCGCCATATTGGGGCCTGTAATGATGATAATTTGCTGTGTAGCGTTGTCCAGATACACATCGTTGGCAATATAGCTTTCGCCTATAGGCAGTTGTTTTTCGATAACAGGGTGACGGCCTTGTTTTATATCAATCACATCGCTGTCTACCACATTGGGACATACGTATTTGTTTTCGGCCGATACTTTGGTAAACGACAGCAGGCAGTCGATTTGCGCAATCAGGTTGGAGTTGAGCTGAATGGCTGTGATGTATTCCGAAAGCGCAAGCACCAGTTCGCCGAATATGCGTGTTTCTATCGACAGTATTTTTTCTTCGGCGCCAAGTATTTTTTCTTCGTATTCTTTTAGCTCCTGCGTAATGTATCTCTCTGCGCTTACAAGGGTTTGTTTTCTTATCCACGTAGAAGGCACTTTGTCTTTGTAGGTATTTCTCACTTCCATGTAGTACCCAAATACGCTGTTGAAGCTGATTTTCAGTGGGATGCCCGTGGCAGCCGATTCGCGTTCCTGAATACGGTTCAGGTAATCTTTGCCCGAATGTGCCAAGTCGCGCAAATCGTCCAGTTCAGCATCTACGCCTGTGCGGATAACTCCTCCGCGATTAATCAGGGTAGGAGGGTCCGGCTCTATTTCTTTCCCGATTTTTTCGGAAATCAGAGCACAGGTATTCAGTTGGTCGGCTATTTTCTGCAAAGTGATATTATCAGCTTCGCTGCAAGCCTTCTTTATAGGTTGGATGGCTTGCAGGGCTATTCTTAACTGAACCACCTCGCGGGGATTGATGCGTCCTACGGCTACTTTGGATATTATTCGCTCCAAGTCGCCAATTAAAGTTATGTTCTGTTCCAGTAATTTTTTCAGTTCCGGATTCTTGAAAAAATACTCCACCACACTCAGGCGTTCATTTATCGGCTTCACATCTTTCAGCGGAAAAGCAATCCAGCGTTTCAGCAGGCGTGCTCCCATAGGGCTTGTGGTTTTGTCCAGAACATCCGAAAGCGTTTTGCCGCCCTCGTTCATACTGCCGTAAAGCTCCAGATTACGAACGGTGAAGCCATCGAGCCATACGAAGCGTTCTTCCTCGATGCGGGCAAGCTGCGTGATATGCGAAGTTTGCTGGTGGTGCGTTAAGTCCAGATAATGCAGTATTGCCCCTGCTGCCACAATTCCATTCGATAAGTTATCTACTCCGAATCCTTTCAGATTCTTTGTCTCGAACTGTTTCAGAAGCCGCTCTTCAGCACTTTCGGGAGTGTAAGCCCAGTCTTCCAGTGCATAGGTGAAAAACCGTGTCCCAAACAGATTTTCAAACTCTTTTCGCTTAGTACGGTCAAACAATACTTCTTTCGGTGCAAAGCTGTTCAGTAGTTTATCAATATATTCGCCTGTGCCTTCGGCTACCAGAAATTCTCCGGTAGAAATATCAAGGAATGAAACTCCTACACGGTTTTTGTTTATGTAAACGCTGGCAAGAAAATTATTCTCCTTGTGGTTGAGGGTTGTATCGCTATAAGAAACTCCGGGAGTTACCAGCTCGGTTACTCCCCGCTTTACTATCTTTTTAGCCAGTTTCGGGTCCTCCAGTTGGTCGCATATGGCAACCCGAAGCCCTGCACGCACCAGTTTGGGCAGGTAGGTATCGAGCGCATGGTGTGGAAACCCTGCCAACTCCACGCTGCTTGCCGAGCCGTTTGCACGGCGGGTAAGCGTAATACCCAGCACGTTGGAGGCACGTATGGCATCGTCCGAGAATGTTTCGTAAAAGTCTCCGCACCGGAACAACAAGATTGCATCGGGATGCATCGCTTTTATCTCGTTGTACTGTTTCATCATGGGGGTTTCAGCAACGTTTTTTGCCATATCAATTGTTTAAAAGGTTACAAGAAAACAGCTACAAGTTACAAGTTTTATTTTCAGAGAATTACACCTGAAAAATGCAGCATTAGATTTTATTACCGACCAAAATAAGGTAATAAGGTTATTATTGTCAGAAACGATTTCATTTACTAAGGTTATCGTTTGAAAATAAGGTTTTTATTAAGTATCTTATTTTATAAACCTTAGTAACCACACAAGTAAAGGTAAACCTACTTTATTGCCTTATTTTACACCTCGTTCTTTCGGATTTACAATCCGCTATTAAAAATATCGTCGGATTACCGCTCAAACTTGTTTGCACTGCAAAGCGGATTGTTCCATTGGCATACGTATCTTTATTTATAAAAATTTTTATTAAAAGCAGAAAATTCGTTTTTTTTCAGAATAAGCCGCCGCCATGTAGCATACAGAAAGCCGCTTCCGTATCCTGTAAGTTGCACAAATGCCGCTATGATGGATAAAAAGCCGATTTTCAGGCTTCGGGTCTGTATGGTAGCATCTGCAAACAACAGCACTATATATAACAGGATAGGGGCTAAAAACCATGCACAGATCGCCCCTGCCACAATCAGCAGTAACACACCTACCGTGAAAGCGGCAGGTAGCAAATGAACCGGCTTGAGCGATTCAGGGTATTTCAGATACAGATTGATGCGTGCAATGCCCGAATTGTACACCTGACGGAAAAACTTCCGCCAGTCGGTACGGCGTTTGTGGTACACCCATGCCGAAGGGAATAGGCATACCTTATAATTAGCATTGTAAAGCCGGATGCTGAAATCTATATCCTCGCCAAAGCGCATATTGGCAAATCCACCCAACTGTTCGTATACGCTACGACGGATGCCCATATTAAAGCTGCGTGGGTAAAACTTATCCATTTTCTTTTTCCCCCCGCGTATGCCTCCTGTGGTAAAAAAAGAAGTCATCGAATAGTTGATAGCTTTCTGAACGGGAGTAAAATTGTCGGCTGCCCTGTCGGGGCCTCCAAATGCGTCGGCATTGGTGCTTTTTAGCTCTTTAGTTACGTTCTCGATATAATGGGGGGGGATGATGCAGTCCGAATCGAGCACTATCAGATACTCGCCGGTAGCCTTTGTTGCTCCGTAATTGCGGGCTTTTCCGGGCCCTCCGTTGGGAGTGAAGTAATAGGATATGCTTAGGTTTTTCTCAAATGAGCACACTACCCCTTCTGATGAAATAGTGGAACCATCCTCAACCACTATCACCTCAAAGTTTTTATCTGTTTGAAGTGTCAGGCTCTCAAGGAGTTCTTTTATTTCGTCAGGGCGGTTATATACGGGTATAATCAGAGAGAAGTAAGGCATTTATTTGCTTCTTAACACAATCGGATAGCAAAATTATAAAATAATCGGGATTGATACAGCTTTTTATCAATTCATTAACTTTTTTGGAGGAAGAGGATTTTTTTTTAGTTGTTTTAACAGGTTCTAAGCCTTACAAGGCTAATTTTATTGTTACTGAAGTTTGAACGTAATACACGCCTCGTTTTTATTTGCTGTTGCGTATCAGGTTCATAAATTCCTCGCGTGTTTTAGCTTGCTCAAAAACGCCTGTAAAATCCGAAGTGGTAGTGATGGAATGTTGTTTTTGTACGCCACGCATTTGCATACAGAGGTGTTGTGCCTCAATGATTACCATTACTCCCATTGGGTTCAGTGTATTTTGGATACATTCTTTTATCTGCGTTGTCATGCGTTCCTGTACCTGCATCCTGCGGGCATATACATCTACTATTCGTGCTATTTTGCTTAGTCCGGTTATTTTTTTGTTGGGGATATAGGCTACATGCGCTTTCCCGAAAAAAGGGAGCATATGGTGTTCGCACATCGAGTAAAAGTCGATGTCTTTTACTATTACCATCTGGCGGTAATCTTCGGTAAACATTGCCGACCGTAGTATTTTTTCGGGGTCTTGTTCGTAGCCTTGCATCAGAAACTGCATGGCTTTTGCCACTCGTTCGGGGGTTTTGAGCAGTCCTTCGCGTTCGGCATCTTCGCCGAGCAAACGGATGATTTCCTTGTAGTGTCCGGCTATTTTATTTGTTTTTTCTTCGTTAAATTCCATAATAATACAGTTACAAGCAATTAGTTACGGGGGTTACAAGTTTTCTCTCTCTCATCCTTCTACTTTGAACCGGAAACCTTTATCTCATCGGGTATAATGTACATCTCCCTCCGCATTGCAGGGAATGTTTTTGCAAGATGGGTAAGAAACTCCTGTGCTTCTTCCCTCGAACGGAAATCGCCTATGCGCACTTTCCAGAATGGTGAGGTGTAAGACTCGTAAACTCCTTTTTCCGGAAATTTTTCCTGCATCAAAGCCTTTATCCTGAATGCTTCCGATTTGGCAGTTTGCTGGCGGTTGCTTGAGAAAACCTGTACACGGAATCCGGCAATCGAGCCTGCACCGTTAAGCATCTGACGGTCGATAAACAATTGCTCTACCCTTACGTCCTGATTGAAATTGGCTGCTGCATTTGTGATGGAATCGGGTTTCCTGAGTAAGTCGAAAACATTGTACGGAATTTCTCTTCGTGGCTTTTCGGGTTTGAGAATGGAAATAGTGTCGTCCAAAATTTCCTCCTGTTGTTGTAAGCCGATATTTTCTTGTGCAAAAAGATTGCAGAAGAATAGTGTTGAGAGTATTGAAATCAATGTCCGATTCATTTTTTCTTTTTTGTTTTTACCGGAAAACTTCTGCAAAGTTATTAAAATGTTGCGACTTCCGTACATTTTATTTTGATGTGTTTCACAAAGTGTACTTCTGCCTGAAAATCCGACTTTTCAAGTCAGCATACTTTGTAAAATACTTTCTTTTATTTCTGTTCGTTTTTCTTCAGATTATTTTTCAGGAAGAATGCCCCTGTTATGAAAATAATACCGCAGATACACCCCAGCCACCATGTTTGTCCGGTACCGATGGTATCAATATTAACGGGGTTAATTCCTTTTCCGTATAAGTAATGAAACAATACAACCAAAAAGTTGTTTACAAAATGTGCCCAGATTGGCAGCCACATACTGCCGCTCCATACTACCAGATAACCGAAAAATACCCCCATGAGCATACGGGGGATAAATCCGTAAAATTGCATATGGATGGCGCTGAAAATAAAGGCGGTAAGCCATATTGCAAGGGTAGCCGTACTGTTTTGCCGAAAAAGCCGCTGCATAGTGCCACGGAAAAATAGCTCCTCGCCCAAAGCCGGAACGATTGCTATTAAAAGCACATTAGCCAACAAGCCTCCAACGGAATTTACGGCAAGCATTTTTTCGGTTTGTGCGGCTGCCCGTTCCTCCATTGTTTTGAACGTGTTTTCCATATCGGATAGGAATCCGGGAAATACTATACGGCTGTTGAGGTCTGCCAGCAGGTTTATAACAGGTACAGCTACAATCATCATCAGAAAAACAAATGCTACTGTTTGCCAGCTTACCTTTGTTTTAAGTTGCAGATAATCAGGCGGTTTTTTGCTCCACCAATAGGCCAATATGAAAGCCGGAAGTATGAACGAAGAAACCGACTGTATAAACTGAAGTATTTTCAGTGTATTAATTTCGTCGGATGCATTGCCCGCTATTGCTGCCCCAAGTACGATGCCCAGCAAGAAGCAGGCAAAGAAAACAATTAAAAGCTGCAGAAGGCGTATGAATAAGCTGTTTTGTCTATGGTTTCCTATCATAAATAATATGGATTGTAATCGGGCAACGAAGATATTCAGAAACTGTTTAAATTTACCATAAACAATACAATTATTTTTGAAAGCCCTTTTTCTAAAAAATCATCGTAATTTATTTTGCGAGCTAAATTTAAACAATTTCTAAATAAATAAAATACACAAAATTGATTTTTTGAAAAGCCAGCATATTTTATAAGAAAAGCAGCCAAGAATTTTTCCGGTTTAATAGGCATTTAATTCAAAAAAAAATAGTATTTTGCACCGGATTTGTTGTGAAGATTACATATAGTCAAAAACTTACGATAGAGATACATGAAAACACATTTTTTTATTTTTTCCTTTATGTTTGTGTTTGCTGCTTTGAGTGCACAAACATTTGTTTCGACCACCCCTGCGAAAAAAAACGCAGTTATTGAAGAGTTTACTGGAGTTAATTGTGGTAACTGTCCGTCGGGGCATAAGGTTGTAAACAATATAACCGCCGCCAATAAAGGACGGGTAGTCCCTATCAATATCCATGTGGGATCGTATGCAGTTGATAATCCTAACTATAAAACTCCATATGGAAGTGCTATAGCTGATCAGTCCAACTTAGGGGGATATCCTAACGGAACTGTAAACAGGCATATTTTTGCCGGAAAAACCAAAACGGCAATGAGTGTTGGCGACTTTAGTAGTTCTGTGAGCACTATTCTGGCGGAAAATTCGTATGTGAATGTTGCTGCAAAATCGACCTTGAATTCAACTACGCGCGAACTTACAGTAACGGTAGAGGTGTATTAGACTGCAGATAGCCCGGTAGCTTCCAACAGGTTGAATGTTGTTTTGTTGCAAAACAATATACTCGGGCCCCAAAGTGGCGGCTCAACATATAATCCCACCTATATGGTTAACGGACAGTATAAGCATATGCACATGCTGCGCCGCTTGCTGACAGGACAATGGGGCGAAATTATAAATAAAACTACCAAAGACTCATTCCATACGTTCACTTATAAATACATCATTCCTAAAAAATCGTTCGATATTCCTTATGTGCTGAATGATATGGAAGTTGCTGTTTTTATAGCAGAAGGTGAGCAGGAAATAATTACCGGAGTTGCTTCTGAGTTGGTAATTGATCAACAATAGACTTTCCTGCTTATTGCGGCGAAATGATTTTTTTTCCGCAAATTCATTTTTTATATAAATGTGAAATGTTTATTTCCTTTGCTGAATCGAAGGATAGAAATTTAATATTACATGAAAAACTTACTTTTCTCACTACTTGTTGGCCTGTTGGCTATTCAGTTTTCTTTTGCATCGGATGGGCTTCCTTCGGTAAATTTAAAAACCATCGAAGGAAAAACCGTTGACACTGCTAAACTTAATAATGACGGCAAACCTTTCATTATAAGCTTTTTCGCGCTATGGTGTAAGCCTTGCCTGCGCGAGCTCAATGCAATTAACGAAGTGTATGCCGACTGGCAGGACGAAACGGGCGTGAAACTGGTAGCTATATCAATAGATGATGCTCAGAATAGCCTGAAAGTAACTCCTGCTGTAAATGCTAATGGATGGGAATATGAAGTATTGCTCGACCCTAACAGCGACTTTAAACGTGCTATGGGGGTGAATATGATACCCGCCATATTTATTGTGGATGGCAACGGCAAAATTGTGTCTTCGCGTACGGGATATACCGATGGCTCGGAGGAACATCTGATAGAAGAAGTGCGTAAACTGCTTGATAAAGAAAACAAATAGCATCATGATGCGGTCTGCTTATCTTAGGTGCGTCTCGGTTATCTTTCTGTTGTCTTTTGCGTTTACCTGCGTTTATTCACAGGAAAAGGAAAAACGGAAAAGCCCGGTTAAGTTCAATGGCAGTGTTCAGTCCGATATTCTTTTTCCGCAGGAGGACGAAGCAATAGGTGCCGAAAGTTTCGACGAGTTTGCACGTACTAATACTTATGCCGATTTTAATTTAAACAGTAAATACGTTGATGCCGGTGCACGCTTCGAGTTTCTGAAGTATCCGCTACCCGGTTTTGAGCCGGGCTTTGCAGGATGGGGCTTTCCTTATCTGTACGCTACGGGTAAGTATAAACAGGCCAAGTTAACGGTAGGCGATTTTTACGAACAGTTTGGCAGCGGGCTTATTCTGCGTACTTATCAGGAGAGGAGTATCGGGGTGGATAATGCCTTGCGTGGCGCACGCTTGCTTTACGAGCCTTATAAGGGTATTTATTTTAAGGCTTTGGGCGGTAAGCAGCGCAGGTTTTTTACACACAACGACAGTTTTGTATGGGGAGGCGACCTTGAGTTTAATATCGACCGCTGGATAAAGGGCTTGGAAGAATCGAATACATACTGGATGATTGGAGGGTCATTTGTAAGTAAACACGAGAAAGACGAGATAATAACGGTAGATGCTTTTCACCGTCTGAACCTTCCTCAGAATGTAGGGGCTTTTGATGTTCGCACACGGCTGCAGAAGGGGAATTATACCTTTTTGCTGGAGTATGCCCATAAGGCAAACGACCCCTCGTTCGACAACGGTTATATTTATAAAAACGGGAGTGCTTTCCTGTTCTCTGGTAGCTATAGCAAGCGGGGGATGAGTATTCTCTTACAGGCCAAAAGAAGCGATAATATGTCGTTTCGTAGCGTAAGAACTGCACCGGATGGCAATAAGTCGACCACTTCTTCTTTTATCAACCACCTGCCTGCATTTGCCATGCAGCATACATACGCGTTGGCAGCGTTGTATCCGTATGCCACCCAGCCCGATGGCGAATGGGCTTTTCAGGGCAGCTTTTCTTATAATTTCAAAAGAAATACCTTTTTGGGTGGTAAGTATGGGTACTACAGTGAAACTGAATGCTTCGCACATACGCTCTATTGATAAGCAATATGTGGAAGAATACAACCCGCAGAATCCGTCGTCGGTGATGGGCACTGATGGTTATAAGTCCGCGTTTTTCAAAATGGGCGACGAACTGTATTATCAGGACATTAACATTAGTATCGACAAGAAGTTTACAAAAGATTTCAAGTTGAACCTGATGTACATGAACCAGCAGTTCAACCAATGGGTGATACAGGGACATTACGATATGGTGCGTTCCAATATATTTATTGCCGAAGGCAAATACCAAATCAACAAGAAGCTGACGTTGCGCTCTGAATTGCAATATCTGGCTACTAAAGACGACGATGGCGACTGGCTGTATGGCTTGGTCGAGCTTTCGATATTACCCTCTTTTATGATTACGGTGTCGGATATGTACAACGTGGGGAAAACCAACCTGCATTATTATAAAGCCTTGGTTACATATAGTTACAAGTCGCATCTGGTGCAGTTTGGGTATGGGCGTACACGTGCCGGATACGATTGTTCGGGTGGTGTGTGCAGGGTAGTGCCGGCAAGCAAGGGTTTTCAGCTTTCGTATAATTACAATTTCTAAAAAGCGGTATGGATAAAATTTACAGGATATTTATTTTTTGCATATTACTGTCGGGGCTTTTAGCCGCTTGCGATGTAATTGGCGAAGGCGACCGTGTTTTGGAGATGGATGAAATTATCCCTCAAAAGAAAGTTCTGTTGGTTGACTTTACAGACCAGTCGTGTGCCAACTGCCCTAATGCAGCTCAACTGGTTGAGGAACTGGAGGAAGACTATAAAGAAGCGTTTATCCCTGTAAGTATGCACGCTTACTTTATGAAACGCCCTTTGGTTACCGACGAGGGCAATGTGTACGAAAAACATTTCGGTACAGACCAAACAGGGCATCCCACTGCCGTAATAGATGGCGTGCATATCTCCAGCAGCAGGGAGCAATGGAGAACTTTGGTGATAAACAGGTTTAATGTCAGTCCGGCGGTAAAAATAGAATTAAACGCTTCGGTCGATGCAGATAATCAGATTCAGGTAAGCACAAAAATAAAGGCAGAAAGAGGCTTGGCGGAGGCAAAGTTGCTTTTGTGGCTGATAGAAGATAATATAGAGGAAATACAGTTGATGCCCGATGGAACTACAAAAAAGGATTATATCCACCAACATGTGTTCCGTTCGTCTGTAAACGGTACTTGGGGCGAGCAACTTACACTGGCGCAGGATGAGGAAAAAGAGATTTTTAACCATATTTTGCTGAAAGAAGGGTGGAATCAGGCTAACATTTTCATTGTTGGCTTTATTTTTGATGCTGATACAAACGAGGTATATAATTCGGAAATTGTCCGTTTAAACTAATTTTGTTTATTAAATTAAACTTATAAAACTTTTATATATGAGAAAAATAATTACTTTTTTTACCCTATTCATACTTTGCACCACTTTTTTGAGTGCCCGGCAATCATTGGCTTTTTTCCGCAATGGAGTACAACTGGAGAATAATGCGGAGATTACGATTTCGGATGTAGTTACAGAAGAATTTGGCAGTTTGGTAATAGAGTCGGGGCTCGAATTGAAAAATATATCTTCGCAGGATGTTAGTGCTACTGTAACCCAAACGGCATTAATAGCACCGCAAGCGGGAACATTGAGTTTCTGCTTTGACATGTGTATTCCTACCAATTCAGATGTAGAGCAAACATCTTCTGTATCGGCTAACAGTGAGCATCCGGTATTTCATATGATGTATTATATTGAAGAAGGCGCTTACTCGAGCCCTAAAATTAAATACGAAGCATGGGATACAACTACCCCCGATAGTAAAATAGCGGTTACGGTTACTTATGCCTATCAGGAAAGTACAGGCTTGGGAGATGATGTTATCGGAAAAAATAATCTGGAGGTAATACAGAGCGGCAGTACGGTAAAGTTTGCCTATAGCTGGGCTAATATGGGTGAATATCAGGTAGCTTTGTATAATATAACAGGACGAAATGTAGCCTCGTTCCCCTTATTCGACCAAGAAGGTGTATATCAGTTGCCCGACAACCTTAGCAGTGGAATTTACATCGTATCGGTAAAACAAAACAATCGGGACATCCTCACAAAGAAATTTGTGGTAAAGTAAATTTAGCGGTCGTTTTATAACCCCCTGAAAAAAGATTATATAGCGGGATTGCAAATCCCGCTAAACAAAAAACATTGCAGTAAAAAAGCTATTGTTAAGTCGGATTTTTAATCCGACTTGATGGTACATAAGGGTTTGTAATCCGAAAAGCAAAACACGATTGCTACAAATTGCACTATGCTAACTTGCGCTAACGAATTGTTGATAAACCTTAGTAAATCACATAAGTAGAGGTAAACCTACCTTATTACCTTATTTTACATTACAGATTGCAACATCCTACAAATGGCGTATTTGATTTTTGGGGTCTTTGGGTTCCCCATAATACAAGCTCTTAGTCTCCCGCAAAAAATGAGAGAATAAAAAAACCTGCTTCGTGCCTATACGAAGCAGGTTTTTGCTATTTATTGGTCTCTGTTGTTTACTACTACTTTACAAGTACCTTTTGTTGTTCCGACAGGTTGCTCTCATAGGTGATAAGGACAAGATACAGCCCCTTAGCAGGCAATTTGAACTGGCGTTCGGCACCCGTTGACGTTATAACTCTTTGTCCGCTTATTGTATATATCTCTATTTGCTTAACGGGCTCTTGCTCCTCTATAGTCAATACCTCATCGTTTACATACAACTTAGCCAGCTTCTCTTGATTCACTTCTTTTACCGGCGATATATTGTTGGCTTCTATAAAGATGCACATACTGCCATTGTCTATATTATAGTTGCACATTTCCCTGTCAGGGCCGGCACCTCCACTTTGGTTCATGCTCGATCCTCCCTCGCGCTGTATTGCCCATTGGGTAGAAACGCTCGAAAGCATGAGCCGGCTAAACGAACTTGCACTTGCCACAAAACGGGATTTGGATGTGTTATAATAAATTTTTCGTCCGCTTTTATTTATTATTTCATATTTATAATTCCCACTTGGAGAGCCGGTTTCTACTATTTTCCATAATTGGGCTTCATTGTCCTCGTCCATGCTTTTAGTCATCAATATTGCATTGTCTCCCATGTCTTGCAAAACGGGCTTGATATTTGGGCTGCTGCTTCTTGTATAGTAAATGTAATACCATGTTTCGTTAGAAGCATCTTTTGAGCTTATTTTAGGAGGCTCAGGCTCAGCGGGTTCTTCCATTTCGGCAACAGGAATAAATTTGAGAGGGATACCTGCCGAGGTAGTGGAAGTGGTGGTTTCCAGAAGTTTGCCGCACATCTGCCCTCCTTTTTGATTCATATATGAAGTGCCGTACCGCAACATTAGCGACGAGCCGTCAGTATGGTCTGCCAATGAGAACGAAGCAGCCGATTTCAGCTTGCTGGTAAAAAAACGCGACGAACCGTAACATATTTTATTTCCGTCTTTGGATATAATCTGGTAATTACTTCCCGCCTGTACTATTTTCCAGTGTTGCTCTTTGTTAATCAGGCTTGCATTTTGGGTCATCATAGGCACGTCTTCGCCAAAATCTTCCAAAACATATAAACCGTTGGTAAATTGGATATAGTACCAGTATTCGTTGGAGTCGGTACTTATCTGAGGGTGGGCAGCTTTAGTATAGAGTAAGGTGCCGAATAAAAAAACAGTCAGAAATAGAAATGTTTTTTTCATGGTGTTTTTCAGAAATAAAGTTTTTACAAAGATAAAAAATATTGCTAAATAACAATATGCGAAACAGAGAATAATAATCTATTTTTGAGACTTATACCGTTTTTATTCTAAACTTTTTCCGAAAAACTTGTAGCACTCTTTTTTTATTTCTTCCACTGTTTTTTCCCTGTTCATGTTGGCGCAGGCTGCATACTCTTCGGCCAGAGGTTTTATAACTTCAAAATTGTCCGTCAACCGTCTGAAACTGCTATACCGTTCTTTTTCAGAAATATGCTCCCGAAAATTCATCCGGTTGATGTCCACCAGCATAAACTCGAAATCATCGCCATTCGGTTTCGCTAATATATTGCCCGGCGACATGTCTAAATGAAAAATACCTTTTGCATGAAATCCGGCAATGAACTTTGCCAATTCGCCGATAAATTTTTCATCCTTTTTTTCGCCGCTCATATACAGCCGGATATGTTCCGCTTCTTTTTCGTAAACAGAAACGTAGTACGAGCGTTTCAGCAGGCCTCCCCTTTTTTCTTCGATGTAAGCGATGGGTTCGGGAGTAGCTACCCCTTTCTCCAGCAGCTTGAAAGCATACTCGTAAGAGCGTTTTGCTTTGGACGGACGGAAAAGAGCATACACAATCCGGTTGAGCACAATGGGTATTTTGAAACTTTTTACAACTACTTCCATCCCTTGTATGGAGTATGTTTTCAGCTCATTCCGCGCTTTGTAAATAGTTTCGCCGGCACTCGTAAAAGTATCGGGGATACTGTTTACAAATGGCTCCAGATTCTTATATTTCGGATTTATAACTATTTTCATATTTAGTTGCATGACAATAACGAATGTTTTTTCAATCTGCTATAGGCGCTTTCCTGACCTTGTCCGGTGAGCCGAAAAACAAGTGAAAGGAGCGTAAAAATACTCACTGTTTGAGCGAAGCGAGTTTGAGGATTTTAGCTCCTTGAGCGTAAGTTTTTCGTGCGAAGCGGGCATAGTCTTGAATGCACCGTTTAAGCGAAAGCAGAGTCAAGCTTACTTGAGCTATGCTAAGCGTAGGTGCTTCAATGAAATTAGTTTTTGTTCCTTTTGCATCAAGGCAAAAGGAAGTAGATAATAGTAGTACCTGCCTTTCAGGTATGAGCATACTTTTTAAAACACATCCCGATATTCATATTAAACATACCTTACTCTCGACGACCGTGATGCGTCCAGCCTCAGTAAAATAAATAAAAGAATAGTGAATGCCCACAGCGACGAACCTCCGTAGCTGAAAAACGGCAGGGGAATACCTATTACGGGCATAAGCCCAAGCACCATACCTATATTTACCATGATATGGAAAAAGAAGATGGATACCACGCAATAGCCGTATATACGGTTGAATGTTTCACGCTGGCGTTCGGCTATATGTATTATCCGCAGCAGAAAAACCATGAATAATATCAACACAAGCGATGAACCTACGAAGCCAAACTCTTCGCCAACGGTACAAAATATGAAGTCGGTATCCTGTTCGGGAACGTATTTCAGTTTTGTTTGGGTGCCGTTTAAGAAACCTTTGCCCAACAATCCACCCGACCCTATTGCTATTTTCGATTGATTAACGTTGTATCCTGCACCGCTCAAATCATCTTCCATGTTCAAAACCACTTTTATACGGGTTTGCTGGTGGGGTTTTAAAATAGAGTCGAAAATATAGTCGGCAGCAAAACAAAACAGTACTGCCCCGATGATGAAAAGGATAAGCCCCCTGAATTTCCGGGAGTGTTTAACCAGTTCTATTACAACCCAATACACTACGCTTGCCGCAATGGCGAAATATGCTGCATAGTTGTAACTTGTTATTATCCAGATATTAATAATGGCTGTAACTGCTGCAATAGCTATAGTGATACCCAATAACCACAACGCTTCTTTTTTCGCTTTCTGAACGAAAAAGGCATATACAACCTGTACGAGCAAAATAGCCCCGAAAGCTATGATTATGCCCAAGTCGCTTTTCCCTTCCTGTATAGGGATTTCGCCGAAACGGACTATAACTATAAATAATACGATGGCAAAAACTCCCAACAACAATATCAGTCCTTTCATCCCCTCGCGGTAAAAAACAAGGAAGAATGCCAACAGCACAAGTGCCGAGCCGGTTTCCTTTTGTAGTATGATAATCACCAACGGAAGTAAAGTAATGCCAAGCAGGAGGACGTAGTTTTTCCAATCCATATTTTTACCGTTCGTTGCAAGGAAGCGCGAAACGGCAAGGGCTGTGGCTATCTTTGCAAACTCGGCAGGCTGTATGCTCAGGAACGACCCTAAGCGAATCCACGAGTGCGAGCCCTTTATGTCGGGTGCGATGAATATGGTAACTATAAGCAGCAGCGTTACGGCAATATAGATAAAATTGCTGACTATGCTGTTGTAAACCTTATCGTCGATAAGCATAAGTAGCCCGGCAATACCAAAAGCGGTAAGAATCCACACGAACTGCTTGCCCGCACGGTTGCCAAAATCGAAAATAGAAGATTGGTCAAAGTCGTAGCTGGCTCCGTAGATACTGAGCCACCCTGCGATAACCATAACCACGTACATAAAAACGGTCACCCAGTCGATACCTTGCTTTATACTAATATCTCTTGACATCCGGATTAGTTGTTTTATTTATAAACTCTTCTAACAACGCTTTGCGCTTCACCTCTCCAAACAGGTATTGCTCAATCATCAGGTTGGCGATAGGCATAGCCCACGAAGCCCCGAAGCCTGCATTCTCTATTACTGCAGCTATTGCTATTGTAGGGTTGTGGAGCGGTGCAAAAGCTACATATAGCGAGTGGTCTTCTCCGTGTGGATTTTGTACGGTTCCTGTTTTTCCTCCCATGTCAACTCCCGGAACTTTGTATAATTTCCCATTCCAAGTATTCTCAACCATGCGTTTCATCCCTTCTTTCACAGTAGCAAAGTGCTTATTATTATCAATGTGCACTTTATTTACCTTTAGCGCAAGCGAATCGGTTTTTCGCAGGTGAGGAGTGATATAGTAACCATCGTTGGCAACGGCTGCCGTCATGTTGGCAAGTTGCAGTGGCGTAACCAGCAGCTCGCCTTGCCCGATGGAGAGGGAGCGTATTGTCAATGCCCGCCAGCCTGTTTCGCCATAATAGCGTGTGTAGTAACTGCCCGATGGCACATCTCCTCCCAACTGCTCGTATACGTCGGTACCCGCTATGCGCGAACCCAAGCCAAAGCTCTTTACTTTATCCTCCCATATCTGATAGGTTTTCTTAAAATCTTCATTCCTATCGCCGTAGCCGTCTATTTCCAATGTATTTTTAAATGCGTTCCAAAAATAAGGGTTGCAGCTTTGCTCTATGGCATCGTAAATGTTTACAGGCGATTTGTGCCGGTGCGTACACTTTATTGGGCGCGAGTCGGGTCCCTGACAACTGAATGTGGTGCGCTCGCTTACCCCTCCCATGTCGAGCGAGATTAACGCCTGAAGAATTTTAAACGTAGAGCCCGGTGAGTATTGCCCTTGTGTGGCACGGTTGAGCAGCGGTTGTGTTTTATCGCTTACCAGTTCCGAATAGTTTTTCGAGCGTTCGCGCCCTACCAGCAGCGAGGGGTCGAAAGTAGGATGCGATACCATAGCCAGAATTTCGCCACTGGCCGGCTCTATAGCCACTATGCTGCCTGTTTTTCCCGACAGCAGAAGCTCGCCCAGCCGTTGCAATTCGATGTCGATAGTAAGTTTTATATCACTTCCCGCTACAGGCGATTCATCAAATTCACCATTCTCATACTTGCCCATTATCCTCCCTTTCGAGTCGCGCAGTAGTATTTCCACACCCTTTTCTCCCCTCAGTTCTTTTTCGTAGGCATATTCTATTCCGTCGCGTCCGGCGTAGTCTCCCTGTTTGTAATAGCTGTCAGCCTCCACCTGTTGGCGCGAAACTTCGCCGATGCTCCCCAGTACGTGGGCTGCATTCTGGTAAGTATACTCGCGCAGGGTACGGTTTTGTATGTAAAATCCGGGATATTTATAATTGGATTGCTGAAACGCGGCCACATCTTTCATCTCCAACTGTGTCATAAAAAACTGTGGCGTGTACGACGAGTACGAGCGGTTGCGGCGTGTGTCTTTTATCTCGGCAATGCGTGTATCAAAATACTCTTTGCTAATGCCAAGCGTACGGCAAAAATCCAGTGTATCCAGATTTTGCACCTCGCGCATTATCACCGTTATGTCATAAGCAGGCTTGTTGTACACAAGGAGCTTGCCATCCCTGTCGTAAATCAGTCCGCGCGAGGCATATACCGTTTTGTAGAGGAGCGCATTGCTTTCGGCCCCTTCCTTGTATTTGGTTTCGAGTATCTGAAGCGAGAAGAGGCGTATGATGTAAATAAGAATAACCCCAACGATAATGGCAGCAATTACATATTTTCTATTTTGATACGGGTCGTTAATCATTTTTTCATTTGCCTCTCAGTAGTTGTATTCCGAAAATAAGAAGTATCGTTATCAGCGAGTTGATTAGCGCACGGTATAGTGTTACTCCAAAGTGGGCAAAGGTAAATGCCTCCATGAAAAACAATGTAAGGTGGTGTATCAATACCAAAACAATCACGTATTTGATGTATGCGCCTATCCCGATTGTTCTGAAACCCGGCTCGAAGTTCAGATTCTCGTCGATTGAGGCAAATAGCTTAAGAAGCAGGTTGCGGAAAAAGCCAATCAGCACACACGCAAAGGCATGCAGCCCTAAGGTGTTGGAAAAAGCATCCACCGTAATGCCAAGCAAAAACGAGAACAGAAGCATCAACCAACGGTTAGTCTTCACAGGTAGCGAGAGAATAAACAGGATGTATATATATGGATTGACAAAACCAAGGAACTGGATATTATTCAGCACCAATACCTGTAAAAGTACCAGTATAATAAAACGCCCTATGTTTTGAAATAAGATTTGAACCATTTTTCAGCTTTATCTATATTTGGCGCAAGTCTGTGACTTGTGCCTGTTGTCCTTTCGGATTTCTTGGTAAACTAAGCGAACAAGCCGCGAGCGACAATCCGATGAAACATCGATGTTTTAGTTTTCAGCATTTTCCAGCTTTACCTGCTCGTCGAAATTTTTATAACTCACAATATGCACGTTCGAAATTTTTCTGAAATCAACAGCCAGTTTCACTTTGATGTTATGAAAATTCCCACTTACATTTTCTACAAAATTATCTATAATCCCGATTGGTATGTTTTCCGGAAAAGTAGCGGTCAGCCCACTTGTGAGTATAGAGTCGCCCTTATATAATTCAACATGCCGGGGAACATCGTTCATTGTCACATACCGATAGTCTAACCCATCCCACGATACAGGCCCGCGAAAATTATTTCGGGCAATCTTCCCGTTAATCTGAATCATCGGGTTCAGGAGTGGGATTGCTACCGAAAAATGTTCTGAAACGGTTTTCACTATTCCCACCACCCCTTCGGGGCTTACTACACCCATGTCGGGGTGTATCCCATCCCGCTTACCTCGGTTCAGAGTAATGAAATTGCGGGTTTTGTTGGTCGAACTGTTGATTATTTTAGCAGGGATATAAGTGTAATTCCTGTCGGGATATACAAAATACGAGGTATCGGTATCACATAGCCCGGCTAATGCAATTTGATTTTCCAACTCGGTTATCCTGTCTTTCAGCCGCGCATTTTCGGCCGAAAGTGCTTTGTTGGCAGGAAACAGGCGGAGAAAATCGCCAACGCTATTGGCTGCCGCTTGCAGGCTTGCGACAACTCCGTTGCTCGATGATAAAAATACACTTTTCGGATAGCGGTCGTTATTTACAAAAATAGCAAAGGATATTGCTTCTAAAACCAGAAACAAAGCCACAATACTATAACGCATCAAAAAGGCGAGTACTTTTCTCATACATGCTATCAGTAAATAGGCAGTTTGAAGCAGTAAAAAAAGGTAAATATGATTAATGCTTGTGGTCTGCCCGGATACTTAGAAACTATTTAAATTTACCATAAACAATACAATTATCATTGAACTCCATTTTTCCTCGCTGCCGCACGATTGTATCGTGTGGTTTTCCCGGACAAACTCTTTTTTTATCTTACCACGCGAAGGATTCGCGCGGTAGCATGGGGCAATAAATTATGCCTTTTTTTAGAAAAATTCCGTCTTTTATTTTGCGAGCTAAATTTAAATAATTTCTTAATTTCCTTGTTCTTTACCGGATAAGGAATGAAAATTTATCAACATTTTTCAGTGCGATACCTGTTCCGCGCGCTACGGCGTGCAATGGGTCGTCTGCAATGTGAAATTTCATATTCAGCTTACTACTCAGGCGTTTGTCCAACCCACGAAGCAGAGCACCGCCTCCGGCCAGATAAATACCACGTTGCACGATATCGCTATACAACTCAGGAGGCGTTTGCTCCAAAGCGCTCAGAATAGCATTTTCTATTTTCGAGATTGATTTTTCGAGGCAATGTGCTACTTCCTGATACGACACCGGAACTTCCATTGGCAATGCCGTCATCCGGTTAGGCCCCCGTACAATATAATCTTCCGGTGCATTTTCGAGGTCGGTAAGTGCCGCGCCTACTTTTATTTTTATCGTTTCGGCAGTACGTTCGCCTACCTTTATGTTGTGCATGTGCCCCATGTACTCCATGATGTCGGCAGTAAGGTCGTCGCCGGCAATGCGGATTGATTTGTTTGAAACAATCCCGCCGAGCGATATCACGGCAATCTCGGTTGTTCCACCGCCTATATCCACTATCATACATCCTGTGGGGGCTTCTACGTCGATACCGATACCGATAGCCGCCGCCATAGGCTCATAAATCATATATACTTCGCGTCCTCCTGCATGTTCCGACGAGTCGCGCACCGCCCGAAGCTCTACTTCGGTACTTCCCGAAGGGATACAAACCACCATTTTCAGGCTTGGCATGAACAGGCGGTTTTTCGACGGAATCATCTTTATCAGTCCCCTGATCATCAGTTCGGCAGCGTAGAAGTCGGCAATAACACCATCGCGAAGGGGGCGTACCGTTCTGATGCCTTCGTTTTCTTTTCCCTGCATCTGGCGTGCTTTTTCGCCTATAGCCAGCAGTTTGTCCGTACGCCTGTCGAGCGCCACTACCGACGGCTCGTCAACTACAATTTTATCGTTATGAATTATGATGGTATTGGCCGTCCCCAGGTCAATAGCTATTTCTTGTGTGAATGAAAATAATCCCATGTGTTAATTCCTTTCGCTTTTTATATGTTGTTTATTTTTATTTGGTCTACAGTCTATGGTCAACGGTCTATAGTCTGTAGCTTTATAAGTCAGCCGTCGACTGTTGACAACTATCTACTCGCTACCTGTTACTATTTATTCACTACATATCTTGTAACTTGTAACTGCCCGAAGGGCGAAGTAACTTGTAACTACTATATTTAATGTTTAAAATGGCGGTATCCTGTTGTTACCATCGACATGCCGTTCTCGTTGCAAGCGTCAATCGATTTTTGATCGTTGATCGACCCTCCCGGTTGTATTACGGCGCTTACACCTGCCTGATGTGCTATCTGTACACAGTCGGGGAAAGGGAAGAATGCGTCCGAAGCCATTACAGCCCCATTCAGGTCGAACCCGAACGAATCTGCTTTTTCCACAGCCTGCTCCAGCGCATCTACGCGCGATGTTTGTCCTACGCCGCTTGCACACATTTGTTTGTTTTTAGCAAGTACAATGGCGTTCGATTTAGTGTGCTTTACAATTTTGTTTGCAAACAGTAAATCTTCCACTTCTTGCTGTGTCGGTGCATTATCTGTCACTACTTTCAGGTCGTCGGGAGTTTCGGTGTGCATGTCTTTGTCCTGCATCAATACTCCATTTAACAGCGAACGGAATTGTTTTGTTTTTATTTTGTTTTCTTTCAGGATAAGTATGATGCGGTTTTTCTTCTGGCTCAGTATTTCTATTGCGTCCAAATCGTAGTCGGGGGCAATGATAACTTCAAAAAATATCTTGTTGATTTCTTCTGCAGTATCTTTATCCACAATAGCGTTTGTTACCAGTACTCCACCAAATGCCGAAACAGGGTCGCCTGCCAAAGCTGCCTCCCATGCGTCAACCAGGCGCGGGCGCGATGCAATACCACAGGCGTTGTTGTGTTTCAGTATGGCAAATGTGATGTCTTCAAAATCATTTATCAGGTTGATAGCAGCATCAATGTCGAGCAGGTTGTTGTACGATATTTCTTTACCTTGTACTTGCTCAAACATATCGTCGAATTTTCCGAAATAGATACCGCGCTGATGCGGGTTTTCGCCGTAGCGCAGTACTTTGGCGTTGTCCTCGCTGCAACGGAATGCGCTGAAATTCGCTCCATCAAAATGGTTGAAGATGGCACTGTCGTAGTTTGACGATACGGCAAAGGCTTCTTTTGCAAACCAGCGGCGTTCTTCCAGCGTAGTCTCGGCTCCGCTTTCAGATATCACGTTCAGCAATGGTTCATACTGAGCCTGTGAAGCTACGATAACCACATCGTTATAGTTTTTAGCTGCGGCACGGATTAATGAAATTCCGCCTATGTCAATTTTTTCGATAATTTCGGCCTCACTTGCTCCCGAAGCTACTGTGGCTTCGAACGGATACAGGTCTACTATCACCAAGTCAATTCCCGGTATATCATACTCGGCTATCTGATCTTGGTCTTTTGCGTTTTCGCGGCGGTTAAGTATCCCCCCGAAAACTTTCGGGTGAAGTGTCTTTACACGTCCACCAAGTATGGATGGATAACCTGTCAAATCTTCGACCGCCTCACACGGAACTCCAAGCGATTCGATGAAAGTTTTTGTACCTCCGGTAGAAATGAACCCTACGCCAAGTGCATGCAGTTTTTTTATTATTTCGTCTAAGTTTTCTTTATGATAAACGGATACTAACGCTTTTTTTATTTGTTTTTTTTCCATAATGTTCCATGTTTTTTTCGAGTTGTGCAAATTTATAAAAAATAGTTAGTACCTCAATATAAAATACAGATTATAAATGCTTTTTCGTCGCTACTTTTAAGAAAAAAATAGAAAAAAACCAATAAAAATGATTAACGGGGAGGGTAAGCGCATTAAAATATACTGATTTACTACTTTCTTCTTTGGTAGCCATAGCTAATCTTTCCGCCTCAGCTGGTGAGCGTTAAGAAATTCAGCGTA
>NZ_QVMH01000037.1:75430-88349 GCF_010501035.1 Paludibacter sp. 221
ATACGGTAACTCTCCCTAAATCCCTCTCGACCTCTCCCGCCTTTCAGGCACCCTCTCCAAACGGAGAGGGAAAATGGAAAAATTTTTTTGAGAGGGACTTTGAGAGCGAGAAACGAAAGAACAATATCATTTGGATGAATTGAGTGCTTAAAATGTAATTTTGATGAGGTTATCCTTAATTAACGGGAGAATAAGGTGCTGTTCTCAAACTATCTTTTTTGAACGTAAACGGATGTATTAAACTTTATGTTATTCTTAATTGTTATAAATAGAAAACATAAAATTATGGAAAATTTTAAGGATATAATTAATGGCGAAAAACCTGTATTGGTAGATTTTTTCGCTACGTGGTGCGGCCCATGCAAGGCTATGACACCTGTTATTGAGTCGTTAGGGAAAGAGCTTCAGGGGCAAGCCCGTGTGTTGAAAATTGATATTGACAAGAACGAGATGCTTGCCGGGCAGTATGGCATTCAGTCTGTTCCTACCTTTATTATTTTTAAGAAGGGCGAGGCGGTTTGGCGGCAGTCGGGTGTGATGGATAAAAGCGCATTGGAGCAGCAGATAAGGAGTTTTGCCTGATTGTAGCGCGAAAGAAATAAAAAATAGCTTGCTGAATTTTCAGCAAGCTATTTTTGTGTGTATGTAATTCAGTAGATTACAGTTGAGGGCCCGAAGCTACTAAGTTAGCGCCTTCCGGCAAGTATTGTTCAAAGTTTTTGATATACTTAGCTGCAAGCGATTTAGCTTTTTCTTCCCACTCAGCTTTGTTAGCATAAGTGTCGCGTGGGTCAAGGATACCTTCGTCAACGTTGTTCAATTTTTTAGGAGCAACCAAGTTCATGATAGGAATATTGATTGTTTCAGCCTTGTCGATTGAGCCGTCGATGATAGCGTCGATGATAGCACGGGTGTTTTTCAACGAGATACGTTTTCCTGTACCGTTCCAGCCTGTGTTAACCAAGTATGCTTTTGCTCCGTGTTCTTGCATTTTGCCTACCAGAGTTTCAGCATATTTAGTTGGGTGCAGCGTAAGGAACGCTTCGCCAAATGCTGGCGAGAAAGAAGGAACAGGCTCGGTGATACCACGTTCAGTTCCGGCAAGTTTTGAAGTGTAACCGCAAAGGAAGTGATATTGAGCTGATTTGTCATCAAGGATAGATACCGGAGGCAATACTCCGAACGCGTCTGCCGACAGATAGATGATTTTTTTAGCGTGTCCTGCTTTCGATGGAAGAACGATTTTGTTGATGAAGTAAATCGGATACGAAACGCGTGTGTTTTCTGTTTTCGATGCTTCTTTCGAGTAATCCGGAGTTCCGTCAGCTTTTACTGTTACGTTTTCCAAAAGGGCATCGCGACGGATTGCACGCCAGATGTCCGGTTCGTTTTCTGCGCTCAGGTCGATAACTTTTGCGTAGCAGCCACCTTCGTAGTTAAACACGCCTTCGTTGTCCCAACCGTGTTCGTCGTCGCCGATTAAGTAGCGTTTAGGGTCGGCCGAAAGGGTAGTTTTACCTGTTCCCGACAATCCGAAGAAGATAGCTACGTCGCCTTCTTTACCTACGTTGGCCGAGCAGTGCATCGAAGCTATACCGCGCAATGGCAGGTAGTAGTTTTGCATAGCAAACATACCTTTTTTCATTTCGCCACCGTACCATGTACCGCCGATGATTTGCATTTTTTCGGTCAGGTTGAAAACCACGTAAACCTCTGAGTTCAAACCTTGTTCTTTCCAGTCGGGGTTAGTTGCTTTCGATCCGTTGAATACAGTGAAATCAGGTTCGCCGTAGTTAGCCAGTTCGTAGTGCGACGGACGGATGAACATGTTAGTCACAAAGTGAGCTTGCCATGCTACTTCCATGATGAAACGCACTTTCATGCGGGTGTCTTCGTTAGTTCCGCAGAAGGTATCAACTACATAAAGTTTTTTTGCTGTATTTAATTGCTTGATAGTTTTAGCTTTCAGGTCAGTCCAAATTTCTGTTTCAACCGGCTTGTTGATATTGCCATCCCACCAGATAGTGTTTTCGGTAGTTGCATCTTTTACGATGTAACGGTCTTTGGGCGAACGGCCTGTGAAAACACCTGTGTCAACTGATACTGCTCCTGTATTGGTGAGCGTACCTCTTTCGAATCCTTCGTTTGCAGGATCCATCTCAGCTTGAAAAAGCTGCTCGTAAGACGGGTTGTGGATAACTTCGATGTTACCGCTGATGCCGTACTTAGATAAATCTAATTTTGCCATTTTCAATTTAAAATTTAAATGATTCTATATTTATTTTACTACTTCTTCGTTTTTTCAGGGTAAGCAATGCTGCTTGGGGCAAAGACTAAAACATGACACAAGGTATACATAAAATATAGAAGTATAATCCTTGCCCTTGTGTCTAATTATTTGATTTTCAGTCTTTTGTGTTGTTTTGTAACTATGCTTCAAATAAAAGCTTTCTTTTATTTAACGCTGCCGGAGGCTACATTGTTTTAATGATGAAACCCTGCTTTCGGTACTGCGCCCTCGCTGCGATAAACAAAGGGATTCTCAAATGACGAAAGCCTTGTTCTTCGACTTACAAAAGTACTACTTTTTTTCAGTGTGCGAAATGTATTAAAGAAATTTTTCTTTAATAATAATTAGATAACATTAATTTGCTATTTCAGGATTGCAATAATTTTTATTTTGCTTTGTCGGCAATGCAAAACAGGCCTTAACCCTTGTGGTTAAAGCCTGTTTATTTATGTGGTGCAACAACTGTAGTGGAGCGGTTTAATTGTAAAAATCGTTGAAACGCCGATTCTACAGTTTGTCAATTTCTGCAATTGAACTTTTGCTTGTAACTATCTCACTATCACCTTGTACACCTCGTTGCCTATGCGCAGAATATACAGCCCGCTGTTTGGCACAACGAATGTTTGTGTGTGGTCTGTTATTTTCCGGTTGGCATACAGGTGCCCCGGCGCATCCATAATTATGATACGGTCGCCTATTACGGCTTGTTGCACATAAATGGTTTTGCCGTTTGTATAAACAATAAGCTGTTCGGTTTCGGCATCGTCTATACCCGAAGGCAGTTTGTTTATATTCACCGTCAGGCTGCCTATTCCATTGGCAAATTTATACCCTCGTGGGGCGGTAAACTTTCCGGTAGCCTGTGTGCCTGCCTGGTTGATAGTCCATATCATCGGGCTGTTTTGGATGGCAGGTGCTTCGCCCTGGCTAACCGTAGCGGTGATAACCAGTTGCGACAACGCCATTTTGATTTCGGTGTCGGTAGCTTTTGCCTGCACGCTGATTGATACGTTATTTACTGACAATCCTGTGATTTCTTCTTTCGGATCGACAATACCACCATCGGTTGTTATTTTTAGTGTGAAAGAGCCGGTGTCAAAAGAGCTGTAAGTAGTGGCGATGATGTAATAAGTACCGGCATCCGTTGCTTCGAAGGTTAATTTTGAGTCACTGTTATTTCCTCCATCGTCATCGTGGTTTACATACGAGTAGCTTTCTCCGTCTTTGCAGTACAGGTACAGATAAGCGTCTACATCGTCCGATGTTTGGTTTATTACTATTTTCTGTCCTGCTGCCAGGTCTACCTTATATCCCATAGCGTAGTAAGCTCTTCCTTGTTGGCGGAATGTGCCGTCGCCTGCTACCGGTTTTGTAGGTGCTTCGCCAAATTCGTTTGTTTGGCTGAATGGCAGGCCGGCATAGGTCACCGCAGTTGCTTCGTTCAGCAGGTCGTTTACGCTTATAGCCGGTTCGGACATTTTTATCACTATATTGGCAGTTCCTTTTTCCATCTCGTCGGAAGTAGTGAATACTATGTAGTATTCTCCGTCGGCAGATATTTCATGATATATTCCGAGATAATCTGTTCCATTCACGTACGCATAACCGTCGCCATCTTTTACATATAAGTAAGTGTAGGTGCCAATAAAATCGGATTTATTACTTGCTTGCAGAGCTGTTCCGTCGGTCAATGACAGTTTGTATGCCAACGCATAGTAGTTCTGGTTTTCGTTGCGGAAACCGTTGCCTCCTTCTACCAATTTGGCAGGCTCCAAACCGTAAACCGCCGTATATTTAAACGGTAGTTCGGTGGTTGCGTCCAAAGCGGTGGCTTGGGCAAGCAGTTCCGCTAATGTAATAGGCGTAGTGTTGCTTATGGCATCTGTAGTTTTTATGCTGAGCTCGTATTTTCCTCCCTGCCAGTTGGTTGTCAGTGTGAGATAATACGTTCCGGCCTCGAGTTCTTCGATAATAGTGGCATTGCCTGTTTCACTTATTATGTCGGTACGGGCAGCGTCTTTTGTCAGCAGGAATACGGACGAATATATATCATCGCTTGCTGCGCTGATATGTACTGCCGATTTCTGGCTCAGAGTGAACCGGTAGCCTGCTGCAGGATAATAAGCATTCTCTGCAGGTATTACACTGCTCGATTCAATATCGAATACGGCATCCTTATTCTCGTAAGGTAGGCTTACGGGTGCATAGGTCAGCGAACCCACATCACTCAGTTCTTCTACCTTGAAAGAATACATGTTTTCGAACTCGCCCCAATCGTTCAGAAGCAGGATTCGGTAATTGCCTGTAGTCTCAGGAGAATACGTCAGGATAACAGTGTTTTCAATATTATCGTATGAATATACGATGTTATATGCCAAATCGTCTCCGTTGAAGTCGTCGTAGCTTCCTTTCAGTTCACTTCCTGTAAGCAGCGTTATTGCGCTTTCCTGATAAGAAAGCTGCGAGCTTATGTACGAGGTATATGTAAATTTATACACTTTTCCGGCCGTCAGGTTAATGCTGTACGCGCCGGCATATCCTTCTGTATAATCTGTTTCTACAAACGGGCTTTTTTGTTTGTTCATATCACCCGTCAGGGTTTGTCCTACGTTTATCTGCTTGGAGTAATCGAGCTCATGGTACGATAGTTCGCCTACCGGGGCTTTACTCTCTTTTACCGATAAGTTGTAGCTGCCGTATCCATACTGGGATGTCATGTATAAATAATACTTGCCTGCTTGCAGCTTGTTGGTGATGGAAGCAGAGCCTTGTCCTCTATAAACAACTGTTCTCTGATTCATGGCAGGCGCTGTGGTCACCAAATAAGCCGGATAAATATCCTCGCTTTCAAACTCAATCAGCAACGACGTATCTTTTGGCAATGTGAATGTAAAGCCGGCAGTAGGAAGTGGTCCATATGGAGTGGATGCGATTATAGTATTATTCTCGTTGAACTGCAGGCCTGTACCCTCATAAGGTAGCTGAATGTTTGTGTAATACGGTTTTTCAGTTGCAGCGAGCGAGAAATTGTAAGTTGCATCCGTATTTGAATTTAGTGATACAAATGTCAGGTAGTACGTCCCTGCTGCAAGAGGAATATCGGTAGTGTGCGTGCTACTGTTATCGGGGAATACAACCAGATTATTTGCAGCGGCCAAAGGCGATGTACTGATGTAATAATATAAACCTGATAACTCGGTATCCGAAGATAACGATATGTTGGCGTCCGAAGTCAGGGTAAACTTGTAGCCCATGGCTCTAACCCATCCGAAAGTAGGAACTTCTATTTCTGTACTTGTACTTTGGTCGAAGTCAATATCGCTTCCCTGGTGCGGAACAGTAATCGGAGTGTAAAAAGTACTCTCGGATGCCGACAGGGAAATATCATAAGCGCCATAAACAGGGTTAATCATGGTTACATAGTATTTTCCGGCCGGTAGCGGTAGCTGCGTATCCAATGGATATGTACAGCAGCCTTCGAAAACGATATTATTATCGCTCAGTACAGGCGATGTGCTGACAAAGAAATAGGGGTCTACACCATCGTTGCTCGAAAAATCAATCGAAACGGCTTTTTCCTCGGTCAGGGTAAAGGAATAACCTACAGCCGGATACGCCTCGTTCCACGATTCGATATATATCGTTTCGGTTGTCGATTTGTCGAAAGCCTGATTGCTTGCCTGATATGGCAGCGCTACGTTGGTATAAGTTAATGGTTTGGGTTCAATTGTGTTAATTGAAATATCGAATGTGCCGTAATCATCGTCAATCATGGTAATATAATATGTCCCTGCATCAAGCATAGTCGCAAGAGAACTACCGGAACCACTGGAAAGAATATTATTATTGCTCAATATCGGTGACGTGCTGATTAAAAAATCGGGGTCGACATCATCACTTTCGAAATCAATCGAAACAAAACTACGTTCTGTTATAGTGAATTTATATCCGATAGCATCAAACACCTGATCTCTGGCTTCTACAAAAACTGTATTTGCGGTTGTTTCATCAAATATCTGATTTTTTTGATTGTATGGCAGTGTAATGTCTTTATATTCTAACGGTTCGACGGTCCTGAGATTTAATTTGATATCGTACGTACTCAATAGATTTTGATTTATTGCAATTAAGTAGTAGTTTCCGGCCTCGTCGGGACTGAATGTAAAATTGTAATTGCTTGTATTCCGGATATAGGTATAGCTGTCGCCGGTGGCTTTGTACAGATAAATCGTGGTATTGCGGCTGTTTTGGACGGAGAGTATGTCATCTCCGGTTAAATCCAACCGGTAGGCAGCCGAATAATAGTTTGTGCCTTGGTTGCCAAAATTGTACGCTCCGCCTTCTACCAATAAATCTGAACCGGTACCAAACAGCCCCGACATATTAGCCGGATAAGAGCTGATAGCAGTAGCATTGGTTATCAATGTGCCGAATGGTACTGCGGTTTGGTCTGTTATACTTGCTATAATATAATCAAATGAAACTTCTTCGAAGCACTTTGGAGCCATAAACATTAAATAATACTCTCCTTGTGCATCGGCTTCGAATGTGAAGGGGTTATATAAATACATATAGTTTATATAAATATAACTATCACCTTCTTTTTTATATAGGTAGAGCTGTGGTGCGTTATTGTAAGCAAAATTGTAGGTTGTTGCAGCTATCGCTATTTTTTGCGAAGCCTCAAGGCTTATTTTCAGGGCGTAACCGTAATTATAGCTGAAGTCGTAGAGTACAGGAGAAGATGTGGTAAATGCGCAATTCCCGGTGTGTGGCAGTGCCGAATAATTGATTGATGCGGCTACTTCCAATATGCTGTTAAGTGAAACCAGGTTTTCAACCTTCCTCAATTCAAATTCTACTGAACTTGTAACAAAAGGATTTGCGGTTGTAATTGCAAAGTAATACTCGCCATCTTCACTTGCCTGGAAACCATACGGCAGATATCCTTCTGTCTCATACGTATAGTTTTCCCCGTCTTTTTTGTAAACATAATAATATGGAGAGGAACTTCCGGAGTAAGAATAGTATTTCATCCCAACAATTTGTCCTGCTTGCAGCGACATTTTATAAGCCGCTGCATATTTGTACGCTCCATTACCAAAACTTACAAAAGGAGCGGAACTTTCATCCAGGTTGATTGTAGCTTGCGAGGGTAAATCGGTGGTGTAATTTTTTGCTACGGCATGGTTGCTCAGGAAATTGTCTAAGGCAATAGCCATGGATACGTCAATCAGGCTTGCTTTTACGCTGAAAGCCCCGGTAGTATTAGCACTCCACGTGGTTGCTACAATGTAATAGTCGCCTGCAGCCTGGGCGGTGTAAACAATCCTTGAATTTCCATCGCCGCCGCCATCGTCATTGTAATCTTTTTGAACATAGCTGTCCCCTTGTTTGGCATACAGGTACAAATAAGCGTCGAAATCGGTACTCATATGGTCAATCTGAAGTGCTTGGTCCTGATTCAGTTGTACTTTGTATGCGGCTACATAGCGGTCTGTGCCATTGAAAGATACATTCGGAGAACTACTGGTAAAGTTACCCGAAACTTCAAGCGGCAGGCTTTCGGTAGTGCCGATTGCATTCAGTACCTCGTCCAGTGTGTGTGTAGCCTGGCTGGCTTGCAGGGTGCGGGTTACAGGTGCTTTTTTGTCCGGCTGTTTAAGCCCGTCCTGTGCCTGTGGGCTTTGGGTGGGAATGTTTTCGCGGGTGTCAGCCTGTTTTCTTACGTTAGCTTTCCTTTGCGGTTGGCTTTTGGTGGCTGCACCTTGTTTGTTGTTTTCAAACCAGGTGTTTTCTTTTTCAGATTTTTGGAATTGGCTGAAAACGCTTGGCGCTTCCTGGGTTGCCTCCTTGTACTGAAACCGTTTTTCTTTTTGTTGTGTTTTACTGTCTCTCGCGCTCTTAGGGTACTGAGCGTACGAAGATGTAAACATTAACAACAAGGTAAGGGTGAGTAGTAAATGTTTCTTCATAACTGAAAGTTTTTAAATTTGTTGTTTTGAATACCGAAAAATGCTTGTAAAGCATTAGTTAATTTATAGTCATCATTGTTTATAATTATAAAGACAAGAGTCTTTATTAAGAGCATTGCAAACGTATAGAAATCATTCTCCCCTGATTGATGCAAGAAAAAATGTGTTTGTACAGAGGTTCGCACAGAATAAATCGCATGTAGAACGGCTTTGCACGTACAGCGCAAAACTAAAATAAACTTAATTTAAGCAAAAATAGAAAAAGAAGATGGATAATACACCATTTATTTCGGATTTTTTTGTGCAAAAACGCATAAAAAACACAGGTTTATCTCTCGAGAATATCTCAAAAGGAAAGAAAAAGCTATGTGGCTCGATGTGTAAACTATCTGAACCTATGTGGCAAAAAAGAATCAAGAATCAAGAGCCAAGACAAAAGAAATAAGAATGAGGAAAAAGGTGAACATAATTTATCCGTAAAGCGGACTCGAAGCCGCTATACGGAAATAATAATTAAACATTAATAACTAATAATTAATATCCCCGTGTCTTAGTGTCTCCGTGTTTGAAAAGTAAAGACTATACGGCCTACTTATTTGGAATTAATCTTGAATATCACGTCGAACCCGTTTGTAATAGGCGAGCTGGTAAGCTGTAGGAACAGAAATTTGAATAGCTCGTATTCCAGCGTCATTTCGTAGCGTGCAACGTCTTTGTCCTCGATAACCCCTATTTGTTGCTCGTAGCTTACAAACAGCTTGTTTGTAATATACTTGCCTACGGTAATCGACGCATTGTTGAACGAGCTGTTCGCGTTGAACTCGATGTAGTCTACATTCAGCGTATTGCCCAGAAATTTGGTAAGTTGCGACGAGATAAGCGATGCTGCGGCCATGCCTGCAAGCCCTGCGGCATCCATCGACGAGTTGAGGCTCGACTGTTGCCCCGACGTGAGTGCATCCATGCTCATCCCAAAGAGGATATAGGAAACTGCATCGCCCTCGCTGATGCTTTGCCCTTCGAGATTGAACTTGATGTCGAGGTTTTCTATATCGCCTGTGGCTACGATGCCCAGGTCGCGCTTGTTGCGTTCCGGGTCGCGGAATGAGTAAACGGCTTCGATGTTTAGTATAGGGTTAATCTTCTCCCCTCCCTGGAATGATACTGTGCCCGATTGTATTACAAATACTTTGCCCAGCATGTTGTATTGCCCCCGTACCACGTCGATAGTACCGAAAAGCTCGAAGAAATCGCGGTGTTTTACCAGTTCCACATCGCCCGATAGCTCCAAGCGCATATCGTCGTTCCTTATCCATGTGTTGCGTGGTATGCGCACCCTTATGTCTCCTTGCAGGTTGTTCATGAAATCAAACTTCGGTATCTGCGCCGTAGCGGTTGTATCGGGGCGTACGGTATATACAATCGAGTCGGTTTGGTTCGTTGCTTTTTCCATTTCCACTACCAGAAGCGGTTTGGGTATTTCGCTTGCGCCCGATTGCCCCATCAGGTTCAGTATGGCAGGCAGGTAAATATATGCTTCGGGTATGGTGAGGTCGCCCGAAAACAGCACGCTGTCGGCTGTGGCTTGCAAACCTACGTTACCCGACAATTCCATATTGAACTGCCTGTGGTCGAACGGGTTGAAACGGTCAAACTCAACTGACAGTTCCGACGAGCTTAAATCGGCGTTGTACAGTTCCGAGGCAAATTGTACATTCCCCTTTGCGGTCATAGTGCCATCGTGGCTTCGTATCAGGAAGGTATCTACGCTGATAGCCTCGCTTGCGAAATTTATATCTGTTTCTATCAGCCTGTAGTCTATACCGTAACGGTTGAGCTTGAGTTTACCGTTGTTTATGTTTATGTTACCATCAATATCAGGCTCTTTCAGCGTACCGTCCATTTTGATGTCGCTTTCGATAAGTCCGTCTACCTCGTCCATCGGCATAAACATGTTTACTATCGCAAGCGGTAGTTTTTCTATCAGCAGATTTAGATGAAGCGAATCGTTTTCTTTTGGTACGAAATCGAACTGCATACTATCCAGCCGTACCTGTGCAGGCATGCACCCATTTACCGAGAGCATTCCGCTATCCTGTGGAACTATATTTACCAGGAGGTTTAGTTTGCTGTCGCGCAGTTCCACGTCTCCTTTGAAAACATCGAAGCGGTAGTTTTGGAAACTTGTGCTGTCTACGTGCAACTGTGCCACAAGTTCGGGATTCTGCGCTGCCCCATCCAGTTTTACGTGGAGGTTTATAAGTCCTGTGGCGTTTTGCTCAGGAGCAAATAGTTGCACCAGTTCGGCAATGTTTACATTTGTTATTTCCAGCTTGAAATCCTGTTCGCCCGCACGCCGTATCACGCCATCGGCAAATATGGACTGAATGGAATCCCTGCCCGACGAGGTGAGGTGAAAATCCTGTACAGTATATTGGTCGGTGGCTATGTTAATGTGTGCTGTATCAGACACCTGCGTCCAGTTGTAGCCTTTGTAGTTTATCAGCAAATCGGACAATGCCACGTCGATGGCTTCGCCAAGTTTTACAAGGCCTGTCAGTTCGGTACGGATGTCGCTGTTGTTGGCGCGTAGCTTCAGGTTTACATCTTTTGTATTGGTTGCGGCCTGTAGATGGATGGAATCTATGCCGAAACCGCCTGTCGAGAATTTATTTGCATTAACGTCTGCCTCAGCCCAAATTTGCTTACCCATTCCTTTTACGTTTGCATTTGCCTGTGCATAAAGCGTGTCCAATGTAAAATCCTTGTACCGGCTTTTGCCTAAATCGAGGTTAAGGCGTGCATCAAGGTTGTCGGGAATACCTTGTACGTTTCCCCGCAATGCGAGGCTTGTCTCAATACTGTCGAGCCCTGCAAATGCTGCTATTTCGTCGGCACTCGATACGTATGCTTCCAGATTTAGCTCCGAATTTCCTTTCAGGTTGTAGTTGCCCTCTGCCCTGAGTTGTGCGGTGAGTGTTTCGAGCAAGAGCGAGTTTATAATTATATTCCGGTTGATAAAATCAATTCTGGAGCTCAGGGTATCTATATTCACTCCCATAGCCTGCGAGGGTAGGAGGTCTATTTGGCTTCGTGCCGATATTTTATCCGGTTCCAGCCCCGAACCATTTACATACGCATCCAGATTCAGATTGGTTTCGTATGTTTTATCGCCCGTCAGTACAGCCAAATTCAGGTTTCGGGTGTTCATACCTATACGGTAGCGTGGGTTGTTGCCCATTATCTGTTCCAATTGAGGCACAAGGTGCACGGTTCCGAAACTACCCTTTCCGTCGATAAGCCCGTCAAGGTCGCCCGCACGGTAATCCAGATTGAAATTAAGCCTTTCCACCGGATTGTTGTATAACACTATATTGCCGAAATCGCCGTCTACCGTTGCGTGGAGTGTCTGTGGGTCAAGCCCTGCCCCTTCGGCATTCAGTTTGCCATCTATCAGGTAGTTCATTTCGGGGTCGCCAAGCCAGTATCGCAAGTCTATTTGCTTCAGGTTGAGTGCCATATTGTAATCTACGGTAGTGGTAGAATCCGAGAAGTACTCGATTAACCGGTGCGAGCGGAGATTTAAATCTATCTCCTGTGCTTCGTCTTTCAGCAACAGGGTCATTATTAATTTCCTGTCCTCAAGTTCGGCATCGAGGTTTAATGTAGGTTTTGCCTGCAAGTGGAAATCGTTGGGAAGGAAGAATTGAAATTCTTCTAAATGAATCGGGCGTGTTGATATTTCGACCTGCGATTTTGAATTTTCATCAAAAGCATATATTCCCTGTGCACTAATCTCGTTTTGAACAGTTTGCAGTATCAGTTGAATCAGCCGTATTGCATCCTTGTCGCCTCTGGCCTGTGCGTTAAACTGTTTCAGCTCGATGTCGGGATTCTTGGTCTTAAACCGGAAATCGGATAAGCGGGCTTCCTGACTGTTGGTAGAGTAGTGCCCTGAAAGTGCTATGAATAAGCTATCTACAGCTTCGGGTATTTGCCGGCTGAAAGCATGTATCTGTACTTTGCCGTTGTTCAGTGCAAAGCGGTTTACCTGCATCAGCATGTTGAACGATGCGGAGGTGGTGTCTGTTTCTTCTTCGGATGGTTTGGTAATGTGTTGTAAATTCCATGTCGAATCGGGCATTTGTTCCACAAATACGAACGGCTCTTCTATTGTAATGTCTTCTACAATAATTTTACCCGAAAGCAGGGGTAGCAGTCTGTATCTCAGCCCTATGGCAGAAATGTAAGCTATTGTATCGCTTTTGCCCTCGGAGGTCAGCACTACATCATCTAATGAAAGGTTGGTGAAAAAATTGCCTTTCAGTTGTCCCACCTTGAGTTCGGCATTTAGAATCTTGTTTACCTGATTTTCGGCGATATTTACAATCTTACTTTTTACAAAAGGTGTTTGTATGGCGATAAGCACAATGATAATTAAGGCTATGACCCCTACGAGGAACCACGCTACAACTTTAAGTATCACTTTCAGTGTTTTACCGAAAGTGGTCGCAGGTTTTGCCTTATTTTCTTGTTGTTTTGCCATTTTTTATTTTACGCCGTATAGTCTTTTCTTTTCAAACACGGAGACACCAAGACACGGGGATATTAATTATTAGTTATTAATGTTTAATTATTATTTCCGTATAGCGGC
>NZ_QVMH01000037.1:88412-95694 GCF_010501035.1 Paludibacter sp. 221
TAGCGGGCTGTAAGCCCAAGTTAAAGTTTAACCTGCGCTTTCAGCGCGCTGAATAATTAATTTATTTAAACCCAAGGCGACGCTTCGCTCTGCCATTGGGCTGAAATAACCTGCCACTTCGTGGCGAAAAAATCTTCCGACCACAACTGATTTGCAATCCGAAAGAACGGGAGATGCGAGTTTATAATCATTATCCGACAATCGGCATAAAGCCGCTATGCGGTAAAGTCTGCTACGGTTGCGTACCTACGGCACGCCATTTAATGGATTCACTCTTGTTTCCGAGCTTTTGTTCCTACGGAACTTTTGAAATTTATTAATAATTAATAATTAATAATTATATTCAAAACGCTTGTCCTACGCTAAGGAAAAACTGTACGGATTTTTTCTCGTTGAATATAGGGACACCCACATCGAAGCGTATAGGCCCGATAGGAGTGTTTACCCGTATTCCTCCTCCAGTAGCATAATTCAGCTCGTTTGGGCGGAAGTGGTACGATTGTGTCCATACGTTTGCTACATCCAGAAATGCTGCTAATTCTATCTGCCAGAAAAGCGGATGCCTGAACTCAAGATTCATCTCCAGAATACTTTTTCCTCCTGACGGTAAAGTCTTTGAATTTCCGTTTTCCTCTTTCACGTAAGTGGGGCCTAAATAGGCACGCGCCCAACCACGGTTGGAGTTGCCCCCTCCCGAATAGAAACGGTCTTCGACAGGGATAAACTGCGATTCGTCCGACGAGTTGATACCTCCTATCATGGCACGTCCTGCTATTACCAACCGCCCTATGCGCTGGTATTTGCGGGCATCAATCCATAGTTTTGTATAATTAAAGCTGCTTCCGAATATATATCCGTTCAACTTGCCGCCTACACTGACCGAGCCTCCCCGCATGGGCGACATAACGGGCTGGGCATTGCTATATGTTACAGATGCCGAAATCCCCGATTTGTTGTACAGGTAATTCCGGCTTTCGGGGTCGAAAATATCCGAATCAGAGTCTGCTTCGGTAGCGTCAAATTGTCTTACTCTTTCGATGTAGTAACCGAGCGAAGTATTCAGCTTATCGGTAAAACGATAGCCTGCTGTTATGTTCAGTCCTATCCGTTGTACATCGTAACCCGGCTCGTTCTCGCGCCGGATGTAGGGGTTGACGGTAAGCGATAGTTTTTTCAGAAAAAACTGCGGCTCAATCCACGACAGACTGATATAGTAGGGTGTAAGTGCCGAGTGTTTGGCATACAGGTTGAGGCGGCTTGTGCCTCCAAAAAGCCCGCGATAGGTAACATCGGCAAAGGCACGAAACTTGTCTTCTGTACCCCAACCTACCCCGAATTTTGTCATCCAGCGGGGCATCTCGTCTATCCTTATTTGTATGGGGATGGGGTTGCGTTCGGTTTCTTTGTCCATTTGCGGCGATATGGACACTATGCGAAACAGTTGTAAATCGTAAAGTTGTTTACGGGTTTTATCCAGTAGCTCCTGACTGTATGTGATGCCCTCTTTGTAATTAAGTTGGCGGGTGATGTATTTCTCTTTTACATAGCGGTTGCCGCTGACGGTGGTTTCTCCAAACTGGCAGATTTTTTCCGGCTGTATGTTGTAATATATGCAAGTTGCGTTTTTCAGCGGTCTTAAGTTCAGTCTGAAATCGGTGTTGGTATATACGTATCCGCGATTAATGAATACCATGTTCAGCCTGCTGATGTCTGTATAAAGCAAGTCGTCTTCGAATCGTTGGTTTTTTGTGAGTTCAAGCTGTCGGGGCATCCTTTTTTGAAACCTGTCTTCATCAAAATTTTCAACAGACCCATCTATATTTATCATAACGCTGTCTGCCAAAACAGGAGGGTTTTCGGTTATGGCGAAGTAAATATTCAGCGTTTGTTTTTTATTGTTCAGGGCAAGCGAGTCGAGTTGCACGTCGACATGCAAAAAGCCTTTGCTCTGATAATAACGTGTCAGCCGTTCTACATCGGCATCGATAAGCTCGTGGCTGTACAATGAGGCTTCTTTTTTTTGTATTTGGCGTTGAATAAAATTAGACTCGTGAATGGCAAGCTGGTCGAGCAGTTCCGATTTTTCGATTGTTTTGTTACCTGTAAATTTTATTTTACGTATCTCATAGTTGTTCTGAGCCGTGCTGCGGACAGGCAAAACAAGAACGGCAAGCAGAAGAACGCATATAAAAGGCAGCTTGCTTGTGCTTGCATCGGGTTGAGATATGTGGGTATTAAAAATTTTCAAAGTAAAATGAGGTACGGATTAAGAAACTGTTTCTAAAATACTACGACACTATTTTTTTCCGGATAAAAAAGAAAAACCGGCTATGTAAAAAACAACGGGAAACAGATTTTGTTTAGCCTCAACTTGTTTAGAGCTCTAAGTTTCGGTTTTGCTTTCGGTCATTTTGTTGTTATTGCGCACAGGACAATTAAAATTGACCAGTGAGGGGCTAACGATGCAAAAGTACAATTAATAATTAAAAAAACATTTGAATATATGAACATGTTTTCATATATTTGTACCCATAAAACTTATGGAAAAAATAGACACTATACAAATGGAGAAAGCTGCTTATGCCTTACGTGCTATTTCGCACGAAACGCGGCTTTGTATAATTTCGCTTTTGTCGGAAAGGGGAGAGATGGGTGTCGGCCAGCTTGTAGAGGCTTTGGGTTGCGAGCAGTCGTTGCTCTCGCATCATCTCACCGATATGCGGGCAAAGGGAATTTTGAACTCGCGCAGGGAAGGTAAAAATTGTTTTTATTCGCTGAAGAATAAACAAATAGTGCAAATTATTGATTGTATAAGTACATGCAGTTGTTTTTAACCTGAAAAAGAAACCTTGATGAATCTTATAAAAAAATATCTTTTGCTTATCATTGGTGCGATAGTGGGCGGTGGTGCGGGATTTGCATATTATTATTTTATAGGTTGCGGTACTGATACGTGCCCTATCCGTTCCAATCCGCTTATTAGTATATTGTTTGGCGCAGTTATTGGGGTGCTTGTGTTCGATTTGTTCAGGAAGAAATAAGATAAAAAACTAATAAAAACATATTCGATGAAAAAAATGTTATTCGTGAGTACTATGCTCGCATTTGTAATCTTCGGGGCATGTGCCGGAGGGGATAAAAATACTAACCAAAAAGAAAAAAAGATGAAAACAATACATTTGACAAAAGCTGATTTTTTGACAAAGGTAGCTAACTACGAGGCAAATCCTACCGAGTGGAAATACTTGGGCGATAAACCTTGCCTGATTGATTTTTACGCATCGTGGTGCGGGCCTTGTAAAGTAATAGCTCCGATTCTGGAAGAATTGGCTGAGGAGTACGATGGAGAAATATATATTTACAAGATAGATACCGAGAAAGAACAGGAACTGGCTGCCGCCTTTGGAATCCGCAGTATTCCTACCTTGCTGTTTTGCCCGATGAACGAGGCTCCACAGATGGCACAAGGGGCATTGCCTAAAGATGTTTTCAAGAAGGCTATTGACGAAGTGCTTTTGAAGAAAGAGGTTAAATAAAATGGAAGTCGGGAGGAGTTAGAAGCAAAGGAAATAAGAGAATAAAACGAATATTTGATTATCGGCTTTGCGTCCCCCCCCCTTGTCTTTTTAAACTTTTATCCGTATAGCGGTTTTCAGCCCGCTTTACGGATTTTTTTTAAATAAGGTAATAAGGTTGTTATTGTCAGACCGTATCGGTTACTAAGGTTATTGTTTGAAAACCTGCCTCTCGTTTGTAACGAGAGGTAAATGGTTTTACGTTTAAAACGTGGTTCCCACAGGAAAATAAGGTTTCTAATCAATTGCCTTATTTTGCATTACAATTTGTATGGCTTTATATTCCATCCGGTGCAAGTCCAGCAGGGCTCTTCGTCTTCCTTCTCGAATATGCAGACTCCTCCTGTCACTATTTTGATGTCGTTTTCGCGAGAGAACTTATCGAAATCGCCTGTGAGATAAGGTGCGAAGCGTATGACTCCGTTCGAGGTAACAAGCAGGGTGGTACGGTTGCGGGTTGCTTCGGTGTTTGCGAAATTTTTCCACGTTTGTATTATCTGTTGCGGGTTGGCTTTCCATCCGTCGGGTACGGTTGCATCCTTATTCCACTCGTCTATAATGGCTTTGCCTTTCTCTATATCGCCATTGCCTAAACGCAGGGCGACTTCTTCTTCTGTTTTATTCTCATCAGGTCCGTAATCTATCTCGGTAAAATCGTCAGTTTCGATAACACTGTATTGTTTTCCCATTTCTTCTACTGCCAGTAGGGCGGTTTGTTTTGCCCTTAATAAGGGAGAAGTATAAACTGCGTCGGGTAAAAGGTTGTTTTCTTTCAGATATTTTCCGATGCTTCTTCCTCTGTTTTCCTCTACCAGCGGCAAGTCTGTTTTAGCGCCTACACGTGTGGGTGTTTCTCCCGGACGGAATGTATTACCGTGGCGCGCTATTATTAATGTTCGTTTCATCAATCGTTTCTTATTTTACGACACATAGGTTCTCATAGTTTATCACATAAGAACACATGGATTTTTTATAGGGTAACCGCATCAAAATTACATTCTAATCCCCCAATTTTCAGATATTGTTCTTTCGTTTCTCGCTCTCAAAGTCCCTCTCAAAAACTTTTTTCCTTTTTCCTTCTCCGTTTGGAGAGGGTGCCTGAAAGGCGGGAGAGGCCGAGAGGGATTTAGGGAGAGTTATAGTACCCTCTTTTTTATTCTTTTGCCCTCGAGCCGGACAGGCTCTTCCTTTTTCCTATAGCTGAAAAAGGAAGCAAAAAAGCCACCGCTACACCTGCTTCGCTAAAATTCAGCTATACTCCGCTACAGGCTTTGAAACTCCTCGCTTTGCTCGTCAAACAGCAAATCCTGTTTAANACGCTACGTTACGCTGAATTTCTTAACGCTCACCAGCTGAGGCGGAAAGATTAGCTACGGCTACGAAGTGTATTAACCCCCAAATCAATATGATTTATAGATTTTGAGCGGTTACCTTGGATTTTTTTATGTGCTTCTATGTGTGTTCCTACGTGCTCTATGCGAGCTTTTTATTTTGTCTGAATCAAATCAAATTCTCCGTATTCGGCAATGATTTTTTCGGCCCGTTCTACGTCTTCGGGGCTGTCTACTCCCGACATGGATTTTCTGCCTCTGTAATCTACTTCCACCATTTTCACCGGAATACGGTTGTGGAGGAAACGCATTTGCTCCAGCCCTTCGGGCAGTTCGTAGGGCGAAGGCTCTTCGTCGAAATATCCTTTGAGGGCATCGTAAGTATATGCATACAGCCCGATATGGCGGCGTACGGGAGATTTTTCAAGCACTTCCCGTAGTTTTTCTTCTTTTCTTACGGCAGGTATTGTCATTTTGCTGAAAGCTAAGGCGTAACCATATTTGTCTATAAGTACGGTAGTGCCCGAATAGGGCGTCGTCTTTTTCGCTTCTTTCATGCGGTCGTATTCTTCCCACGACAGGTGCACGCATGGGGTGAATACTTGTGCTTGTTTATCCTCTTTCCAGCACTTTATCATTTCGTCGATAAACCAAGAGGGGCAAAGCGGGTTGTCGCCTTGCAGGTTGATGATTAATTCGGGGGTTTCTCCTGTTTTTTGTACAGCATCCCAGCAGCGTTCTGTCCCGCTTTTGCAGGTTTCGGAGGTCATTGTAACAGGGATATTGTTCAGTTTGCAAAAATCGACTATCCGCTCATCATCTGTTGCTACGATATATCCGCACGACTCGTTTCTGTCAGACACATACGCGGCTATCTCTGCCACTCGTTTTATCATTTCTTTCCCTGCTATTTTTACCAAGGGCTTACCCGGAAGCCGTGTGCTTGCATAGCGGGCAGGGATAACTATGAGTATTTTATTTGATTTCATCGATTGCTAACTTTACTCAATAAGGACATGCAGTACTGCGTGTTTATTGCAAATGTAAGGAGTATTTTACAAATTTTTGGCTAAATTACAGATAAAAATATAAATGCTATTGGGTAGATAGTTATGATAGATGCTTGAACAAGGAAACAGGTGACAAAGTATATTTTGCCGCCTGTTTTACTGTTATGCCATTATGCTTTTTATTTCAACACTTTGAGTAGTTCGGGGATAAGCTCGCCAAGCGTGTTTTCGGTTTGTGCGGTATAGAAATTACCGTCTACCACTGCTTTTTCGTCCGTTCCTATACAGCTTTTTACTACTGTTTTGATGAATGGGTGTAAGGCTACCCGCTTACCCTCGGCTATGCCCAGTGTGTCGTAAAGCAACGCTGCTGCACAATGTCCTATCATCGTTTTGCCTTTATCGGCAAAGTTTTTCATCACGACCAGCATGTCCTGATTGAATTGCATGTCTGCATTTTCGCCGAATTTGGGCATTGCGTCGCCACAAGCAAACACCAATGCGTCATATTCATTTTCGTGCCCTTTCAGATTAGCTATTACATCATCAGTTTGCATGCTGATTCCCGAATTTGTTTTCACATCGGTGCTTTCTGATACTGCAAATGTGCGGTAGGGGATTCCGTTTTCGAAAAATGCTTCCAGATATTGGAACAGCCCTGCTCCGTTTACAGGGTTTACTACTAATACTGCTACTTTCTTTGCCATAACTTTGTCTTTTTTTTAAAATTTATATTAGTTACTTTTAGTAATTATATTACTTTTGTTGTGCAAACTTACGATTAGTAATTTCAATGTACAAGAAGGCATTTTTTGATAATCAAGTTACATAAAAGTAAGAATTGCTGATTTACAACTGAATAAAGGACGAAAAAAATGGAAACTTTTTTACATACGGATACATGCCCCATACGGGATATACTCAGCCGTTTGGGCGATAAATGGTCGCTGCTAGTGCTTACTACGCTGAGTGCTAACGGAGTTATGCGTTTCAGCGATGTACATAAGACTATAGGAGACGTTTCGCAGCGGATGCTCACAGTTACTTTGCGCTCGCTTGAGGCAGATGGATTGGTTCACCGGAAAATTTATCCCGAAGTGCCTCCCCGTGTAGAGTATAGTCTTACCGAATCGGGTAAAGATTTGATGCCGTATTTGGAAAACCTTGTAGGTTGGGCTTTGAAAAACGCGGATGATATTGTGAAAAAGAGGAATGAGGCTGAGAAATAATAACATAAAGTTTAGTACATGACAAAAAGTTGAATAGCAATCAGTATTTTGCTGATATTTAATGTTTTTATTTAAATCATCGACTTCCTTTTGCCTTGATGCAAAAGGAACAAAAACTAATTTCATTGAAGCACCTA
>NZ_QVMH01000037.1:95738-116183 GCF_010501035.1 Paludibacter sp. 221
CGGACAAGGTCAAAAGAGTACCTATAACAGATTGAAGAAACATTCGACATTTTTTGTCATATACTTAGAGCATGAAGAAATATTTTAAACCTGTGATAATTACAGAATCGGAAAGCCTGTGTATAAGAAAATTTCTTCCGGAGGATGCGGATGCTGTTTTTCTGTACCGCTCTTTGGAGGAAGTTGCCCGGTATCAGTATTGGCAGCCATATACCAAAGAGCAGGCATCGGATTTTGTCAATCAGTGTAAAGACTCTGATATGGCAACGGAAGGCGGGTGGAATGGTTTTGCAATTGTGTATAAAGAAAGCGGACAGCTAATAGGTGACTGTGCCGTTAAAATAACCGGACATGCTGCTGAAATCGGTTGCAATATTTCACCTGTGTATCAAAAACAGGGTTTTGCAAGGGAGGCAATGCGGCTTGTTATTGATATGTGTTTTAACCTGAGGGGAGTGAAAGTGGTGTGTGGTATTACCGATTCGGAAAACGCGGCATCGGTCGGGCTGATGCAGGCTATAGGAATGTCAAAAACAACGGATTTTGTGAACAGGATTATGTGCAAGGGTGTTTGGTGTATTGAACATGAATATTCAATTAAGAAAGCGGAATAATTTTTCAGAAAAATGGACTAAATTATTATTACAAATTTTATTTTGGAAAACTTTTGTATTTTACAAAAAATATAAATCACTTATTAATAGTGTATTCTGTGTTTTTTTTTGAAAACTTTTATGATTTTATAAAATTAAAAGTTTATTATTATAGTTGATTATTCAATAATCTGTTCTACCTTTGTAATCGGATACGGTTCCTTCTAATAAAGAGGATGAAAAAGGGAATCCCGTGTAAGTCGGGAACTATCCCCGTAGCTGTAAGCTCTTTTTATAGTTAGCTGTCGGGTAGCTAACAGTTAACAGTAAAAAATGTGCCGGACTGTACTTTGCCACTGAATCTGTGCGATAATGATTTGGGAAGGCTTCCGGACACAGGAGCAAGTCAGAAGACCTGCCGTATTAGCGAAAAAAGATTCCGGGCTTTCGGGCGAAAAGCAAAAGGATAGGTAAAAGTGTGCTACGGCCGGATATCTCCTGTCGGTAAGCGATCGCCTCCCTTTTATTTTTTCTTTTCCACCGTCTTCCCATACGTTTTTTTCATAGTATTTAAAAATAAAATTCAATCTCCTTGTTGGCGCAAGTTTAGCGTAGCGTAACTTGTGCCGGAAGCAGCTACAGTTTTTGAAAAACTGTGAAAAACGTACACAAGTCCGCAGACTTGTGCCAAATATGGAGCCGCCTCTTTTTTTAAAAAAAGATTGAAAAAACATCTGTTGTGGGTCATGTTTTTATTTTTTTGTCGTATACAGAACATTTTAATATAAAATCATAATGGAAATCACTATTGTAAAAAGAGACGGGAAGAGAGAACCGTTCTCAATCGAAAAAATCAAAAGCGCAATAGCCAAGGCTTTTTTATCAGTGGGCAGTTTTGCTACGGAGGATGTTATCACTAATATCCTGAGCCGTGTAAGTATTACTGATAATGTAACCGTAGAGGATATTCAGAATCAGGTGGAAATAGCGCTTATGGCAGAGCGGTATTACAATGTGGCAAAGGCTTATATGCTTTACCGCCAAAAGCATATTGAAGACCGCGAAGTGCGCGATAAGCTGAATTTCCTGATGGAGTATTGCGATGCAAAAAATGCGGCTTCGGGTAGTAAATACGACTCGAACGCCAATGTGGAGAACAAGAATATGGCTACGCTTATAGGTGAGTTGCCAAAATCGAACTTTATCCGCCTCAACCGCCGGATGCTTACCGACCGTATTAAGGAAATGTACGGCAAGGAATTGGCTGATAGATACATCGAACTGCTGAACGACCACTTCATTTATAAAAACGACGAGACGAGCCTTGCAAATTACTGTGCAAGTATAACGATGTATCCTTGGCTGATTAGCGGTACAGCGTCGATAGGCGGAAACTCCAAAGCACCAACCAACCTGAAATCGTTTGCAGGCGGGTTTATCAATATGGTTTTCATGGTGTCGAGCATGCTTAGCGGGGCATGTGCTACGCCTGAGTTCCTGATGTATATGAATTATTTTATCGGGTTGGAGTATGGCGACGATTATTATACGCATCCCGACGAAGTGGTAGATTTGTCGAAAAAACGGCGTACGATTGATAAAATCATTACTGACTATTTTGAGCAGATTGTTTATTCAATCAACCAGCCAACCGGCGCACGCAATTTTCAGGCGGTGTTCTGGAATATCTCTTATTACGATAAGTATTACTTCGAGAGCCTGTTTAGCGAGTTTGTATTCCCTAACGGGAGCAAGCCTCATTGGGAGTCGCTCAGTTGGTTGCAAAAGCGTTTCATGAAATGGTTTAACAAAGAGCGTACCCGCTCGGTGCTGACATTCCCTGTAGAAACTATGGCTCTGCTGACCGAAAACGGCGATGCTAAGGACAAGGAATATGGCGACTTTACGGCCGAAATGTATGCCGAAGGACACTCGTTCTTTACGTATATAAGCGATAATGCCGACTCGCTAAGTAGCTGCTGCCGCCTGCGCAACGAAATTCAGGATAATGGATTCAGTTATACGCTGGGAGCAGGAGGTGTTTCTACCGGCTCGAAAAGTGTGCTGACTATCAACCTGAACAGGTGTATCCAGTATTGTACCCGCAAGGGAATGCACTACCAGTTTTTCCTCGAAGAGGTTATCGACCTCGTACACAAGGTGCAACTGGCTTACAACGAAAACCTGAAGTATATGCAGCAAAAGGGTATGCTGCCATTGTTCGATGCAGGCTATATCAACATGGGACGCCAGTATCTTACTATTGGTGTGAATGGGTTGGTGGAGGCTGCCGAGTCGTTCGGAATTGAAATCAACGACAATCCTAAGTACGAGGAGTTTGTGCAAAACATATTGGGATTGATTGAGGATTACAACAAGAAATTCCGCACGAAAGAGGTAATGTTCAACTGCGAAATGATTCCAGCCGAAAACGTTGGTGTAAAACACGCCAAATGGGATAAGCGCGATGGCTATACGGTGAAACGCGACTGCTACAACAGTTATTTTTACATTGTGGAGGATGAATCGTTGAACATTGTGGATAAATTCCGCCTGCATGGGCGCAAATACATTGAGCACCTGACAGGTGGCTCGGCCTTGCACCTTAATCTGGATGAGCACCTGAGTAAGGAGCAGTATCGCCACCTGATGCGTGTAGCTGCACACGAGGGTTGCAACTATTTTACGTTCAACATCCCTAATACGGTATGTAACAAATGCGGACATATCAGCAAGAATAACCTGCAGGAATGCCCTGTGTGTAAAAGCAAAGACCTTGACTACCTGACACGTATTATAGGCTATATGAAGCGGGTGAGCAATTTTTCGCAAAGTAGACAGCAGGAAGCGGCAAAACGTCATTATGCTACGGTTTCACAATTATGACATCGTGTTTCAGGAAGTACCCGGTGAGGTGACGCTGGCAATCAACATTACCAACTGCCCTAATGGTTGTAAGGGTTGCCACAGTACGCATCTTCAGAAAGATACCGGAGAGCTTCTTGATGAAACTACGCTAACAGCGTTGCTCGATAAATACGGCGAAACTATTACCTGCATCTGTTTCATGGGAGGCGACAGGGAGCCTAAAGAGGTGGAGCGGTTGTCGCTCTTGGTAAGGCAGGCGACAAACGGACGGCTGAAATGTGCTTGGTATTCCGGCAAAGCGGAATTTCCGCACGAGTGCTCGGTGCAGAGTTTCGACTATGTGAAGCTGGGGCCTTATCGGGAGCAGTTCGGGGGCTTGGATTCTCCTACTACCAACCAACGCTTCTACCGTGTGGAAAATGGTGAAATGGTTGATATTACGTTTCGCTTTCGGGCTAAGAAGTTGTAAAGTAATGGCGAAACAGAAATAGTTTTGAGGAAAAAACAAATAATACTGACACATATGGAAATTAAGACGATAACAGAGGATAAAGAACGGTTTATGGACTTGCTGTTATTGGCCGATGAGCAGGAAAACATGATTCGCAGGTATTTAGACAGAGGGGAGTTGTTTGCATTGTACGACCCCGATTTAAAGACGGTATGTGTGGTAACGCAGGAAGATGCAAACACTTGCGAACTCAAGAATATTGCCACTTACGAAAAAGAACAGTGTAAAGGTTACGGAAGCCTGATGATAAAACACGTGATTGAACATTGCAAGGGTAAATGTGATACGCTGCTGCTTGGTACAGGCGATAATGATACGACATTGTCGTTTTACAAAAAATTCGGATTTATTTACTCACATACGGTAAAGGATTTCTTCGTAGATAATTACGACCATGAGATGTTCGAAAATGGGAAACAATTAAGAGATATGATTTATTTAAAAATAAATCTGTCCGTGCAGTGAAATAATGAAAAACAGGCTGCTGTTAATAAATTCTGTTAAACAGATTAGTGTTTTGCTTATTCCCAACGTAATAATATTGTGTAAACGCTTATATAGTAAATAGATATGAAAGAAGAAGCAAACAACAAAATTATTCTTTTAGTCAGCCTCGTTATATTAATTTATTGTTTATTAGTATTATCGGTAGGCAGGCATATAACCAATACAGGTGTTCAATTCGAGTTATGGAATTCGTATTATCTGCTATTTGCAATTGTCATCCCGGTTATTCTGTTATTGCCGGCTAAACTGTTTCCTGCAAGCGGATACAAAAAATTCATTGTACAACGAGAGAATAAAATAAGGAAAATAATTGTTATTGTAACAATTATTTTGTTAGTATGGTTGCTGCTTTGGCACGCTATGGCAGGTATAGGATGTTTAATGAAAGAAAAAATGAAATCACTAAAAACATTAGAAGCCGAAGCCATTGCATTAGTTTATATCGAAAATGATAGTATAGTGAATCTTAAAGCAGGGGTTGTAGATAGTATAAAACAGACTTCCGGTTCATTTTCAAAAAGCACTGCAAAAATTAACTATATTGTATATGGAAAAGACACTTGCTTAAACGCTACTGTCCTATTAATTCGTGAAGAAGAATGGGCACTAGATGAAATAGTTATTAAATAAGCGTTCTTTTTTGGAAGCAATTTCCTCCGCTCGGCATAGCGGAACGTTATGCTGAAAAGAGGCTTGCCTAAGCCATAAATTTATATCTGTATTTAAATACCTTATTTTATGAAAAAGCTAATAATATTTATTTTCTTATCATATACCATTCTTTCTTTTAGTCAAAATAATGAAATTGAAAAATTGGTTAATAAAGCATCTGGAATAGTTGTGCCTAAAGACTTTAAATATTATAACTTGCTTGATTCTAGTTTTGTTTTGGATGTCAATCGTTTGATTAATTACAATCCGTTATTTGAAAAATTCATTAAAAATAATACTGACTTCAAATTATTTGAATTTCTTTCTTCTTTTGATAGTTTAGAAAAAATCAGTTGGAGCAATTATAAGATAGAAAAAGCACATTTATATTCATATGATAATATTCCCAAATTTGCTACACATTCAAAATTAGTAACAATAATATCGTATAAAACATCAAAATCAGAATTAGACAGTTTAAATCGCATTAAAAAGTATAATGAAATCATAGTTCCCGTTAAGAAATGGTGGCCTAAAAAGAGAATAGAAAAAGAGATAGATAAAAAATGGGATGAACGAGAAAAAAATACTGTGTTGGAGAACCAAAAGTATTTCGAGTTTTCTACTCCTGTTTTTTCTTCAAACTATAAATATGCGATTATACAGTTAATTACAGGTGGAGAACGAAGTATGACCTATGTGTTCAAAAAAGTGGATAACGATTGGATTCCCTTTTCTGCAATTGATGAATATGTATATTAACAAAAAGTCCTGATTGAATTTTCAATCAGGAACTTCCGTACCCAGAGCCGGGATCGAACCGGCATGGGAATTACCCCACTGGTGTTTGAGACCAGCGCGTCTACCAATTCCGCCATCTGGGCGTTAGCGGTGCAAAAGTACGTTATTTTTTGGAATTACCAAATTTATTTTTCCGAAAAATAGTTTTATGGCTGAATAACGTACTTTTGCGCTGCTTTTTTATCTATTGCTGCTTAGCCTGAATATTATGGGCAATGTGCATTTTACTTTCACGGCTTTGTCGCGTTGCTTGCCGGGATTCCATTTTGGCATGGCTTTTATCACCCTTACGGCTTCTTTGTCGAGCAATGGGTCAACACCGCGCACTATCTGAATATCGGTGATAGAACCATCTTTGTTTACTATAAACTGGCAGATAACCTTTCCTTCTATCTCACCTTCTATTGCAGGAACGGGATAGCGCAGGTTTTTTGACAGAAACTCGTTCAGGTTGAACGAAGTGCTGGGCATCTCTTCCACTGCAACGAATGTGTCGTCGGGGTCGTCCTCTATTATAGGCTCTACGTAGGGCGGAATAATAATTTTTTCGTCCGGATTAAGCTCGCTTGTGAAATTGTTGTCTTTGGTTTCCGTGTCGTTGGATACTTCTTTATAATCGGTGACAGGAGGTTCCGGTTTTGGTGGTGGAGGCGGTGGCGGTGGTTTAACCTCGGCTGTTTGCGGAACATCAATCACATCTACGGGAACCTCAGGTCCTTCAATCGATACATACACCGTTCTTTCGCTCGACCATTCCAGTGCAACGTACAGCACCGTTAGCGTAGCTACTAAACCGAGCATCAAAAATAAGGCTTTTTTGCTTTCCAGATTGGCTTTCGGAGATTTTTTGCTTACCATGGCTTTTTGTTTTTAAAAGGTTAGTATCTTGTTAATTTCAAAATGAAGAAACAATTATTCAGGTTAACAACAAAAATCGTACGAAACAGTAATTTTTCAGAGGTCGAGTGTGCGAATTTAAAATTTCATCCGCTTGTTTGATTATAAAACGCAAGTATATGCTTTTTATTATTTCTATCCGTTCTTTTTATTCACTTTACTCACGGGTCTTTTTGTAGTGTGTGCCGAAAATTTTATCTTTGTGTAATCGAAAACTTTTTAAACCCCTGATAATATGATTAAAAAAACGGTGCTTACCATAGCATTTCTTGTGTCTGCCACCTTGGCGTGGGCATGTACTAATTTCCTTGCCGGAAAAGGCGCTACGGTGGATGGGTCGACCCTTGTGACTTACTCTGCCGACTCGTACTCGCTTTACGGTGCTTTGTACCACTATCCGGCAGCTACCTACCCTAAAGGGACTATGCTCGATATTTACGAGTGGGACACAGGTAAATACCTTGGGCAGATAAAGCAGGTGGAGAAAACATACTCCGTTATCGGCAATATGAACGAACACCAGCTTTGCATCTCGGAAACTACTTTTGGCGGACGTGAAGAACTGGTAGACACCACCGGAATAATGGACTACGGGAGTTTGATATACGTAACCCTGCAACGTGCCAAAACAGCCCGCGAAGCTATTAAGGTAATGACCGACCTTGTAGCCGAGTATGGTTATTATAGTGGTGGAGAGTCGTTTTCCATTGCAGATGCAAACGAAGTGTGGATTATGGAAATGATAGGGAAGGGCACAGGCAATAAAGGTGCTGTGTGGGTGGCAATGCGCCTGCCCGACGACTGTGTGTCGGCACACGCCAATCAGGCACGCATCACTACCTTTCCGTTGAAGGATAAGGAGAACTGCCTGTATTCAAAGGATGTTATCAAATTTGCACGCGAAAAGGGATATTTTAATGGAAAAGATAAGGATTTCAGCTTTTCGGACACATACAATCCGCTCGATTTTGGAGGGCTTTATTGGTGCGAAGCCCGTGTGTGGACTTTCTTTCGCCGGATAGACCCGTCGATGGATAAATACCTTTCGTACATCAAAGGCGAAACAAAAGAGCGTATGCCGCTTTGGATTAAGCCTGCGAAAAAGGTAAGCGCACAGGATTTTAAAAACTACATGCGCGACCAATATGAAGGTACTGAACTTGACATTACTCAAAACATGGCTGCCGGCCCGTTTCATACCAAGCTGCGTCTGAGTCCTCTCTCGTTCAAGGTGGATGGCGTGGAGTATGCACAGGAGCGTCCCGTAGCTACACAACAAACCGGATTTACTTTTGTAGCACAGATGCGCAACTGGCTGCCTGACTATATAGGAGGCATACTTTGGTTTGGTGTGGACGATGCTGCCACCGCGCTTTACGTGCCAATATACTCGAGCATCACGGCTGTACCTACGTGTTACGACATTAATAACGGTAGCCTTTTGGAGTATTCGCCTACTTCGGCTTTCTGGATTTACAACGCAGTAGCAAATTTTGCATACAGCCGTTACTCGCTTATGATGCCCGACATCAGGAAGGTGCAAAAACAGTGGGAGGACGATTTCAATACGCTTGTTCCTGAGATTGATAAACAAGCGGCAACAATGTCGAAAGACGATGCGCGGGCATTTCTGACCAAGTTCAGTATAGAACAGGCGCAGGCTTCTACCGATTCGTGGAAAAAACTGGGCGAATATCTGCTTGTAAAGTATCTGGATGGTGTAGTGAAAAAGGAAAAAGACGGTAAATTCCTGCGAAACGAATATAGTTTGCCAGCTAGCGTTTTGCGCCCCGGCTATCCTGAGGAGTATCTGCGTGAGATGGTGAAACATAACCAAAATCTCCGCGTGAAAACTGTAGAGGAAATGAATAACAGGAAATAATATCTTTTTTTAAAAATAGTTTTATCCACCTCCCTTGTCAGTATATCTGATGAGGGAGGTTTTTTTTACATCCCATTTTCTCTTAAGTGGAAACGATTCTTGTTAATTTTTAATATTGATTAAAGCAGTACTCCTTTCTCAAAACGAATGTAAAAATCAGAACTTTGTGTGCTAAGTATTTGTTCAAAAATTACATATAAAGGATAAATGCCGATAAAGTGAAAACCCCTTATATAAGACCCGGAGTACTTGACGTTACTACAACGCAAAGTAACTTCTACAAAAAAGAAACAGGTTGAAATAAAATAGTTTTGATGGAAAATTTGTTTTATGCTTTTTTTTGACGAAAGCCGCATGGGTTAGCCCCGGCGGTCTTTTTTTATCTGCGATGCCAAGTAGTATTTAAATTGCCGAAAAAATGTCAAAACAAGTATTTAAACAAATCATTCAATAACATTTTTAGTAAGTTTGCTGTTGGTAAATAACACAGGTAAGGGCAACCGCATCAAAATATACAGAATTGTTATTTTATTCTTTCGTAGCCATAGCTAATCTTTCCGCCTCAGCTGGTGAGCGTAAAGAAATTCAGCGTAACGTAGCGTTAAACAGGATTTGCTGTTTGACGAGCGTAGCGAGGAGTTTCAAAGCCTGTAGCGGAGTGTAGCTGAATTTTAGCGAAGCAGGTGTAGCGGTGGCTTNGTGGCTTTTTTGTTTACTTTTTCAGCTATAGGAAAAAGTAAAAGCCTGTCCGGCTGGAGGACGAAAGAATAAAGAAATGAGGATATCGGAACTCTCCCTAGATCCCTCTCTCAAAGAGAGGGACTTGGAGACCGAGAAACGAAAGAACAACATCTGATGAATTTGGTGTTTAAAATGTAATTTTGGTGCGTTGCCCTAAACACAGATTATTTAATGTTGTTTTGCTCACATAGAATACATATAAAAACACATAGAGCACAGTAAAGCTTGTGTGTAAACTAACTGAACCTATGTGCCATAAATAAATACGATGTACTTATGTTTGCCATCTAAACCATTTTAAAAGCGTATGAAAACAGATATTGAGATTGCCCACAGCATAAAGCTGAAAAAAATATCCGATGTTGCCAAAGAAATCGGAATCGAAGAAGAATCGGTAATTCCTTATGGGCGGTATATGGCAAAGATTCCTTATGACTTGATTGACGAGAAAAGCAGCCGTAAAGGAAAACTGATATTGGTTACAGCCATTACCCCTACCAAAGCCGGTATAGGTAAAACTACCGTCTCTATCGGGCTGGCTCTTGGGCTGAATAAAGCGGGTAAGAAAGCCGTTGTAGCTTTGCGCGAGCCCTCGCTTGGCCCTTGTTTCGGGATGAAAGGCGGGGCTGCCGGAGGCGGATATGCGCAAGTACTGCCGATGGAGAATATCAATCTGCACTTTACAGGCGATTTTCATGCCATTACGGCTGCCAATAACATGATTTCGGCATTGCTCGACAATTATATTTACCAAAACCGCGATAAGGCGGATGGCATCAAGCAGGTGCTTTGGAGGCGGGTGTTGGATGTAAACGACCGTAGCCTGCGCCAGATTATCACAGGCTTGGGTGGTACGGCAAACGGTGTGCCAACTGAAACGGGTTTTGACATTACCCCTGCTTCGGAGATTATGGCTATACTTTGCTTGGCCGAGAATCTGGATGACCTGAAACGCCGTATCGAAAAAATACTTTTGGGCTATACCTACTCCGGTAAGCCATTTACAGTAAAAGACCTTGGGGTGGCAGGCTCTATAGTCGTGTTGCTTAAAGATGCACTCAATCCTAACTTGGTGCAAACCACGGAGCATACTCCCGCTTTTGTGCATGGAGGGCCGTTTGCCAATATAGCGCATGGTTGCAACTCGGTAGTAGCTACTAAAATGGGGCTTAGCTTTGCCGACTATGTGGTGACCGAAGCCGGTTTTGGAGCCGACCTCGGCGCCGAAAAATTTCTTAATATCAAATGTCGTAAAGCAGGCATCAAGCCCTCTCTTTCAGTGCTGGTGGTCACTACACAGGCTTTGAAAATGCACGGCGGTGTGGATGTAAAGGACATTAAGCTACCTAATGCCGAAGGACTGGTAAGGGGATTTGAGAATATGAATAAGCATATCGAAAACCTCAGGTCGTTTGGGCAGAAAGTGCTTGTAGCGTTTAATAAGTATGGCTTTGATACCGACGAGGAAATAAAACTGCTGCGTGAGCATTGCGAGCAGCAAGGAGTGGGTTTTGCTGTAAACGATGCTTTTGCCAAAGGCGGCGAAGGTGCTATGGAGTTGGCCGAAAAAGCAATTAAGATGATTGAGCAGGGAGGCTCGTCCGATATACGGTTTACCTATGAAGATACGGACTCTGTCCGGCAGAAGATAGAGAAAATAGCTGTCGGCCTGTATGGAGCAAAACGTGTCCTTTTCTCGAAAAAAGCACTTGCCATGATTCCTAAGATAGAGGAACTGGGAGCCGGCAAATATCCTGTTTGTATAGCTAAAACGCAATATTCGTTTTCCGAAGACGAGAAAGCGTATGGTGTAGCACGCGATTTTGACTTTACGGTTAACGATTTGGTGATAAATAACGGTGCCGAATTTATTGTAGCCATTGCAGGCAACATTATGCGTATGCCGGGACTGCCTAAAGAGCCTCAGGCAAAGTACATTGATCTGATTGACGGCGAAATTGTGGGATTGAGTTAGTAGCGGGTAGCGGGTAGATGGTAGTTTGTGGTCGCTCGTTTTTAGCGAATAATTTGAACTGCATTGTAAATGAGATACCATTTTTCCCTCGTTGCAAACGAGGGGCAGGAGAGAAGTAAATTTTAACTTGGGCTTGCAGCCCGCCAAGTTTGTTATTGCAAACTAACCCAAGGCGACGCTTCGCTTTGCCATTGGGCTAAATTAAAACGGGCTTACAGCCCTTGAAATCATGCTTCTTCTAACCCTTGAAATCTTCCGACTACGACTGATTTATAATCCGAAAGGATGAGGATAGCCTTCAATAATTGTATATGATAAAATACGTCAGGCTGCCGGAATCCGGCAGCCTGACGTATTTTTATAATCCTTTAATCCGATTATTTCAGATTCAATTTCTTTTTTACAAGCGCTGTAATGTCGTTCGATTTTGGCGACTGATATACGATGCTTTGTGTAGCAAGGTCGAAGATATAGGTGTAATTGTTTTCGGCACCTACTTCGTTGATGGCTTTTTTGATTTTCTCGATTACCGGCATCAACATTTCCTGTTGTTTTTGTTGCAGGTCGGAGTTTGCAGTTTGGTTCAGGGTAGTTATGCGTTGTTCCATCTCAATTATTTCGCTCTGACGGGCTTGTTTGATGCTTTCGGGCATGGTAGCCTGTTTTTCCTGAAATTCCTGAATTTTAGCAAAATACTCTTGTTGCATTTTTTCCATTTCGCTCTTCCATTGGGTTTGGAGCTCATTCATTTTAGTTTCAATCTGGTCCAGTTCGGGCATTGCCATCAGGATTTCTTGTGTATTGATGTGTCCTAATTTATCCTGAGCAAATGCAGCCATCGGAAGTACACAAAGTAGAAAAATTACTGTTTTTTTCAACATGGTTTTATTGTTTAGTTGTATAAATTTATGAATTCGTTTTTATGAAAAACCAAAAAAAATAATTCCTTAATTCTTTGATTTTTAAAAGTGTGCAAATTTAAAAAATTATTTTGAATATCCCAATTTCCGCAGTACTTCGTCGCTTATATCCAGCTTGGGGGATGCTATAATTACGTGCATAGCCGAGCTACGGTCGAATACAAGTTCATAGCCTTTATCGGTTACAATTTCCTGCAATGCTGCATATATTTCGTCCTGTATGGGCTTCATCAGGCTTTCGCGTTTTTTGAAAAGCTCTCCGTCTTGCCCGAAGTATTTACGTTTCAACTCCTGTGCAGCTTTTTCTTTTGCTATGATTTCTTCTTCGCGCTTTACTTTCATATCGTCCGATAGGAACACAAGCTCGGTTTGGTAGTTTTTGTACATTTGCTGTACTTCTTGTGTTTGGGCTTCTACTTCCGATTGCCATTTTTTCGAAATCTGGTTTAGTTGCTCCTCGGCAGTTTCGTAACTGGGAATATTTTTCATGATATATTCCATATCTACCATAGCAAATTTCTGTGCCTGCGATGCAAATGCAAATCCGGCAACGACGAATAGTGTAAGAAGGACTTTTTTCATAATATTATTTTTTTAAATTGTTTCACTCATTAAGTTGTATTTTAATGAGATAACAAAATCTTTGCCAATATGTGTTTTAGAACCAAGAATTAGGATTTGCCAATATGCCAATGAGACTAATATGCCTATTCTCTATTTGCTCTTTTATTCACTTGTTTACTACTTGTAACTACTTCTACCCCCTCGCTGCCGCACGATTGCATCGTGTGGCTTTTTTGACCTTTTTATTTTACCACGCGAAAAATTCGCGCGGTAGCGAAGTAAAAGTACTTTCTTCTAAAATTCTCGTTTACTTGTCTACTTGTTTACTTGTCTACTCGTCTACTTTCTCTTCTACAACTCTTGTCCCAGTACGAAGTGGAAGTGGCTTCCGCCTTTTCCGGTCGAATTGTTTGTTGGGTCGAATCCATATGCCCAGTCAATACCCATGAGGCCGAACATAGGCAGGAATATACGTACACCCAGCCCAGCAGAGCGTTTAAGGTTGAATGGGTTATATTCTTTCAGGCTACTGAAACTGTTACCTGCTTCGACAAAGGCCAGTGCCCAGATGGTTGCATTTTGCTCCAGCGAAAGCGGATAACGCAATTCTAAGGTAAACTTATTGTATAGAAATCCTTTGTATGCCCCCCAGTCTTTGTCCAGAGGAGTAAGGCTACCGGAGTCGTACCCACGCATGGCTATGTATTCTTCACCATAACTTGTGTATGCCGACATACCGTCGCCCCCAAGGGTGTATGTGCCGATAGGAGAGCGCAAATCCTGATTATAATGTCCGAGGTATGCAAACTCAGCACGTCCCATAAGTACAAATTTTTCGTTTTGCGACATCGGGGTGAATGTTTTTGCACTGAATTTCCATTTATGGTATTCTATGAAATTGTATTTTTCATAACGCTCGGCAATAGGTATCGAAGCATAGTCTACCTCACCTCTGAGAAGTGAGTAAGGTGGTGTAAGCTGTATGCCCAGCGAGAATGAGGAACCTGTACGTGTGTAGATAGGGTTGTCGATAGAGTTACGGCTGAAATTCAGGTTGAGGCTGAATGTATGATAATTGCCATCGCCCAGCGGGTAAAGTATCTGATACCACTCTTTCAGCATGTACAGTTGGTACGAGAGTTCTCCGTAGAATGTAAAATAGTCGTCGGGCCAGCTCAGACGCTTTCCGTACCCTACTGATACTCCTAAGGTACGCATGTACTTTTCGGGATCTATCTCGTATTGCATCGAGTTGTAATAGTTCTCCTGATAGTCGTTGTAGCCATAGCCATAACTGCTTCCATACCCATATCCTCCGTATCCGTAGTAGGGGTTGTACATGCTGCTGTAATAGTCGTTCCAACGGTTGCTTACACGCGATTGTGCTGCATAATATGCCGATACGGATAGCGAGTTTGGGCGTTTGCCGCCAAGCCAAGGTTCGAGAAACGATAGGCTTACCGAATTGTAATACTGGGCATTGGTACGTGCATTGATGGTAAATGTTTGCCCTTCGCCCTGAGGTACTATCCTATACATTTCGGGGCGGAAAAGATTTTGGATGGCAAAATTGGTAAATTTCAGCCCCAAGCTTCCTACTATCCCTGTTGCTCCCCAGCCAAGCGAGAATTCAACTTGGTCGCTTCCTTTGGTTTTCAGTATATAATTCAAATCCACCGTTCCATCTTCGGGGTTGGGCGAAATACCGCCATCCTGGAAGTCGGCAAATAGTTGCTCCTGATCGAAGTGTCCCATCTGTGCCAGTTCGCGCAGCGTACGTATTACTTGTGTCTGGCTATACAGTTGTCCCGGTTTGGTACGCAACTCGCGGCGGATAACGTGCTCGTAAACACGCTCGTTGCCTATAATGTTTATCTCGTTGATAGTAGCCGGCTTGCCTTCGAAAATACGCATTTCGAAATCGATGGAGTCTCCATCGAAGTTAACTTCTACCGGTTCGATATGTGAGAAAAGATATCCCCTGTCCTGATAGAGTTTGCTCACCGCATCGTCTTCGGCATACAAGCGTTCGTTCATCAATTTGTAGTTGTATACGTCTCCTTTTTTTATGCCCAGCACGTTGTCCAGAAACTCGTAAGGATAGATGGTATTACCCACCCAGTTTATATTGCGGAAATAATACTTGTCGCCTTCGTGTACTGTGATGTATACATCTACGGTTTTTTCGTCGTGCGTCACTACGCTGTCGGTTACGATGTAGGCATCGCGATACCCTATTTCGTTGTACTTTTCAATCAGTGTTGCTTTATCTTTTTCGTATTCTTCGCGTACGAATTTTTTTGTCCTGAAAAAATTCATCCAACTTGGGTCGTTGGTTTTTTTCATCGCCCTGTTTATCTGGTTGAACGATAGGGCTTCGTTTCCGTTGATGTTTATCGAGTTTACTTTTGTTTTTAGTTTTTTGTCTACCTCGATGTCTACAATCACACTTCCGGGATTATCAGGGTCGTTTCGTTGAAGTACCTTGGCTTCGGCATTCGCAAAACCTTTTTCTTCCATGTGTTTTTCAATCACCTTTTTGGCACGGTCTGATATATTGGGAGTAATCTGGCTTCCTTTTACAAGTCCTAAACGTGGCTCCAGTTCGTCAATTTCCGATTTTTTCAATCCATGAAAATTTATTGCTGAAATGCGTGGTTGTTGTTTCAACGCGATATGCAGCCATACTTTGCCTTCTTCCATCCGGGTGGCGTATATTTTTACGCCCGAAAAAAGCCCTTGTCTCCAAAAGCGTTTTGTTGCGTTGGAAATTTCATCGCCGGGGATGCTTACAATATCGCCCTCTGCCAACCCCGAATAGCCTATAATTACAAAGTCTTCGTAATTGTCGGCTCCCGATACGGTTATTCCGGCTATTTCGTATTTGACGGGAATGCCTCCGTATTCGACAACGGGGAGATTATCTGATTCTTCATTTTCATCATTTGTTTGCGCAGTGAGCAAATGGCTGAAAAAGAATAAAAACGAGAAGAATAAAAACAGCGTTTTAGTTTGCATCATAAGAAGATATTATAATATATCTACCCTTTTTTTGACCTTTTTTTGTAAAGGTATCGTTTAATACAAGAGTATATTATTTCTCAAATTCCTGAAAATTATTTTGTTAATCCGTCGGGCTATAAAACCGGGAAATTCCGGAAATGTGACTTATAGCTTGTTTCTCTATTTCCCGAAACGCCGTTCGCGTTGCTGGAAATTGTATATTGCTTCGTATAAGTTTTCTTTTCTGAAATCGGGCCAGTTTACATCTGTAAAATACAGTTCGGTATAGGCCAACTGCCAAAGCAGAAAATTGCTTATACGCAACTCGCCGCTTGTACGGATAAGCAAGTCGGGGTCGGGAATTGATTTTGTATCCAAATGCCTCGAAATCACATCGGCTGTTATATCGTCGGGGTTCAGTTTGCCGTCTTTCACCTCTTCACAAATCTCTTTTACGGCATTGGTTATTTCCCAGCGCGACGAATAGCTCAGGGCTAATACCAAACTTAACCCTGTGTTGCCGGCAGTATCATCCAGACACTTCGCCATTTTTTTTGCAGCTCCTTCGGGCAGGCGTTTCAGGTCGCCTATTGTCAGCAGGCGTACATTGTTTTTGTTCAATGTGGGGGTTTCTTTCTCAATCGTATCTACCAGCAGTTCCATCAGGGCATCCACTTCTTCTTTCTTACGTCCCCAGTTCTCGGTTGAGAAAGCGTATAATGTCAGGTATTTTATTCCTATTTCGGCGGCTGCTTCAGTTGTTTCGCGTACCGAAACCACCCCGTTCTGATGTCCTACAATACGGTCGAAACCCCGTTCTTTTGCCCAACGCCCGTTGCCATCCATTATGATAGCAATGTGTTGCGGCAATCGTGCTTTGTCAATCTTCTCTTTGTAGGTCATTCTAAAAATACTTCTTTTTTCTTAAAACTTGAGGCAGTCACATTCTTTTTTCCATATGTCGAATGTGATTCCTACGGTAAGGGCCGACAGCAAATCGTTGTTAAGGAAATTGCTCCCGTTCAGCCCATATTGGTCGTTGTATACGGCTATTCCTTCCATGTTGTCTTTCAGCAGTAAGCGGTTTGAAAACTGGGCATTGAAATTGAAACGCCCTCCCATCTTTACTTTAATTCCGACTCCGAAAGGAATGCTCACACCAAATTTCTGTTGAGTTGCCTCGTATTTATAATTCATCATTCCCACACCTAAAAAGATGTAAGGTGAAAATATTTTGCTGAAACGCTTGTATTTGTTCTTTTCCAGATCGAAAAAGTTGAATTCTCCGCACAAGTCCACCATATTCAGCGGATTGTCGAATGCTGTAAGGTCTGCTCCTCCCTTTACCGAAGTACGGGAGTACTCGAGCCTTGCTGCAAGCCTTGTATCGAACCGATAGCGAAAAAGCGCTCCATAATCGGGTGTAATGTTTTTAAACGGGGTAAGATTTGCATCTCCCATGTAGTAAGCTACACCTCCCAGCAAGCCTATTTCTGCCCTGTAATCGTTTCGCTGTGCATGCAAAAGGGAGCAGAAACATAAAAACACACTGATAATTAAAAATTTTCCGGATTTTGAGTACATGTAATTTTAGTTTTTTGAGTCTGAAAATTTAAACGTGCTTTTTATCCAAAAATTTCATATACCTCCGAAAAAAATCAGCAACAAAAGTAATGATAATCTTTTAATATAGGCAAAGTAGCTTTGAAGCAGGGTGTTTATTTAACAAAAAATTGCAAAAATAGTCAGATACTTGCATTTAGCTGTTATGGTGTGCTGTAATTAATAAAATTCGATAAAATTAATAGCGTCGAGTGCTAAATTTTCTTTTGCTGTCATTTGCTGCTGTTCCTCAGGTGTTTTGTCGGTTTGCCCGCACAGGTGCAGTATGCCGTGTATGATAACGCGGTGCAGCTCTTTGCCGAAACTTTGCCCGAATTTTCCGGCATTGCTTTTTACCGTGTCTACGCTCACAAAAATATCGCCTCCGAGGATGTTTCCCTGCGTATAGTCAAACGTGATGATGTCGGTATAATAGTCGTGGTCGAGGTATTGTTTGTTCACCTCCAGTATCCTTTCGTCGGAGCAAAAGATATAGGAGATTTCGCCTATCTTTTTGCCATAAACAGCGGCCGTGCTTTTTATCCAGCCCGATACGTTTTTCTCTTGTATATCAAGAGGTTCTATGTCTTCGTAGTAGTATGTAATCATTTGTTTATTGCGTTTTTGTTACTTACAGGATGTGTTTGCTAATTCATTTCTTATTGTCGTTGTAAACGACTAACGATTAATCCCCTCGTTGCAAACGAGGGGAAGGGTATAGTGAAAAATGTTCATAAAACAGTACTTGCTTCTACTCCTCGTTTTTAACGAGGAGTTTGTGGTTATTCGTTTTTTTTAACGAACAACTTCGACCGCATTGCAAATGCAACGCCACTCCCCCTCGTTACAAACGGGGACTGATTTTTAATTTTTAGTTTGTTCGTTCTTTACAGAATACTTTAATGTAAGCAGGCTTTGCTTTACGTCTATCTGGTCTTTAAGCACCCATGCCCTACGGTTGCTCAGTATTAAATAAAAATCTTCCTCGTAGCCATTCTTCATGTTGATTGAAGTAAACAGTAGTTTATGAAAGCGAAATTCGTTAGGATAAGTAATCTTGTCGAAAGTATAGCTTTTAGCTCTGCCAATAGCTTTTTTGAAAATAATTTTATCGTCTGTCACAGTCACCTTAGCCAATGTGCTCAGAAGGAATACTGTTGCTCCAATCATTAACAACAGTAAGATACCTCCTATTACCATACCGGGATGGATACGTCCTAACGAGCCTGTAATCAGCAGAAACAGGATGCAACATAAGGGTAGTACAACCCATAATACTGTCATTAGTATTAACAATGTATTAGTCCATTTGGAAGAGAGCGTCTGTTTTTCCATTTTACGAAATCAATGTTGCTATGATGATTTTATATTTTTAATAAAGTATTACCCAAAGAACAAGTAGGCTACAAAAATAGCGGTGATTATTCCTACCAAATCGGCCAGAAGCGCGTAAGGTACCGTGTATCGTCCGTTCTTGATATTGACAGCACCGTAATACACCGAAACTACATAGAAGGTAGTGTCGGTAGAGCCCTGAAATATACCGGATAACCGCCCTGCAAACGAGTCGGCTCCGAACGTACTCATGGTTTCCACCATCATGCCCCGCGCTCCGCTACCGCTCAGGGGCTTCATAAGTGCGGTAGGCATACCGTCTACCCAGCGGGTATCCAGCCCCATCCAGGCAACGAAAGATTTCAATCCATCGACCAGAAAATCGAGGGTGCCCGATGCCCTGAGCATGCCTACTGCCACCAAAATAGCAATAAGGTAGGGGATGATGCGTATAGCTACCGAAAAGCCATCTTTTGCCCCTTCGATGAAAGAGTCGTACACGTTCACCTTTTTTCGCATGCCGCTTATAATGAAGGCGATAATTACCGTGAAAAGAATAATGCTGGCAGCCACCGCCGATACTTGCTGTACTTGGCTTTGCTCCATACGGCCGAATAGCCATACTACGCCTCCTATAATCAACGCTACTGCCCCAAATGTGCCTAATATGACTTTATCTATCTTTATTTTTTGTTTTACGCACACCGCTAATACTCCAATCATGGTGGAAACAAAGGTGGCTATCATGATAGGGATAAATACATCGGCCGGATTGGATGCTCCCATCTGTGCACGTATGGTCATTACTGACACAGGGATAAGCGTCAGCCCCGAAGCGTTAAGCACCAGAAACATAATCATGGCGTTGGAGGCACGCGACTTGTCGGGGTTTATATCCTGCAACTCGCGCATGGCTTGCAGCCCGGCAGGTGTAGCGGCATTATCAAGCCCAAGTATGTTTGCCGACAGGTTGAGGAGTATGGAACCCGAAGCGGGATGATTGTCCGGTATATCGGGAAAGAGCCTGCGAAAAAGCGGGCGTACCGCGCGCGAAAATACGGCTATCATACCGCCGTTTTCGCCTATTTTCATAATGCCCATCCACAGGGCAAGTACTCCTGTGAGTCCCAGCGAAATTTCAAATCCCGTTTTGGCCGACGAAAACGTGGAGTTTACAATATCGACAAATACCTGCGAGTTGCCAAAAAACAATAATTGGATGCACGCTACAATAAATGAAACGAAAATAAACGCTATCCAGATATAATTGAGTGCCATGCGAATAGTATAATAGTGAGCAACAAAAGTACATTATTTTTATGAGTTATAAATAATGCGGCAATGCCATGTGTAGTTTATCCGGTTTATTTCGAGCCTGTATTTCATACCGTTAAATATTTGTGCTTAAAAAATTAAGCCTTTATTTTTGTCCTCACATTCTTCGGGTAAAAATTGAGGAATGATTTAGTTAGCTACAAGTTATAGGCTACAAGCTATAAGTCTTGTCCTTTATCTTTTGTTCTTTTATCTGTTTTAATATAATATGACTTTCTCTCAGCAAATAACACCTCAAAAAAATGCTTTTGCAAACGTTA
>NZ_QVMH01000038.1 GCF_010501035.1 Paludibacter sp. 221
GCGTAGCCAGCTGAGTTACAGTCAGCCCCATTTGTCCACTCTGGTAACTGCCCAAATGCTTTTCGTTAAAAGCAGTGCAAAGGTATGAAATCAAATTGAATTTACCAAACAATATTGGCCATTTTTATTGCAGTAATTCCACCTTCGATGCCTTTATTGCCGTGTATTCCGCCTGCTCTGTCGATAGCTTGCTGTAAAGTGTTGGTAGTTAGCACTCCAAAAATTACAGGACACTTACCATCTATGTTTAATTTTGTAATTCCGGTGGTTACTCCCTGACAAACATAGTTGAAGTGGGGAGTCTCACCTTGTATAACGCAACCTAAAACAATAACAGCCTCGTACGAACCTGACTGGCTCAGTTTTTTAGCAGCGTAAGTAAGTTCAAATGTTCCCGGTACGTGTACTATTTTTATGTTCGACTGTTGTACTCCACATTCGACAAGCGAATTTACCGCCCCATCAAGCAAAGCATGTGTAACTTGAGGATTCCAGTCGGCTACTGCTATCGCATATTTTTGTTTACTCAGGATTTCCTTTGCGGGAATCCCTTGTACGTCGTATTCGGATAGGTTTTGAGTAGACATATATTATTAGTTGTGTATGCGCTAAAATGTTAAACCGTTGAATACTATAGATGAACGTTTCAACAATTTGACAGTTCCGGCAATTAAAACAAATAAATACTATTTTGAAACGCGTGCGATATATTTATCTATATCAGAAGCCTCCTGACTTTGTGCGTATGAGTTTTTGATTTCGGTATAGCATTTTTCTGCTTTTCCGGCTTCGCCAATCGATTCGTATGCCAATCCCGCTTTTTTCAGATATATAGGGCTTATAACGGCATTTTTCAGACTACTTGCTTTTTCGAAATGGCTTATTGCTTTGTTTGTATCTCCGGTTTCGGCATAGCAATCGCCAATCATACCCACTACCGATGTAGTAAGATAGGTGTCTTTTCCATCAAATTGAGATAAGTATTTAATCGCATTTTGATAATCGTTCAGTTTGTAATAACATATACCGGCATAAGCAGCCGCAAGGTTTCCGGATGGAGTCATACCATAGTCAGAAACGATTTCTTTGAAACCAATACAGTCCAAACCATCGCCATTCAATGCTACATAAAATGAATCGACAGCGAAATAAGTTTGTGCTCTGTACATCTCGTTTTCGGCCGAAACTTCGCGCGGTTTCAAGTAAAAATTGCGTACAGAAAGGATTACCAATACTACTAAAACAACGGCTCCAACTCCAATCAGGATTTGTTTACGGTATTTTTCGATAAATGCTTCTGATGTAGTTAACGCATGTTCAACATTTTCAAACTCATCGCGCTTGTTCTTTACTTGCTTCGACATAATTGTATTGTGTTTATTCGTTTATTATTAATCTAAGAAACTATTTTGAATTTTACGAATAAGTTCAAAACAGTTTCTCGTTTTTTAGCTTGGCAAAAGTATAGATTTTCTTTTATATACAGAAATTTTCGTTCGAAATTTTTGTTTACAGATGTTTATGGGGGAAACTTCCCGCTTTACCACGCGAAAGATTCGCGCGGTAGCGGAGGGGAATTAGGCGTAAAGCGGACTTTATGCCGCTTAACCCAAAGTCTACTATCAAATTATTGCCACCCAAAATAAGGTAATAAGGTTATTATTGTCGAGGCAGTATCAGTTACTAAGGTTATTGGTAGAAAATGAGGTTTTTATCAAGTAGTTTATTTTACATCCCAAATTGTAATATCGAATAATTGACTTATTTTGCTTTTTGGATGTTTTGCGCTTTACCATGCGAAAGATTCGCGCGGTAGCGGAGGGGGATTAGGTGTAAAGCGGACTTTAAGCCGCTACACACCAACTGATTTTTCAGGTATCGACCCGTACAGCGGCCTTATGACGCTTAAACTAAAGTAATCAGTCTAACTACTATCAAATTATTGCCACCTAAAATAAGGTAATAAGGTTATTATTGTCAGGCATTATCAGCTACTAAGGTTGTTTTTTTGAAAATAAGGTTTTTATCAAGTACTTTATTTGGATATATTTTAAAAAGTATGCTGACTTGAAAAGTCAGATTTTCATATGGAACAGTCCGATGTGTCGGACACCGCAGGCATGAGCATACTTTTTAAAACACCTCCCCTTATTTTACCTCCCAAATTATATATTACTAAATTTAGGCGTAAAGCGGACTTTATGCCGCTACACGCCAACTGATTTTCAGGTATCGACCCGTACAGCGGCTTTATGCCGCTTGTCGGATAAATCTTGACGTGGCGTTCCTAATTGTTTTTTTTTGAATGTCTTTGCTTTATCACGCAAAGTATTCGTGTGGTAGCAGGTATCTGTTTTAGAGGTAATGAAATGTTAAAAAATAAAGTTTCCATTAATTGCTATACAGGTGTTTTTCATTTCGTTTGTCATATCATTGAGGAATAATATATACCTTTGTGCCGTAGAACAAAAGAATGAATTATTGAGCGATTCGATAAACATACAGGATTTACGGTCGGGAAGCCATAAGGCATACGAAATGCTTTTCAGTACATGGTATGTTCCTCTTTACAATTATGCATACAGTATATTGCATGACCAGTTTGAAGCGGAAGATATGGTGCAGCGTACGTTTTATAAACTTTGGGACCAGCGTTCCGACATTGTTATACATACGTCGATAAAGTCGTACCTGTACCGGATGGTTCACAATAATTGCCTGAACAAGGTAAAGCAACAAAAGATACGTTCGGAACATGCTGTTCATATTGCGTATAATAGTGGTAGCGATTCGGTAAATCATACGGAGCATGTGGTTTTGCATACCGAGCTTCAAACGCAGATAGAAAAAGCGATAGAAAGCCTGCCTCCAAGGTGCAGGGAGGTTTTCAGTAAAAGCCGCTTCGAACAGTTGTCGTATGCGGAGATTGCAAAGGAGATGAATATATCTCCGGCAACGGTAGAAACCCAGATTGTAAAGGCATTACGGATACTTAGAGAACAACTGAAAGATTATGTTCCTTTATTAATAATATTGTTGATGTTGACGAAATCGGAATAATATGAGTGATGAAATAGACATATTATTATCGCGTTATTTTAGCGGAGAAGCTACCCGGCAAGAGTTGGGTCAACTTGATAGTTGGCTGGCTCAGTCGGCCGAGCATGAGGCTTATTTCGATAAGATGACTATGTTGTACCAACAAATGGGGACGATGGGGGCTACGCCTAAGCCAAATATGGAAAAAGCCTTGCTCCAATTCAACACATATATAAACAGCAATGATGTAGAAACGGTTGTTAAAAAAGAACCTAAAAGAAGGCTTCCTCTTTTACGTTATGCGGTGGCGGCAAGTATTGTATTGCTGGTAGGTGTGTTTACTTTCGTCTTTTTGAACAAACCGGATGAGATAATTCAGATAGCAACTTTAAATGCTCCTGAGAAGTACGAATTGCTCGAAAATACGGAAGTTCTTCTTGCTTCAAATTCGGAAATAAAATACTCTTCGGCGCAAAAAAATGAGGTAGAGCTGAAAGGGAAGGCTGTATTTACGGTGAAACAAACTGAAAAGAAGCAACTGACTGTATTGGCCGGCGAAACTTTTATCAAAGATATAGGAACTGTTTTTACCGTTACCGCTTATGATACAGAACACTCTGTGCTGGTAGAGGTGGAAGAGGGAGAGGTGCTTTTTTATACGCTGGATAACGCAGGAATACGTGTGAGAGAGAATGAAAAAGCGTACTACAACTCACAAACAAAGGAGTTTGGCTTTTTGGAAACTATGGAAGAAACGTTGGACGAAATAATATTTAATGCCACACCGCTCGGCGATGTTGCCGATGTATTGACTATGCGCTATGGTGTGGATATAACACTGTCTTCTTCTACATTGAGAGACTTGCAGATAAGTGTAAGTTTTGACAAAAACGAATCGTTAGAAAATGTGTTGCAGATAATAACGGAAACTTTATCACTAAAATTCACTGCCGAAAACAACGGATTTGTTATTTCCTATTGATGATATAAGAAGCTTATAAAGTGTATTTCATTCTATTGTGGTTTAATAGAATATCTTTTATTGCTTAAATGCTTGATTCAAAAGAACATAAAACCTCAATCAATCTTTTCGCATCTCATTTATACCCTGATTTTATATGAGAAAAATTATACTTGCCATTTTTTTACTCACCTTAACTTTCGATTTAGAGTTGTTTTCACTTCCTGTAGATTCGTTACAGGCAATTGCGGCTGCAAATAATTTTTTCAGTTTGCAATCAAAAAGCAATACAAAGCAAAAATCCCTGTCTTTTCCACAAGCTGAAATAATAGATGTTTGTACTAATAATGAATCGGTATATTATTATGTTGTAGAAAATAAGGCACAACCAAGCTGGGTTATCCTGTCGGGCGACGACCGGATAACTCCCGTAATAGCTTATGCCGATGGTATGTTTTCGGACGAGACGAATCCAACATTCGAGTGGTGGATGAGCGTGATGAGGGAAGAAATAAACGCTATTATGTCCGGTAGTAATAGTAAAACCCGAAGACTTTCTGTAACAAGGCATACGGGATGGACTAAACTGCTGAATAATCAGGAGGATTTTTTTACGGATAACAATAGCGATAACACCGTATACACACCCGGTACTGACCTGATGAACGGTATTAAATGGCATCAGAATGGCACTTGGACTTCGCCTGAAACAGGCAACATGGCTGCCGGATGTGTGGCGACTGCAATGGGGCAGGTGGTAAAATACTGGAGTGAGAAAAACAATATTGAATACCTGCACGGAAAAGGGGCTTATGAATACACCGACTATGGCACAAACACAGATGAGGGTATTGTAAGAAGTGTGAATTTTGAAGAGAAAACCTACAATATAAAGGGCATGCCGCTGGACGCTCCTAACGATTTGACGCGCGATTTCCTGTACGATGTAGGGGTAAGTGTAAGGATGCAATACAATAACAGTAGTGGCTCTCTTAATTTATCAGTACCATCCGCATTGTTTTCACATTTTGGATTTAAGCCAGCCGAATACCGAAGAAGAATAGTTTCGGATACGGAGTATTATTCTATTGATGAATGGAAAAGTAGGATAAGAAACGAGATTGACGCTGAGCGTCCCGTAATTTATGGAGGACAGAAGCCACAGGGGTCAGGCCACTCTTTTGTAGTTAGCGGCTATAAGCAAGATGATACTTTTTACTTTAACTGGGGGTGGGGAGGCCGTAATAACGGATGGTACAAAATAACTTTGTTAGATTCGGAAGGAGCACAAGGGGTAAATTATAGTGAGGGTCAAGAGGCGATTTTCGGGTTAGAGCCATTTGAGGAAGGAGAATCACTGCCGTACCGCATTTATGATGTACGGATGGAATATAATTCGGCCAATTGCGGTGTGAGAGACCAATATCACAAAGAGGACGGATACAGGGTATATATGAAGTTCAAAATAGAGAACAAGGGCGCATCGGCCAACATACCTGTTACGCTTAGTTATTATGCGTCGTTGACAAACGCTAATTACAGAGGGTCAGTAGCCAGAAACCGTTTCCGTCAGTCTTTTTATGTAGAAGAAAATCAAACACTTGATGCGGAATTAAGTTTTTCAACTCTGTCGCTCAATTATTTTTTCGACGATAATTATGGTATAAAAGACTTTAACTGTGATTTGGGTATGGCATTGGGCGATTGGGATAGTAATACGCCAATTGTAGATATAGGAAGAAACCCTAAGCGAATAAAGTATAGTAAAACTGCTCCATCATGCGACTTGTCGCCTATATCAATCACCCATGCCGGATATTTGGCAGATGGTAAAATCAGTGTTGTATGGGAAAAAACAGATTATCTGAAACAGGATGAATCAGGTAGTATTAATTTGTATAAAACATCTTCCGCCGATAAAATAGACAATGCCCCGTCTGCCAAAACGGGTGTAATGACTGATATTTTCAATTTCGAAAACTCGGCTGTAACTACAAACTATATATTGAAGCATGAGGCAGAAGATAAGAATACCCCGGAAGCTACTTATACAATGCCTGCCTACCCGCAAATAAAGGCACTTAACGCTGAGTATAACGACGGCAATATAGAATTAAACTGGGAACTTTATTACGACGAAGCTACATCTGATTACGTAACAGGCGACCAGTTTGAAATAGAATGTTATGCCGAAGCAGATTTTACCGGAGATACTATATGGATTGAATATATTGATTATGTTTCGGGACAGAAAGACTATGAGTTTGTAAAACCTCGTGGCAATGTAGAAGGAGAGGTATATATCCGCATCCGCCGTACATATACTAAAGATGTGTGGAAATGGAATTATGCCGTATCGCAAACAAGCCTTACCATTGCAATTCCGGTAGAAAGTGTAGCGCTTAGTGAAAATAATGTGGAAATTTTTGTAGATGAATCATACACTTTGAGTGCAACGGTATTGCCCGAAAATGCTACAAATAAAAAAATAACATGGGTGAGTAGTGATGAAAATGTAGTGTCAGTCGCAAACGGACAACTTACAGCATTGAAAGCGGGTGAAGCTATTATTACAGTGAGTACAGAGGATGGTAGTTATTCGGATGCGTGTATGGTGGTGGTAAAACTTAAAGGCACTACCGGCAGTCCGCAAGGGAGTATTGAACAACCATTCCTATTATACCCAAATCCTGTAAACGATATATTGTACATACAATCGGAGATTCCGTTCATTTCTGTTACAATATGCGATGTAGAAGGGCAGGTGATGAAGCATGTGGAAAACAATGTGCCGGAAATAGATATGAGTAATCTCTCCGAAGGTATATACTTAGTTAAGATATGGACTTTGGAAGGTAATTTTATCCATAAAATTAAAAAGAAATAATGAAAACCCGCAATTCTTTTTATCCGTATATAATTTATATCGCCGTAAGTATAGTTGCTTGTTTTGTTTCTGTGGCTGAAGCACAGGCACAAGACCAACATAGTGATAAGCTTATCAATCTGAATGTCAATCAACAGCCTTTTGTTGAAATTCTCTCGTCCATTGCCGACCAAACGGGATATAAGTTTTCTTACAATCCGCAGGTAATAGATTCGGGTAAGAGCGTATCGGTTTACCTTAATGGTAAAACATTGGACGAGACATTACAAATTATCCTTCCGGCGGGTGTTACCTATAAGATAATTAATCAATATGTTATTATTTTGCCCAAACAGGAAGCCGGGGAATTATCTTTGGACGACGAGAGGATGCTGATGTTGAATCAAATTCCACCGTCGCAAAACCAGAATATAATAATAGGCCGTAGCCCTATTGACGCATCGGAAAAAAGGAATGAAACGATGAGCGAATTGGTGAAAAATAAATCAGTAACAACCCCTTCGCAATTTGAAAATAAGAATGATATCCCCTACATCAATATTCAGGTTTTCAATGTCGATAATTTTCATACGGTTGAGATAGATTATACGATAGACCATATAACACTATACGAAAGCGAATCGGACGACCTGATTCTGAAAGAACATCTCCGCCGTAATGATGAAGAATACTTTGCGTGGATGCGGCAAAGCAATGGTTCGCTCCAGATTAAAAGCGGAAAGCGTTTCCCATGGTTCAAAAATGCTTCGGACATTGAAGTGTATGTGCCGAAAAAGTACAAGGGTATTTTGAAAATTACAAATATCAACGGACGTATAGAGTCGGAAATGGATATGGAGCTAAAGGGGCTTTATATTTCTACTGTGAGTGGCTTGGTAAGTTTAAAATCGGTATTTACAGATGAAATAGAACTAAAAAGCGCGTCGGGGAAAATAACTACCAACGACCTTGAAGGAAGCATTACGGTAAGTTCCGTTGCCGGAATTATAAAACTGGGCAATGTATATGGCGATGTGAAAGAAATATCGAACGTGAGTGCCCTTATTGATGTATCTTATATAGAGTCGGAAAATATCGTATTAAAAAGTACGGTTGGGAAAATAAATGTTAATCATGCTGCCGGAAGGCTATACGTAAATACATTCAGCGGTGCTGTTAACCTGAATGATGTGAAAGGTTCGGCCGACATATCTGCAACAACAAGCCCTGTAACGATACGTTTTAGTGAAATGGATGATGATTTGTTTGTTAAAACTTATAGCGGGCGGATATCGGTGGTTGTACCCCGTAGCTCTTCTTTTCAGTTAAGTGCAAGTTCATCGTCCGGAAAGATTACTACGAACATAGATAACCAACTAACAGACAATGTAAAAATGCTGAACCAACAGGTGGGAGAAACACCGAAGTTGAATGTAAATTTAATAACCACCGCAGGAAATATTGAGTTAAAATATCCCTGATTTGTTTTAGTTTCTTTTGTTATGAATTAAAAAACAAAATGATTATCCGTTTTTAATGCTTGAACTATATTTTCTTCACCTTGACCTTGTCCGGTGAGCCGAAAAATAAGAGCAGACGGCGTTAAAAAATCTTCCCTGTTTGAACGACGTGAGGAGTGAGTTTGGAAGATTTTAGCCGTCAAACGCTAATTTTTCGTGTGAAGCGGGCACAGTCTTGATTTTTTTGCTTCGTTTTTGCATCAAGGCAAAAATGAAGTGGGGTTGCAGGGGCAAAGCCCCTTAAAAAACATATTTATGAATTAGCTGAAAAATGGATGACTGTAAAATAAAGATAGCATGAATAGCATTAAAAAGTATATTCTTATGAGGATATCTGTATTTGTTTTTTTTCTTGTTTCTCTTCCCCTGTCGGCGATAAATGATGAACGAAACATCTCAATCCACCTCCACGATGCCGGTTATAAGGAAGTATTGAACGCCATCACACAGCAAACCGGCTATCGGTTTGCATACAATCCACAATTATTGGACGGAACGAAATCAGTTTCGTTCGACCTGCAAAATAAAACCTTATCCGAGGTTTTATCCACAGTATTACCTCCCGATGTTTGCTTCAAGAAAAAGGATAAACACATTATCCTTCACGCTAAACAGATTGAAAATATTGAATCGGAAAATGAATCAAACAATAAAAAAGACTTTATTCCTTTAGAAAATATTAATAAAAACGATGAATATAAACCGCTGGTTATCAATGATAATAAAAATAATTTAAAAAAAATATCGTATGAGCATACAGGTATTTATGTTGGCGACTGTCATAATTGTGTAAACTTAAAAAACGAAAAAACAATGAAGAAGTATGCAACAGCAATGCTAATATTAGCTGCATCAATGACAAGTCAACTTAATGCTCAGGAAGCACAAGCTCCGCAATCAGAAAATTCTCAATATGTATATACTACCGAGACTGAGCGCGGGCAATCAAAACCATTTCAATTTTCATTTATTTATCCATTAGGAACCGATTTTACGCAATCCATAGAAAACAGTTATGATGTATCGCTTAACCTGATAGGTGGTGTAACCGGAAGAAGCAACGGGTTGGAATTGGGAAGCATGTTCAATGTAAACAAATACAGCGCACGCGGGCTTCAGCTTGCAGGGGCTTTTAACCTTGCGGGATACGATTTTGCAAGTAAAGAGAATAGCAATGTATTACAATTTTCTTCGGCATTCAACTATGCCAATGCAGGAAAAGCAGCTCAGTTTACAGGTGGAGTAAACGTAGCAGAGTTTGGAACTATACAAGCCGGTGCGGGAGTAAACATGGCAAAAGAAGCGGGCGTACAGTTGACCGGAGGTATTAACGTGGCTCAGAAATCTTTTTTTCAAGGTAGTGCAGGGCTTAATATGGCCGAAGAATCGTCCTGCCAGCTCACGGGTGGTATAAATATTGCGAAAAAAGCCGGATTCCAGGGAAGTGCGGGTGTCAACATAGCACAAAAAGCCGGTTGCCAGATTACCGGAGGAGTAAATATTGCCAAGGAATCGGCCTGCCAGATTGCATGTGTAAACATAACAGGTAAAGGCGGTTTCCAGTTAGGTGTTATCAATGTGCGCGACACTGCCGACGGAGTTCCTGTTGGATTGATTAATATAGTAAAACGCGGTGGATTGTCTGACTTTGGAATAGAAGCAGGAGAATTTATCCAGACAGCAGCTACTTTCCGTTCGGGAACTTACCGCTTCTATACCATTTTTTCAGCAGGCTGGAATTATTCTGAATCTTTATGGTCGGCCGGATTCGGATTGGGAACGGGATTTAGATTTACATCATGGTTAGGGCTTAATCTGGAACTTATGCACCATAATATGTATAAACCTACAAGCCATAATTATAACTTTTATACCGGTTTGGTGCAAATTCGCCCCTTATTGGACTTTAGAATTGCCCGCCGGTTCAAAGTATTTGCAGGCCCTACAGCAAACTTGCTTATCCAGCACCGCTCAGACGATGCTACTCCTTACTTAAGCGCACCTTACAAAGCTCTTTATAATACGCAAATAAACGATACCAAACTGGATGCATGGATTGGATTTACCGCAGGAGTAAGATTCTAATGTATGTTAAGAATGCGATTGTTACTGTTCTCAAAAAAGACTTATAACCTGTAACTAAAATTCTTGTAACTATTTAATTTATTATTTAAAAAACTCGTTATTATGAAAAAAATAATTTTCTTTATAGCAACTATATTTGCCTTTAGCGCATGTATTACAATAAATACTATATTCCCCAGTGGAAGCATTGTTTCTGAAACACGCGAGGTCAATTCTTTCGACAAAGTATCGGTAAGTGCTGGAATACAATTAATTGTTTCGAACGGCGTTCAGGATGTAGTAGTCGAAACTTATGAAAACATTATAGACCATGTGGAAACTTATGTACGCAACAACTGCTTGATTGTACGTCCGAGCAACCATGTTTCTTTCGGGGGAAACAGCCGCATAAAGATATATGTAACAGCAGAATATATCAGTTCGGTAGATGCCGCAGGAGGCTCTAATGTTTATATTCCTAATCCTTTGGTTGCAAGTAAGATGCTGTTGCAAGGCTCAGGCGGTGCTAAGTTTGTATGCGAAAATTACGGAAAAGTAGAGTGCAAGGAATTAGAGCTTAATTTAGCCGGAGGTGGTAAAGCCGATTTGTTAATCGACTGTGAATATCTGGATGCGAAATCCTCCGGAGGAAGCCGGTTGGAACTGGAAGGATATGCCGATATTGTAGATTTGAATGTATCAGGCGGTGGAAACACAGAGGCTTATAATTTGGAAGTGATAGAATTATACGCCCAAATGAGTGGAGGGGCCAAAGCAGAGGTGTCGGTCAGAGATTATATTTCAGGAGAAATGTCAGGTGGTTCGGTATTACGTTACAAAGGAGCTCCAGGCGTGCATGTAGGGACTTCAGGTGGCTCCCGGGTTATTCCGGTACAATAATGGCAGGTGTTTTAAAGAGTATGCTGATATAGCATTTTTTATCAGCAGATTAGTCTGACAATGAAACCTTATTTTCAGAAACAAACCTTAGTAACCTCAATATCTCGTAAAGCTAAACCTTATTAGCTTATTGAATAACAGAGAAATAAGGTAATAAGGTTGAGGATATTGGTCTCTGTCACAATTACTAAGGTTTTTGCATTGATAGCTAAATATTTATAACAGCATACTTTCTGAAATACATCCTTGTAGTTTAAACAATTCTAAATATTGATGTATGGGCAATAATAAATTTCTTTATCGTTTTTTTATAGTAGCTTTTATTTGGAGTTGGGTATTTTGGCTCGTACTTATATTGGCCGGATACAATATAATTCCAATGCCTGCAAATATGCTTTCAAACTTAAAACTTCCGTTAGTGAGCATTGGAGCATTCGGCCCATTGGTTGGAGCATTAAGCGCACTACGTAGTGAGTTTGGTAAAGGAGCAGGAAAGAAGTATTTAAAAACATTTGTTGATTTACGCTGGGGCTGGAAAGCATACGTTATTCCGGTGGTTATTTTAGGAGGTATCACTTGCATTGCATGGTTATTGCCTGAGGCATTTGGTGAAGAAAGATTGTATATGTTGCTTCCTTCTGTGTCTATTTTCGTGCCCTATCTTTTAATAATGATATTTTTCGGAGGAGGACAGGAAGAGTTCGGATGGCGGGGCTATGCACTTCCGCGTATGGAGAGCAGCATGGGAATGTGGAAAGCGAATGTAGTACTTGGAGTTATCTGGGCTGTGTGGCATCTGCCATTGTGGTTTGTTCAGGACACCAGCCAGATGTATATGAACTTCGGAGGTTTCGTTTTACTTACAGTAGGGTATTCGTTTATCTTTTCGTGGGTACTCCAGCTTTCAGGAAATAGACCTCTGGCGGGACTGTATATACATGGACTTGCAAATGCCTTTATTCCTCTGATGCCGATTTTGATAATGAAAGAGGGCGAGCCTCAGGTGCGTTTTTGGATTTGGGTGAGCCTTACATTCGTGGTAGGAATAGTGATTACCATATTCCGCAGTAAAAAAGGAGCGAAACCGGTATCTGTAAGTGAGAATAATTAACCCTAAATAATTATGAACATGCAAAAAATGATTTATCTGATATGCTTGGTTGCAATAAGCACCGTTTTATGTAGTTTTTCATTCGCAAGGTCACTGGTAAACACACAGGTGATTGATGTGGAATCAATAGAACGTTTGAGTGTCAGTTATACTGCGGATGAAGTTTGTTTTTACGAGAGCCCGACAAATGAATTGATTCTTAAAGAATATATGAACCGTAACAACAGTGATTATTTTGCGGTGATAAATGCTTCGGATAATTCCGTACAGATTAAAAACGGCGACCGCCAATGGGCAACGTGGTTGAGCTGTAAAGCAGAAGTGTATTTGCCTAAAGCTTTTAACGGAAATCTGGATATTTCAACAGTAAGCGGACGTATTATTGTTAATATGGATATTGTTGCCCGTTCCTGTAATATAACCAGTGCAAGCGGTTCGGTAAAAGTAAGAAATGTATCGGCTCCCAATGTTGCTATAAGAACAACCAGTGGCAGAATTGAAACTGACCAAATAGAAGGAAATGTGTATCTGAAATCGACAAGTGGCAGAATTGAGGTAGAAAGCCTGAAAGGAGAGAAGCTCGATGTAGGCACTACCAGCGGGTCGATTCAGATTGATAATTTCCGCAGTGAAACACTTAATGCTAAAAGCAATAGCGGAAGTATTGTTTTAGGTAGAGGTTATGGAAAAGTAATAGCAAGCACGTCGAGCGGAAGAATTGCAATAGAGCAGGCATATGGTTCGGCCAACCTGAAATCGACATCGGGAAGAATAAGCGCTAACTATGGGTATGTAGACGGTGATATGTTTATAAAATCGACAAGTGGAAAGGTTTCACTATACATTCCCGATGATTTGTCTTACTATTTTGACGCACATTCCACATCGGGTACTATTTATCTGAATAGTAAGAGCGAAAGCCTAAAGAGCCAGAAAGCAATTGTACGTAAAATCGGAGCATCGCCTACATTCTCAGTCGAAATAAAAACCACTTCGGGCGGTATAGAGGTCGTGTCTCAGCCTGCTGTCAATAAGCAGGATATATTAGATTTGCCACGCATACTCTGATAAGATATACATAACAATAAGACTATCCTCTGAAAATTAAGTTTTTCAGAGGATTTTTATTTGTACTTTTTTAATTGTTTTGTTCGCTTTTCCGCCAGAAAACCATACTTTTGCATATCTGTTTTTCAGACCTATACTCCTTCAATAATGGCATTAGCAAACGAGAATTATTTAAAAACTCCGGAAGTTTATTGCTTCGATGATATCGAAAAAAGTATCAACGCCTATAAAATTCTCCATCCCGATAAAAAATTACTCCGATTAGGTGTTGGCGATGTAACACGCCCGCTGCCTGATGAAGTAATTGCAGCCCTGCACAAGGCAGTAGACGAAATGGCTCATCAAGATACCTTTCGGGGCTATAGTCCTCCACAGGGGTATGATTTCCTGATAGAAAAAACACTTAAAGAATACCGCTCCATCGGAGTGTCGTTGGAAAAGGAAAGCATATTTGTGAATAACGGTGCAAAATCCGACTTAGGAAATATAGGCCATGTGTTGGGGCGCGATAATATAATTGCCATTGCGGCTCCGGTGTATCCGGTTTATGAGAATGCAACTATCATGAGTGGCAGAGCCGGAAACCTGAATGAGGAAGGGGAGTGGAGCAATATAGTATATTTGCATTGCAGCGAAGCGAATGGTTTTATTCCCGAACTGCCAAAAGAAAGGGTTGATATTATTTACCTGTGCAACCCCAGCAACCCTACCGGAGTGGCGATGGACAGAACAGAGTTGAAAAAGTGGGTAGATTATGCAATCGAAAATAAAAGCATAATAGTGTACGATGGAGCATATTACTCGTATGTAAACAACTCTGATATTCCTCTTAGTATATATGAAATAAAGGGAGCAAAGAAAGTAGCCATAGAAGTACGCAGTTACTCTAAAATAGCAGGATTTACAGGCTTACGCTGTGGATATACGGTTTGCCCTTCGGAACTGAATGCTTATACCCTCACAGGCGAAAGTATCCCGTTTATCAATTTATGGAGCAGGCGCAATGCCAATTACAACAATGGTGTTCCTTATATTGTGCAAAGAGGTGCGGAGGCTATATACTCACGAAAAGGCAAGAAAGAAGTAAAAGAACTTGTGGATTATTATTTGAATAATGCTGCTTTTATCCGGTGTGAGTTGCTCAGGAAAGGATTGAAAGTATTTGGCGGTGAACATTCGCCTTATGTGTGGTTTAAAATTCCTGATGGTCAACCTTCGATGAAATATTTTATGCATTTGCTGTACACTTATGCTATAGCCGGAACTCCCGGCATAGTGTTTGGCAAGGCTGGCGAGGGGTATATGCGCTTTACGGGGTTTGGCAGTAGCGAAGATACTAAAGAGGCTCTACGGCGATTGGAAATGTGACAAACAAGCGGAAATGAAAGACGAGCTACGCCGCCCCATGATGTTGCTTGTAAGCTCAGTGAAAAAATAAAGATAATTAAAAAAAGGTTACTAAAATCAGTAACCTTTTTTAAACTATAGAGCAGTCTAAAATTGTTTTTAGTTATAAATAGGTAAAGTAGAAAATTCTTGCGAATATCTTATGTTCTGTTTTAAGTAGTCCTCTTCGTAATTAATACAGATGTCTGTAATTTTACCTTTTTTATCTGTTACAGGTGTGTACGATGGATTTATAAACCCGCGATAGGGCGTTAGGTTTAGTTTTTTGTAACGCTCCAGAATTTCTGTATGTAAAGGCTGATTTACTTTTACCGCATACGTTTCGATAAGATGACGTGCACCATCGAAATCGCCTGTTGATTTTATTTCCTGAATCTCAGCAAGCAGTTGCCCGAACAAGCCCTGAAGTTTTTCATAGTCATTAATCTTTACATAGTGTTTTCCGTCTTTTACAGCTAATTCGATTACATTATCCGGATTTCCTTTTTCATATACCCACGATGCTATCAACTGGCGGTTGCGCATGTGTGCTTGCTCAATATCTTTACCGGGCTGTATGCGTACAAGCTGAGTCATCAGTCCGTTCATAACGTATTGATAGTATTGGGCCTTATATGCTTCGGTGTCGGGTAGTAAACCTAATTTTACCATAATGGGGTCGGCCATGAAATATAGCCCGAACAAGTCGGCACGTGCTTCTTCTATAGGTGAGCCATAGGCTTTCAGAGCATCGGGGTCAACCCCAGGTAATAGTTTCCCTGAGCCGTGACCAAGACACTCGTGCAGGTCGGTATGCAGATTATCAGTCAGGGCGCTGTATTTTTTAGCCTGTTCGCGTTCTACATTGCTCCACATAAATTCTTCGGCAAATCCATTGCCTAACGATGCACGGTTGTATGCCTCGGCAATGTTTTCGATGGTAACTGATTTTGAACCATAATCACGCCTTATCCAGTTGGAGTTTGGCAGATTAATTCCCAGCGGGCTTGCAGGGTAACAGTCGCCTCCCAGCATAGCGGCAGTAATAACTTTGGCTGATACGCCTTTTACCTTTTCCTTTCTGAAACGAGGCTCGATAGGAGAATGGTCTTCAAACCATTGTGCGTTGCTGCTTATAACTTCGGTACGCTTGGTTGCTTCCGTATTTTTAAAATTCACGATAGACTCCCAACTTGCTTTCATTCCCAGCGGGTCGCCATACGATTCGGTAAAGCCATTTACAAAATCGACCAACGAGTGTACGTCCTGTACCCACTTAATCGAATAATCATCGTAGGTTTTCAAGTCTCCTGTTGTGTAAAATTCAATTAAAGAGTCGATTACGGCTTTTTGCTGAGTGTTTTCGGCAACTTCGGATGCTTTCTTGAGCCAGTGTACTATTCTCTCAATAGCAGGGCTGTACAAGCCTCCTACCTTATACACCTTTTCTTTAATTACTCCATCTTCCTTTACCAGCTTGCTATTCAAACCGTATGCAATAGGAGTATTGTCGTCGGGGTCTTTCATTGCATCATAAAACCCTTCGGCTTCGGCTTGTGTTACGCCTTCGTAGTAGTTGTTTGCCGAAGTGGTAATCAGGTCTTCTCCCTGAGTTTGGTTGACGCGCTTAGGCAGCACGGTGGGGTCGAATATAACAGGGGTTAATTTTTTTATCAACATTTCGGGTGTTTCTCCATGTAGCAACGGAAGTTTTTCCGTATCAACACTATTTATTGCCTCTGCAAAGAAACTTTCGGAGAATTTAGGTGTGAACTTATCGGCCGAATAATGATGATGAATACCGTTTCCCATCCATACTTGTTTCAGATAGTTAGTCAGATGTACAAACTCATTCGAATTCCTGTCACCATCGTAATTGAGATATACGGCTTCCAGTGTACGGCGGATACATAAATTGTGTTTGCCGTTTTGGTCGTAAAGAATGTCACGCCCTTCGATAGCTGCCTGCGAAAGGTAATAAACAAGCTCTTTCTGCTTGAGTGTCAGGTTTTCGAAACCGGGTACACGGTAACGCAGTATTTCTACATCTTCAAACTTATCAACAATATATTTAAATTCTTCAACGCCGGGAGTAGTGGACTTATTTCCATTGTTCCCACATGCAATCAATAATGTACTTGCCATACAAATCAGGATTAATTTTTTCATATTCGTGCTTACTAAGAAACTGTTTTTGAATTTTACAATTTTTTATCAGTAAGCAAAATTAATGAAAAATAATTAGTTTATAGCGCCAAACCTTCATTTCTTAGCTTTATCTTTGCAAGTATGTTACAAGACTTTATCGCAGCCCGTGTAAAAGAAAAACTTCCGTTTGAGCCAAATGAGCAGCAAAACGAGTTGATTGGCTTATTGGGAAATTTTGTAGCTGCGCCCGACGATGATAAGGTTTTCCTTCTGAAAGGGTATGCCGGAACAGGTAAAACCAGTATTGTAAGTGCGTTGGTAAGGGCTTTGGACGAATTGAAACAGAAAACAGTTTTACTTGCTCCTACAGGACGTGCAGCCAAAGTTCTTTCTTCTTATTCCGGATTTTCAGCTTATACCATCCATAAAAAAATATACCGGCAGAAGTCGATGGCCGATTTTCAGTTTCAGCTTGCCGATAATTTGCATAAGCATACGCTTTTTATTGTAGATGAAGCATCCATGTTGTCGAACACAGGGCTCGATAGCTCGTTTGGCTCAGGGCGGTTGCTCGACGATTTGGTAGAATACGTTTATTGCGGAGATAATTGTTTCCTGCTTTTATTGGGCGATACTGCCCAGCTACCTCCCGTGATGCAACCGATAAGCCCGGCTTTGGAGGCTGCAACGCTGGCAGGCTATAACCTGAATGTACAGGAATATACATTGACTCACGTAGTAAGGCAGGCTTTGGAGAGCGGTGTCTTGTATAATGCTACCCTGCTGCGCGAAAAGCTTGATGAGCATCAAGCCGATTCGTACCCACGGTTTGAAACGCAGCGTTTCAGAGATATTGTACGTTTGGGTGGCGCAGATTTGATTGATGAAATACAACGGGCTTACAATGAAGTAGGAGAGGATGACACTATTGTAATTACCCGCTCTAATAAGCGTGCTAATATCTATAATAATGGCATACGAAACCGTGTGCTGATGAAAGAGGAGGAACTGGCAAACGGCGACCTGCTTATGGTAACTAAAAACAACTATTTCTGGAACAAGCCGTATGAGGAAATAGACTTTATAGCCAATGGCGATATATTGGAAATAACCCGTGTGCAAAAACACTATGAAATGTACGAATTCCGTTTTGTAGATTTATCGCTACGCTCGCTCGACTATGGTTGGGAAATAGACGCGCGGGTATGGCTGGATATTTTGCAGGCGGAATCGCCAACGCATGCTAATGAACTGACAAAAAAGCTATTTGATGCTATTGCCGAGGATTATCCGGAAATAACAAATCGGAAACTGCTTGTTAAAACTATTCTCGAAAGCCGGTATTACAATGCACTGCAAGTAAAATTTGCGTATGCTGTCACTTGCCATAAAGCACAGGGCGGGCAATGGAAACGGGTTTTTATTGATCAGGGGCAACTCTCGGAGGAACAGATGAATAGCGACTATTACCGCTGGATATATACGGCTTTGACGCGTGCTACCGAAAAAGTATATCTGGTAAACTTCCCCGATGAATTTTTTTAATGCTTTTTTGACACATAGAGGCATATAGAAATAATTTAATTAGTATCGGGTACTTAACGCAAAATTGTATTACTTTTGCAAACTATTTTTTCTTAGACTCGTAACCCGTAACTAATTTCTTGTAACTACTTAATATGGCTCGTAAGAATAAAACGCTTCCTGTTTTCGAAAATGTTTTAATTACCGATTTAGCCGCCGAAGGCAAGGCGATAGCAAAAATAAACGATATGGTTGTTTTTGTTCCCTTTGTTGTACCGGGCGATGTGGTTGATTTACAGGTATCAAAGAAAAGAAAAAACCACATGGAAGCCAGAGTTATGGGGGTTAAGAAGTATTCAGAGAATAGGATAGAGCCTGTTTGTCAGCACTTTGGAGTTTGTGGCGGTTGTAAGTGGCAGATGCTTCCATATACTGACCAGTTGAAATATAAGCAAAAACAAGTAATTGATAACCTCACCCGCATAGGGAAAGTGGAGCTGCCTGACATTTCACCGATATTGGGCTCGGGAAAGACTGAATTTTACCGCAATAAATTAGAATTTACTTTCTCGAACAAGCGTTGGCGGACGTATGAAGAAGTAAAGTCGGGAGAAAAATTCGAGGACATGAATGCTGTGGGCTTCCATATTCCGGGTATGTTCGACAAAGTGCTCGATATAGAAAAATGCTGGTTGCAGGATGATATTTCCAACCGGATACGAAATGAGATACGCCAATACGCATTGGAGAATAACCTTTCTTTTTTTGACTTACGTAATCAGGAGGGATTTTTGCGCACCATGTTAGTGCGTACCACTTCTACAGGGGAGTTGATGCTGATAATGGTATTCTACTATGAAGATAAGGCAGAGCGAGAGGGGTTGCTCAATCATATATACGCGAAATTTCCACAAATAACGTCGCTGCTGTATGTAATAAACTCCAAGGCTAACGACACAATAACCGACCAACAAATCTGCTTATTCCGAGGAAGTGAGTTTATTTATGAGGAGATGGAAGGCCTGCGTTTCAAAATAGGTGCTAAATCGTTTTATCAAACCAATTCGGAACAGGCTTACGAGCTGTATAAGGTGACGAGGAACTTTGCACAGCTTACCGGAAACGAGCTGGTTTACGACCTTTATACAGGCACAGGCACTATTGCCAATTTTGTAGCCAAACAGGCAAAGCAAGTAATAGGAGTAGAGTATGTGCCCGAAGCGATAGAGGACGCGAAAGAAAATTCGGCATTGAATGGTATTGCAAATACGCTTTTTTATGCAGGCGATATGAAAGACATTCTGAATACTGCGTTTATCGAAAAACATGGTAAGCCTGATGTAATTATAACCGACCCTCCACGTGCCGGAATGCACAACGATGTTATTGATACAATCCTTTTTGCAGCTCCCCGGCGTATAGTGTATGTCAGTTGCAATCCTGCTACTCAGGCGCGCGATTTAAGCCTGTTGGACGAGGCATATAAAGTTACCGCTGTTCAGCCTGTAGATATGTTTCCGCATACGCACCACGTTGAAAATGTAGTGCAGTTGGAAAAAAGATAATCCGGTTTTTTAATTACAAGTTTATTTTGTAGAGCACATGTTTACTAAGCAAATGTCCCTCAGGAAGAAGCGGATGATTGAATTCACTAATTTTGTTCATTCCTATTTTCTGCATCACGTTTTCCGACATTTTGTTCCATATAGTGGTATACGAGTAAACTTCTTTAAAATCCAGCCGGACCTTGGCATAACGCAAACAAGCCGAGGCTGCTTCTGTAGCATATCCTTTTCCCCATTTATCAAACTGTAACCTCCACAAGATTTCAACTCCCGGTGTAAAATCAGCATCAAAATCTATATTATGGAATCCGGCAAACCCAATAACGGTTTTATGTTTTTTGGATTCGATGGCATATGCGCTATAACCGTATTTTTCAAAATGATTTTGAATCTGGTTAAACATTTCGCGGCTTTCTTCTTCCATTAATGTTTTTGGGAAGTATTTCATTACATTTTCGTCGCTATTCATTTTTGCGAATGCGGGAAAATCATCCTCTCGCCAGTCGCGTAAAATTAATCGGGGAGTTTCAATGTAGTCCATAATTATTACGATTATTGTTTTATTTCTTTTCCAAACGGGAAAAGAGCAAGCCTTATTAATTTGAAATGTTGTTTCCCAAACGGAATTCCTATAATTGTAATACAGAAAATAATTCCCCAAAACAAATGTGTCAGCGAAATCCAGATACCGCCAATGAATATCCACAGCACATTCATAAACATATTCAAGCATCCACTTGTGTTTTCTTTTCCTGTAATTTTACTACCAAACGGCCACAGCGCCAATACTCCGAGTTTCATCACCTGGAAACCAAAAGGAATCCCTATAATTGTACACATAAGCAAGAATCCGGAAATAAAATATTCCAATGCAATCATAAATCCCCCGAACAAAATCCAGATAATGTTTCCTAATGTTTTCATTTATTTATATTTTCATTTTGAGTATTTACAAAAATAAGAAAAAATAGCATTTGTCCATTCTTTCCGATTTAATTACTTTTGCACAATATAGGATATTCCTTAGCATAGTTCAAATTTACTTAACTATGCATTCGACTTTCGCTATATTTGCACAAAGTAATTTTATAAAATAGAGATTATATTCAATAAAAAGTTACAGTTTTAATTATCAGTACTTTATATTGGTTGATGTATTAAAATTCAAATATATGCACTCCGTTAGGAGTGGAAGTTTGGTAAAATACTATCTTTAGATANATTACCAAACTTTGCTCCCTACGGGAGCTTTTAATACTATAATGATTTATAAATAAGCTTTATAATAGATTATTGAATATAAACTCTAATAAAATCTTGAATTTGGAATTTGTATTTTTCTATCTAAATAAAAAATGATGTTACCTGTTTCCCCTCAATTATCAGAGAATTATACTTGTAACTCGTAACTAAATACTTGTAACTGCTTATATGATTGAAATAATACCGGCTATTGATATTATCGACGGAAAATGTGTGCGCTTATCGCAAGGCGATTATGCTCAAAAAACAGTGTATAACGAAAATCCAGTAGAAGTAGCTAAAATGTTTGTAGATGCCGGTATCCGCCGGCTTCATTTGGTTGACTTGGATGGGGCTAAAGCACAACATATAGTTAATTATAAAGTGTTGGAAAGAATTACTTCCCAAACAAACCTGATTGTTGATTTTGGCGGGGGATTAAAATCCGACGACGATTTGCGTATTGCGTTCGAGTGTGGCGCAAGCATGATAACGGGTGGGAGTGTGGCTGTTAAAAACCCTGAGGTATTCACTAATTGGATAAATACTTATGGAGGCGATAAAATAATTCTGGGGGCTGACGTAAAAGACGAAAAAATAGCCGTCGGCGGTTGGCTCGAAACTACAGAATTGGAGTTAATTCCTTTTATAGACAGCTATATGCAGAAGGGTATTAGTAAAGTTATTTGCACGGATATAAGTAAAGATGGTATGCTTGAAGGGCCTTCGACCGGGCTATATAAGAAAATGCTTGCGTCTACCCCCCATATGTATCTGATTGCCAGTGGAGGGGTAAGTTCCATAAAAGATATTGAACAACTGGAAGAAGCGGGAGTGCCTGCTGTAATAACCGGTAAGGCAATATACGAAGGACGCATTAAATTAACAGAATTGGCGCGGTTTTTGAAGTAAAAACACGTTCTTGTTTAAGGAATTTAAGTTATATTTGCCTTCTTAATTATTGATAGGAAAATAGATTTGTAAAATATAAACAATAAACTTATTTATGTTAAAGGAAATTTTATCAATCGGTGGAAAACCGGGACTTTTTAAACTTGTATCACAAGGAAAAAATATGCTAATTGTAGAATCGTTGGTAGATGGCAAGCGTATGCCGGCTTATTCGCGCGATAAAGTTGTGTCATTGGGCGATATTGCCATGTTTACCGAAACAGACGAAGTACCATTGGCCGAAGTCCTTGATAATGTGTTGAAAAAAGAAAACGGAAAAGAGGCTTCCATTGACCCAAAGTCGGGAAACGATGTTTTACGTAGTTACATGGCCGAAGTGCTTCCCGAATATGATAAAGACCGTGTTTATCCCAGCGATATACGTAAGCTGGTGTCGTGGTACAATCTGCTTATTAAAAATAATATAACCGATTTTAAACAAGCTGAGCCTGCCGATGAAAAAGCGGAAGAAGTAGGAGAGAGCGAACCAAAAAAAGAGGTTGCTGAAGAAAAGAAAACTCCGAAAACAACCAAAAAGGCGGCTCCGAAAAAATAAACCTGCTAAAAAATTGTATGACTGTAAGTTCCATTTGTAAAATAATAGAAGACGTAGCGCCTCTTGCCTTGCAAGAGAGTTATGATAATGCAGGACTGCTTGTAGGTTCTGCACAAATGGAAGTATCAGGCATACTTTTGTGTATTGATGTTACAGAAAAGGTTGTTGACGAAGCTGTTGAAAAAGGTTGTAATCTGGTTGTTTCGCACCATCCGCTTATTTTTAGCGGGTTGAAAAAACTGATAGGTCAGAATGAAACTCAACGGTGTGTAATCAAGGCAATTAAGCATGATATTGCCATATATGCTGCTCATACCAATATCGATAACATTCAGAGTGGAGTCAATGGTAAAATAGCAGAAAAGATAGGGCTGATAAATACCACTATTTTGCAGCCGAAACAAAATACCTTGCTTAAACTGGTAACCTTTGTGCCCGAAGCACATGCCGAGAAAGTTCGTTCAGCCTTGTTCGCAAGTGGAGCCGGGCATATAGGCAATTATGATTCGTGTAGTTATAATGCCAAAGGTTATGGTACTTTCCGGGCAAATGAAGAAGCACATCCTTTTGTAGGGAATATTGGCGATAGTCATTCGGAATGTGAAATTCGTATTGAAGTTATTCTTCCTGATTATATGAAGAATAATGTTACCAGTGCACTCATAAAAGCACATCCTTATGAAGAACCTGCCTATGACCTGATTCCTCTTGTAAATGAATGGAACCGGGTTGGAGCGGGTGTAGTGGGAGAGTTGCAAGAGGATGAAAATGAGGACGATTTTCTTTTACGGCTAAAAAGCATATTTAATTTATCGGTTGTTCGTCATACCAATTTTCTTGGTAAAAAAATAAAACGGGTGGCAGTTTGCGGAGGCTCAGGAAGTTCATTCCTTGCGGATGCAATACGGGCTAAGGCTGATATTTTTATCTCCGGCGACTTTAAATACCATGAGTTTTTTAATGCAGAAAATAAAATTTTGATTGCAGATATAGGTCACTATGAAAGTGAACAATTCACAAAAGAGATTTTTTATGAGATAATTACAAAAAAATTGCCTACCTTTGCAATCCAAATTTCAGATATAAAAACGAATCCTATAAACTATTTGTAATCAATGGCTACAAAAACAAAAGTAGAAAAAGAAATTACGGTTGAAGATAAACTGAAAGCTCTTTATGATCTTCAGAAAGTAGTTTCAAAAATAGATGAAATTAAAATTTTACGCGGTGAACTTCCATTAGAAGTGCAAGACTTGGAAGATGAAATCGTTGGATTAAATACTCGTTTAGAGAATATTGATGCCGAAATTGCTGATATTGCAACTGCTATTTCAAACAAGAAAATCGAAATTGAAGAATCGAAAACGAAAATAGCAAAATATAAAGAACAGCAAGAAAATGTTCGCAACAATCGTGAATATGATAACTTGTCGAAAGAAGTAGAATTTCAGGAACTGGAAATCGAATTGAGCGAAAAACGTATTCGTGAAGCTACAATAGCCAAGGATAATAAAACAGCAGAGAAGGAAACAACAGTTTCGCGCCTTTCTGAAAGAAAATTAGACCTTGAGCAAAAGAAAAACGAATTGAACGAAATTGTATCGGAAACCAAACAGGAAGAAGAAAAACTTCGTGAGAACGCAAAAGAAATCGAAAGTCTGATAGAAGAACGTTTGCTTACAGCTTTCAAGCGGATACGTAAAAATGCCCGTAATGGCTTGGCTGTTGTATACGTACAGCGCGATGCTTGTGGTGGTTGCTTCAATAAGATTCCGGCACAGCGTCAGTTGGATATTCGTTTACGCAAAAAGATTATTGTATGTGAATATTGCGGTCGTATTTTAGTTGACCAAGAACTGGCCGGAGTAGGTGTTGCTTCTGAAGAATAAATCGTTTCAACAAAACAATATATATAGAAAAGGGAAAGTCAAAATTGGCTTTCCCTTTTTTGTAGCCTTTCCTCTTATCTTCATCCTCTTTCCCTTTATACAGCTCAAGAATAACCTCCTTCAGTACTGCTTTCATCTAAATATACAATTCTCAACACTCCATTTTTCATATAAGCAACTAAAATACAACTGATTATGTGTATTTTATTGTGTCATATTATTATCAAAACCAGAAAAAGTACAGGTTTAGTTAGTATATGGAACATACGAAAGTAAAATGGGAGAAACCATTGGCAATAATTTCAACCAGTTCGCCAAATGAATGAGCAAATGAAAATAGCTATAAGTCTAAAATACAAATGTAATCACATCAAACACTTTCCTTTTGTAAATTCAGGTAAACAATAGTATAATTCACAAAGGCAAACATATAGAAAGTAAGTTATATCTTATTTAGATAATAAATATATTCACAATTATACATATAATTTACATTGATGAATTCCACAAACATATAAATTAAAATTACAAAATTGTAAACATATAATCATAATTAAATCAGTTAATTATAATAAATGTCTATATTTTTAGTTTAAATATACTTCAATAATGTAAATATTAAAGTAAATTCGGGTAGTAATAATGCAAATAGAATACTAATCACATTATTATCAGATTATTAAATAATAACATCTAAACTATTACTTTAAGTAATTTGTTTTTGACTTGTTTTGTATAATAACGATACCCTGCAACACTATATTTTTCTATATTTATTATATCCCTGCCACATTAATACATTTCTATTTTGAGCTATTATAAGCTTAATTGAGTGCATCACACACATATCTTATATCAAAGTCCTAAATACTGCTTGTATGGTTCTTATTTGACACTATTTTAGTTATATTCTTATAGTAATATAAGGGTACATTCGGTATTATTTAGTGAAGTAATAAAACATAGTTATACTTCTTATCATATGTAGTCGGTATTATAAAACCAATTAGCTTTACTTCTTATATTCGATTCACAAAAGTATATGACAATAATAAAACCATATTGTATATTTGTGAATTCACCTTTCTACATATTTTACTTTCCTATTTATTTTCAGATGTGAAACATTTCACATATCTTTGTATTATTCTAAACTTACAAAATATTTGATAAATACATTTGTATATGGACGATAAAGCACGTATTGAAAAGATAATGGAGGCGGAAAATATGAATTCCACTCAGTTTGCTATAGAAACCGGTATTCAGACTTCTACACTATCGCATATTCTGAATGGACGCAACCAACTAAGCCTGAAAGTAGTCAGACAGATTGTGAAGCGATTCAAAAATATTAGCTCAGATTGGCTTATTTCGGGCGAAGGGACAATGTATCGTCAAGAAAAGCATTCTCATACGCCCACTTTATTCGATTTCGAAGCAACAAATAATTCAAAATCAGTGGTTTCGGCTCCCGAAGATACACCTCCTTATGGTAATGCTAAAAATACAAACCAGTATAAAACAGATTATTCGCCGGAGACACCGATACAACAGCAGCAGCCTATAATAAATATCCCTCCTGTTGTAGAAAAGCCTCCGAGAAGAATAAAACGAATTATTGTATATTATGATGATAATTCGTTTCAGGAGTTTATAGACAATTAAGAGCTTGCCTGCTTTTGGTAATTCATTCTGCCCTTTTTACTAATTCAATATATTTCCGTAATTTTGTTTATTCAAAAATGCGGAAATTATTTTTATTCCATAACACCTCCATAATATAGAATATGAAGAAGTTCATCTTAGACTTGATTGTCAAAGAAAATGTTCGGGTAAACAAACAATATGTTCTTTTAATCCTGACAGCTGACGAGGCATTACCTCCTATGCTTCCGGGGCAGTTTGTAGAAGTGAAGGTAGAAAACTCTCCAAACACGTTTTTACGCCGCCCTATCTCAATCAATTATGTAGATTATAAAAAAAATGAGTTGTGGCTCCTTGTTCAGATTGTAGGTGACGGTACGCTTAAGATGAGTGAATTGAAAGAAAATGACAGCGTTAATCTGATTTTACCATTAGGCAATACATTTACGTTACCCGAAAAGAAAGATTCTAAGATACTTTTGGTTGGTGGTGGAGTTGGAACCGCTCCTTTGCTTTACTTGGGTGCTTACCTGAAAGAAAATGGGTATCCTTGTAGCTTTTTACTCGGAGGAAGGTCGAAAGACAACCTACTGCAATTATGCGATTTTGAGAGTATCGGTGAAGTACTGGCTACCACCGAAGACGGTTCTTTTGGTGAAAAAGGCTTTGTTACCCAACATTCGGTATTGAATAAGATAAAATTTGATGCAATATATACTTGTGGTCCTACGCCGATGATGAAGGCTGTAGCCGAATATGCAAAGAGAACAAATACGTTTTGCGAGGTTTCGTTAGAAAATACTATGGCTTGCGGTATTGGTGCTTGTTTGTGTTGTGTGACAGATACAACCGAAGGGCATGTGTGTGTGTGTACCGAGGGTCCTGTTTTTAATATTGAAAAACTTAAGTGGTAATTTTATCCCCAAAAAATTGAATTATAAAAATGGCTAATCTGAACATAAATATAGGCGACCTGCAGTTGAAAAATCCGGTAATGACAGCATCCGGTACATTTGGGTATGGAACAGAGTACTCTGACTTTATGGATATATCGCGAATTGGTGGTATAATAGTAAAAGGCACCACTCTTCGCGAACGGCAGGGTAATCCGTATCCACGTTTGGCTGAAACTCCTTCGGGCATGTTAAATGCTGTAGGACTGCAAAATAAGGGGGTCGATTATTTCGTCAACAATATTTATCCGACTATAAAAGATGTTGATACAAACGTGATTGTGAATGTGTCGGGGTCGGAAGTGTCGGACTATGTTGCGACGGCCGAAAAACTGAATGGTTTGGATAAAATTCCGGCTATTGAGCTGAATATTTCGTGCCCTAATGTGAAGGAAGGTGGAATGGCTTTTGGTACAAGTTGCGTTTCGGCAGTTCAGGTGGTGGGTGCAGTCAGAAAAGTCTATAAAAAAACGCTGATTGTAAAACTATCGCCTAATGTAACAGATATAACAGAAATAGCCCGTGCGGTGGAAGCTGAAGGAGCCGATTCGGTATCACTTATCAACACTTTGCTGGGCATGGCTATTGATGCCAAGAGGCGAAAACCTGTTTTATCAACAATTACCGGAGGACTTTCGGGACCTGCGGTCAAACCCGTTGCTTTGCGTATGGTATGGCAGGTGGCAAAGGCTGTAAAAGTTCCGGTGATAGGCTTGGGAGGGATAATGACGGCTACTGATGCCATAGAGTTTATGCTTGCCGGAGCCAGTGCCATACAAATTGGTACTGCAAACTTTATCGACCCTGCTGTTTGTGTAAAAGTTATTGAAGGAATTGAAAGTTATCTTAACGACAATAACTTTAGTTCGGTAAAAGATATAATTGGTGCTCTCGAAGTTTAAGGATAGTGCATATGGATATTGAATCCATCATCAATAATATAGCTATACTTCCACAGCAGTCGTTGGAGGAGCTTATTGCCATAACGGAAACAGTGAAATTCCCTAAAGGATATTTAATATCGCAAGCTGGTAAAACAGAACATTTTACCTACTTTATCAGCATGGGGTTGGTAAGAGCATTCCAGTACAAAGATGGAGATGAAGTTACATTTTGGTTTGGCAAAGAAGGCGATACAGTACTTTCGATGCGAAGCTACATAGAGGATAAGCCCAGCTACGAAAACATAGAATCGCTGGAAGAACTAACTGCCTATAAGCTGAATAACTCCGATTTAAGAAAACTTTACGAAAAAGATATACATATTGCTAACTGGGGACGAAAACTTGCCGAAAGGGAACTGTTACGCACAGAAGAAAACTTTATATCCCGCCAATTCAAGACAGCCACAGAACGCTACGAAGAATTAATAAAAACCCACCCTCATTTACTGCAACGTGTTCAGTTAGGGTATATTGCATCATATTTAGGTATCACCCAGGTATCATTAAGCCGTATCCGTGCCAGTATCTAATAAACTTTTCTGTAAGGTGTTTTTTCTCATTTGATAAAAAATACCTCCTTTTATTTCCGGACTTTTGTGCGTTCAAACTCAATAAATCAAAAAAATGATTTATTAAAATTAGTCTGGCTATGAATTGGATTTATTTATTATTGGCAGGATGTTTTGAAGTTGGCTTTACGTTCTGTATCGGAAAGACAAAAGAGAGCGTTGCTCCGGTGTCTTATTACTGGTATGTTGGTTTTTTAATATCTCTTGCCTTTGGTATGTGGCTGTTGATAAAGGCTACTCAAACATTACCTATCGGCACTTCGTATGCTATTTTTACCGGTATTGGTGCTGTAGGTACAGTATTGGTTGGTATTTTTGTTTTTAATGAGCCCGCTACTTTTATGCGTATGTTTTTTATAACTACGCTGATACTATCAATCATAGGTTTGAAAATTGCATCACATTAAACAAAAATGAGGTTACATCCCTATAGGAGCAACCTCATTTTGTGTATTGCGATAATCTGTTTTTAAAATTTAATTCCCAATGTTGCAACTACATCGTAATTGCGTATAGTAACTTTTGCAGGAGTAAACAAGTCCGATTCGTATGGATAAAATTCTTCTTTCATATTTCTGTTTACAAAAGCAGCATCAATATACCACTTGTTGCCCCTATATCCCAAACCGGCTGTAATATAATTAGTTCCTTTATGAAAAGAGTATTCAGTATCGGTTCTTACTGAGTTGTATTGCATACGTTTATATATAAGCGTATCATCTTCTTTTTTGTCAGAAACAACAGCCGTTTCGGCAGCAAAACCTGCACGCAGGAAAACCCGTTCTGTCAGTAGTAATTCGCCTCCTACCTTTACCAAAAAGGCATGGTTTGCTATTTCTTTCAGATTCTCGTTATTATATTCGTAATAAGTGTTATAACCGTCGAATGAGTTGTAAATTTTTGCTTGCTTGTAATTTGTGTAAACAAGGTCGGTACTAAGTATTGCTCTTTTTCCGAAAATATATGCCACACCGGCGTTTGCCACTCCGGGGGTACGTAGTTCGTAATTATAAGTAGTACCGTATTCACTTACATCATCCATATATACATTATTTACATTACCTTCCAGGTTGTATAATGTCGGAGTTTTATACGACAATCCAATACGAAGCTGGTTGAAAGGTCTGAAAATCAATCCGACATTCAGATTTATGCCATTACCGGTTATACTCAGTTTATTGCCGGTTTGCATATCAGGAGCCATGCTGGCATAAGTTTCGCTGTATGTTCTTATAAGGTCATAGGTGATAGAAGATATATTCAGGGTTGCTCCCAGATATAATTTATTACTGAAATTACCTCCCCACGAGAAGGCATATTCATCTATATATCCACGTTCGCTCGAAGTATAAATAGCTTTCGAAGGTGTAGAACCGGCAAATGGATACCAAGAAGGCTCATCTCTGTTGTCGTATTCGATAAGATTAGAGCGGTATCCTAATACCGTCAGCCATGGAAGTTCAGTATTATCAAAATCATCGTAAAAGTAGCTGCTGTTTGTGAAATCACTTGGCCTGACAGCCGACGCATTAGAAAAAAATGCAATATAATCGGCCATAGAGTCATCCAACTCTCCGCTTTTTATCTTAGTATTTCGATTAAAATTTTTCAGGCGGTTGTACGAAAATCCCCAATTCGATTGCAAAAGCCCTTGATTGCTTCCATCCTGAGCATTCCATGTTTTGAATGAACCGACAAGTGCAGCATTCTTGAATCCCAGTTTGAACAAATCATCGCTTGCAGTAGCACCTTCCCAGCTCGCATGCGATGTTTGGGTAAGGAAATTGAATGTTGTGGTAATTTCAGAACTCCGGTAAACTCCCAAGCCTGCCGGATTGTCCTTGATTGCAGATACATCGCCACCAAGGGCACCAAATGCTCCAGCCATTCCCATATAGCGGGCAGTTCCCGATATATCCTGATGAGCTATTTTTATAGCATCAAATTCGGTAGTTTGAGCTTTAAGCATAGCGATGCTTACAACACTTAAAGATAGTATAAGAGCCAATTTAATTTTTTTCATTGGGTTTATATTTTAATGTTTTTATTCTTTATACAATAGGGTCTGATTTATTTACAAAACAATTACTTTCGGTATTATTATCTTCTTCCACCACCGGACGAACTACGGCTTGATGAGCCACCTCCCGACGAGTAAGAGCTTCCGCCGCTGCTTCTGCTGCTACTACCTCCCGATGAGTAAGACGAACTGCTACTGCTCCGGCTACTGCCTGACGAGTATGAACTACTACTCGAAGACGACCTGCTGGGCGAGCTATAAGAAGAGGAAGAATTGCTTCTACCGGAGGAACTACTGTTACTGCTTCCTGATGAGTACGAGCTAGAAGACCTGCTTGGAGAAGTACTGTATGAAGAAGAACTTCTGCTATTTGAACTGCCCGAAGAAGATGAATTATAACTTGGCCGTGCAGTACCCGAAGAACTTGTTGATGTTCTGGGTTGCGTATTTACAGCACCGGAACCGGGGCGCGAAGTGCTTGGTGAACTTGTACTTGTTCTCGCACTGCTGCTGTAAGTTCCACTTGGGCGTGTTGTTGATACTCCAGAGCTTTGTCTTGACGTTGTACCGGTAGTGCCTTGCCTTACCGAACCTTGGGGTGCTCTTGTAGAAGAAGAAGCGCCTCGTGAGCCGGATACACTACTGCGGCTACTATTATTCCCTACTATAGTATAAGTATTTCTTGATGTGCCGGAGCGAGAAGATGTCCCTACGTTGCTTCTTGATGTCGTATTCGCACCTCCTGAACGTGAAGCAGTAGCTGTACCTGAGCGCGATGTAGCGACACTTGAACGGCTACCTACGCTTGTGGAAGAACTTCTGCTGGCCATATTGGTGCGCCTGTTAGCATTATGATAGTTCGAGCTGTAGTAATGTCCTCCACCATGCCAATAGTTGTTGTGGTGGTGATGTCCCCAGTAATGTCCGTGATAATAATAATCAGGGTAATATCCCCAACCCCAGCTTGGGCCCCAGTACCAAGAGTCATAATATCCCCAATATCCTCCATAATAAGGATAGCTCCAGTTCCACCCCCAATACCAACTGCTGTAGTACGAGTACGGGCGGTAATAATGATTCCACCAATATGGATTTGACCAACCATATGATATATCTACATACACATTAGGGATTACATCGTCCGAATAGTATATGTCAACATAGTCAGGGTCGGATATATGGATGGTTTCTGAGCGATGAAAGCGTTTTATGCGGTTTGTATATTCACCATCTGCCACTTCTTCGTCAGCATAGTACTCTTCACTATCATTGTATAATGAATCATTTGCTTCCGAAAGCAAATAAATAGTATCGGAGTCCAAGTATAGCTCGGCTCCCGACTGACTGTCGATAAAAACGATTTCCTTTGCTCCGTTTTTATAATTTGCAGGTTGGCTTGTTTTCTTTTCCGTTTTCTTTTCGTCTTTAGGCGAATAGTATATATCGTCGATATATGCCTGCCCAAAACTGATAGACGGGATAAGAAACGCAATCAGTAACGTTAGATGAATAATTCGTTTCATAATATAAATCTCCTATTGTTTATTTTTGGTATCAGAAATTTCATTGTGAAAGAAACAATAATCGTGCCACCCATAGGCATTGAGGTGCTTATTCTTTTTGTTTTTATGTTAAAAAAATCATTGCGCCCGATTTTACTCCATGAAATTCATTTCTAAAATACGGTTTGCAGTAAAATTCTCCAATCCTAAGTAATAAGATGCAGTGTCAACAACAGCATCCATCGGGATAAGCCCTATAAGTTCGCTTCCTGCAATTGTCACACCATAACGTTGGGCTTCTATTTTTACCAATTCGAAAACTCGGTAGATGGATGTTTGTGTATAATCAGTTATGTTCATCGAAACCTGTACTATACCTTGTTCTTTCAGTTCAACTCCCATAGCTTTACAGTATCTTAATCCACCATTAGAAAACCGGATTTTTTTAGCTATTGCTTTAGCTATTTCCAGTTTATCAGTATTAAGATTGATGTTGTATGCTACCAGCGGAATGCGTGCCCCAATGGCTACAGCTCCCGCATTGGGATGTGGCGTATCGTTGCCAAAATCGGGTTTCCACTCTTCGCTTTTCATTTTATCCGTCAATCCTTCAAATTCACCTTTGCGCACATCGGCCAGGTTTTCACGGTGCGGTGCTGAGGCCGATTTTTCGTACAGATATACAGGTAAACTATATTTTTCGGCTACTGTTATTCCAACCTCTTTCGAAATTTCGATAGCCTCTTCCATCGACACATTTCTGATTGGGATAAACGGAACAACATCTACTGCGCCCATACGTGGGTGTTCGCCCGTATGCTTTGTCAGGTCGATAATGCTTACCGCTACTCCTATGGCTTCTATTATAGCATTTTTTACTGCATTAGGTTCACCTATCACGGTGACAACCATACGGTTATGGTCGCGGTCGTTGCTGTAATTCAGAAGTTTTACGTTTTCTTTTGCTCTAAAAACATCAACGATTTTTTCTATTTTTTCGAGGTCGCGCCCTTCGCTGAAATTGGGGACGGATTCAATTATTTTATTCATTAGAAAATTATATATGTTTACTCAGTACATGACAAAAAAATGTCGAATGTTTCTTCAATCTGTTATTGGAACTCTTTTGACCTTGTCCGGTGAGCCGAAAAATAAGAGCAGTCGGCGTTAAAAAATCTTCCCTGTTTGAGCGACGCGAGGAGCGAGTTTGGAAGATTTTAGCCGGCAAACGCTAATTTTTCGTGTGAAGCGGGCAGAGTCTTGATTTTTTGTTCCTTTTGCATCAAGGCAAAAGGAAGTAAGATAATTTAAACAAAATCATTTAATGTCAGCAAATTACTGATTGCTATTCAGTTTTTTGTCATGTACTAAAATATGTTTATTTGAAAAGTCCCGTAGGGACGACAGTTTGGTAATAGATGGTTTTGCACACCTTATTTGCGTGCCGTAGGTACGCTACTTGTTACGAAAGGTTTCGTACCTACGGCACGAATAATACCTGTTATACTACTTTATTACCAAACTTAAGCTCCTACGGAGCGTTTGATTTACATTTTAAACAATAGTTTTAATGCATCAGCACAATTTTCATATTGAAATACGAAAGTACAATATATGACGAAGAAAAACAAACAAAGTTGCTTTGCAAAATTTCCCGTATTTGTAAATTGATGTACCTTTGCATGTTATTTTTCGTCACATAGTACACATAGCTTATTGGTGATTTCGTATATGCTTCTATGTGAGCAAAATAATATACATTAAACATTAATAATTGATAATTAATAATTAAAAAATATGCATACAAAAGAACAAAAAATGCAGGAATTTGGACGCTTGCTTGACATTATGGACGAGCTTCGCGCTAAATGCCCGTGGGATAAGGAGCAAACGTTTGAAAGCCTCCGCACTCTTACTATCGAAGAAACTTATGAACTTACCGACGCTATAGCGGATAACGACCTGAATAATATAAAGAAAGAACTGGGCGATGTGTTGCTCCATATTATTTTCTATTCGAAGATAGGAAGTGAAGCAGGCAATTTTGATATATATGATGTGTGTAAATCGCTGAATGAAAAACTGATATACAGGCATCCACATATTTTTGCAGATGTTGATGCTGATAATAGCGAAAAGGTGATGCAAAACTGGGAAAGTCTTAAACTGAAAGAAAAAGGAGGTAATAAATCAGTATTGGCAGGTGTTCCGCTTTCGCTTCCGGCACTGATAAAAGCTCACCGCATTCAGGATAAAGCCCGTAGTGTGGGTTTCGATTGGAAAGAGCGTGAAGGAGTATGGGATAAGGTATCAGAAGAAATGAATGAACTGAAAGATGAAATAAACGATATGAATCGGGATAAAATGGAAGCCGAGTTTGGCGATTTGTTTTTCAGCCTGATAAATGCCGCACGACTATATGATATTAATCCCGAAAATGCACTGGAACGGACAAACCGCAAGTTTATACACCGTTTCAACTATCTGGAATCTAAAACAATAGCTCAGGGAAAAGACCTGAAGAAAATGAGCCTTGACGAGATGGATAACCTATGGGACGAGGCTAAGAAACAGGAATAAATATACATATTTTAAATTAAATATTTAAATATTTTTCGTAGCCGAAACTAATCTTTCCGCCTCAGCTGGTAAGCGTTAAGAAATTCAGCGTAACGAAGCGTTAAACAGGAT
>NZ_QVMH01000039.1 GCF_010501035.1 Paludibacter sp. 221
AGTTTAAAACTTGCAGAGGAAAGTCAGTATTTAACTAAGAGAACTTCATTTAAAGAAAAATGAGGAGAGGGAGTCATGTGCTGCGCCAAAACCGAAACCTTCTCTTAGTAACTGTTAGGACATTATAAAAAATAAATTTTATGTGAATAAAAAAGTAGGATAAAAATCTCTATATTTAGTCAATAACCACAAAGACTAAATAAGATGAGTAATTATCCTACTAACTTGACAGAAAGTCAATGGCAATATATCGAAAAAATACTGAATGACAAAAGGAAACGAGAACATAGTTTGCATGATATCTGGAATGCTTTACTTTACTTAGTAAAAAGTGGTTGTCAATGGCGTATGCTTCCTCAGGATTTTCCCCATTGGTCAGCGGTTTATTACTATTTTAAGAAATGGAAAAACAATGGTGTTTTCGAAGAAATTCTGGATCATTTGAATGAAAAAGAAAGAAAATCCCATCATAAGAAAGAGTTACCCAGTGTTGGTATCATTGACAGTCAATCAGTAAAGACAGCCCATACATGTGCTCAGGATATAGGTTATGATGCAGGTAAGAAGATAAAAGGTCGAAAACGTCATATTGTTACAGATACTTTGGGTTGTCTTCTGTTGGTGCTTGTACATGGGGCTGGGGTTCAGGACCGCAATGGAATCAAGCAGGTTTTACCTGTGTTAAAATACAAATTCAGGAGCAGTATAAAAGCAATTATTGCAGATAATGGCTATAGTGGACAACCTATTATTGATTGGGTTAAACAGCAGTTATCGTGGAGTTTAATGATAATAAAAAGAACCGAAGAATCCAAATTCAAAGTTTTACCAAAAAGATGGATTGTCGAACGAACTTTAGCATGGATTTCATATTCAAGAAGAATGTCAAGGGATTACGAAAAATTAACCGAAACGAGTCAAACTATGACGCAATTAGCGATGATCAGAATTTTCATTAAAAGAATATAAATATAATTTCCTAACAGTTGCTAAGCAACAAGTAGCTTAGAGAAGATGGTGATTATAGAGGAAAGATAAAAAATTAGAAATTTATAACCCTCAGATTTTTTCGGTGAGCCGTAAGTTGGTGTCAATATGTGTAAGCTAAGACTCTCTAAAACAGAGAAAACCGCCTTCTGGGCGGTTCTTTCAGCGGAAGCGGGGGGATTCGAACCCCCGGTACAGTTACCTGTACGTCAGTTTAGCAAACTGGTGGTTTCAGCCACTCACCCACACTTCCTATGCTTTTCGCTTTTGCGAGTGCAAATATAGAAAAGACTTTTCGATATTCAAAGTATTTCAATAAAAATATAGGGCAAATGCCTCAAAAATCCCAATAGCTATTATAATGATGTATCTTTTTTTGGTTCAAGATTAGTTAAGTAATCCATATCTTTACTTAACTAATTCAGAAACAATGACTAATAAGTACTTTTTTCGCGCCAAGATTTTAGAAGAGAAATTTAGGCTCATATTGTGTCTTTCCATTTGAAATCCAAATAACTTTGGATAATTATTATTTATTTAACTTTATATTCTATCTTTCCTCTATAATCACCATATTATGTGTAAATCGGGCTTTTTTTTCCAAAACCATTCATTCACGAGGTAAGTAACATATGCGCTTCCTGCTCCGAGTAATGCGCCTGCCAACACGTCAGTAGGGTAGTGAACACCTAAATTCATTCGCGAATATGCTACGGAGCATGCCCAAAAATAAGTAGGTGCGATAACGTACCATTTCGGATATTTCAGGCTTAATGCAGTGGCAGTAGCAAAAGCGATGGAACTATGCCCTGATGGTAATGAGTAGGATGATTCAGGATAGGGTACATCCAGCATGCCGGGATATTTGTCGTAAGGGCGTTCCCGTTTTATGGTGTATTTAAGCCCGTACGTCAGTGCCGTATTTACTGCGAGGCTTGCCCCTATATAAATAGTGTTTCGCAGTAATTCCTCGTCTTTCTTTATTAAACCTACTGTACCCATCACCACAGGCACAGCTACTACGGTAGCGTATGCTGTTTGCGAGAAACCGATAGAATACCCCCTCATGAAAGGCGACGAATTGTTGAGGTTTTTCAGTAGGTTGATATCGGTGTTTTGTGAACAGGCAGGCTCACATAATATCGAAAAAGTGCCTAAAAGCAAAAGAATTATCGTAAATTTGCGCATATTTTTTCGGCAAAGGTAATATTTTTTAAGTGTTCATGTGCCAATTATGTAAATTGTGTTTAAGTCAATGAATCGAATAGCTATCATAGGGCCTGAATCAACAGGTAAATCGGAATTGACAAAAAAAATGGCTGGGCACTATGGTGCGCCTTGGGTGGAGGAATATGCGCGTGAATATATTCAACAGTTGGATAAACCATACGATTTTTCAGATGTTCTTGCCATAGCCCAAAAACAAGTTGAACAAGAATTGTTTTACGAAAAGGAGTATACGGGAACGAGTGAATATGTTTTTTTCGATACCGAACTGATAATAACCAAGGTGTGGTTTGAATACTGTTATCATACTACCCCTGATTTTGTAGAAGAAAGAATACAAAAAGGTTTTTTCGATTTTTACTTACTGTGTTATCCCGATTTGCCTTGGGAAGCCGACCCTGTGAGGGAGCATGGCGACGACCGTGATTTTTTCTTCGATTGGTACAAGCGCGAAATAGAAAAACTGGGTAAACCTTATGCTATCGTCAAAGGAGAGGGAGAATGTCGGTTTCAAAATGCGCTGAACGCATTAAATGCTTTTATTAATAAATGATATTGCTATGAATGATAAAATTATTCTGGAAACTATAAAAAAACTGTCGGGTTCCGATTGCTTCAAAAACGTATGCCATGAGCAGGGAAATAACCCCATGCCCTCCATCGATGTGTTGCAAAAGGTAGTGCAACTGGCGCGTTCTATCCTGTTTCCCGGCTATTTTGGTGATGCAGCCGTTACCGGGCAAACTATGATGTACTATATTGGTGTAAATGTAGATAACCTGATGTTGCTACTCAACCGTCAGATTAAGGCAGGGCTGTGTTTTGGGTGTGTGGAGGAGTTTGAAAACTCGCAAGAGATGGCACAAATAGCTAAGGAGAAAACTACACAATTTATAGCTCAATTGCCCGAAATAAGAGAAAAACTATATACCGATGTGGTAGCAGCTTATAACGGCGACCCTGCGGCAAAAAGCTATGGCGAAATTATCTTTTGCTATCCAAGCATCCGTGCTATAAGTAACTATCGTATTGCTCACGCATTGCTTAAATTGGACGTGCCCGTTATTCCACGCATCATTACGGAAATGGCACATTCGGAAACAGGAATTGATATTCATCCCGGGGCTACCATAGGCGATTATTTTACTATCGACCATGGCACTGGTGTGGTGATAGGGGAAACCGCCGTTATCGGCAGTAATGTAAAACTATATCAGGGCGTAACTTTAGGTGCACGGAGCTTCCCGCTGGATGACGAGGGCAACCCGATAAAAGGAATAGACCGTCATCCGAAAATAGGCAACAATGTTATTATATATGCCAATTCTACTATTTTAGGAAACATTACTGTAGGAGATGGTACGATAATAGGTGGAAACATTTGGGTGGATAAAGACGTGCCTGCCGGAGCGAAATTGGTACAGCAAGAGAAGAAAAGCGAATAAGTATGGAATTTGAAATGATAGCCAAGACCTTTTTAGGGCTTGAGGAGGTACTGGCAAAAGAACTGATTGCACTTGGAGCAAATGATGTGCAGATACAGCGCAGGGCGGTGAGCTTTACGGGTGACCAGTCGTTACTCTACAAAGCTAACTTGCATTGCCGGACGGCTTCGCGCATACTGAAGCCTGTATTTTCTTTTAATGCTGCCAATGCCGATGAGGTTTATGAACAGGTCAAGAGCATCAACTGGAGTCAATACCTGAGCGTAGATAGTACCTTCGCTATTGATTCTACTGTATATTCCGACCAGTTTCGCCATTCCAAGTTTGTGACTTACAGGGTGAAAGATGCCATTGTCGATTGGTTTTCGGAAAAATACGACCGCCGTCCTACGGTGAGTGTTGCCAATCCTAAACTAATGATTAATATACATATAGCGCAACGCCGTTGTACAATTTCGCTGGATAGCTCGGGCGAATCGTTGCATAAGCGGGGTTACAGGGTAGAACAAACGGAAGCGCCTATTAATGAGGCTCTTGCAGCCGGTATGTTGCTGATGGCAGACTGGGATGGTAAAATGAATTTTGTAGATCCTATGTGTGGTTCGGGTACGCTGCTGATTGAAGCAGCCCTGATAGCACTTAATATCCCTCCGGGAATTTATAGGAAAGAATTTGCTTTTGAGAAATGGGCAGATTTCGACGAGGAGCTTTTCGACAGCCTGTACAACGACGATTCGTATGAGCGCGATTTCGATTATAGGATTTACGGTTCGGATATATCCCCGCGTGCCATACGTATAGCTGAGGAGAATGTGAAAGCTGCCGGACTGTCGAAATATATCGACTTGAAGGCGCTCCCTTTGCAGAAATTAGAAAGGCCTGCCGAGAATTGTTTACTGGTTACAAATCCTCCTTATGGGGAGCGTATCACTTCCGGCGATATTTATAAACTGTATGAGGATTTGGGAAGCCTGCTGAAACATAAGTTTACCGGAAATACGGCTTGGGTTATCAGTTCGGACGAAGAGTGCCTTTACAAAATAGGATTGAAGCCGTCCCAAAAGGTGAAACTTTTGAACGGTTCGTTGGAATGCCTGTATTGCAGATACGATATTTTTGATGGAAAAAGAAAAGAATACCTGTCGAAGAAAAACTGATTATCATTCTATTTCTAATATATCTTCTTTGCTTATAGGAGAATAAGGTCCATCTTTAACTTCAAAGATTACGCTATTAGGTTGCAGTACTTCAATAGTGTGCCATTGCCCTGCGAGAATGTTTACTCCGAATTTACCTTCCAGAGGATTTAGAATAGTTGTTTTTACAATTTCTTTTTCATCATTGTAGAAGATAACTTTAATTTCGCCTTGTAGCAGTACGTATGTTTCTGCTGTTTTTTCATGTCGGTGAACAGGCAGGTTCGTTCCTACTTCAAGAGCATTCAACAAACGTTGGGCAGGAGCATCCAAAGAATCATGAAGATTATAATTCATCCGTAACCGTTCGTTCTCTTTGGCTTGCCGGCTTATAGTGTCAAGTAGTTCCTTGTCGATTAATTGCATGAGTTGTTATTTTTGTAAAGATTCTTTGTGTAAATGGAATTTTTTCTTCATAAACAATATATATGCCATACTCAAAACGGAAATTACTATAATTATATAAATCCATTTATATTCGTTGAAAACAAAAAAACCTATAATAACCAATGCTTGCAACAGCATATAAATTGCAGAAACGATAATATGGGGTATTTTAAGCTCGTTAGCCATTATCTGATAAGCATGCTTACGGTGCGCATCGAATATATTTTCTTTCAATATCAGGCGGTGAATAATGGTAAGGATAGAATCCACACCATACACGGCAAGTAAAACAATGTAGCTGAAATCGTTTGTACTGATAATCAGCAATCCTAAAAGAAACAGTATAATAAAAGCGACAGAAACGGCTCCCACATCGCCTGCAAAGCATTTGGCTTTTTTTCTGAAATTGAAAAAATTGAATACTAATAAAGCCAGAGCTATAAAATAAATCAGGTCATTGTCGATAAAGTGAACCTGATAGCTGTTGATAAACCAAAGGGCTGCAATCACCACTAAACTATATCCTCCGGTGATTCCGTTAATACCATCCATAAAATTAAAAGCATTGATTATGCCTGTACACAGAATTAATGCTATTATTATGAAATACCACGACCAACTGAATAAATCCCACTGATAAAACATCAGAAGCATGGATATGAAATGTATGGCAAGACGGAGCTTTGCTGAACGGGGTTTGATGTCGTCGGCAAAGCTGATAAGCGATATTAAGGTTAATCCGGCAAAGAAGTATGGATATTGAAATCCATCGATTATAAAATAGAGCAGGATACCTAAATAGAAGATAATACCTCCGCCACGTAGTGTTATTTTAGTATGTGAACTGCGCTGGTTAGGCTTGTCGATAATATTGAATTTATCGGCTATTTTGAAATAAAGTAGTTGTGTTACAAATAAAATTATCAATGATAAAATGTATTTCATGAAGAAGTCAATTTATTTTGAAGTTATCCAAAACACTTAGCGGTTTCCATCCCAGTTCTTTCTTTGCTTTTTCATTTGAAAAAGTCAATGATTCAGTTATCTTTTTCAATTTCAAAGAATTAATAGGAGCTTTTTTCCCGAATAAATCGCCTATGCAAGCTATCGGTTTGGCTAGCCAATATGGAATGTTGCAAAGAGCCTTTTTGTCTAGTTGTTTAGCTATTGATTTTTCCAGTTGTCTGAATGATGGCTGTTCGTTGTCACAAATGTTGTATATTCCATTTTTTCCTTCCAGCAAAGGAATTAAATTGGCTATATCTTGAATCATCAGGATACTTTTTTGTGCTTTTCCTCCGGCAATGCTTAAATATCGCCCTGATTTTATTCCTTTTATCATATCGCCCAAGTTGCCGGGGGGATTTGGTCCGGCAATTAATGATGGGCGGAGGATGGACAGCTCAACATTGTGTTTTTTACACCAATCAGTAAGGTGCTTTTCTGCTTGAATCTTACTTAATGCATAAGGTGTGTTTCCGAGAAGAGGATATTCTTCTGTTATATTTTTTCCAAAATCGAGTCCATAAACAGCTACAGTACTAATAAAGATAAATGATTTAGGTAATCCATTATTTTCTAATGCCTTACATAGATTTATGGTTCCTTGATAGTTTATGTCAAAAAAAACCTGTTTTTCTTTCTCTGTCTTGGGGATAGAGTGGGCTTTTCCTGCTGTGTGAAGTACAATATTGGCAGGAGTTTTTATATCAGGTATTTCTACGGACAAATCGGAGTTGATATCGGCATTATTGATATCAACTGTCAATACGTTATAATCTTTTTTCAACAATGGAAGGATGTTTCTTCCTAAGAAACCATTAGAACCTGTAAGAAGAAGTGTTTTCATATAACAGCTAAAAATTTGTTTAAAATAAATTCTTCTGAAAAATAATTTTCAGCTAATTTTCGGGCTTGCTTCCCCATTTCCCTTATTTGAGGTAGGTTTGTAGCAGATAGCTGTGTAAGAAAATTGGTTAATAAGTCGGTTTCTTCAAATGAAAAAACAAATCCGACATGGTTCTCTTGTATCATTTGGGCTATTTCACTTTTTTTGTTTCCAATGAACAAAATTGGCTTTCCGGCAGCAAGAATGTTATATGTTTTTGACGGAACTCCCAATCCATACATTTCATCAAGAAGTGTAATCAGGCATATATCGCAGTTGTTTAATATGTTTATCTGTTCTTCGCGTGGGAAGGGAGGTTGAAAGTAAATGTTTGTTATATTTTTCTTTTTTACATATTCTATGAGTTCCGACTTTATGGAGCCGCTTCCTGCAAATGTATATTTTATGGCTGAATTTTTTATAGGTGTTATCAGTTCTAAAAATTCTTTTAATCCCTGAACTCTTCCTAAGTTACCTGCGAAAAGTATTTCTATTTCACTTGTCACATTCTTCTCAATGGGATAAATCAAGTCGGTTTCTGCCCAGTTTTGTATGATTACAACTTCGGTCTCTGAGGAATATTTCTTTATTTTTTGGGAAATAATTTCCTTCATATCTTCGCCTAATACGATTAGGGTATCAGCTTGTGCATAAGCTCTGTCGAATATATTTTTAAATTTTCTATAAAATATATTTTGAGTTGAAGAAAATATTTTTGCTGGAATCGTATTTTCCGGAAACACATCATGCACAAGTATTACTAAACGAAATTTTCGTTTCTTTTTTAGTCTCGATACAAGCAACATCAATAATGGAGGGTTGGTTACGATGAAAATAGTATCGTCGCTTTTTACTTTTTTATATACAGATTTGAATAATCTAAAACTCAGAAAAAAAGTGGTAATTAGGCGTAACAGCAGATTATTTTTGTTTGTTATGCTTTCTTTCCGTATTATTTTTATATCTTTTGATAGCTCTATGAATGTATTAATGTTTTTCTTATCCTTGTCATAAATCGTAGGACCGCAAATTACGTTGACATCAAACTTATTGGTTAATTTATTCGCAATTTTTGATAAAATGTATGCCGTGGAGGTTTCATCAGGGTAAAACAGTTCGGATACCATCCATAGTTTTTGTTTCTTGTCTTCAGCTATATTTCTCCCCATACTACTCTTTTTACATAATCGGTATATGAAATGATAATACGTACAACCTTATCGCTTACATTAGGCATACTGTAGTCTGCCACGGGACGAAAGTTTCTCTTATCTCCTGTCTCCTGATATTGTAATTGTACTAAGCCTTGCATTACCCGCTCCGGGTTTAATCCAACCATCATTACTGATGCTTCTTCCATTGCTTCGGGACGCTCGTGTGCTTCGCGGAGATTCAATGCCCTGAAATTCAATATAGAAGATTCTTCACTGATGGTTCCACTATCAGAAAGTACCGCTTTGGAATTCATCTGCAAAGCGATATAATCACTTAATCCCACGGGTTTCATTAACTTTACGTTTTCATGAAATTGTATATCGTGTTTTTCAATCATTTTGCGGGTACGCGGGTGAGTGGAAACGATTACAGGAAGATTGTATTTTGATGCGATAGTGTTTAGTATTTCTATCAGATTGAAAAAGTTTTTTTCCGAAGCAATATTTTCTTCACGGTGAGCAGAGACAACGAAATATTCATTCACTTTCAGCTTTAAATTTTCCAATATTGTTGATTTTTTTACTTTCGGCAGATAGGTATTTAATACCTCAAACATTGGACTACCTGTCTTAACAATCTGGTCAGGGCGTAAACCTTCAGCTAAAAGGTATTCGCGGGCAATATCGCTGTATGTCAGGTTTATATCAGCGGTATGGTCTACTATTTTACGATTACTCTCTTCAGGTACTCGTTGGTCGAAACAGCGGTTTCCGGCTTCCATGTGGAAAATTGGTATATGGCGTTTTTTAGCAGCTATGGCACAGAGGCAGGAATTAGTATCGCCTAATACCAAAAATGCGTCGGGTTTAACTTCCTCAAGGACTGAATCGATATTGATTAATATCTGCCCTGCGGTGTCTGTTGCATTTTTTCCGGCAGCATTCAGAAAATAATCAGGTTTTCTCAATTCCAGGTCTTCGAAAAAAACCTCATTTAGTTCGTAATCATAGTTTTGCCCTGTATGAACCAAGATGTGGTTAATAGCCTCGGAAGCATCTAATTTTTTCAGCACACAGGCTAATCGTATAATTTCGGGACGTGTGCCCACAACTGTCATTACTTTTAGTTTTTTCATTTTTTGAGTATTTCTATGGTTATACCTCCAAAAAAAATGTATCAGGATTTTCTTTATCAAATATCTCATTCACCCACATGATAGTGACCATATCGGTATCTCCTAAGTTTTCTATATTATGAGTATAGCCTACGGGTATATCAACTACTTCGAGCTTTTCGCCGGAAACATGGTATTCTAAGATTTCTTCGGAACCAATTTTTCGAAAACGAATGACACCTCTCCCGCTAACAACCAGAAATTTCTCGTTTTTAGTATGATGCCAATGGTTGCCTTTTGTGATATGAGGTTTTGAAATATTTACTGAAACCTGTCCCCTGTCTGCCGATTTCAGAAACTCCGTGAACGAACCTCGTTCATCTATATTCATTTTTAGAGAGTAACTGAATTTATCTTCAGGCAGATAGCTCAGATAGGTAGAATATAGTTTTTTAGTAAAGGCATCGCTCATATCAGGGACTAAAAGATTTTCCCGGCTTTCTTTAAAAGAATAAATGAGAGAAACAATCTTTCCCAACTTAATAGCATGAACAGGCTGTACTTCCTGATATTCATTGTGAAAACTATAATCTTCGTTTTTCAACTTGTCAATAAACGAAGTCACCACATCGTCGATATAAACCAAATTCATTTGTACATTTGGGTCGTTTATCCGAATGGGTAGATCGTTAGCAATGTTATTGCAAAAAGTGGCAACAGCACTATTGTAATTCGGACGGCACCATTTGCCGAATACATTGGGTAGCCGATATATGTAAACAGCTATTCCGTTTTCTTTGCCATACGCGAAAATTAAATCTTCGCCTGCTTTTTTGCTTTTCCCATAAGGATTGTCAAGAGCCGCTTGAGTAGATGAAGTTATTAAAATAGGCGATTTATTGTTATTCTTCTTTAACTCGTTGAGCAATACGGATGTAAATCCGAAGTTGCCGTTCATGAAATCTTCTTCGTTTTCGGGGCGGTTCACTCCGGCAAGGTGGAATACAAAATTACACTCTTCCGCATATTTGCTTAATAAGGTAGGGTCAGAATCAATATCGTATTCCAATAAATCCTTGAAACCTTGATTCCGTAACTCAGCGATTAAGTTTTTTCCGACAAAGCCGTTTGCTCCTGTTACTAATATCTTCATTTTGGCAATGTTTCTCTTACAATATCCAGTTTGAATAGTAAATTCTTCATTCCTTCAATATCCAGTCTTACGGTGTTATGCGAATGGTAATCTTCTGTTTCTGCTATTTCTTCCTGTCCCTCTACAAAATACTTATCGTAATTCAAGTCTCTTGTATCACATGGAATCCGGTAGTAGTTTCCCATGTCTTCGGCTTTTGCCATCTCTTCACGCGTTACCAGTGTTTCGTACAGTTTTTCGCCATGGCGTGTTCCTATTATGCGGATTTTTGAACCGGAGTTGTATAACTCAATGAGCGATTGCGCTAATACCTCAATGGTAGCAGCAGGTGCTTTTTGTACAAATAAATCGCCGCTTTTACCATGTTGGAAAGCATAAAGTACCAAATCGACAGCATCATCTAGAGTCATCATAAAGCGGGTCATATTGGAGTCGGTAATGGTCAAGTCTTTACCTGCCTTCATTTGGTCGATAAAAAGTGGAATGACTGAACCGCGGCTTGCCATCACGTTGCCATAGCGGGTACAACTGATGATTGTTTCAGGATTGTCTCCTAACGAACGCGCTTTGGCTATGGCTACTTTTTCCATCATGGCCTTGCTTATTCCCATTGCATTGATGGGATATGCGGCTTTATCGGTGGATAATACAACTACGTTTTTGACACCAAATTCAACGGCCGAATCCAATACGTTTTGCGTACCCAATACATTAGTATTTACAGCTTCAACCGGGAAAAATTCACAAGAAGGTACTTGTTTCAACGCTGCTGCATGAAATATATAATCTACCCCGCGCATGGCGTTATCCACACTCCGTTTGTCGCGCACATTGCCAATATAAAATTTTACTTTCGGATTTTGCAAAGCGTGACGCATATCATCCTGTTTCTTCTCATCGCGGCTGAAAATGCGTATTTCTTTAATATCTGTGTTTAAGAAACGCTTTAGAACCGCATTTCCAAAAGAACCTGTTCCGCCTGTTATCAGTAGTGTTTTATCTTTGAAACTCATAGTTTTTGTGTTATTATTTTGAAAAAATCGACCCACGATTTTTTATTTTTCAGTTCAAATCTTTCAAATCGAGGTTGAAATTCGCCGGATAATTTGTTTAATTCATCAGCCCATAACTCAGGCTTTTGAAAGTCGATGAAATGTACTCCTTGATAGCCTTTCAGTACTTCTCTGGCATATGCTATGTCTGCAGCATAAATCGGTAGTCCTAATCCTGCGGCTTCAATGAGAGGCAATCCCAGAGTCTCAATATAACTCGGAAATACCAAAGCATGAGTGTTTTTTAAAAGCCAAACTACATTTGCATGGCTAATTGTACCTAAGAATATAATTTCAGCATTTTTATAATTGGGTACATGAGCAAAATCATTCCGATTGCAAGTTAAATATAAAACTGTTTTTTGTGATGATATATTGTCCAACTCGGATAAAGAATCGAACAATAGTTGATGGTTTTTATATTTTAATGGTGTTGCCACATAAAAAAGGTTTATTTTATCTTTATCTATATCGATTGACTTTATTTTTTCAGGTTCAGGAGTATTTATATCCGGAAAAACAACGTGAACTTTCTTTTCATTAAAATTGTATTTCCGTACAAATTCTTTTTTTATCCAATCAAGCTGAACAAATACTTCTGTTTGTTTATTGATAAACAAATTTACGAAGAAAGGATAGATATTCTTGTAAAACCAAAATACTCTTTCTGTTGATTTGAAAAACCTCCATTTATAGGAGTATAGTGGCATGGGTTGATGATAATATATATAGTTTGGAATATCTTTTTTAGTACGAAAATTAGTATTTTGCAAGGATATTGTGCTATCAGGGATGATGTTACGCTGTTTTAACCATTTTTTTAATCCCCAGGCATCCCATATAAAGCGTTTGATAAAAGAACGTTTGTTTAAGAATACAAATTCTAAATTTGGCTTTGTAATAACGGGCTTATAGGATTCGTCTACAAATATAATAAAATTAAGATTGTTGTTTGGGGTGTTTTCGACAAACTGATTTAATATAGTAAGTGCCCCACTTGTGCGGGAGGCAGTTGCATTTACTATGATATGTTTTTTATTATTCATTTTGTTCTTTGTGGGTCGCTGCTCCTAAGATATTAAAGAGTGAAACAAAGTGTCCCATTGCTTCATTATAGCTGAAATATTATATGTTTTTACAGTTTCGTATGCATTAAAAGACATCTCTATCCTTTTTTCTTCGTTTTCAATTAAAAGTATAATTTTTTCAGCTAATCCGTTTATATCAAAGGCAGGGACGAGAAATCCGTTCATATCATTTACGATAATCTCCCGCGGACCATGTTCACAATCAAAAGATATAGCCGGCAAACCGCATGCCATAGCTTCAATTAGTACCATTGGTAGCCCTTCGTAACGCGAACTCATCACATAGAAAGAGCTTTTATAATATTCTTCTTCTATTTTATTTGATATTCCTTTGAGATGGATGTCCTTTTCTAAGTGATTCTGCTTTATTTGTTTAGTAAGTGCATTTTTATCTTCTCCGCTCCCAAATATGTTTAGCTGCCAATCGGGATACTTTTCAGCTACAATTTTCCATGTGTCAATCAATCGGTCATATCCTTTTTGGTAATCTAACCGTCCGACAGAGATGACCGTTCTACTTTCATTGTTATACAAATACTCTTTTGGTTTAAGTGGGTTTGGATTGGATATTACAATTATGTTTTTATGGGTTTTTTCCCACTGTTTTTTATCATTTTGGGTTAATACTACTAATTTATCCAGACTTTTGGTCTGTTTTTTTAGTTGTAGTGTTCGTATTTTTCCAAGCATCTTCCACAAATAATTCCCTTTTCGAGATATAAATTGTTCTCTTACATTCATGGAAAAATGAATTTCAGCTATTTTTATAGTTGAGTCTTTTATTTTATATAAAAACTCTATCTCCTTTCCACACAAGGAGATGCAAATGTCGGGCTTATGTTCGGATAATATTTGTATTATATTTTTTTTGTATGACTTAAGTTTTTGTTTATGGTGTATAAATTTTTTCAATAGAGGCTCTTGATAATGGTTGTTAAAGTCAATGTCAAGGTGTATCTGTTTTATCTGTTCATCTAAAGGAAAAAAAACAGGCCGTCCTAATTGCTCTGTAGTCACAACAATAATTTCGTAATTGTTATACTCACGAACCAAATAATTCATCTTCTCGGAAAGAACCCGTTCCATGCCTCCCGAATTGTATAATGCTGGTATAAAATAGAGTAATTTCATTGTTCACTATCTTTACTCACATTCAAGTCATATTTTGTTTTTTTATTCATTTCTATCTGCTGAAACTTATATAATCCCCATACTATAAACAAACTCCAAACGATAAATCTCGAATTAAAAATGATCGGAAGCCGGGGGTAAGAAACGGAATATCCTACGAATAAATAATATATGACGTAAGCATAAATATTAGAATCGGCTTTTGTTCGGGTATATTTTATTATGAAACCAATTAAAAAAAAGAACACAATAACCCCCGGATAACTAAATGTGAGATAAGCTTCTCCCACCAAATTTGTTCCTAATCCAAAAGTAGAGCCTGTTCCCAATTCTAAATAAGTTGGTAATTCGCCACTTGTAATTAGCTCTATCGGTACATTAATATTATTTGCTACATATCCAAATAGTCCAGGTATTATGGAGAGAAAATCAGAAAGCATACTCACAAAATATGTATGAGAAAACGTATCTGAAAAATCAACTAAAGCATATAAGTTTCTATTGTTAATAACCAAATCGAAAAATAAATCAAAAACACTTTCTATTTCTACGTTGTCAGTATTGTTAACCCAACTTTGTTCAAATATGTTTTGAGTTCTTAAAAAGGTTATCATCGTTAAAATAAAAGCTCCGAAGAAAACTAAAACAGAAGCTTTTATGAGTGATATCTTTTTAATGTACTGATTGTACGCTACAATTAATATCAAGATGATTGAGATAACAGACCCTCTTGTGCCGGTAGAAAGAAGAATTAAACACACTAATCCCAAAAAAATCAGAGGAACACTTAGTCTCAGTTGATTCTTATGCCTTAAAACAAACATTGCCGACAGGTAAGCACATGCAATGAACAGTATCTTAAAGTAGGAGTATAACTCTATCTCTTTTATGTTCCCGTCTCCGGAATAGACGTCTCTCAGGGCAGCAATTCCTCCGGTGGCTGCGTATGATACGAAAAATAAAAGGAATAATAAAAATAGTCTTTTTTGTGATTTTTCTGTGAAAATAAAATTATTAGCGCTTATAAGAGATTCGTTTCGCTTTTTTATTGTTGTTATCCCTAGCATATAGAAGGAATATGCAAGATATGCTAGCGCTGTTGACTTTGATATAACATCATCATTAATCGGGTAATATCCGAAAAAAGAATAATTTGGATTTGTAGGATAATAAACAATAGGATAAATGAAATTTGTAGCTGCAAAAGAAATAAAGAAAAAGAATTCAAAAGAGATGATTCCTTTTTCTTTTTTCAGTAAAAAATAAATTAAATTCTGAAATAAAAATATTATTACAACAAACAGACAGAAGTTATAAGAGTATTTATCCGGAGCCATTATAGTAAATAAAACAGCGGATAAACAAAAAATTATATTGAATAATAACAGCATGAATGTATGTGTCAATAAAATATTACAAACAATAATTATTTCAATTATCAAATAAGATTTAGGATAAATACGCAGTCAGATAGTTTCTTGTACACATTCTTTCTTCATTTATTACCTTATTAGTTGTCTTATATTCGATGTTTTCATTTAGGGTAATACTTATTTGCTGTGCAGAATATACAGCACGATTACTTAATTGCAATCCCTCAAGAAGATAACCTAATTTTTCTTTGTTGGATTCTCTTATTAACGAACAAAAATTAACTTGATTTATTATAGAGAAAATAGTTCCATGAAAAGTATCTGTTATAACATAATCGGCATATTTGAACCATGCTAAAACATCAAAAGGTGTAGAGGGAATAATAGCTTTATCACACCAATCGTAAATACAAAAAATAGAAATTAATTTTTTGTGATTTTCTTTTGCGAATTTGCAAATTGCTTCTATCTCATCTTTTTCATGTATACGTCCCTGATAAGAATATATAATTATGTAATTTTTCAAGTCCGGCTGTTTTGCATTTTCAATCTCTTTTGAGAAATCATAAGCCAAAACTGGGTCGAGATGAATTAAGGGGGTTTCATTTATTAATTCAGAGACAATATCTGCAGAGTTTTTGTCTCTGACTGATATTGAAGACATCTTTTTAAGCCCTGAGACTATTTTTTCAGAAAGATTATGTTGCTTTATTGTTTTTAACGTTGTATTGCCAAAAGAGCCTGCATAACTAATAATTTTATCTGTATTTTTAATTTCTCCATATAATTGAGTGGTAAATCCCCAAGGTGTTTTTTGTGAAAAATTAAACACTTCATCACTACCTATTACAACTAAATCAAAATGTCCGGGATTGGGCTTGTCAAGTTCCAACATTGTGTAAAACTTATTCTTAAATTGTCTTTTTAAAATGAAAAAGAAAAACCATTTACGAATGTTCTGGAAAAAATTCCGTGAGAAGAATTCGGATAAGATTCTTTTTATCCTATTTTTTCCTGTTATTGTATTTACATTATACTCATTTAACTGAACTCCATTTTTTATATCAATGAAACATATATCAACAATATCTAATGATTTAATTATTTCTTTCAGCGCATAAGCCTGTAAAAAAGAACCGTAATTAACTACTCTTTGCATCGAAAGTATTCCAACTTTTTTCATCTCGTTATAATTGTTTTTATTTTCCGGTTGATACGTCGTAGTAAAGTTACTAACATTAGGTGTTTTGAGATGCTTTCTATTGTTTTTTTACTTTTCAGTTTTTTTATAATATATGGACTGAACATCTTACTTGGCGAATGTTTCATTTGTCCTTCGGTCACAATTTCAGTTGTGATTTCTTGTAATTTACAAATCTGCATGTTTTCAATAATCTCTTTTCCTCTTTCAGAAAACACAATAAGCCCGCTGACTCCTTCTTCATTGTGCCGATAGGTGTTGCCCCATAAATCACCAATGCGTATGTCAGCAGAAGATTTGGCCAATTTGTATTTGCATTTATCATAACATGCTTTTCCTAAACAAGTATCGCTTAAGAAAAATTTATAAAATAAATTTCCTTTAGTAAATAATGAAAAATGATTACTCTTTTCGCCACTAATATTCATAGCCCATGAATCATGCCATCCAAACTGCTTATCTCTCCATGATACTGAATGTATATTGCCTGTTTGATTTTCAATAGACTTTAAGTATTTTTCCCACATCAGCATAGAAGGCACTCCATGGCAAAAAAAGTCCATCAAAACAAAATTATCCTCAACCTTAAACTTTTTTATGTATCGACGGAACGAATCTATCTGGCAAGGAGTACCGGTGATTAAATACTTTTCTTTTTTATTGACCTGAGAAAATGCATCGACAGTATAACTCTGAATATATTTAGACCCGATACTTGCTAAATACTCTTTAGGCTCGTATGCGATAAAATGCTCTGCTCTTTTCGAATGAGCATTGTAGCGTACCCCACAAGCTTTGTATCCATTTTCAAGTAAATATTTTCCTATTTCGAATCCAATACCTCCGGAGGAACAATCGTATCGTACTTTATCATTTTTGCTCCAGGATGCATAAGATTTTATTTCTACTCTTTTTTCCGGCAAAGAAATATTATCATCGTTGTAGGCACATACAGACAAGCATAGCCCACATTCTATGCATAGTGAATTATCAACTTCGGGCTCATAAAAGCCATCAGCATTGAGCTTGATTGAAATGATATTTTTAGGACAGGCCATGTTACAAACTCCACAACCATAACATCCCTTCATTTTAGAAACATTATTCATCTCCGGAGCTTGTTTAAAAGAGTATGTTTTATAAACATTTTTTCATGTTTATTTAGTCCTAATAAATATATTGCCAATCCTGTGCATAAAATTGAAGATACTGTCATTAAAATAAATCCGATAATGCTATTGTTGTCAATATAATTTTTCAAAACTAAGGGAATAATAACCGATAAAAGGCTAACAACTATTGTCCTTAAAACAACATCTTTAATATATTGGCTTGCATTTAATTGGATTTTTTTCTGCAAATAGATTATCCTGAACAAAAAAGCCACTATGTTAACAAATATACGGATATATAAAACACTTTCGACAGGATAACCTAATTTTAACACAATATAGGATAGTGGTAAATTAAGAAAAATGATGGTGCTGATAATTAATTGATAGTTTCTTATTTGTCCTATGGCTTGAACCGACATCCATAATGGAGCCGCTATAGCATCGGTTAAACAGAATATCAACATTAATTGGCAAAAAATAGCTGCATATTCAGGCACGTTGTCAAGCCAGATATTCAATAAATAATCCATTGAAAGCAGGATGGGTAATGATATTAGGAATAATAAGAAGTAAGAGTATTTTGAAGTACGGAATACTAAACTCATGAATTGCTCTTTGTCATTAGCAGCATATGATTTTACTATCTGAGGGTTAAATGCTAATTGAAAATTTGAAACAAATGAATTTATTGCTGTTGTTACCTGGTTTGCAATTCCCATTGCCGCATTTACAACTACCCCATAAAAAATATTTACTAAAATGTTTAATCCTTGTTGTGCTCCGATATTGGCAACACTTCCAAATAAACTCCAGCCCGAAAAACTTATTAACTCGAAATATAAACTTTTGTTCCAAAAGAATTTATAATGGCAAATTTCAAGTTTCAATCGACAATAAATCCAATATGTCAAATTAATTATAACTGTTACAACAAATAGCAATCCACCATAAATAATTAATTTATCGTATTGAGTAAACTTCAAAACAAATGCTACAAATAGGGTTAATGCAACTTCAATAATCCCTGCAAATGCGTAAAAAGAAAATTTTTCAAAGGCAACAATACTTGCCTGATATGGTGTCCGTATGATTTTTACAAAAAATGAAAGCAGGGAAAACTGATATACCCAGTTTGCGGCAAGCATTCTTTCTGCGGGAATATTTATTTGAGTATTAAGAAACCATAAGCCGAGTGTTTCACCCAAGATTATTAACATAATCCCAATGCTTACATGAGTGGTCAAACTCATACTGAATATACGGGTAGCACCAGATAAATTTTTTTTCCCTAATTCAAAATTAAGAAAACGTTGGGTTGCCGTTGTCATTGCGTTATTTAAGAAAGAAAATAACGCAACTATCCCTCCAACAATAGTGTAAGTTCCATAATCTTGGACACCTAAAACTTGTAATACAATACGAGATGTATATAAAGAGACTAACATTGTAACAAATAGTCTCAGGTATAGTATTACTGTGTTTTTTGCAATCTTTTTATTGCTATTTTCAGACATTTAAAACGATGCTTTAAGCTAATGTAAAGTTATTTTTGAAATTTTTCAACTTCTTCATTGCAAGTTCCTTCTTTATGTTTCTAGCTTAATGAATTTAAGCCGGAAAACAATAATAAACTATCAATTAGCTCCTCGTTTGGTGCCATACAGTTTTTATAATAAAAGAAAGTGGGCTTACTTTTTCTTAAAAAACTTTTACAACCTGCCATTAACCCATCTTCTGTCTATGAATGCTTTTGCATCATAAATGACGGTTCCTTTATTATGGTATTTTTCAAAATTAAAAGCCTTAAATTCTTCATGAGCAACGGTTAGTATAATAGCACTGTACTCTTTTTGTTCATCAATTTTCTTGATTATTTCAATGCCATATTCTTCCTTTATTTCTTCGGTACATGCCCATGGGTCATATATATCCACATTTACCCCAAATTCGCATAACTCCTTATATATATCCACTACTTTGGTGTTGCGTATGTCAGGACAATTTTCTTTAAAGGTAATTCCTAAAATCAGAGCATTCGCACCTTTTATTTTGTGCTCTTTCTGAATCATCAACTTCAGAACTTTATTGGCAATGAAAGGCCCAATACTATTGTTCACCCTTCTTCCGGATAAAATAACCTGAGGTACATAGCCCAATGTTTCGGCTTTGCTTGCCAAGTAATAAGGGTCGACACTAATACAGTGACCTCCAACCAATCCCGGTCTGTATTTCAGGAAGTTCCATTTTGTTCCGGCAGCCTCTAGAACATCTGTAGTATCAATACCTATTCTTTCGAAAATAAGAGCTAATTCGTTCACAAACGATATATTTACATCTCTTTGCGCATTTTCAATTATCTTGGATGCTTCGGCAACTTTAATGTTTGGTGCTTTATGCGTGCCGGCGGTAATGATTGAGGAATATAGCGCATCCACTTTATCGGCTATTTCGGGGGTAGAGCCTGATGTAACTTTCTTTATTTTTGTTAAAGTATTTTCTTTATCACCGGGATTGATTCGCTCCGGACTGTAACCGGCAAAAAACTCGACATTGAATTTAAGACCTGATATCTTTTCTATTACCGGGATACAATCTTCCTCGGTACAACCCGGATATGTTGTTGATTCGTAAATTACAATATCTCCTTTTTTAATAACCCTGCCAATCATAGCAGACGCACTTAGAAGAGGTTTTAAGTCGGGAGTGTTAAAATTATCAATGGGAGTTGGTACGGTTACTATATATACGTTATAGTCTTTTAAGTCATTCTCTTCTGCCGAAAATGAAAGTCCGGTATTTCCGTCAGTCTTTTTTAGCGTCATCGCCATATTCATACTATCCAAGTCAGCCTCCAAAGTATGATCGTGCCCACTCTGCAATTCAGATACCCTCTTTTGGTTAATGTCGTATCCTAAAACACTGTACTTTTTCCCAAACTCAATAGCCAGGGGCAATCCAACATATCCTAATCCAATAACAGCAATTTTTATATTATTCATAATTAGTTTTTTTCAGAAAAATAAAACGTAAAATAAATATCTGCAAAAATAATAAAAATACTCTTATGTTCTAATGTTACAAGTTAGATATTTTGCGATATCCTCCTTGTCTGGCTGAATTCCGAAAGAAAAAAGAACAATAAAATCTTAAAAATTTTCTTGAAGCAGATAAAAGGTTATATCTTTGCGGAGTAAAAAATGAGTGTTTGTGTGTCCGATTAAGTTAAGAGTGTTATTAATCGGATTAAATTGTTAAAAATCCGGATTCGTGTCCATTCATTGTCATTAGCACATATTAGAGTCGTTATCCTTGCATATG
>NZ_QVMH01000003.1:0-68360 GCF_010501035.1 Paludibacter sp. 221
TCTGAAGGAGTTTTCATTTAAAAATGGCGGCGACCTACTCTCCCACATAATTGCAGTACCATCGGCGCTGTCAGGCTTAACTTCTCTGTTCGGAATGGGAAGAGGTGGAACCCTGACGCTATAACCACCTAAAATAAGTTATTAGTTACAAGTTACAAGTTACAAGTTACAAGTAATTATATTTTATCTTTACTTGTAGCTGGCAGCTAGTCACTACTAACTGGTTATGACTATCGGCAAAAAGAGAAAAAGCTGTGAAGAAACTACTAACTATTAGCTATTAACTACTAGCCCTATCAAATACAATAAGGCACTAAAAAAGCATTTCGGGCGATTAGTATTACTCGGCTCTACATCTCTGTTGTACACCTGTAACCTATCAACGTTGTCATCTACAACGACCCTCATGGATATCTTATCTTGAAGATGGCTTCGTGCTTAGATGCTTTCAGCACTTATCCAAACCGAACGTGGCTACCGGGCAATGCTCCTGGCGAAACAACCCGTCGACCAGAGGTTCGTCCAACACGGTCCTCTCGTACTAGTGTCAGACCTCCGCAAATATCCTACGCCCACAATAGATAGAGACCGAACTGTCTCACGACGTTCTGAACCCAGCTCGCGTGCCACTTTAATGGGCGAACAGCCCAACCCTTGGGACCTTCTCCAGCCCCAGGATGTGACGAGCCGACATCGAGGTGCCAAACCATTCCGTCGATATGAGCTCTTGGGAATGATCAGCCTGTTATCCCCGGAGTACCTTTTATCCTTTGAGCGATGGCCCTTCCATACGGAACCACCGGATCACTATGCCCTAGTTTCCTACCTGATCGACTTGTTGGTCTCTCAGTCAAGCGCGCTTATACCATTATACTCTACGACCGGTTACCAATCGGCCTGAGCGCACCTTTGGAAGCCTCCGTTACACTTTTGGAGGCGACCACCCCAGTCAAACTACCCACCATACAGTGTCCTCGCATCCGCGAGTTAGGACCCAAACAACAGAAGGGCCGTATTTCAAGGATGGCTCCACGAACACTGGCGTGCCCGCTTCAAAGCCTCCGGCCTATCCTACACATCTGTTGCCCAGATACAATGTAAAGTTGCAGTAAAGGTTCACGGGGTCTTTTCGTCCCATTGCGGGTAATCGGCATCTTCACCGATACTACAATTTCACCGAGCTCACAGCTGAGACAGTGAGAAGATCGTTACACCATTCGTGCAGGTCGGAACTTACCCGACAAGGAATTTCGCTACCTTAGGACCGTTATAGTTACGGCCGCCGTTTACTGGGGCTTCAATTCAATGCTTCGAGTTACCTCTAACATCTCCTCTTAACCTTCCAGCACCGGGCAGGTGTCAGGCCTTATACTTCTTCTTACGAATTTGCAAAGCCCTATGTTTTTGATAAACAGTCGCCTTCTCCATTTCTCTGCGGCCTCCCACTCAACATGGGTAGGCGTCCCTTCTCCCTAAGTTACGGGACTATTTTGCCTAATTCCTTAGCTGTGAATCACTCGAGCGCCTTAGTATTCTCTACGCGACCACCTGTGTCGGTTTATGGTACGGGTACTCATAAGATTAAGTTTAGCGGATTTTCTTGGGAGTCTGATTACATCCATATCCGATTGTACAAGTACTCTCGGTACTATCAGGTTCGACTCTAAAAGCGGATTTGCCTACTTTTATCAACGTCTACACCCTTCAACGTGCTATTCCGTCAGCACGCAGGACTTTCACTACTCCGTCCCCACATCACTCTTATAAGTAGTACCGGAATATTAACCGGTTCTTCCATCGGCTTCGCCTGTCGGCTATACCTTAGGCCCCGACTAACCCTGATCCGATTAGCGTTGATCAGGAATCCTTAGTCTTTCGGCGGAGGTGTTTCTCGCACCTCTTATCGTTACTTATACCTACATTTGCTTTTCCAGACGCTCCAGAGTAAGTTATCTTACGCCTTCGACGCCGACTGGAATGCTCCCCTACCGATATATACATATCCCATAGCTTCGGTAATACGCTTAATGCCCGATTATTATCCATGCCAAACCGCTCGACTAGTGAGCTGTTACGCACTCTTTAAATGAATGGCTGCTTCCAAGCCAACATCCTAGCTGTCGCTGCAGTTCGACTTCGTTAATTCAACTTAGCGTATATTTGGGGACCTTAGCTGATGGTCTGGGTTCTTTCCCTCTCGGACATGGACCTTAGCACCCATGCCCTCACTGCGTGTAAGCATTTATAAGCATTCGGAGTTTATCAGGACTTGATAGGCGGTGAAACCCTCGCATCCAATCAGTCGCTCTACCTCTTATAAACTCAATACACACGCTGCACCTAAATGCATTTCGGGGAGTACGAGCTATCTCCAAGTTTGATTAGCCTTTCACCCCTACCCTCAAGTCATCCGAAGACTTTTCAACGTCAACCGGTTCGGTCCTTCAGTTGGTGTTACCCAACCTTCAACCTGCTCAAGGGTAGATCACTTGGTTTCGCGTCTACTCCTACTAACTATGGCGCCCTGTTAAGACTCGCTTTCGCTTCGGCTGCGCACCTGAAGTGCTTAACCTTGCTAGTAAGAGTAACTCGTAGGTTCATTATGCAAAAGGCACGCCGTCACAGCACGAAGCTGCTCCGACCGCTTGTAGGCAGACGGGTTCAGGGTCTATTTCACTCCTCTGTTCGAGGTTCTTTTCACCTTTCCCTCACGGTACTGGTTCACTATCGGTCTTCGGGGAGTATTTAGCCTTACCGGATGGTCCCGGCAGATTCACACAGGATTTCTCGTGTCCCGCGCTACTCAGGATACTGCTATCAATATAAAATCGTACTTATACGGGGCTATCACCCTCTTTGGCATTACTTTCCAGAAAGCTTCTAATTGAATTTTATATCGAATGTCGCAGTCCTACAACCCCATATGTGCATTGCTACAGATATGGTTTGGGCTAATCCGCGTTCGCTCGCCACTACTTGCGGAATCACTTTTGTTTTCTCTTCCTCCTGGTACTTAGATGTTTCAGTTCCCAGGGTTTGCTCACTACATGGTAGTGTGACTGGCCTTCAGCCAGCCGGGTTGCCCCATTCGGAAATCCAGGGATTAAGGGATATTTGCTCCTACTCCTGGCTTATCGCAGCTTGTCACGTCCTTCATCGCCTCCCGAAGCCAAGGCATCCACCGTCTGCCCTTCTCTTGCTTCTTTATTTTTTTTGAAGTTGAAAGGTCAAAGTGTAAAGGTTAAAGTATTGCTACTTTTCACTTGCTACTTTTTACTTTCTACTTGTTGTCTTGCTCTATTGTATTTAATATTGCAGTTGCTTTACTACTTTTTTCTCTTTTTCCAATATGTCAAAGATCTTCTTTCCAATTGTTAATTTCTAATGTTCAATTATTATTGGAACCGTGATTTTTCCGGGGTTCAATCCGTCAAATCGTCTTTTCAGTGTTTTTTGTTCTTCTTTTTACTGCACCTACTCGTTTGTAAGTGTGTTTTTCTCCGTCTTGTAATCTTGTTTGCTTGTATACTGCAAACTTGTTTACTTACTTTTGGTGGAGAATAAGGGACTCGAACCCTTGACCCCCTGCGTGCAAGGCAGGTGCTCTAAGCCAACTGAGCTAATCCCCCGTGGTTTTAATTATTAATTTATAATTATTAATTAATAATTGTTGTTGTAGTCCCAGGCAGAGTTGAACTGCCGACCTCTACATTATCAGTGTAGCGCTCTAACCAACTGAGCTATAGGACTGGCTGTTGTCAATGACAATTATTAATGATTAATGTTTAATGATTAATTATTATTTTCATTGAGTTCTACCCTCTTTTCGCTTACTAACTAATAATTAATCATTAATAATTAGCATTTGATGCTGGGCTTTGTATCATTTTTTTAATCAAACAACGTGGCAGTATAAAGAAAGGAGCTCTTTTTGGACATAATACCTTTACTTATAATCAAGGTTATAATCTATCGCTCCAGAAAGGAGGTGTTCCAGCCGCACCTTCCGGTACGGCTACCTTGTTACGACTTAGCCCCAGTCACCAGTTTTACCCTAGGACGCTCCTTGCGGTTACGTACTTTAGGTACCCCCGGCTTCCATGGCTTGACGGGCGGTGTGTACAAGGCCCGGGAACGTATTCACCGCGCCGTGGCTGATGCGCGATTACTAGCGAATCCAGCTTCATGGAGTCGAGTTGCAGACTCCAATCCGAACTGAGAAGGGTTTTTAGAGATTAGCATCCTGTCGCCAGGTAGCTGCCCGTTGTACCCTCCATTGTAACACGTGTGTCGCCCCGGACGTAAGGGCCGTGCTGATTTGACGTCATCCCCACCTTCCTCACACCTTACGGTGGCAGTCTCACTAGAGTCCTCAGCATCACCTGTTAGCAACTAATGATAGGGGTTGCGCTCGTTATGGCACTTAAGCCGACACCTCACGGCACGAGCTGACGACAACCATGCAGCACCTACACTATCGCCATTGCTGGAAGTCTAATCTCTTAGACGGTCGATAGCATTTCAAGCCCGGGTAAGGTTCCTCGCGTATCATCGAATTAAACCACATGTTCCTCCGCTTGTGCGGGCCCCCGTCAATTCCTTTGAGTTTCATTCTTGCGAACGTACTCCCCAGGTGGAATACTTAACGCTTTCGCTGTACCGCTTACTGTGTATCGCAAACAGTTAGTATTCATCGTTTACTGCGTGGACTACCAGGGTATCTAATCCTGTTTGATACCCACGCTTTCGTGCCTCAGCGTCAGTTACAGTCCAGCAGGCTGCCTTCGCAATTGGGGTTCTGTGTAATATCTAAGCATTTCACCGCTACACTACACATTCCGCCTGCCTCTACTGCACTCAAGAACACCAGTTTCAACGGCAATTTTACAGTTAAGCTGCAAACTTTCACCACTGACTTGATATCCCGCCTACGCACCCTTTAAACCCAATAAATCCGGATAACGCTTGCATCCTCCGTATTACCGCGGCTGCTGGCACGGAGTTAGCCGATGCTTATTCGTAAAGTACATACAAAATCTTACACGTAAGACGTTTTATTCCTTCACAAAAGAAGTTTACAACCCATAGGGCAGTCATCCTTCACGCGACTTGGCTGGTTCAGACTTGCGTCCATTGACCAATATTCCTCACTGCTGCCTCCCGTAGGAGTCTGGTCCGTGTCTCAGTACCAGTGTGGGGGACCTTCCTCTCAGAACCCCTAATGATCGTTGCCTTGGTGGGCCGTTACCCCGCCAACTAGCTAATCATGCGCATGCTCATCTGTAAGCCATAAATGTTTAACTGTTCTTCCATGCGAAAAAACAGTGTTATGCGGTATTAGTCCGGATTTCTCCGGGTTATTCCCCACTTACAGGTAGATTGCATACGTGTTACGCACCCGTGCGCCGGTCGCCGGCGGTCTATTGCTAAACCCCGCTGCCCCTCGACTTGCATGTGTTAGGCCTGTCGCTAGCGTTCATCCTGAGCCAGGATCAAACTCTTCGTTGTATCTTTTTATTTTTTTAGCTCAAGATTATATCGTAATTATAGGTTTTTTGACGGTATTATAAAAAAAACTTTTACCTTTCCTTATACTACATTTGTTGTTCAATTTTATTCAAAGATCTTCTTGTGCAGTGGGAAAAATTCCCGGACTTGCTCGCGCAAATACTCTGCTTTATATGTGATACATAAAGCGGCTAAACTTTATATGTCGTGTTGTGCTTGTTTGCCAAACCGGTGCTACCGGCTGCTTTTTCTCGGAAGGAACGCGCTTGTCCTAACCGCTTTTGGCGTGTGCTATTTTTTATTTAGCGAAACGGATTGCAAAGGTAAACCTTTTTTTTATCCTACCAAAATTTTTTGAAACTTTTTTTGAACTTTCTTAAAACTCGTTTGTTTTAAACTATTCGGCTGTTTAAACTGAACAACCCTTCGTTCTCTAAGCGGGTGCAAAAATAGAAACTCTTTTTTTATTATACAAATTATTTTTACCCTTTTTTGTGCTGTAAAACACTTTTTTTTCAAAACAACTGAAAACAAGAGAGTTATAATCCGGTTCTTTTCATCACCCGTGCTTTAACGTCCTAAAGCGGGTGCAAAGATAGAAAATGTTTGGTTATAAAAAAATGATTTCTTTAAAATAATTCAGGGGTAAAAAACGGAATAAGTAAGAAACTGCTGATTGACAAACAATTATTGTACAAATATTTTTTTAAGAATATCCTAAACTTTTAAAAGTTTTGTTTGTTTGTAATGAAAGCTATCTTAATTTGTGATATAAAACTCCTGCAATTCCGGTAATAATTGATTGCATACATAAGGTTTAAATAAATTAAATGTTTATTATTGTGGTCTAACTTTTGTATTATTGCAGGGATTTTATTGTTTTTATTTGTTCTTATGACGAGAAAGAGAAATACATTATTGCTTATAATAGTACTTATAACTACTACTGTGTTTGCAAACGAGCCTGTTTTTAAACAGGGAGAAACGCTTAAGTATAAAATAAGGTATGGTTTTATTAATGCCGGTTATGCTAATTTTGAAACAAAAAAGGGTGAAATCGATAGCACTCCGGTATTTCACTCGATAGTGACTGCCAAAACTACCGGATTTATCGACCAACTGTATAAGCTCCATGATATATACGAAAGTTATCATGATATTGATAGCGGACTACCGTATTTATCGGTAATGAACCTCAGCGAAGGGAAATACAGATATTATAATGAAACAAGGTTTTTCCAGAACGAGCTATATGCATCCAGCAACAAGACTGATACGCTGATAAATTTAGAAAAAGAAACTTTCGATATCGTTTCTGTTGTTTACTATTTCAGAAGGATGAATTGGGATAACTTGTCGCCCGACGAGGTGATAGAACTTCCCGTCCTGTATCGCAACACACACTTCCCCATGTATGTGGTATATAAAGGAAAGGAAGATATTACGATTAACAAAAACACGTATCGCTGCCACAAGTTTTCTCCAATCATGGATACGGAAAGTATTTTTCAGAAAAAGGAAGACATGATAATATGGTTTAGCGACGATAAAAATAAAATTCCTGTTGGCATCAAATTCAATTTATTAGTAGGTGCCTACCGTGTGGAACTGGAAGAATATGAAAACCTGCTTCATCCGTTTGACGCAAAGCTATAAATCCTCCCCATATAATCTCCCCCCATGTAAGCGAGGGCTATAAATTCTAATTAAATTATTCAAATACATACGTGCCGCAGGCACGCTACTTTATTTATAATTGTAGCGTACCTACGAATGCTAATAATAAGCAAGCTCAAAAAAAGAGTTTAACTGCCGGAAGATTTTAAAATCATCTTACTCTCGGTTGTTTACTAAACGAACAAGGTGGAGCTTTGCTGAATGATATTACTAAAGTTTAAAAAGAGACGAATATTCAGAGATTTTTGTCCTTTATATATATAAGGTAAAAATCCACAACTCGCAACATGGTTTTGCCTTAGTCGAAAAACTTTTTCGGCTTAGGATAAAAAGTTATACTTTTGCACTTCATATTCAAATAAAAAATTCATGAATTCAAATGTATTTAGTAATCTGCCATACAAAGTGGCTGATATGTCGCTTGCGGAGTTCGGGCGTAAAGAGATAGAACTTGCCGAAAAAGAGATGCCCGGCTTAATGGCATTAAGAGAAAAATACGGAAAAGAGAAGCCTCTTAAAGGCGCACGCATCATGGGCTCGCTGCATATGACCATACAAACGGCTGTACTTATTGAAACGTTAGTGGAACTGGGGGCACAAGTGCGTTGGTGTAGTTGTAATATTTATTCGACCCAAGACCATGCTGCTGCGGCTATTGCTGCAACTGGTGTTCCGGTTTTTGCTTGGAAAGGCGAAACATTAGAGGAATATTGGTGGTGTACGCTTCAGGCATTGACTTTTGACGGGCATAAAGGACCAACTGTAATTGTAGATGATGGCGGTGATGCTACCATGATGATACACGTGGGTGTTGAAGCCGAAAAAGATTCCTCGGTATTGAACAAAGCTACGGATGGCGAAGATGAACAAGAGTTATATAATATATTGAAGAAGGTACTTAAAGAAGATAATGGCATCTGGACAAGAATGGCTACTGAAATAAAAGGTGTTTCGGAAGAAACTACAACAGGTGTTCACCGCTTGTACCAAATGATGGAGCAAGGTAAACTTCTATTTCCTGCATTCAATGTGAACGATTCGGTTACTAAATCGAAATTCGACAATCTTTATGGTTGCCGCGAGTCTCTTGCCGATGGTATTAAGCGCGCTACCGACATTATGCTGGCAGGAAAAGTGGTGGTTGTGTGCGGTTATGGCGACGTAGGAAAAGGGTGTGCAAGGTCGATGCGTGCATATGGGGCACGGGTGTTGGTTACCGAGATTGACCCTATCTGTGCACTTCAAGCAGCAATGGAGGGATTTGAAGTGTGTACTGTAGAGGATGCGCTACCCGAAGGAAACCTGTATGTTACCACCACCGGAAACCGTGACATTATCCGTATCGAACATATGGAAAAAATGAAAGACGGAGCTATTGTATGCAACATCGGGCATTTTGACAATGAGATACAGGTGGACAAATTAAAACGATTCCCCGCTATACAACACGTTAATATAAAATCGCAGGTTGATAAATACATTTTCCCTGATGGACACAGTATTTTACTGTTGGCCGACGGCCGATTGGTAAACTTGGGCTGTGCCACCGGGCACCCTTCATTCGTGATGAGCAATTCTTTTACCAACCAGACTTTAGCTCAAATCGAACTTTATACAAAAGCATATGAAGTGGGTGTATATCGTTTGCCCAAACATCTGGACGAAGAAGTTGCCCGTTTACACTTGGAACAACTGGGGGTTAAACTCACAAAGTTAACACCGGAACAAGCCGCTTATATCGGTGTAACTCAAGATGGGCCATATAAACCGGAACATTACAGATACTAAACAGCAGTTACAAGAAATTAGTTACGAGTTACAAGTATTGTTCGCTGAAATTAAATTCTTATCAAATACTTACCAAAACAAAAAAACTTTCGATTTTACTCGAAAGTTTTTTTGTTTTATACTTATTTCTTTAAAATCAGTTTTCCAAAAAATTCAGGTCTGTGAAAATCGGGCGATTCCGTGTTTATAGGAGACCAACTGAGATAGTGAGGTGATTCTGTACCGTCGGCACATTTATAAAAGTTACCCATGAAATAGTCCGACATGTTTCCTTCTTCAACACCCAGCAATGAAAATGGAATTTTAACCACCAAGTCCCATGTAAACATCCCTTCCATTTCTTTAAAAGCACGACGTCCTAAAGAGGAATGTCTTTTAATCAGTTGCATTTCTTCCGCCGACAATGGACGGACATCAGCATCCCTACCCTTACGCCTTGTTGCCAAACAAGTTCCGATACAATTAAATTCAAAATTCATATAGTAATCATCTCCCGGCTTCATGCAGAAAAATTCTACACAGCTATCCTCGTACACAGGCTCTTGGTCTTCTGTATATATTGCCCTAAGCATGCTGCCATGTACATTAAATTTAATGTACAAAGCGGTTTGCGAATAAGCTACGGAAAAAGTTGTTATCGGCCGGTAACTGAATAACTTTGGCCAATTCAGTATATCAACGGCTTCCCGCTTTCCTTCATTGTCCAAAACTTCTCCAACCCCACCTTCTATGCTAACACTGTCGAGAGAGGGAATATATGGAATTTCAACCTGTTTCATGTAAATAACCTTCCTTTGCTTAATTCTATTAATATGCAATATTACCTATTTTATTTGATAAAATAAAGATAAAGGCTCTTAATAATAAAAAATCTTTACTTATCTTCCGGTTTTAGCTTGATTATATAACTAAAACCCAAGAAAACCGCCTCTACTTTATTTTCGCCACAGTTTATTATAAGTATTCTTACCCTTGAAGTAATACTGCAACACTATGCTTCGGGGCAAAATTTCAGGGATATTCAGCACTGCCGAGTGTTGAATATTCTCCCTTCTTTTATCATCATATTTTCCACGCAGCTTTTTATAATGCCTCCGAGCCACAAAAATCTTAAAGGCATTTGCAATACGCCCTGTCAGAAACAAGTGAAGTGCTGCCAGATAATCAAAAAAATAACGGATAAACATTGTTTTCCTCAGCGAGTTCTCCGGCAGGTTTTTATACAGCATCAACAGGTTGTTCCGGTAATTCAAATAAGTTTTATAAGGGCTTTCGGTGCTTAGCGTCCCCCCGCCTACATGATATACTTTACTTTGAGGAATACAAACGATACGTTGTCCACGGCTTCGCAAACGCCAGCAAAGGTCTATTTCCTCCATGTGTGCGAAAAAACTGCCATCAAAACCATCCGTATCCCAAAATTTTCCCGCACGAATCATAAAACAAGCTCCTGTAGCCCAAAATATATCTATTATATCATCGTATTGCCCCTCGTCCTTTTCGATGGTACGCAAAACGCGCCCACGACAAAAAGGCATCCCTAAAGAATCTATAAACCCACCTGCAGCACCGGCATATTCAAAATTTTCTTTATCCTGATACGAGCAAATTTTAGGCTGGCAAGCCGCCACGTCCTCGTTTTTATCCATATACTCGACCAAAGGATGCAACCAGCCTTTGGCAACCTCAACATCCGAGTTCAACAACAAGAAATATTCTGCATCTTCTACACGGAATAATGCTTTGTTGTACCCTTCGGCATAACCATAGTTCTGATCCAAGGTAATGACATTCACTGTAGGAAAATCTTTTTCCAATACGGATAAAGAATCATCTGTCGATCCATTATCGGCAACAAAAATTTCAACACCCTCTATCTTGGTATTCTTTATCAAAACCGGCAAAAACTGCTTCAAATACTGAGCACCATTCCAGTTTAATATAACTATGGCTACTTTCATCTGATAAAAACTTTTAATTCAATTCTTTTTTCTTTACTTTCTTTTGTGTTTCCAGCGCTTATGAGTCCACAACCAATATTCAGGAGCTTTTCTTATCGCATCCTCCAGCATCCGGGTATATATTTCGGTTATCTCAAACTCTTTCATTTTCGTAGGCTCTACAGCTATGGGAACAACCTCGCACTTATAATAGCCCCGTTTCACTCGCGTTACCGACACATACACTACCGGATAATCAAATTTTTTAGCCAGTTGCTCCGTTCCTGTAATCACAGGTGTATCCTGATTCAGGAAATTCACCCGGTGATGAATGTTGTTGGGAGAAGGGGTTTGGTCCGAAAGCATCCCGAACATGCACAGCTTCGATTCATTTCGCAGCCGTACCATTGCACGCAAAGTTTCATTTTTTTCTATGTTTTTTGCCCCGAAGCGTACCCGAAGCGAATACATAAAACGGTCGAAATTCTTGCTTTTCAGCCTGCGGTACACCTGATACACCGGCTTATCCGGATAAAACATCGAAAAACTCGATGTCCATTCCCAATTACCATAGTGCGAGGTCATCAGCATTACACTCTTCCCTTTGGCATACTGCTCTGCCATAAACTCTCCGTTAATATACACCATGCGCCGGTTCATCTGCTTCTTGCTCATGTGCATAAGTTTGAGAGTCTCTACAAACAAATCGCAAAAATAACGGTAAAAACGACGTTCGATTTTGCGCCTTTCTTTCTCACTTTTCTCCGGAAACGAATTTCTCAAATTCGTACGGGTAACCTTTTTGCGGTAGCCAACTATATAATATAGTATCAAAAAACAAAAATCGGACAACAGGTACAACACACGCAACGGAAACAATGTGATGACCCAAGCAAAAGCATAAAATATATAGTACATATTTTTATTTCTTTGTGCAAAATTTAGACAAGCTATAAGCTACAAAGTTACTAAAATAGTTTATTCTAAGGTTTCGATATTCAATTTACTTCAAATATTTATAATCATTATCATTCAGTCTCTCCCCCCTGAATAAAAAAATCGGCGGGTGACTTTGAGTTACCCGCCGATTCTTATTAATAAAATCACGCTATAATCTTATTTCGTAGCTTTCTTTGCATCTTTCTCAGCCTTTTTTGCGGCTTTTTCCATTTCTTTTCCGGTTTTTTTAATTCCTTTTTCCAAATCCTTGCCAGTTTGTTCTATAGCATCTTTGGCCTTTTCGGCCGATGTTTTTTGTTTGCACGACCCGAATGACACCAACATTCCGCCAACGAGCAACACTAAAAATACTTTTTTCATATCCGTTATCATTTAAAATTGTTAAACAAATCAGGATGCGTTGTAAAACCCCGCATCCTGAAATATATTTTATAATATCTACTTTTTCAGTTTATGCTCCGAAATCGTCGAACATCAACATTTCGCGTGGAACACCCAAATCGTATAACATTTTTTCTACAGCAGCAGCCATAGGTCCCGGTCCACACATGTAGTATTCAATATCTTCCGGCGCATCGTGGTCTTTCAGATAATTATTCAGGATTACCTGATGAACAAACCCTGCTGTATATTTCACACCCGCTTTGTCAGCCTCAGGGTCTTCACGGTCGAGAGCCAGATTGAATGTAAAGTTAGGGAATTTCTTTTCAAGCTCAAGGAAATCTTCCATATAGAACACTTCGTTCAAAGCACGTGCTCCGTACCAGTATGATATTTTACGGTCGCTTATTTCCAGCGTTTTCAGCAAGTGCAGCAAGTGCGAACGCAATGGAGCCATACCGGCACCACCACCTACATACAACATTTCGCGTTTCGAATCCAAAAGAGGATGGAACTCACCAAACGGACCGGATACCATTACTTTGTCGCCCGGTTTCAGGTTGAAAATATAAGAAGACGCTATACCCGGCGAAACATTCATAAAACCTCCCTTTTCGCGGTCGAAAGGAGGAGTAGCAATCCGCACATTCAGCATTACAATGTCACCCTCGGCCGGATAGTTAGCCATAGAGTATGCACGTGTAGTTTCTTCAGTATTTTTACAAGTAAGATCCCACATCTTGAACTTATCCCAGTCGCCACGGAAACGTTCTTCTACAGCAAAGTCAGAGAATTTAATATCATACTTCGGAATATCTATCTGGATATACCCTCCCGATATGAAATTCAGGTGCTCGCCTTCCGGCAGTTTTACCACAAATTCTTTAATATAGGTTGCTACATTATTATTGGAAACAACTTCGCACTCCCATTTTTTCACACCAAGTATCGACTCGTCCATCTTGATGGACATATCGTTTTTCACCTTCACCTGACAGCTCAAACGCCAGTGGTCTTTTACCTCCTTGCGCGAAAAGTGTACAGTTTCGGTAGGGAGAATCTCGCCCCCACCTTCCAATACCTGACAACGGCATTGTGCACAAGTACCGCCTCCACCACAAGCCGAAGACAAATATATATTCTGATTGGCTAATGTGCTCAACAGCGTTCCTCCCGACTCGGCTACTACTTCTTTATCACCATTGATGGTAATTTTAACATCGCCCGAAGGTATCAGATAACGTTTTGCTACAAGCAAAACAATTACTAAAAGCAGGATTAACACTAAAAATACAATTATAGTGGTAATCATTGAAGTTGCGTCTATCATATTGTTCATTTACTATTTTAGCATTTACTATTTGTAAGAAAGTAAATTGACAAAACAGTTTATTTTTAATGTTTATATTCTAAATTCTTTATTTTTCTATATTACAGATTTTTCTTAAAACAATAAATCTGTAAATCGTTAGATTTTCAATCCTGAGAAACACATAAATGCGATACCCATAAGCGCCACAGTAATAAAGGTAATACCCAAACCACGCAGAGGCTTTGGCACATCAGAATACTCCATCTTCTCGCGGATAGCAGCCAGCCCTACAATGGCAAGCAACCAACCAATACCCGAACCTAAAGCGTAAGCAAGTACATCGCCCATGCCATTAAGCTGGCTTCCGATGCGCTGTTGCATAAACAACGAGCCACCCATGATAGCGCAGTTTACAGCAATAAGAGGAAGAAATATCCCTAAAGAATTGTATAATGACGGACTGAAACGCTCAATAACCATTTCTACCAATTGTGTTATCGCCGCAATAACGGCAATGAACAGGATTAGCGACAAGAAACTCAGGTCGAGCGTAGCAAATTTAGGTCCCAGCCAGCTCAGCGCACCTTCTCTCAATACATACATTTCGAGCAGGTAGTTTACAGGCAGAGTAACGAACAGCACAAATACAACGGCTATCCCCAGACCTAAAGATGTTTTTACATTCTTTGAAACTGCCAGATAAGAACACATTCCCAAGAAGTAAGCAAAAATCATATTGTCGACAAATATCGACTTGACTAATATACTAGCAAAGTTTTCCATATATCTTATTTAGTTACGAGTTACGAGTCACGAGTTACAAGATTTTTTTATTGTAAACACAGTGAGCAATCACCCGTCTACTTGTAACTTGTAATTTGTAACTATTTTATTTTTCTTGTAATTCTTTATTTCTGGCACGTTGCACCCAAATAATACATGCTACCAATATCAAAGCCATCGGAGGAAGAATCATCAATCCGTTGTTTGAGTAGCCTGCATCATAAAAGGCCTGTGGTATAACCTTGTATCCTAATAAAGTACCCGAGCCTAAAAGCTCACGGAAAAACCCGACTACAATCAGTATCCAAGCGTAACCAATACCGTTGCCCAATCCATCTATAAACGATTCCCAAGGTTTGTTCGACATGGCAAACGCCTCTAAACGTCCCATCAGGATACAGTTTGTAATAATCAACCCGATATAAACAGACAGCTGCACGCTTACATCATATGCAAATGCTTTCAGCACCTCGCTTACCACTGTTACCAAAGCTGCAACTACAACCAACTGAACAATAATACGGATACGTCCCGGAATAGTATTGCGAAGCAGCGAAATTATCACATTGGCAAAAGCTACAATAATAGTTACCGATAGCCCCATCACAAGTGCCGGCTCCAGTTTTGCTGTAACAGCCAATGCCGAACAAATACCCAACACCTGAATTGTAACAGGGTTATTTTTGTTCAAAGGTCCTACAAAAACCTCTTTTGTTTTATTTGAAAATAATTTTCCCATTAGTTGTTTCCTCCTTCCGTTGTTTGCTGAAAGAATTTATCGTATTGAACCAAACTATTGTATAACATAGTTTCTACACCCTTACTGGTGATAGTTCCCCCCGAAATACCGTCTACCTGCTCCATACCATCGGCACGGGTTCCGGCTTTCATCACTGCAACCGAAACAAACTCGTTTGCACTGTTCAAAATATGTTTTCCTTTAAATTGCTCCTGAAAAGGCTTTTCGGCTATATTTGCACCTAAACCCGGAGTTTCGCTGGCGTGCGAGAAGTATGCTCCATAAATAGTATTTCTGTCGCTATCAAGTGCAAGGTAGCCCCAAAGCGCTCCCCACAATCCCGAACCGGCAAGGTTTACAATATATTTTGTTTCACCATCTACATCGGCAACGAAAACAGGTAATTCACGCTGTTCCAATGGTTTCGACATTTCTTTGGTAATCTCTATATTAAAGGTCGCATCTTTCGATTCTTTCAACACTTTGGCATCCGAATTAATTACCAAACCATTTACAATATACTTATCGAACAACGCTCCGGCATCCTGTCCTGCCCAGTCTATTTGCAAAGCATTCAGGATTTGCTTCTTTTTATCAAGCTCCACGTTGGCTGTCTGTCTCTCCTTCAGTGCGCTCGAAACGAACGAAAGCAGAAAAGCAACTACAACTACCATCACTATGGAGTATATCAGTGTATAACTGTTTTTATTTGTATTCATAAGCCCCTCTAAATCTCCCCCAAGGGGAGAATTTTTATTAGTTTTTACTTAATTTTATTTATTATTCAAAAAAATCATTTTTAGCTTCTCTCTAAAGCCTCCCCTTGGGGGAGGTTGGAGGGGCTTTTTCTTTTCAAACGACGCTTAATATTGGCATCCACCACATAGAAGTCGATAAGCGGCGCAAATGCATTCATCAACAAGATAGCTAACATCATACCTTCAGCATATCCCGGATTCAACACACGGATTGTAATAGCCATAGCTCCCACAAGGAAACCGTAAATCCATTTTCCGGTTTCAGTACGCGACGAAGTTACAGGGTCGGTTGCCATGAAAACAGCCCCGAAAGCAAATCCGCCAAATACCAAATGCTCGTACCAAGGGAAATGTGCAACAGCAGTGTCAGGCCCTATCCAATTGAAGATAGCACCTACAATAGCACCTCCTGCAAATACAGAAAGCATTGTTTTCCAACTTGCTACTTTAGTTACCAACAAAAGTATAGCTCCTAAAGCAATAGCAATAACCGAAGTTTCGCCAATAGAGCCCGGAATCAATCCGATAACCCCATCCCAAAAATTAAGCGGCTCGCCCAGCGTGCCTACAATATCGGCAGTAGGTCCGGTTGCAGTTCCAACCTGCCCAAGAGGGGTAGCACCCGAAAATGCGTCAATAACCTCGCCTTTGCCAAATCCGAAAGCACCTTTTGTACGTACCCAAACGGTATCGCCCGACATAGCAGTAGGATAAGCAAAAAACAAGAATGCCCGTGTTACCAAAGCCACGTTGAAGATATTCATACCTGTTCCGCCAAAAACCTCTTTTGCAAAAATCACAGCAAAAGCAGTGGCTACGGCAATCATCCAAAGCGGAGTGTCTACCGGAACAATCAGCGGAATGAGGAATCCGGTTACAAGATAACCTTCCTGAATTTCATGTCCTTTAATTTGGGCTACAATAAATTCGATACCCAGCCCTACGATGTACGATACAAGGATAATAGGCAACACAGCTAAAAAGCCAAAAAAGAAAGTACCCCAAAATCCCATATCCTGCCCAATGGCAAGGAAGTGCTGATATCCAACGTTGTACATACCAAACAATAGTGCCGGAACTAACGCCAGTACTACAATAATCATTGTACGCTTCGAATCTGTAGCATCATGTATGTGAGAGCCTTTTTTCGAAGTAGTATTCGGAACAAACAAAAATGTTTCGAAACCATCAAAAACAGAATGAAGCTTCGCAAATTTACCTCCCTCCTCGAAGTTCGGTTTTATTTTATCTAAAAATTTTCTTAATCCACTCATAATTTTTAATTAGAAACAAGAGCCAAGAAACAAGAATCAAGACTCTTTGTTTGTTTTAATTTAATTTCTGTTTAAAGCCATATATCATTTTTTCTATTTCATTTATTTTAAATTGAATTTCTTCAGAGGTTTGAAAATCAAGGTAATTCAAATTTGCCGATAAAACAATCAACGTTTCCAACTCAAACAAAGAGCCTGTTGATATTTCTAAAAAACGACAAAAATCTTTATTACTGCTTTTCGCAGAACCTTCAGCAATATTAGCCGGAACAGACACAGCAGCACGTTGCATTTGCGAAATCAATCCGAACTTTTCCAATCCGGGAAAAGATTCTGTAAGCTGATAAACATCTTTTACCAACTCCATTGATTTAATCCATATCTGCATTTGCTTAAAGTTGTGCATTTTCTATTGTCTTGGTTCTTGGCTCTTGAATCTTGGTTCTAAAATCTAAAATCTTGAATCTTGGTTCTTGGCTCTTGGCTCTTGAATCACTCCACCTCACTCTTCATGTAATCTAATGCTTCACGAACAATCGCTTGGAGCGGTAATTTGGAAGTATCAACAAACTCGCATAACGCAAAATCCTCTGGAGCTACCTCATAAGCACCCAGATTTTCCATTTTATCTATATTTTGCGCCATCATTGCCTTAATAAGAAACTCCGGCAAAATATCCATTGGCAACACCTTATCGTATTCGTTCGACATGATAATACCACGGCGTCCGCCCATCAGGCGCGAATCCCATTTGAAATTTACTTTTCCAAATGCTTTTTCTACAAGTGGATTTTTCAGTATTTTGCTGAAATACAAATTAGTATTGCTGAAACGGTCGAAGCGTGGCATAGCCCAACCCACAAGCTCGTGCGTTTCGCTACCTTCGTCCAACACGGTAATTTGTGTTGCATAAGGGTCGATAGCTCCGTCGGCAGCAATCTGTAAGCCCGAAAGCACATTTCCGCTAATATAACGCAAAGGAATACCAGTTTGTACATTTCCTCTTACTATAGGCTCAATGCTTGCTCCGGGCAATGTGCGGTAATATTGTGTTTCAACAACTTCGGGACCTGTCAACGCAACTAAGCGCGACAAGTCAACAATGCCTTTGTTAAAGAAACGCCCTAAAAACAGCACATCCTGCGCCCCGATAATCCATACCACTTCGCCTTTATTCACAGGGTCAATATGGTTAATCTGCACCCCTACATTTCCTATAGGATGAGCCCCTTGATATTCGGTTATCTCTACACCGTGAACCATCCTGAAATCGGTAGATTTACTTCCGGCTCTGATGCCTAAGTGGATCTTTCCTTCAGTCAGTTTTGATAAAGCATTGATACCAGCTTGAAAATCGTCGAACTGACCACGCATCACAAACTCGTTGTTCGGAGCCAATGGAGCCGAATCGAACGAAGAAATAAAAATAGCTTTCGGAGCGTGGTTAGGGTTGGCAATCACGTCGTACGGCCGCTGTTTAATGTAGGGCCAAAGTCCGGCTTGCAGCAACAAAGTTTTCACTTCTTCGCCTGAGAGTTGGTCGGCCGGCTTTACATCAAATTTTTCATACTCAATTTTATCCTCCCGAGCAATAGTTATGCTCAACACCTTACGTCTGTCACCACGGTTCACGGCAATAATCTCTCCGCTTACGGGCGATGCAAAATTCATGTTCTCGAACGTTTTGTCATGAAAAACAGGAGTTCCGGCCTTTACTTTGTCGCCCGGTTTCACCATCACCTTCGGGATAACACCGTGATAATGATCGGGAACCATCGCAATTACTTCCGAAGGCATTGCACTTCCGACAGCATCCTTTGCTTTCCCGCTGATTTCAATATCCAAACCACGTTTAGTTTTAATCAGGTTCGCCATATTAATATTTATATAGTATTGAAAGTTTGTTTGTTTTAAGAGAAAATTAAGAACCAATACTCAAATTTCAGGGCTTTCGAGCAGCTATTTTACTTTTATCACCTGTAAATCAGCAGAATATAGTTCTTCAAAAAAAACAACGCAAAATTACGTATTTTTTTAGTGATAATAAAGGATAATTAAAGAAATTTTTCAGTAATTTATAAACATCAGGTAATAAACAATATAACAAGACAAACTCGCTGTTTAAAGAAATAATTTCAGCACCCTTGTAAAATCAAAAATTCAGATTAACTTTGCAGCCTACTAATATAGTCAAGAAAAAATGTGTGCTAATCGTTCTACAGCTAAAGCACTGGTTTACAGAGACCGCGCTTAAAACAACAACCAGACTTCCTCTCATTGGTTATTGTTTGTTTTCAATAGTGAATTATTGAAAACTAAATTTCATTATTTTTTTTATTTGTTAAATCAAAAAGGATGGGTTGTGTTTATAATCATTGAACACAAAACTTTCGGCTAAGCATTTTTGTTAATCACACAAAAACGAGGCGAGTGGCTCAACTTCTTTTTATGTAGACCAAACATAACTAAAAACAGCTCTGCAGGCCGTCAAATCCCCCATTCAGAAAAACTAAGATTTTATGGAAAATTGGAAAAAAACATTTGCTATAATATGGTCGGGGCAATTCTTCTCAATTCTGAGTAGCTCTGTCGTTAACTTTGCAATCATACTGTGGCTGAGTCTGGAAACCGGCTCGGCAAGCGTACTGGCAACAGCCTCGATATTCGCCCTAATGCCGCAAGCCATTTTAGGCTTTTTTACAGGCGTATTTATCGACCGCTGGAACCGTAAGCGCATAATGATTGCCGCCGATAGCTTTATTGCCGTATGCTCATTACTGTTGGCTATTCTCTTTTACACAGGTAAAGTAGAAACATGGAATATCTATATGCTTTTGGCCATGCGCTCAATAGGGTCAGCATTTCACTCGCCTGCCATGCAAGCCTCCATTCCGTTGCTTGCTCCGCAGTCGGAATTAATGCGCATTGCGGGTATTAACCAAACTATCAATTCGGTTTCGAATATTGCAGGCCCGGCCATCGGTGCGCTGCTAATATCATTCATGGATATGTCGTATGTACTTATGCTTGATGTATTGGGCGCACTGATTGCGTGTACCTCATTATTGTTCGTATTCATCCCCAACCCCGAAGCGAAAGGGGAAGCACAAGCACCTCATGTTTTTCGCGAGATGAAAGAAGGAATACAAGAGATAACTAAAACCGAAGGGCTGCCTTGGTTATTTCTATTCTCAATCATCTGTACATTCTTTATGATGCCTGTAAGCGTAATGTTTCCTCTTATGACCTTGCAGCATTTTGATGGAAATGCGTTTCAGATGAGTATAATAGAAGCCGCATGGGGAGTTGGGATGTTGCTCGGCGGAGCACTACTTGGGATAAAAACATTTAAGACAAACAATGTCACCTTGATAAACGCGATGTATATACTGTTGGGATTAACATTCTTATTCTCCGGTATTCTTCCCGTGTGGGGATTCGCACTATTTGCTATACTAACTGTAATCGGTGGAATATCCGGTTCTATTTACTATTCAGCATTTACAGTAGTAGTTCAACGAAAGGTAGAGCCTTCTGCACTGGGGCGGGTATTTTCAATGTTTGGCAGCGTGAGTCTGTTACCCTCTGTCATCGGGCTTACGGCCACAGGCTTGATAGCCGATGTTATAGGAGTGTCCAACGCCTTTGTTTTAGGAGGGGGCATTATTATTATCATCGGAATAGTCGCATTCCTGAACCCATCGTTAAAGAAACTAAGCAACAGCCTAAAAGAGCAATAACGCAATAGACACAAACAAAAAACAGTTGGCAGAATTGATTTGCCAACTGTTTTCGTTTTTATATAAATACTATTACTCCCATATTACTCTGGAGGAACTGATTACCACATCTTCGTTCTTCATTTCCAGAATATAAGTACTATCTGTTTCTTCCTTTTTATATAGGTGCAGACGTGTTCCAAAATAGGCCTCATTGGTATAGTTTATCTCAAAACGCCTAATATCTTTAATCTTGAACATCTCCATATCAAACATATCAATGAAATGCTCGATATACTTCATACTGTTCAAATGACCATTAATATCAATATCGCTATAGCGGATTGTAAATTTACCTACAGGTTCTTGGTCTTTTATTGCCGGAATTTTCCTTGCCCCTATTATTGGCAACTCCTGCTCTACTTTATAATCAGACAAGCCTTCTAATTCAAGCACATTGGTCGGACGGCGGGTTTCAATATCAATGGCAGCCCAAACCGTACGGGCAAAACCTATTTGCTTACCATCAAGCGTCTCGAACGATACGCAACGCTCGGTAAAGAGCTTGTTCGCATCAGCTACCCATGTTTTCACATTAAGCTGGTCGTCGTTTTTCGGGTATTCAAACATTTCTATCACCATACGCGACAAAACCCACGCTTTGTTCTGAGCCGTCATTACCGAATATCCAAATCCGCGTTCTTCGGCATGCTTCGTTGCCACCTGCAGAATAAAGCTACTCATAAGGGGCAAAGTCGCTTTCCCCCGAAAGTCGGTAGTATAAGCGTCTATATTAAACCTGTAAGTTCCAATTAATGAATGCATCTATTTATAAATTTGCTATTAATAAATTTACCATTTACAGCTAATATTAATTGTAAATGGTAAATGAGTAAATGGTTAATATAATATTACATATCCCACTGTTCGAGGCTATCAATCAAGTCGTCGAATTTCTTGATAGATGATTTTTGCTGAATCTCCTTTATCTGGTTTTCAACTGCGGCATCATATGTTTCGGCTTCCACATCGCGAATCACACCCATAGCAATAGGCATATCAGGCCCTTCCATCATTGCCAGCTTCATATGCAGGGTAGTATCTTCGGTAGTTGCATCATGCACAAGGATATCATCCCTTGTCACTCCGTTTTCGCCTATAGTTACCACTTTCAGGTTAAATCCATCAAGCGCCAATCCTTTATTCTCGTCCTTACCAAAAACCATTGGCTTACCATGCTCCAGCACAATAGTCCTGTCGGGACGGTTTTCTTTTTCGGCCAACCAGCCATGTGCGCCATTATTGAAAATAATACAGTTTACCAAACATTCTACAATCGAAGTGCCTTTGTGTTTAGCTGCTGCTGTCATTACCGTTTGTGCTGTTTTCAAATCGACATCCAATGTACGGGCAAAGAACGTACCCCTTGCGCCAAAGGTCAACTCGGCAGGACGGAAAGGACGCTCAACTGTACCGAAAGGAGAAGATTTTGTAATCTGCCCTTTTTTCGATGTAGGCGAAAACTGCCCCTTAGTCAAACCGTATATCTGATTGTTGAACAATAATACGTTCAAATCCACATTGCGGCGTACGCTATGTATAAAGTGGTTACCACCTATCGCCAAGCAGTCGCCATCGCCGGTAATTTGCCATACAGTAAGGTTAGGATTAGCTACTTTAACGCCTGTTGCTACAGCCGCACCACGCCCGTGAATGGTATGAAAACCATAACTGTTGATATAATAAGGCAAGCGCGAAGAACAGCCGATACCCGATATAACGGCAACTTCGTGCGGAGCAACTCCAAGCTCTGCCATTGACTTCTGTAATACGTTCACAATAGCGTGGTCTCCGCAACCGGGACACCAACGGACGTACTGGTCGCTTTTAAAATCTTTTGCTGTATATTGTTTTGTTGTTTCCATAGGATTATGCCAATGTTGTAAAATGTTCGACTAATTCTGTAACTGTAAATGGTTGGCCCTGCACTTTGTTGTATTGCAGGTATTCAACTCCCGACACTTTGGAGCGCAAATAGGTAGCAAACTGCCCGCTGTTCAACTCACACACCACTACCTTTTTGTACTTACGTATCACATCGGCCGTATTCTTTGGTAATGGATTGATATAAGTGAATTGTGCTAAAGCAGCTTTTTTACCACTCTTGTTCAATTTCTCTACCGCACTGGTCAAATGTCCTTGAGTACTTCCCCACCCTATTACCAACAAATCGGCATCCTTGTCGCCTACCACTTCCACATCTGGAATACTGTTTGCAACATAATCTACCTTTTCGGCACGGGTATTTACCATTTTTTCATGGTTCGCTGCATCAGTAGAGATACTTCCTTTCTCATAGTCTTTTTCCAATCCTCCATTACGGTGTTGGAAGCCCTCCATACTCGGAAAACTCCAGAAACGCACTTTCGATTCCTCGTCACGGCAGGTTACTTTGCAGCCTTGCATTCCTTCCTGTACGTAATGAGGCTTAATCTCAGGAAGCTCTGCCAACTTGGGCAACTTCCAAAGAGAGGTTCCGTTCCCGATAAAAGCATCGGTCAACAGAATTACCGGAGTCATATGCTCCAGTGCAATCTTACTTGCCATATAAGCATAATGGAAACAATTAGCAGGCGTACTTGCCGCCAACACCACTACCGGACTCTCGCCATTACGCCCGTAAAGCGCCTGTAACAAGTCGGTTTGTTCTGTCTTTGTGGGCATACCGGTAGAAGGCCCGCTTCGCTGAACATCTATAATCACCAAAGGCAACTCAGCCATTACAGCCAATCCGATTGCCTCCGACTTCAGAGCCAACCCGGGACCTGATGTATTGGTAGCTGCCAAACTTCCGGCAAATGCCGCACCTATGGCAGTAGTAATGCCGGCAATTTCATCCTCGGCCTGCACCACCTTTACTCCCAAATCTTTGCGATATGCAAGCTCGTGCATAACATCGGTAGCAGGGGTAATAGGATAACTTCCTAAAAACAACTGCATGCCTGCTTTTTCGGCTGCTGCTATCAAGCCGAAGGCAGCCGATGTATTTCCGCAAATGCTTGTATAACGTCCTTTTTTTACATCGTGAGATTTGTCGATAACAAATGTTGAAATCGACAAATGAAGATTATTACCATAATTAAAGCCATCGGTCAAGACCTTGATATTAGCCTCTAATATAGCGGGTTTCTTTTTAAATTTATCTTCGAGAAAATGGATAGCCTGATCCATCGGACGGTTGAACAACCAACAAACCAACCCTAAAGCAAACATATTCTTGCTACGGACAATTGACTTATTATCCAAGCCCGAATCCTTCAAACTCTCTTGTGTCAGCGAAGTTAACTGCACGGGCACCAACTGAATCGTATCCGAAAGCCCCAGCTCCTCAAATGGATTTTCGGTAACGAACAAGGCCTTTTCCAAGTCCGATTTCTCAAACGAATCAACGTCATAGATAATGACTCCGCCTTTTTTCACTCCTTTTGCATTTACTTTCAGTGCAGCGGGATTCATTGCCACCAATACATCAGCTTCGTCGCCGGGAGTATAGATTTTTCCCGAGCCTAAATGTACCTGAAAACCGGATACACCACCGATTGTTCCCTGAGGCGCGCGAATTTCGGCCGGATAATCAGGAAAGGTCGAAATTTCGTTTCCTAATATTGCCGATATGTTTGAGAACAAAGTTCCTGTCAACTGCATCCCATCCCCGGAATCTCCCGAAAAGCGGATAACCACTTGTTCTAATTCAGTTGAATTTTCTTTTTCCATGTCTGTTTATAACTGGATTTTTATTTTAGTAATTTGATTATATTTTTCAAGATGCAAAAGTACAAAATAATATTCAGCCTGTTTTACAATAATGAGATTTATTTCACCTTCCGATTAAAATAAGTGCAATAAGAATCATTCAGGAAGTCAACTAATTCGCCTGAATAGCTTGCTTTTATAAAACCTGATGCAAACTTGTACCAATACGTACCGATTTTTTAAGAAATCAGACAGTATTTTTGACATCAAAATAAGTTCAGTGTAGAAGTTGTTTAGTAGAAGCCTTTTGAACGAAATCCGACAGATGATTTAGTAAATAACATTTATAAAAAACACATCAATTATTATGAAATTCTCTCTAAATTTTTTAGACCGTTGGGAAAACAAAATTTTCTGTAAGTATAATGACACACACACTCCTATGAGCAAGTTTGCGGCAATATGTACTTTAATTGCAGCTTGTATAGGCGTTGTTATAGTATTTGTGATGCAAATGGTAGGTACAAGTAGTAGTTCGCAAGAAATTGTATTGTGGATAGTTATGGGATGTGCTTTTCTGGTTGTTATTTATAATATGTACAGCAGAATAAAGCAGCTGCCAAGCATCGGTAATAAAATAGGCTATATCGCCTATATTTCCGTACTATTTTACTTTTGCGCAGGCATTTCTGCCGCATTGGCATCCTTTGCCTTGATATTGGTTTTAATATTATTAGCATTATGGATTTGGGCAAAAGTTTCGGGAGGAAGCTCGGGAGACACGCATAAGGTGAGTTGCGATAACCTTACTCACGATGTAATAAACGGCACTAATTTATGTCGGCATACTAACAGCAAATGCCCGATGACAAGAGGTGGCAAATGCCCATATTAAAATGCAATTCAAATAATTCATTAATTAAACAACACTAACAATGAAAACAATTAAATTCTTATTTGTAATTATTGTTGTCCGATAAAAACATATCTGAAACAGGCTGTAGTGTGGTCATTAACCAATCCTACAGCCTGCATATATGCATAAATAATAGTAGAGCCAACAAATGACATTCCCCGTTTTTTCAAATCTTTGGAAATTTTGTCGCTAAGTTCGGTTTTTGCTGGAATCTGCGTAATGGAAGAAATATTATTTATTATTGGCTTGTTGTCAACGAATTTCCATATATAGTTCGAGAAACTGCCAAACTCTTTTTGTATGTTTATAAAAACCAAGGCATTTTTCCGTACCGAAAATATTTTCAGCCTGTTTCGGATTATTTCAGGGTTTTGTATTAATTTTTCAAGTTCCTCATCGCTCATTTCAGCACATTTCCTGACATTGAAGTAATTGAAGGCTTTCCGGTATCCTTCTCTTTTTTTGAGTATGGTTTCCCAACTCAGCCCTGCCTGTGCACCTTCTAAAATAAGCATTTCGAAAAGTTTTGTGTCATCATACACAGGTACTCCCCACTCTTCATCATGATACCTTTGATATTCAGGATTATTATCGGGAGCCCAAGCGCAACGTTTAAGTTTATCCATAAGTATATTCTGTTTTTTGCTTTCAAATTTAGCAAAATATCCAGTTCATTTCAGTTATTTGCCAAAATAAAAATCAAGTAGTTTTTTGGCTGCTATGAAGGAGCTTTCTTCGTTTGTGAGTACTCTTTTCTCCTCTTCCTGCAACATTTTTTGCACGTCGGCATTCTGATAAAAGTTTGATTTCAATTGCTCGTTTATCGTTTCGTACATCCAGTATTTCGACTGCGTGTTTCTTTTCCTGTCGAAATAGCTGTTCTCTTTTACAAATTTGATATACCGCTCTACCATATCCCATATTTCGGCTATGCCGCTGTTTTCTATTGCAGAGCAGGTCAACACTTCGGGCGACCATCCCGATTCGGGTGGTGGAAACAGATGGAGTGCGTTCTGAAACTGAGTACGGGCAACCTGAGCTTTCTCAATGTTATTGCCGTCGCTTTTATTAATAGCGATGCCGTCTGCCATTTCCATTATTCCCCGTTTTATTCCTTGCAGCTCGTCGCCGGTTCCGGCAAGCTGAATAAGCAGGAAGAAATCGACCATCGAATGAACTGAAGTTTCGGATTGTCCTACACCCACAGTTTCCACAAATATGGTGTCGAATCCGGCTGCTTCGCAAAGTATGATGCTTTCGCGTGTTTTACGTGCCACGCCTCCTAACGAGCCCGCAGACGGCGAGGGACGTATAAAGGCATTTTTGGCAACAGAAAGCTCCTCCATACGCGTTTTGTCGCCAAGTATACTCCCTTTGGAGCGTTCACTGCTTGGGTCGATGGCTAATACAGCCAGTTTATGGTTGTTGCGAACAAGGTGCATCCCTAAGGCTTCGATAAACGTGCTTTTTCCTGCTCCCGGCACGCCTGTTATGCCTAAGCGAATTGATTTGCCTGCATGTGGAAGGCATTTTACAATTACCTCCTGAGCTATTTCCTGATGTTCGGGCAATGAGCTTTCTACCAGCGTTACAGCTTGCCCCAACATAGAAATGCTCCCCGCGATGATACCATCAAAGTATTCATCTGCAGAGTAAAGTTTACGTTTCTGCTTTGATTGCCTGTATGGATTTATGATAGGAGCATCTTCAACTCCACGATTGACGTTCAGCCCTTTGTAGTTTGGGTCGTTCTCAGGATGTTGATTATCGTGTTTGTAATGCATTGTGTTTAAAAAATTAAAATCTTAAAGTGAACATTATACTGGACACTTTAAGACTTTATATGTTATTAACCGACAAATGAGTGCCTCTCTCTGATTTTGGCTATTTTTCTTTTGTCGCTGGTTTTGATTTATTATTCCCTTTGTTTGCTTTTTTCCCTTTGTCGTTTTCTTGTTCGAAAGCTGCACTTGAAGTTTTATCTTCTTGCGCTTTTTCTACAAAGTCTTTGTTTTCTACTTTGTCAACCACTTCTCCTCTTATAATCAAGCGAAGAGGTTGTGGAGTAGCGTTGGAGAAAACAGATATGCTTTTTCCGAATGCTCCGGGTCTTCCTTTAGGATTGTAACTCACCTGTATGATTCCTTTCGAGTTTGGCTCAATGGGAGTTTGTGTCCACGAAGGAGTTGTACATCCGCATGACGCTTTTACATTTGTTATATACAGAGTAGAATCTCCATTGTTAGTGAATGTAAAAGTATATGTTGCATTTCCACCGTTTTCTTCTATTTTTCCGAAATCATGTTCGCTTTTTTCAAATTTGATAGATGCTTGCGACATTGCAGCCAGCGAAAAACATATACTTAGTAATAAAAGGCTAAATTTTTTCATAATTCTTGTTTTAATTTTTGATTGTTTTGCTTCGTTATTTAACGAATGTACAAAAGTACGAAAAATACAAAAGAAACTCCAACTCTACTCTAATAATTTAATATCGTTTAATAGTTGTTTTTGGGTTTAAGACATTGCTTTTAGTTTATTACTCTTTACCTTTCAGGTGGCGGATGTAGGTCTCGTTTTTGAGTTTCTTATGCGGCTTACCCCGACTTATTGGTTGGCCAATGCCGCAGTCAGAAACTGTTCAAGCTGTTCGGGTTTTACATTTACTGATATTTCGCCGTTTACAGCCCATGACATTTTTCCGGTTTCTTCCGACACTATAATGGCTATTGCATCGGTGGTTTCGGTGATTCCGAGCGCGGCACGGTGACGTAAACCAAGTCTTTTGGGAATACTTTGGCTTTTGGATACGGGTAATATACATCCGGCTGCTTTTATTTGTCTTCCGTAAATAATCATGGCACCATCGTGCAACGGGCTATTCTTGAAAAATATATTTTCTATCAGGCGCGCGTTGATGTTTGCATCGATTATGTCGCCCGATTGTATGTACAAATTCAAGTCCGAATCGCGTTTAATTACAATGAGCGCCCCCATGCTGTTTTTCGACAGGTTTTTACATGCCGTAATGATTTGGGCTAAATCTAAATTATATTCTTTTTGCTCTGTTTTTTTAGTTCCGAAAAGACGTTTGAATATATTGATGAATTTCCAGTTACGGCGTGCGCCCAAGCGCGAAAAGAATCTCTTGATTTCATCCTGAAACAGAACTATCAACCCAAATGCTCCCACGCTCATCAGCCTGTCGAGGATACCGCCCAAAAGCTCCATTTTGAAAACAAATGAAACCATGAACCATATAATAATGAATGTAAGGATACCGATAAACACGTTGCCGGCACCCGTTTTTTTCAGAATTTTATAGGCTTGATATAACAAAAAAGCAACGAGGAAAATATCTATAATGTCCTTGAATCCGATATTAAATCCCATAAATTAAGTAGTTACAAGAAATTAGTTACAAGTTACAAGTCTTATTCTCCAAAATTTAACAACAAGAAATATAACATTAATTCTTATCAGTTTCTAAAAAACTGTTTTTCAGCAAACTGTGCTTATTTCGAGTTTTTAAACAGTTCGTATATTCTAACCGCCTCTACAGCTTCTTTCACATCGTGTACACGCAGCATGGAGGCTCCCTCTGATAGTGCCAGCATATTCACTGCTGTTGTTCCATTTAATGCCTCTTGTGGAGTAATATCCAATAGGTTGTAAATCATGGATTTTCTTGAAACCCCTGCAAGTATAGGCGCATCCAGAACCGAAAGATAAGACATCTCCCGCAATAATGTATAATTTTGCTCCAAAGTTTTAGAAAAACCAAATCCGGGGTCAATAATAACATCATTCACTCCTAATAACCGGAGTTGGCTTAAGCGTTGTTGCAGAAAAGCAAGTACCTCTGCCGTTAGGTTATCATATTGTGTATATTGTTGCATGGTAGCCGGAGTTCCGCGCATATGCATAAGTACATAAGCAACATTGAGTTCTGCTATTGTGCCGAACATATTTTCGTCCAATGTACCGCCACTAATATCGTTTATAATGGCTACCTGATAATTATCGACTGTATGTTTGGCTACCTCGCTACGGAATGTATCAATCGAAATCAATGTATCCGGAAATTCTTTCAGTATAACATCCAAGGCAAAGGACAAACGGCGTATTTCTTCATCTGTAGTGACGTTTGCAGCCGAAGGGCGCGAAGAATATCCGCCTATATCCACAATCCGGCCTCCATCTGCCAGTATTTTTTCTACCGATTGTAATATATGCTTTTCGGTAGAATGTCTGCTCTCCGAATAAAATGAATCGGGAGTAATATTTACAATCCCCATCACTACAGGGGTTGATAAGTCTATTATCTTGTCGTTTAATTTAATTTGCATTATTTTCTTAATTTTAAAATCTAATATGATAATAAAGATATTAAAAAACAACGAATACATTTTAAAAAGTGTGCTGACTTGAAAAGTCAGATTTTCATAACCGCAGGCATGAGCATACTTTTTAAAACACATCCAAAAAACAACCTTATATGGGGTTTTATGAATTGCAAAAATATAAAAATAAAGTGTATTGGGATATAGCAACCCGAGTGAAAAGAAAAATAAATAATTGACATACATACTTTTTTATCAAAAAATGAGTTATTATATTGATTAAATCAATTTGATGTGCAAAAAAATTGTATTTTTGCAGAACTTTTGTTTAAAAAAAAGTCATTCTTATCTATTATAATATCTATGGAAATAAAGAATTGGAATAAACTTGTATTGTTTGCTTTGCTAATGGTTTTAGTGGGCTGTGGTAGTAAAAATGACACTTCGCGTCTGACTGGGTGGAAATATAACGACCCCGAAGGAACTGGTTTTGAAGTGCAAAAAAACTATAAAACTACCGTTCCCAGCGGAATGGTACGTGTGGATGGAGGAACATTTACGATTGGAGAAAAAACAGAATTTGTTACTGCTCCACGTAATAGCCAGCGTCGCAGGGTTACCGTCAGCTCATTCTATATGGACCAATATGAAGTTACTAATCTTGAGTGGAGAGATTATGCCCATTGGATGGAAGTGGTTTTTGGTAAAACTGCTCCGAAACTGGTAGAAAAGGCTCAGCCCAATAAAGAAACATGGCGCGAAGAACTTGCTTATAACGAACCGTATCTGAATTACTATTTTACTCATCCGGCATACGACAACTATCCAATTGTGGGAATTACGTGGGAACAGGCTATGGACTTTTGCACATGGCGTACCGACCGTGTAAATGAACAGGCACTTGTTGATGCCGGAGTTATTTTAAGTTCGGATTTCAAATCACTTGCGAATCTTAGCTACGAAGAAGTACGTGATAACTTCGTTTTTAACACTCAAAAGTATCTGCTTCAAAGTTCGTATCAACCGGCACAAGGTTCAAGACCCAAAAACGACCTGTATGGCAATGCACGTAAAGTAACAATGAGCGATGGCATATTGATGCCCGATTTTCGTTTGCCTACAGAGGCCGAGTGGGAATATGCAGCATACGCCATAAAAGCAAGTAGCGACGGTTTTGTAGAAGAAGGTCGGATGTACCCTTGGGGCGGTTCGCAGATGCGTTCTTCAAATAAGAAAAACATGGGGCAAATGCAAGCCAACTTTGTACGCGGACGTGGCGATATGATGGGTACTGCCGGAAGCCTGAACGATAAAGCTACTATCCCTGCTCCCGTAAACTCATATTATCCTAACGATTTAGGATTGTTCAATATGGCAGGGAATGTAAATGAGTGGGTGCTGGATGTATATCGTTCTACTTCGTTTGAAGACGTTGCCGAGTACAATTCTTTCCGTGGCAATGTATATGTTGAGCCGGTAGTAGCAAGCCGTGATGCACTTGGCAATCCTACTTACCAATTAGATTCTTTGGGAAGAATAAAAAATCAGCCTACCGCAGGTGGAGATGTTCGTAATGTGAAAGATGGTGATGCACCATCTCAGATATTTACCGACTACTCTTTGCAAGCCTATTTCGAGGGTGCTGAAAATCTTGGAGAAAGAAGCGACGTAGCAATGGATATAACCGATATTTTAGCACCAAAGATTACTGATAAAACACGGGTATATAAAGGCGGCTCGTGGAAAGACCGTGCTTATTGGCTGAATCCTTCTACCAGAAGATATTTAGACCAAGACCAGTCGGCCAATGATATTGGTTTCCGTTGTGCTATGAGTATGATAGGTGATAGTGAGCCTCCTGTAAAAAAATAAAAAAAATAGCACAATCTACAGATATAAGATGGAGACAGGAAAATTCACCTGTCTCCATTTGTTTTATATATTCATAGGAGTTATCTCAGCGAAAATTATTAATTTTGCAATTCGAAAAAACATAATAATTAAGAAAAATGAAAAGAACAGTTATTATCGACGCGCTGAAACGTACTGATTTTGGCACAGATGTGAATATTAAAGGCTGGGTTCGTACCCGCAGAGGAAACAAGAGTGTGAGTTTCATAGCTTTGAATGATGGCTCTACCATTAATAATATTCAAATCGTAGTTGATAATGAAAAATTTGGCGATGAATATCTCAAACCTATTACTACAGGTGCTTGTATAAGCGTTGTAGGTAAACTTGTAGAGTCGATGGGGAAAGGACAGACAGTAGAAGTGCAGGCCGATGAAATAGAAATATACGGCACAGCCGATCCCGATACTTATCCGTTGCAGAAAAAAGGACATACATTAGAATTTTTACGCGAAATAGCCCACCTGCGTCCCCGTACAAATACTTTCGGAGCTGTTTACCGTGTTCGCCATCATATGGCAATGGCTATTCACCGTTTTTTTCACGAGCGCGGATTCTTTTATGTACATACTCCGATTATTACAGGCTCGGACTGCGAGGGTGCAGGACAAATGTTTCAGGTAACTACCTTGAACCTGAAAAACCCTCCTAAAGATGATTTGGGATGTATCGATTACAGTGAAGATTTCTTTGGGAAAGAAACAAGTTTAACCGTATCAGGGCAGCTCGAAGGTGAGTTGGCAGCTATGGCTTTGGGTGCGATATATACTTTCGGGCCTACTTTCCGTGCCGAAAACTCAAATACGCCACGTCACTTGGCCGAGTTTTGGATGATAGAGCCCGAAGTTGCATTTAACGAGATAGAAGAAAACATGCAGCTTGCTCAGGATTTTATCCAATACTGTATCCGCTGGGCATTGGATAACTGTAAAGATGATTTGGAGTTTCTTTCAAAAATGTATGACGAAGAACTGCTTGAGCGTCTCAACTTTGTTATCGCAAACGATTTTGTAAGGCTGACCTATACCGAAGGAATCAAGATATTGGAAGAGGCAATTGCTAAAGGACAGAAGTTTGAATTTCCGGTTTCGTGGGGAACCGATTTACAGTCGGAACACGAGCGTTATCTGGTTGAGAAACACTTTAAAAAGCCTGTTATTCTTACAGATTATCCAAAGGAAATCAAGTCGTTCTACATGAAGCAAAACGACGACGGGAAAACCGTGCGTGCTATGGATGTGCTTTTCCCTAAAATCGGCGAAATTATTGGAGGTTCGCAGCGTGAAGAAAATCTGGAAAAATTACAGCAACGTGCCGAGGAAATGGGAGTACCACACAAAGATATATGGTGGTATTTGGATACCCGCCGTTTCGGAACAGCTCCTCACTCTGGTTTTGGTCTTGGTTTCGAACGATTGTTGTTGTTCGTTACAGGAATGACTAATATCCGTGATGTGATTCCATTTCCACGTACCCCGAATAACGCAGATTTTTAATATCAATTTGCAAAAATACTACAGTTCCCTTTTGGCTTCGAAACCAAAAGGGAACTGTGTATTTATCAAGGTTATTGATTTTTTAAAATTGTATAAAGAATGAATATATAAAGATAGTTTCTGTTCTTATTTTGTATTTTTGCAAAATCAAACTTAAATTATTTATTGAACAATGAATAAGCTGTTTTTTATTCTATTATTCCTTTCGGGAATGAGTATTGCATTTACATCGTGTAATCTGCAAGGAGAGTCCGAAGCTACTCCCGATTTCAGATGTTATGCATTTTTGGTAAACGAAGGAGATACTACGCTTTTAAACTTTTCGCAAGGTAATGTACTCGACAGTATTGCAGTGGGAGACACGGTTACATTTCTCACTTCGTTTTCGAGCTTATATAATAAACTGTTGGAGTATAACATAACATCTTCGAGAAAGAAATCTGTTGATTTTATTTGGCCTGCTAAAGAAAATTTAGAGTCTATCTTCACCACAGGCTCTGATTATGACAACGGTAAATTTGCTATGCCCGGAACGTACCAAGTGCTTTCTTTTCCTTTCAAGTATGTGGTGAAAGAAGAAGAGGAGAATTTAAAATTGACATTCAGCGGGACAACCGACGGAAGTGAAAAATACAATAGTTTTTCGGTAACAATTATAACTCCGACTAAAAAAACTAAAGACACCGAAGAAGGAGAAGAATAATTTATATTCCTGTTTTTATGAGAATACGTCGATTCATATTGTTTAGCACATTAATCTTATTGTTTTTTTCTTGCAACAAAAGAGAAAAAACAGGGGCTAATCCTCAATTCTATTTCCCTACCGACAGTATTCCAACTGCGTATCAGGATACATTACTTATAAAACATATCAATACAATAGGATATCGGTTAGATACAATAACCGCCGGCGATACTGCATTTTTTTGGATTGAGGTTGACGGCGTATTCAATCGTATAACAAACCTGAATATGACCCTGTCAGATAATGTAGCAGGTGAACTGCTATATCCGGATAAGGAGGCTCTGGATAGTGTATTCCTAAATTCTTCTGATTATGAAAACGGAACGCTTTATTTGGACGGGAGTAAATCGCGTGTCCGTTTCCCATTCCAATATTTTGCAAAGAAACCAAGTAGAAATATCAGCCTCACGATGACAGCGGTTTCTGACGCAGAGGAAGAATATAACACCGGAGTATTTGTTTTGAAAGCCCCGATAAGGAGGCCTAAATCTCCGCAAATCAGCTTTCCTAAAGACACATTATTTACAGCTCAAAACGACACATTACGTATTAGTCGTGTTTCGGCAGGCAACTATATCCTTGATAAAGCCAATTTGGGCGATACGATTATTTTCGAGATAGATATGAATGGCGTAAGACATAATCTGAAGGAACTGTACCTATCTGTATCAAATAAAGAATTAGCTGAAATCATACTGCCGGATAAAGAACATCTTGACGCTTTATTCCTGTCTTCTTCAGACTACGGGAATGGAGTGTTTTATATGGATGGTAGTTTCTCTAAATTAAAACTTCCATTTAAATACTATGTAAAAGGAGAAAGCGAGGAACTTGCTTTAACTTTTAAAGCTGTATCTACCGTGGATGAAGAATATAATACAAGCACACTCACTATCAGAACTCCGGTGAAACCAGCAGCTGTTGCCGAAGAGCAATAATAATCAGGAGAATGGATAACGTAAATTCGGGAAAGATCTAAATATCAACACACAGATAATCATCACATTACCTATCCCATTCATAAATTGATAAAAAATCAGGTTCCAACTCCATGTAAGTTGATACCATTTTTCTCTATTTTTGTTATAGTCAGACAAACAGATTTTTTCAACACATCATCGTTAGGAGAACTCTTTCTTCTTTTTCCATACCACATCGCGACACGAGTTTCTGATTTGATGAACCCCACACAGATTTGTGTCTGTATACTCAAAAAACTAATTTTAGTTTAAAGTTTTATTTAAAAACAGGTTGTTTTTAAGCATTGTTTATCGGTTCGTTTTAATTTTCAAATCGAAATATTGATTTTTTGTTGTTTTTTTATTTCGAGACAACATAATTTGATGTATTTTTACAAAAAATCACATTTAGCATCTATTCGTACGCGAATGTCTGTTAAGTTTTTTCAATTCATTTTAATCTAACAGTAGTATGAAAAAAATATTCACTATTACTTTTTTGTTTTTTATACTTACTCACATCTCTGCGCAGTCCTCCTTCGAGGGTGGTATTGATATTGACTTATCGAAATTAGAGCAACTTCAAACAACACAGAACGACAAAATAAATGCTGCTTTCGCAGCTATGGAAGCGGTACAAAAAGCAAGTGCCTATATCGAATCGCTAACCGATTTGTTCAGCAACCAAAAGTTAACGTTACCCGTTGGAATAAAACAAGGTGACTATGAACTAATCGTTCACCGGATAATCAATGACCGGCAGACCGGAAAGGCAATGCTGTATGCGACCTGTGCTTTCAAATTTAAAGACACAGGCCAGCGGATTGCTTTCGAGGGTCAGGTTGCCATAAAAGGGCGTAATGGTTTCGGAACTTCCGGACAATTAGCCCTTATCGCTCCTGTTCAACGAAAAATAGGCAACCAAGCAACGCTTGTTGTACGCGAGGGAACGGTAGTAAGATTCGGTTGCGAAGGCATAGAATCTTTCGATGCTAAAATGACATGGTTGGTTACCTCTGACAAGATAATCCCGACAGATGAAAAAGGGATACCCACTAATCGGAAACTGGGTGTTGCTTTCGATGCTACATTTAAGAATTTTGACAGTTATCTTGTATCTTTAAATGTCAACCAGTCTTTTATGGTAAAAGGCTTGAATGATATTGTCTTTACACTGAAAGGTGCAACGCTGGACCAAAGTGACACGGAGACTTCGTCCATGACTCGGTTCCCTGCACAATATTTTGCCCAACAAAGCGACGAACAGGTGAAACTGTGGAAAGGTTTAGCTGTTACGGAGGCTTCAGTTAGCCTTCCTGCTGTGTTTAAAAAACCGGAGTCAGCCGGAGACGAGCGCATAACCCTATCTCTTTATGATGTGCTGTTTGACGAGAATGGTTTTACTGCAAATGCTGAGGTTAAGGACATTATTTCCAGTGATGCGTTAAATAAAGAGGATTGGAGTATGTCATTGACAGACTTTTCGCTTGGATTTCTCAAAAATCAAGTGGTTGCATTCGGATTTGGCGGTGACATTAATATGCCCCCCTTTGGAAAAAACTCCCTGTTTCCATACATGGCTACATTCAATCCCACGATTGAAGAATATGAATTTAAAGTGGGGTTGACCGGTGAATACGAATTCCCTGCACTATACAGTACACTTACCCTGAATGAACTGTCTACAATAGATATTTTACTTAAAGATGCTAATTTCTATCCTAAAATTCAGGCATCGGGATTTATGACGGTAAATGCTCCCTTAGGTGAAGACAGCACGGAGTTTTTTTCTGTTCCGGAAATCGCTTTTGAAAATATGGTAATCAGTCGTGAAGCTCCTTATTTTGAACTCGGCGCAATAGGTGTATCCGGTGAACTGAGCACCCCTTCCATTGCCGGATTTGAGTTATCTATCTCCGACATCAGGCCTTTTCGTAACGACAAAGGAAGCGGTCTTGGCTTTCAGGCTGGCATATCCCTGAATAAGATGTTTTCCGGAACTGCCGGGATGCAGTTGTATGGAGATTACCAAAAATGGAAATTCCGGGAAGTTGCCGTTGACAAGGTACATATTGATTTTAGCTCCCCTGCATTTAGCCTGAAAGGTGGAGTATGGTTTAAGAACGGGGATGCTCTCTTTGGGAGTGGTTTCCGTGGCGATGTAAAACTCGGACTACTCGATGGACAATTCAATTTTGATGCTATCGGTGTGTTTGGCAAGGTGGATAATTACCATTATTTCCTGACAGATGTATTTTTCGATGCAGGAGGAATGGGTGGTATTCCGGTGCCTCCGGTCTTATCTTTCAATGGTTTTGGCGGGGGGCTGTACCACCGTATGCAGCAAAGCAGCAAGTTACCGGGTAATGTAGAGCCTTCAGACCTTGCGTTCGGCCAGGCCTTATCCGGCATCAGTTACCTTCCGGATAAAAATGTCGGGATGGGTGTAATGGCCAGTACCTCCTTCGGGTTGCTTTCATCTCCCGATGCTTTTAACGCCAAAGTAGGATTTGAAATGCAGTTCAACAATTCGGGTGGGGTTAACTTTGTCCAGCTGCGAGGCGAGGCATCTTTCATGGCTGCTGCGGACAAGCTGGGAACTCTCTCGGATAACATTGTAGCCGACATGGCTAAAAGAGAAGCTATCGGTAAAGCACAACCGGAAAAAGCGAATAAAGAAGAGCTGGCAAATAAAGTACCCGATATCAAAACCAAAGGTTCACTTACGGCAGGTATTAATATTGAATATGACTTTATAAATAAGGTATTCTCGGCCGACCTGAATACTTACCTCAATGCAGGTATTATTCGGGGTATTGGTGCTAATGACCGTATGGGTTGGGCTTCGGCTCATTTTTCTCCCGAAAAATGGTATGTGTATATGGGAACTCCCACCGACAGGCTTGGGGTTGAGATATTGAAACTGGCTAAAACAACCGGTTATTTTATGCTGGGTGACGACATCCCTGCATTACCGCCACCGCCACAAAAAGTATTGGACAATCTTAGTCAGGATAAAATAGCTAAACTGGCACGTAGTAGCAACGTGAACATGGCTATGGGAAAAGGGATTGCATTTGGAACCTCATTTGAAACTAATTTCAATGCTACGCTTACTCCGTTCTATGCCCGAATGGGTGTTGGTCTGGGGGTCGAGTTTATGCTGACTAACTTAAATGGAAGTAGCTGTGCAAATTATTTAGATATACCGGGAATTAATGGGTGGTTTGCCAATGCACAGGCATGGGCTTACGTACAGGCTGCTATTGGTATGGAAGCCAAAGTATTCGGTAAAACAAGAGGCTTTAATATACTAGACATATCAGCAGGAACGCTACTACAAGGATCAGGACCAAATCCTTTGTATCTTGCCGGGGCAGTTGGTGGTCGGTTCAGTGTGTTGGGAGGACTTGTATCGGGTAATTGTAAATTTGATTTTGAGATAGGTGAAAAATGTATCCTGTCGGAAGGTTCTCCTTTCGGAGAAGATATTATTGCACAATTGACCCCTAATCCGAATGCTAAAGATGTAAATGTATTTGCAGCCCCACAGGTTATTTTTAATGTGCCCGTAGATCTGGAAATGATTATTGACGAAGAGGATACAAAGGGAACGTATAAAGTAACACTGGAAGAGCTCAGCGTAAAATACAAAGACGGACGGAATGTCAGTGGAGACAAAGAATTTAGTGATGACGGCAATATATGTATGTTTACCCCATCCGAACCTTTTGAAAGTAAAAAAGACATGGAAGTATACGCCAAAGTCGGATTTATGAAGAAACTCAATGGCAAATGGGAACACGTGAAAGGCGGTGACGGGAAACCCGTTTTCGAAGATAAGAAAACGACATTTGTAACAGGCGACCGCCCGAAAGAAATCATGCCGGAGCATGTAAAGTACAGTTATCCTATAGACCGTCAGTACAACTTTTATGTAGACGAATATAAACAGGGCTATATTCTGGTTTCGCAGAACTATTCTTACCTGTTCTCCACCGAAAAACCCGAAGGCTTTAACCAGATACTGCGGGTTACCGACAGTAATGGTAATAAACACGAGACTGCTTTTTCATACAGGTCAAGTTCTTCTATCGATGGTGTGCGTATGGAGATAGATTTTTCATTGGAGCAGGTTCCGTTACAAAAAGAAGAGATCTATCAACTTGCCATTGTGAATGTCCCTAAAGAAACAAATGCTTCCATCAGTAGTAATATAAGTACACAGAGTTCAGCTATCGAGGGTAATCAGGATATAAGCGTTACCCGCAGGCAAGCTACAGAAACTATTACTCTGTTGAATGAAAAAGAGATATATGCGTTGCATTTCCGAACCAGCAAATACAATACATTTTCCGAAAAAATAAAAGTATTCGATAAAAAGGAAAATGGGTGGCGCTACCAGATAGAACCTTATGTGCACGACATCGGCTTAAATTTATCATTGGGACATGAATTATTTGATAAATATGAGATACAAGGTATTAATGAGAGAACAAAATTGATACACTTATCAGCACAGTTAGATAAAACCAGTTGGTTTGAACAGTCTTTATATCCTCACATGTACAGCAATCAGAACATATCTAAAACAGGACAAAATACGAATCACGACTATGGTGTTCCTCCTGCAAAAGCTATGAAAATAATCACAAGCGACGTCGAAAAAAGATTAACTGATGACGAAATAAATTTAGGAATAAGTGTCGGATTCGACTTTAGAGGTAATATATATTATTCAATACCATTTTGGTGTTCCCGTGATTTTTACAATGCAAAAAACAATATTGCAAAAAAAATAACTCAGGGAAAATCAGCTTCAATTTATGAATTGGAATTGATGAATACAAACGCACCGGCATCAGTATTGCCCGGTAATTATCCTGTCAATGTAAGCTACATTCTGCCCGGAAGAGAAATAGTAACCACAAAAACAAATATTACTGTTTTTAATCCTGTAGGACTTTAAAATAAAAATACGATATGAATTTAAAATTTGTTTTTACATTATTGATACTATTATTTATTAAGATTTCTACATATAGTCAAGTTTATGAAAATAAATATTGTATAGCTTATAAAAAAAAGAATTATAGTTTTGGTATTAGCTGCTCTAGTTTTTCATACTTAATGTTCAAATCTTTTCTTGAACTACCCTCTAGTAGCCAATATCAGATGAGAGATATTAATACTTCTGCAGATATTATTTATGTTGTAACAAACACACAACCCCTAAAAATCGGTATATTGGGGGATATAACGGAATCAGGTGGAAGTGGTGTTAATCATACTAATTTTCAGACATATCAAAAAGCAAGCTCTCCTTGGCAATGTGAAATTGATATCGAATATAAAGAACCTTCATATGCTACTTTTCCCGATTGTAGAGATTTCATAACTGCTAGTTATACTATCACGGTCGATGATCCTGCCGAAATACTATCAATATCAATGAATGGTGGTAGCACCAATGCGTGTGCTGATACTCCTATAACAATAACAACAGGCCCTTATTATAACGCAAGTGGAATTGCAGAACTTGAGATATATTGCAAAGACGGCGTTTGGAGACCTCTAAACTTTGTTGGTCCCGCTGAAACCTCTTATACTTTTACTTACTTTGATTTGATAGATCCTGATTATAACCGTGAAGGATATATCGAGTTAGGCGTTCCTTTCCGATTCAGGACAATTAAAAATGTCTTGGACGGAAGTCGTACTACTTATACACATCCCATTTCTTTTACCTACAATGAGGGTATAAAACTATCAGAAGGTAAAAAAATAAAAACTGTTCCCGATAGTGATGGAAGCGTAAAAATCCTCATACCATATGAAGGGAACGAAAACTATACAATAAGTTATAAAAGCAAATCAGGAGATCATATAGGAAGTAACATTTCCCTAAAATCTTTACCTACAGAAGAAAGTGGACGTATTCTTAAGTCTGATTTTAAAAAGAATACGATATACGACATACAAATAGAAGACATTGATGCTAGCAGTGGCAAATGTCCATACACAACAGAAATAACCATTCCCAGTTACCCGGTATTTTCTGTAGTAGAATCATACCCTGCCAAAACAAGCGACTATCATATTCCTGTAAATGGAGGAAAAGCAACGATGTCCTTTGATATAAAAAGTGCTATATCGCAAAATGCGAAACTAGAGATTTTTGATAAGGTAAGGAATGTTCGTTTATCGGATGTAAACAGGAGCCTCAGTAAAGACAGTACAGTTGGCAATTATGATTTTTATTCGGGAACGGTTTCTTGTTCCCTTTCTGCCGGTACTTACCGAATAAAAGTAATATGTGGAGATTGGTCTAAAGTATTTGAATCAGTAACTTTAACGCAACCAAATCCAATTAGTTTCAAATTATCAACCACCCCACCATCCTGTAATGCGGCTTCGGAAGGCTGGGTAAGCGGACAGACATCTAATGGGACAATAGTTACTCAAAGTATCAGTGGTGGTATTGGTACTAAAACAACCCGTGTTTACAACAAAAGCACATCGACTCTAATAGACAATACCAAATTAATTCCGGGAGAATACAGGATTGAAGTATCAGATGCATACGGAAACAAAACATCAAGAGACACGCTACTCCTTGCTCCACCCATAATACAGGTTACAACCGAAAATCCGGTACTACCTTCTTTCTCTTGTACTGCCGATGGGCAGATAACCGTAAATGCTACAGGTGGTAAAACGCCATTCCGATACAGTAAAACAAACGGCGGTTATACTACATCAAGTACAGTATCGGGTTATGCTAAAGGCGAAAATAAGGTTTACATAAAAGATGATTGCGGATGTATTGTCGAAAAAACCTTTAACCTGAACCTGACCGATACACTTGCCGTGAAGTCGATAACGCCGATTCTTCCTACATGCAATGGTGATAGCGACGGAGAATGTATAATAGTAATGAAAAATGTGAAAGGCACTTTATCGCTTGCTCAAAAACCGGTAAACAGCACTTCGCGTATATCGGGCGACACCATTTTCATTTCGGGGCTTACCGGATACAATGATTACGATTATAATATCCAGCTTAAAGAAACCTACAACGGTATATCGTGTTATTTAGATGTTTCTTTTCAAGTACGCGAAAAACCGCTTATAAGTATTAATACCGGAGTTGTAGAAGTAGCAAACAAAGGAACTAAAAGCGGAAAAATAGATATAACTATTTCGGGAGGAAACACAGACGGAGGATATAACGTTTTTCTGTACGAAGACGTCGACCGGAACATTCCGGTAGATAACAAAATGGGCATTTCGACCAACTGTACATTCGAGGGTCTGAGTGGGGAATACGAAGGTAAAGCATATTACCTTTACGTGGAGGACACGAAAGGCTGTAGTGCTGAGAAAACAATTTACCTGTACGAACCACAAGACATCTTACAATTAAGTGCACAGATCACAAAACCCGTTTCATGCTACGGAAATTCAGATGCTTCGATAAAACTTACAGCCGAAGGCGGTTGGGATACATATCAATACAGTCCCGATAGTATAAACTGGATTACCGATGTTGTATTTCAAAACTATGCGGCAGGTAGCCATACATTTTATGTAAAAGACAAGTGGAATGGTACAGCATTGGTAACAATATCGGTACAAGAGCCACAGGAACTTATTATTACGACCGACAGCATATTCCATGTACCGTGTCAGGGCGAGTCAAATGGCTGGCTTCGCTACAAGGTTTCGGGTGGTACTTATCCTTACTCATTGATATCAGACAAGGGTACTGTAACCGAAACTATTGTAGGACAGGATACCTTATTTACGATACACAACTTGCCTATAGGAAAGTACCAATTTACAGTAACCGATTCGCACAATTGTTCGGCTACAACACAACAAGATGAGGTAAAAGAGCCGGCTAAATTACAACTATCATCGTCAGAAAAGACAAACACTACCTGCGAATTGGATAACGGTGTGATAACAGCTCTTGCCACAGGCGGGATACCTCCTTACACTTATGTGTTGAATGATGTCGGCAGTTCATATTCGCAACGCTTTGTTTTGAATAGTGGCGAAACAGTACGGTTTGAAAACCTGCCCCCTGCATCGTATCGTATAATGGTAACCGACAATAACGAGTGTTTTACAGCGAGTTCAATTGTAATAATTGAAGACTATAAAAATCCGTCGGTAGGTAGTATTATAGTTCGCGATGTGGATTGTTTTGGCGAAATGAATGGCAGTATCAAAATAACTCCCGTGCAAGGAACCAAAGCAATAGAGACTTTCAGTTTATACTACAACGACACTCACATCGGAGACAATACCACCGGAGAATTCGAAAACCTGTATGCAGGAAAATACAACGTATATGTATCGGATGAGAATGGTTGCCGGTCGAACTACCCTTACCCTGTAGAGGTAAAAGAGCCTGAAAAACTAATTATTGTTATTGATACTATTTTCCCGTCGGTACAAAAGGGAAAGAAAGAAGGTGAAATTTATTTCCGTGTACAAGGAGGTAATCAAGGTAGAAAAACTGTTCGACTTATTGACGAAAATGGCGTAAAGCTGGATAGCCTATCGGCGGTAGGCGCTTTTCAACAGAGTTTCACAGCATTTACCGGAAATTACACATTAGAGGTAGAAGATAACAAACATTGTATCTATTCAACCGAGGTATTACAAGTTGACGAGCCCAAAGAAGCCCTTCGTTTTATCATTACCGAAAAAGAGGATGCCAGTTGTAAATCGCAGCCAGGGCGTATTGTAGTAGAAGGTGCCGGTGGTTGGGGCGATTACCGTTTCAAACGTATTTCGGAAGGACTGTTTTCGACTCTGAACCGTTTTGATAATCTGTATCCGGGCGACTACCTGATTGAAGTTACCGACAAAATGGGTGCGGTGTACCGTGAATCGGTGGTTATATACGAGCCACTGGACAGCCTGCGTGCGGAAGTTACCGGCCTGCAACCGCCTACCTGCGGAGGAAATGGCGGTGTTTCTATTAAGATATCGGGAGGAGCAGCCCCTTATACCTTGCGTAATAATCAGGATGCGGAAACATATCCCGCAGCGGGTATAGTGCAATGGCAGGGTTATGAGAGCGGTCAGCAGTCTTTTTACCTGACGGATGCCAACGGTTGCCATTTTGAACTGGAAACCTATATTCCGGAAACGACCTTGTTGAAGATAGAACGTTTTGAATTGAAGCACCCCAGCATTACGGGTGAGTTTGATGGTTCAATCAAAGCTTTTGTGAGCGGTGGTATCGAACCCTATACTTACGAATGGGAGCGGAGTTTTGGGGAACCATTGGATGATGATACCAATATATTGGAAGATATAGGATATGGTTATTACACTTTGCTTGTTAGCGATGCGGGGGGATGTAGCGTTGAAGAGACGGTTTACCTGGCTGAACCGGATGACCTGCCTTTTGAGATAATTGACATAACACACGAAACCTCTCACAATGCTGCTAACGGGCAGGCTATATTATATGCGGATGCTAATCTGAACGAAATTGCGCTTATCAGTCCACGAAAGGCGATATATGAGTTTGTAAGTACGGATGTAACGGCTCATTTCAAAATAGAGAACGATACTATTTACCTGAGTAAACTGGAAAGTGGTAAATGGCATATTATCGGAGCATCGAATGATGGAAAACAATACATAGGCGAGCTTATTATCGATGCTTACCCTGAATTTATTTTCAATAACGCTACTGTCACCCATGTGGCCGCTAAAGGCGATGCTACCGGAAGTATCAAAGTAGAGATAAAAGGCGGTGGCGGTGAAAACAGCTTCACATGGAAAAATTCTTCCAATAAAACAATCGCTTCGACCAATGACAGACACAGCAGTTGGATTGAGAGCCTGACTGCCGGAATGTACACTATTACGGTAACTGACAAATATGGAAATCAGATAACAAAAACCGTTGAAGTAGAAGAACCTGCTGAGAAGCTAACTATCAGCCTAGTAGACAAAAAAGATCAAGATTGTAAGGATTATGAAGATGCTTGGGTAGCGGTAACGGCTGCCGGTGGTTGGGGCGATTACCAATTCCGACATGATCAGGATACTTATTACAACAACGGCTCGACGTTTACCAGCCTACCTACACGCGATAACTATTTCTTCCTGATTGATAAGATGGGAGCGGTAGACAGTATCAAAGTAGAAATTACCGAGCCGAAATACCTACGTGCATCGGTTGTGTCAGTGGATAGTGTAAAATGTAATGGTAATTCGGATGGAAGCATATTGTTCAACATAACAGGTGGTACCCCACCCTACCGCTTCAAAGAACTTGACGGCGCTTACTGGATAGACGGTAACCACGCGCTGAACCGTAGCGAAGGCTGGTACACCTATATCTTTACCGACAGTCATAATTGTATCGGGCAGGATACGTTGAAAGTGTATGTGCCCGAACCGGACGAACTATTATTTAAGGACATTCAGGTTACACATACTACCTGCGAACTGGATAACGGAAAAATCGTTGTGAGCCTGCAAGGTGGTACACGGCCTTACTCTTATAGCTGGCTAGATTATCTGAATGTAGAAATTGGAACGGACTCGGTTATCACCGATCTGAAACAAAACGGAGTGTATACGCTGAATGTTACTGATGCCAATGGCTGTACACAATATCTCAGCCAACTTATCAATCCCTCTACCCTACCACGGGTGCTGGAGGTGGAAACTACCGAAGTATTGTGTTATGGCGAAACCAACGGCACGGCACGGATAGCTGACTTTGTTGCGGGCGTACCCTTTGCTCCTTATACCTTTACGTGGTCCAACGGGGATACGGGCGATTATTCGGCTCGTTTCGAGAAAGGGACACATTATGTAACTATTGCAGACGAGAACGGCTGTTCCACTACTTATTACTTTGAAATAACCGAGCCGGATTCGCTTTATCTGAATTTTATAGATGTAACAGAACCGCAATGCCACGGATATGGTAACGGCTATATCGGAACAGAGACTTTCGGAGGCAAGGGGGCATACAGCTACCTGTGGTCAACCGGGGCAACGACATCCTATATTGAACATTTATTCAGAGGTGATTACTGGGTAGAGGTTACGGACGAAAACGGCTGTTATTTCCGCAAAGAAATGACTCTGTACGAGCCTGAGTACAAAACTCTGGATTTGGGCGAAGATATCTCCATGTGTCCGGGCAATACGGTTACGATTGACGGGCAGGATTTCGTTTCGCACCGTTGGTTCACATCTGCCGGCGATGTTTCATCGCAACGTTACCTGCACATAAACCGCGAAGGGCATTATTTTCTTGAAGCAACGGACGAAAACGGTTGTTCGGTATGGGGCGATATTTATGTATCTGTTGGTAATCATGCATTGGTGGCTGATATGCTTCTGCCCTCAATAGCTGCAATAGGCGATACGCTGGATGTGATCGAATTGTCGAATATGGCTTTAGACAGTATTGTGTGGATGTATGATGTTGCTGTGTTTGAACGGGTGTATATAGACAATGATGAATATAACCATGCTTATATGGCACAATTTAAGTGTTTACAGGCAGGAGTATTTAATATAGGTCTTTATGCTTATGCGGGTGGATGCTATTCTCCGGTGTACAAGCAGATCGAAATCGTATCCGAGAAGGAGGATATTCGGGATGAATGGGGAGTGAAAGAACCGCTTATCATTTCGTTATCAATCTATCCAAACCCGACTGATGGGGTGTTTACCGTAGATCTTGTATTACGCGAGGATACGCAGGCAACCCTGACTTTGTTTGAGGTAGCTTCGGGAATTTGCATCAACCAGCGTACCGAAAACTGTATAAAGGAAAATAAAATAGAATATAATCTTCCGGTGCTGAATACGGGTACATACGCCCTGATTGTAACGACAGGGAATGAACGTAAGCAGGTGAAGATAATCATTAAATAAAAGCCCCTCTAAACCTCCCCAAAGGGAGAGGTTTTGGAAAGTAAAGTATATAATAAACAATGATTTTGTCTGATAAAAAAATGATAAAGAAAACAAAACTAATTTCACATCCCTTCCTTCGGAGGGGCTTGGGGAGGCTGTTGTTTGGAATTTTATTATGTTTGCCGTTTTCGGGGATGGCGCAGGTTTCCCCGGTTTCGGTGACAACGATGCTTACACCGCCGTACTCGCTTACTTTGTCGGATTATACGAGGATGGGGGCGCAGAACATGGTGGTGACTATTATGGTAAATGATGTAAGCATTACCAACCTGCCGGTACGCCTGCACCTGAAAATTGAGACAACTGCCGGCATCACAATTGAGAATACTCCGATGATGACTACTACACCTATCTATCTGAGTGGTGGGCAGGTAAGTGTGTTGTTTGGGGAGGATCTGGCCGATTATTTTAATGTCAACAACCTACAGTTCAAAGGGTATAGCCGCGAGGAATACCGCCGTACGGGACAGTTGCCCGAAGGGTTTTATCGCTTCTCGGTAGAGGTTCGCCACTTCGACACGGGAAGGGTTATTTCCCGTCAGGGAACGGCAATGGCATGGATAGCACTGGGTAAACCTCCCTTATTGAAAAGTCCGATGGAGGGCGCTGAAATGGGACAGATAAACGGAATGCCGCTTACCTTCTCGTGGCAACCGTCAGCACTGGGTGTACCCAACGCCGGACTGCAATATACGTTCGAAATGTGGGAGATGCGCATGCCGGGTATTTCTCCATACGTGGTAGCAGCTTCGATGCCTGTATTTCATAGTGTAAGCCAACAGGGTACTACTTTGACGATACTGCCTGCCTCGCTATTTCTTGAGCCCGGTATGCAATATGCATGGCGCGTTACGGCAAGCGACCCGGCCGGATTGATTCCTTTTGCGGAAAAGGGACAGAGTGAGATACGTACTTTCGTGTACCAGAGTAAATGCGATTGTGTAACGGATTTCACTATCGACCGCCGCGGACGCGATGCTACTGTGAGCTGGCGAGGAGCAAGTAACCAGACTTCGTTTTATGTGGAAGTGGAGAATCCCGACACGGATTACAGTAATCGCCAGCAGGTATTTAATAACAGTTTCGACCTGCACGGGCTGCAAACGGGAAGCACCTACAACATACGCGTACAGGCTGTATGTAACAGCAACGAGGACAACAGCAGCGACTATACGGCATGGAGCAGCCTGAACATACTTGAAGCGAAACCGTTGGAGACGGATTGTCCGGATTGTGGATGCGATGTACAATTTACCGAGAGCAAGATTACCAACTTTAAGTTGCGGAAAGACCTGCAACCGGGCGACACGATTGTTACAGCCGACGGCGGCACCCGTTTTATACTGGAAACGGTGGAACAGCAGAGCGACGGTGTTTACAAGGGGATTTTCCTGTACTGGTGGGAGTATTACCGGGTGAAAATACTTTGCGAGTATTGGGATTTGTCGGTCAATACCGATAATGTGATTGTCGATTTCGATTTTGAGAGCGTGTACGATCCGCAGTTTTTGCTGGATGTGGATAATACGCAGGAGTATATCGGCAATCTGGCTGATGCTATAGCTACTCTTACGCCTGAAACTACGATTAAAGATTCAATTAAAATAGATGAGCCAATTGCGGATATTTATGTGGATGAAAATGGAAATGTAGTGGTCGAAACTCTACAGATTGAAAGTGAAACTGAAAAAGAAGCTATTGTTAATGATATAGAAGAAAAATCTGTAATTATTGCTTTCGATTCAATACAAGCAAATGAATCTTTTGTTGAAAACGTAAATTCGGAACAATCTAATGATACAATCATAAATACTCCAATTATTCCAAAAGTAGAAGAAGTTATAGAAGAAAAAAACTTATTAAATGATAGTGATTTTGAATTACAATTATTTAAAAACAACAAAATTATTAAAAAAGATTCTATTATATTCATTTCTCAAGAGCCTAAAATGCCTGAAATTACTGTAAAAGTAGTTTCTTTAAATGAGCAGATCACTAATGATTCTAAAATAGAAGTTCGTTTAGATATCGAATATCAAAGAGATGGTATTGATGCTAAAGGTAATACTATTGTGAATGTAAGACAAGATAGGTGGTCTACTTATGCATTAGAATGGAAATCATTATCAATGAATGAAGAGTGGATAATTGATTTTGGAGAAGATATCAGGGGTGGAAGTGCCTATCTTCAGTATAAACATAATGAAAAAATAGATACTATTCGATTTTACATAAGAGGTGTAAATCCAACAGAGGCTCAAATAAAACAATATATGAATCAGCGAGGATATATTTCATCATATTGGTTTCTTGTAAAAATGACAAGGCAAGAATCTTCATTTCGTCAATATGGTTCGGGTACAAAATATCAGAAAACAAAATTAACAGGAAATTCAAATGCATCAGGAGAACCTTTATATGGATATCCTCGTGGTTTTGGATTAAAACAACTAGATAATTGGGGAAATGGTCAATATGCAACCGCACAGCATCTTTGGAATTGGAAAGCAAATATCGATGGAGGAATAGAAGTTATTAAAGAAAAGAAAGAACTAGTAGATAAAGCAAAAGAAAACCATATTCGAGTTATTGAAGATTGGAATAGTGCCAATCCAGATAATTTAGTAAGCGATACTTTAAAAATTATTGCTGGAGAAGGAAGTGGGACATATGTTTTGACAATTACAGAAGGAAGTGAAACTTTTTCAGTATCTCCAACTATAAATGAACGTGATATATATGATGCGCGATGGATTAAATTATTTAATGGTGGGAGTCCTTATTATCAAGTAAATGGAGGCGTGGGCACAAAGCCTCGTAGAGAATTAAATAGGAGTAATAATGTAAATAAAAATTATGTAAAAGATGTCTGTGGGAGAGCAGAATAATATTAATAATATACTTTAATGAATATGAAAAGAAGAATGATTTTTTTGACAATAATTGGATTTTTGTTCTGTGGGTATTCTAATTCAGAGCAATTGTATTTTATAAGAACAGCAATAGGTGAATATGAGTATTATAAGTTGCCTCCAACACAAATCATTAGTTATACTCCCAATCAAGACACACTTCTACACATTTACAAAGATTTCACAAAAGAGCTTTACCAAAATTACAACAGAGTCAACTCATTAGTTTACTATCCTAAAGTTGAAACTTTTTGTTTTACAGTATCCGGGTTTAAAACTTATATGCTAAGTATAGATAATCCTGATTCTATCATGGAGGTATGTACACAATGTCCTAAAAATTATTTTATAAATTCGTTCTGTTCAATAGAAATCATTAATAATGATTGGATATATGGTTGTAGTAATCATAAGGCTTTACGAAAAGAGGATGTTTTTATATATAAAACCATTGATGATTTAGATATTTCTCCAAATGCATTTAAAGATATATATCTTACTGGAACAAAGAGACAGCGTGTAGAACTAAGACCTCATGACCCAAAAATGTATCTCCCTATTGTTGCTGATGTGGAAAACAGGCCTCCTTTCTCTGTTGAATTACCCTCTAAGTATCAAGTGGATGAAAAAACATATAGAGTAATTTTGGTAAATGATGAACAAAAAATGATATTATCAATTAAAAGTGTAAATCCCATAGCTCAAGATGCTTATGGAACATTTCAAGTTGTATTGTATAATAAATTAAAGAAAGAATGGAAAGATATTGAGCTAAAAGGAAATTCTCCTTTTATAATGACATATGGAAATTGGTTAGCAGGATTAGTACAAGATGGCAGGGAGTGGGATGAACATTTTTTTAACCAAAAGACGAGTCCTGGAAAGCAAGTAAGAGATAGCCTGTATATGGAAAACTCATTTGATGAACAAGCGGAAAATTATGGCTTTTATCGTCCTGGCATTTTGTATCTACTTAATACAGAGACAGGTAATTACATTGAATGGGAGACAAAACAAGGAGATAGTGAAATCTTATTAGTGCAGAATGAGAGTGTCTATTTTCGAATATTTGATAGTATTTATAAAGCCTCAATAATAGACGGTAAGAAACTTGGAAATGCAGAATTACTCATAAAAGATAATGAAATTATACCATATGTACATTGGGCTTTTATAAAATAATAAGATTAGAAGGATCGGAAGTTTTTGCAAAACAAAGACAACGCTACCCCTCGTTTACAATGAAGGGGCGGTTGGTTTAACGTTCCTGTAAAAATTAGGAAAAATGTTATGTGAGTAATTATTATTTCGGATTATAAATCCTAATAGTAGATGAGAGGTCGGATTACAAATCCGACTCGACGGGGACAAAAAGGATATAACTTTACTTCCTGATTTAAATAAGGTTCACTATGACATAATAGAATCAGATAATTTAGATAAATGAGTTCTGTTCCATACAGGAAATACCATTGATATAACGATGAACTTATTAAATAATAGTGTATCAAATCCTCAAACAATCGATGAGAATGAGTTTACTTATCGTTTGGCACATGAATTATTACATAATTGGTGGAAATATTTTAAGAAATACGAAAGTTTGAAGTGGAAGATAATAAGGGATAAGCAAAATTCGTTTGGATATTATTTAGGAGATGGGAAAGATGGCAAATCAAATAATAATTGCAGTGAAGGTGAATCGCATGAACGCAACAATCCGGAACACACAAAAGTATGTAACAACGAAAACAAATATTAATAATAAAATACATAAATTACAAATGAAACGTATTATTTTATACAGTATAAGTTTATTCTTTTTTGTTCAAAACTTCTATTCTCAAGAGACGGAATATCCGGCAGATATAACTTATTATAATTTTGAAAGTCGTTTTTTTTCAAGTTGGGTGAATTTTAGAGCAAAAAAAAATCCTTTTATACCTAAAGAAAAACATAACATGTATTCATCGGAATATACGAATCCATTTGATTTAATAATACCCGAAGTTTATTATACCGAACGCTATTCACCGCCCAATATTAAGATAACAAAATGGGGAGAAACTAAGTATCGGAATAAAACAGGCTTCGGTGATTTTGATTTTTATTTAATAGAAAAAGAAGATGATTATATTGCATTGAGAAGAAACTGGCGAACAGGTGAAGTTTTAGACAGTATGTATATTAATGCGTATGACAGTATTTTCCCTTACGATAATCGTTCTCTTGCCTATATTGATTATCTTGATAAACAGATAAAATTTTTTAGTGGGAATGTAATGTGGGATTATTGGGAAACTACCGGCTTACATAGTATTGAGAGATTAAATTCAGTAGCTTATATCCGTGGTGTTCAATTTGCAGTAGATGGGGTAAGTTGGATTAATTCTGCTTTTTCAGACAGTGTTCGTTCGCTTCGCCCCGAATACCCTGATTATGAATATACGGATGCTATAGAATCGCTATTAAGCTATGGAAAATTACTAATAGCTTCTCCTAAAGGAAAAGCTACAGAATATCTTGAATTTATTTTTTATTCCGGCATTGGAAAGCGAACCGGTGATGAAGATGGTATTTATTATGAGTTTCGATACATTTTGCCTACCGAAATAAAAGAGATAACCGAACGGCGTCTTGAAAAACGAAAATTAACAGAAGAAGAATTTGAAGTACTTAAACATAGCATACTTAGAAATTATGTTGAGCCAAATTATTTTCAAGAAGATGAAGATGTGACGGAGACTGATACAACGACTCAAAATTGATAAAGTTAAACATGAAAAATAAATTACTCATACTCACTTGTTTATTATTACGAGTTGTTTTTTTCTATGCTCAAACTATGGAAAAGCCGGATAGTTTGGAAGTAACAGAAAAAACTTTGGGTAATAATTTAGACCGCACTTTAATAACAGATTCAGAAGGTAATCAGTATGTTGTTTTCAACGATAGGATTATACGAAAAAAAGAGTTTTTAATAACCAAAGGTAACAGAGATTCACTAAAAACATATAATCAGAAGAAAGAAAGCAAATCTGAGCCATCGGTGAAGTTTGCTGCTGCGGCAGACCAGCAGTACGGTTTTGATGCTTATACAGAGCAGAAAACGGCTTTGCAAAACGATTATCCGGAACTTAAAGCGGGTTATCGTCCGGCATTCAAAAGCGTAGCCAGTTACCGGACGGATAAGGTTACGGTAAATGGTGCTAACGAGGATATTACGTATCGTACCGAATGGGGTGTGCCTGCGGTAGCATCGGGCAATGAGTTGACTATACGGGGTGGCGGTAATGCAGATGAGACCATTTTGTATGCTTACAGCAAGCAGGACTCTACTGAAACGGTAGTAGGTAAGCTGAATATAATGAGCTTCGATGAGCAATCGAAGAAGGTGTATTTGGTAAGTGTAAATGGTGCCCAGTTGCCTTCTGAAACTGATTTACAAAAGGAACTGAATAGAATCTATGCGCCTGCTGTTACGAAATGGCAAGTACAAAAGGTCAATACAATAAAGGACATACAATTTGTAAATGAGCATTTTACACATGGGGGAAGCAGTGCAATAGCGGTGTACAACCGTGATCAGAAAACGGTAATAAAAGCATTTGAGGCAACGGGCAAAATGGAGAAGGATGCGCTTTACCTGTTCTTTGTGGACAATGTGAAGGGGCGTGACGATTCGGGTGATTATATGGGTTATATGCCCTTAGGGTATCAGGCAGGGTTTATCTATGGCAATCCGGATGCCGTAGCCATAGCACACGAATTGGGGCATGGAGCTTTTAATCTTTACCATACATTTGCCGATAACAAATTTATTGCAGCTAAAGGTACTACCGATAACCTGATGGATTACAGGTTTGAGGAAAATAGCATCGAACTGTGGGCACACCAGTGGAAATTGGTGCATGATCCGCAGAATGTTTTTTTGAAGTTTTTGCAGGATGAGGAAGAGGGGGAAGCGAAGAAAAGAGGAGTATCTACTTTTTCAATTGGAGATAATATTGTTGAAGAAAAAAAAACATATATTTATGAAAAATATGGAAATGAAGTAAAATTTAAGTACGAAACAAAAGATACAACTAATATAACCTATAGTTTGGAAATCAAAATAGAAACCACAGATAGTATTATTAAATATCCAAAAGAGAACGAAAATGGTAACATATTACCTAATGAAGAAAAAAAATTATTATTAGATTCTATATATCAAGGAAAATATACTCTGTCATTTTTCGTAGGTACCACAGAATATAAATCAGTATATTATATTCGTAGAAAAAAAATGGAGATAACACAAGAACAATTAAAATCTGTTTTTACAAGTACTGATTCGACAACACTAGCTATTATTGCTCAAACAGTAAATACTTATAGTGAGGTATTTGATATAACAACAGCAGATAGAATGGCTCATTTTTTAGCACAAACAGGTTATGAAAGTAATGGTTTTAAGGCATCAAAAGGCGAAAGTGGTTGTTATACAAGTACGAATGTAAATGGTTGGAATATTTGGTTCAAATTAACATGGAAAGAACCTCCTTTTGGAACGGATTATGACTCTACCCTAAATGAAGCTATTAAAAATACGAAGAAACTAAAATGGACTGCCTTAAGTTGCGATTCGACTGACCTTACCTGTGTGGTAGTACCCTCTGAATATATTTGTGCTACAAGCAATTCTTTAAAAGGTGAGACTTTAACAAAAAAATTATTTAGCTATGTATACCAATGTGAAGGAGGAAATGGCAATAGCGATAGTGAAGATGGATATAAATATCGTGGACATGGCGCAATACAATTAACATGGAAAAAGACTTATGAGGCTTTTAATACTTGGTTAAAAAATAATTATAATTCAAAGTATAAGGATATTATTGCAAATCCAACAATTATTGATACGGATAAAGAATTATTTATTTTATCAGCAATGTGGTTTTGGAAAGAAAATAATATTAACAATTATGCAGATAATGACGACGCCAATAAAATAACATTAAAAATCAATAATGCTGGAGAAGGGAAAAAAACAAGAAATAATTATAAAAACCAACTAAAAAACCAATTGAAATGAGAAGCAAAATGATAATGATTATTTTTTTCAACTTAAATATATTTGGACAAAATTTTTCTACAAAAAATTTAGAAGGTTATTGGATTCAACTTCAAACAAATGAAGGAAATAGAATAAACAGTAATGATCTTCTTCAAAAAGAAGAAGATGAAACTATTTATTTATACTATTCAAAGAAAACAGTGACGATGATTTGGTTTTATGAATCAACGCAAGAGATAGATACATATACAGCATATTATGGTTTTTTCAACAGCTGTAATCTGCCTGATATTAGAAGTTTAAGAGATAATGGAAACTATTATTTCATGGTGGACTCTTTAGATTTTGAAGACGAAGAACATAGAGAAGTAAATATGCAAAATGCATGCGCTGAACTGAATTCATTAATAATTGAAGGTGATACATTAATAAATATATATTATAGTCATAACCAACAATATGTCATTTACAAAAAAGTAAATAGTTTACCAGAAAAAATTAAAGGCGATCGGAAGTTTTTATTTGAAGAAAACTATATCATTCCTCGTTTGTAACATTGTAATAACATACAATATGAAAAAACAATTTCTATTTTTAATTTTATTATTATCTATTGCTATAAATAATGCGCAGAATGTAGATTGTAATCAATCTGTTTGGATGAATCGATTCAAAAAGCTCTTACCTAAAGATATTTGTATCCCGCAAGGTAATTACCATATAACAAGGATATATGATACGACTGATGTAAATGAAGATGGACTGGATGATTTTATTTTTAAATGGAATAAAAATCCATTAGATGATGGAGATACTACATTTGTATCTGTTTATATTCAAAATGTAGATAGTACATTTTCATTACTTCGAACCTTTTCTCACTTGTATCCCATTTATATTAGAGAATATAGTTCATATTACTATACCCCAAAAGATACAACACTAATTCTATTACAAAAGAAATATGAAGACATGTATCCCTTTAGAAATTTAGAATTTAAGAAAGATGTCATTATTCTTACAATAAGAAGTGAAGCTAAAGAAGACCTTGTTTTAACATATCGATTTAATTTAGAGAAGCAAAATTGGTTATATGAAAATGCTGAACTTCATGATTATGCATTGAATGAAATTACTCCCATTGATTTGCGGGATAAAGTAGGTCCTAGTATTGATAATTTCACTTATTTCTATTGGGAGGAATAGCGTTCCCCCGCTCCCGCAGACTTGTAGTCTGTGGTTTGCTTGGTACAAGCAATTGTTTTATAAATTGATATGAGTAGAAATTACAAGTTTAGAAATCCAATAGTAAAACACGGAACGAGTATAAGAATATATTAATTGAAAGATTTGTATTCGAAATAAATTAAAAATGAAATCAAAACTATTATTTATAACAACCAGCCTGCTATTTTTTTTCTGCGCCTGTACACCGGAAAAAGAGCCGGAAATAATTGAGTTATCTGTATCCGAACGTGCTATTACCGTACAACCCGAAGGAGGAAGCCACAAAATAGCTGTAAGTTGCAATGTAGATTGGCAGGCTGAGTTTGACTATAATGATTACAATTGGTGTGCAGTAGATGCAACTCAGGCAAATGGTGATACGATCTATATCGAAGTATCAAGAACAGAATCAGAGCAACCGAGAGAAACCCGCATAATTGTTCAAAACAGCAATGCAGCCAGCAGAACCATTGTGTCGGATACCATAACGGTAACACAAGCAGGCTGGACTGTTCCGGAAGAGGGAGTGCTGATTAACGGTACTATATGGGCGAGGTATAATGTAGAAACCTTCGGTACTTTTACAGAAAGTCCGCTTGAAGCTGGAAAACTTTACCAGTTCAACAATGCCACAGCATACACCATAACTGATACTGACGGTTTGCTTGCTGTGGAGCCAAACTGGAATCCGGTTTCTTTTACAGATATATGGCTTCCGGAGAATAATCCCTGCCCTGCCGGTTGGCGCATACCGACACAGGAAGAAGTTTTTGCTTTGGTAAAAAGCGGATATAAATATGACAGTACGCCGAACGGCTTCTTCTTTGGCAGAAACAGCCAAACAGCTACTATTGAAGAGCCAAACGGTTGTATATTCCTTCCGGCCGGAGGATTTATAGAAAACGGCGAAGTAGTTGATATACTTCAAACCGGGCGCTACTGGGTTAAGACCGGATGCGCCGTTGGTGATAATTCTGTTTTTTACAGGTATCTGAATTTTTATAACGAAGATTTGGGTAATGACCTGGCAGAATTGGCTTATATAGCTACGCATGATATTAACTATGCATTTAGCATACGGTGTGTGAAGGAGTAAATAGTTACGAGTTATTTTGCTTCGCAAATACAAGTAAATAAAGATAAAAGAAATATCCAAACAAAAGCCATGAGATTATTTTATACGATATTATTATTTCTTTCAATCAGTGCATTGAGTATTCAAGCCAACACGGTTACTGACTATTTCGATAATTGCCGTAAAACAGGTAATGCCGATTACAGTACCGGACAGAAGATTGTAAAAGACTTCGATACTCCCGGCCTGCTCAACGCACTGGATAAATACTATGCCGACACGCTCACTTTTGTACGTCAGCAAGCCTATTACCTGACCTACCGGAAAGGACTGGATACAAAAGAAGATGTGCAGCCAATTGTAGTGCGTTTGGCCAAAGGTATAAACGATGACGATGGCGGTTTGCGTGGACGGATAATCGGTTATCTGAAATCCTTTCCTCTGACTGCCTTCAATGAAGAGTCGAAAGCACTGATAGCAGCCAATATAAACAAACCCAACAGTCCGCATTATGACGAACTGGTGCTGCTTGCCGGATTTGTGGGTACGGGAAATAATGATTTGTTCCGGCTTTCGATGAACTCCGAACTGCCGACACGCCGTAAATGGAATATTTCACTGGCTTTGGCACGATTAGGCTCTGCCGATGCCTTACAAAGCTGTTTGGAGAAAGTAAAAAAAGCACCTGTGAACAGTGGAATGGTGGCTTACCTGCTGCCTGACCTGGTATATACCCGGCAAAAATCAGCATTGGATTATTGTGTGGAGCTATTGCACAGCGATGAAAAACTGTGTGAAACAGCCAATCCCGATTTATCGGAGTCAATACTCTGTGCTTATCCTATTATTGAACTTATCGCACCTGTTATCGTAAACTTTCCCATAAAAGTTGACCCCAGTATCGGACTGGATGTGGACGATTACGAAAAGATGTTACAAACGGTGAGAAAATGGTTTGACGAAAACCCGGATTACGAGATATTAGTTACTAGTTACTAGTTACTTCGTCCTTCGGACAGTTACAAGAAAGATATTGTTTAATATTTCCTATTATATCTTGCCTGATAAATTTTAAGAAACAAACAGAATTCCCTGATAATGAAAAGACCTATTGTATTTTTTCTTTTCCTATGCCTGACTACCGGTATTATTACAGCCGAAAATGTAAAACTTCTTACCCGTCCCTGCGAAAAAGACTCTATCCTGCTACGCTGGGGACCGACTGATAAGCAAGCCTGGGATTTAGGCAACCAGTATGGTTATGTGGTGGAGCGTTATACCATTTTGCGCAACGGTAAACAACCCGAAGAACCGGAACGTAAACAGCTAACCGCTTACCCTCTGAAACCGGCTCCGATTGGAGAATGGGAAAAATACGAAGAAGACAGATATGTGAATATAGCAGCAGAATGTATCTTTGGCGAAGTAAGTATTCCCGCAGTAAGTCCTACGGCTATTGCCAAACAATACCAACTGGAACAAAATCGCTTTTCATTTGCACTGTATGCAGCCGATCAGTCCATCAGAACTGCACGGCTGTCGGGACTGTATCTGGCAGATAAGACCGCCAGACCGGACGAGAAATACCTCTACTCGGTACATATCGCTTTGCCCGATTCACTGCCCAACGATACCGCTTTTACTTTTACCGGATTGTCGGAATATCAACCTTTGCCCAAACCCCTGGAATTTAGCGGCAGTTGGAACGATAAGAAAGTAGACCTCTCGTGGAATGTGCTTTACCTGAGTCATATATACAACAGCTATATTGTTGAAAAATCGACAGATAATAAAACATATACCCCCATCAGCGACAATGCAAAAGTGCAGGTTTCTGATTCCGGCATATCACCCGAATATGGCTACTGGACAGATTCGCTGCCCGACAACCGCACCGAGTGGTATTACCGCATACGAGGCGTAAGCGCATTTGGAGAAACAGGTCCTCCAAGCGACTCCATCGTTGGGCACGGACGTATTCCAATAACCATTGCACCAACAGTTGTAAACAAAGAAGTAATCAATAACAAAGAAGTACTGCTTACCTGGGACTATCCGGAGGAAATGAACGAATACATAAGCGGATTTCGCATTTACCGTTCGGCAGGTCCGAAAGGAAAGAAAAAACGCATCAGCGAGATAACACAAGGTGACGCACGGACATTCAGCGACAAGAATCCGGGGCTGACCAATTATTATATACTATCTGTGTTTGACAGCCGGACAGAGAAATTTACACCGGCTCATACCTATGCGGAGTTGGTCGACAGTATTCCACCCGCTCCACCTGTTAACTTTGCCGGAAGCATAGACAGCACCGGAGTCGTAAGTCTGGCATGGGCGAAAAATACCGAAGCCGATATAGACGGCTACCGGGTGTACCGCAGCAACAATCCGGACTTTGAATTTATGCTTATCAGTCCTGAACTGGTAACAGATACGGTATTTACCGATTCCGTACAACTGAAAACACTGACCAAAAATGTATATTATCGTCTGCGTGCCGTTGACCTGCGGCAAAACCAGTCTGACTTCGGTGAAATACTGGAGTTGAAACGACCTGATATTATACCGCCTGTAGCGCCGCTTATACAAAGTGTGACACAGCAGAAAAACGGCATTCAAATTACCTGGTACAACAGTTCGAGTATCGATGTGGCAGCGCATCATATTCATCGGAAAGAAGCAAACGATACGGTATTCCAAATCGTAGCTACCATCGAAAAACAGGCGAACAAACCGCTTGAAAAACAATCGTCGTATACCGATAATACTATTCAGCCGGGTGAAACCTATATCTATTATGTAACAGCCGAGGACGACAGTGGATTGATTTCCGAATCATCGTCGCCCGTACAGCAAAAAGCACCGGGACAGTTGGCACAGCAAATCGTGCTTAAAAAAGAAGAATCGCTGGGAGCAACTACCCTGAAATGGACTATACAGTCGAAAAAGAAAGTCGTAAGGGTATTGATCTATAAAGCAGAAAACGACGAACCGTTGAAACTGTATGATAATACCACCGCAGACAGCTATACGGACAACACCACCGGATTTGAAAAAACATTCCGGTATAAAATCAGGGCAGTTTACGAAGATGAAACGTCATCTGAATTGAGTAATGAAGTGAAGGTGAAGTTATAACAGTTACAAGTTACTTCGTCCTTCGGACAGTTACAAGTAACAAGAGTCAGGAATTAAGAATAAAAGAAATAGTGGAAAAGAGAAGATTTGGTTTTATAAAATACAGCTTTTTGCTTATAGCTTTCTTATGTACATTCAGTGTCACGGCACAGGATATTGAAGCTATGGCTAAAGCCCCTATATTGACAATGAATGGTGGTATATCACTAAGTCAGATAGCCACCTATGCGCCCGACAATCCCAATGCAGACCCGTATGCGTTGTACCTGGGCGGAAACCTGAGCATTACCGCACTGGGAGTTGTAACAGTGCCCTTGTCGTTTGCCTATACAAACCAGCAGTTGAGCAAAAGCGTATCACTGCCGTTCAACCGGTTTTCGATAGCCCCTTCGTATAAATGGGTAAAAGTATATGCCGGATATACCTCCATGCAGTTTTCGCCTTACTCACTGGCAGGGCACGAGTTGTTTGGCGGCGGTATAGAACTTACTCCCGACAACGGCTGGAAATTCAGTGCGCTGTTCGGACGAATGAAGAAACCCAATGCAGATGAAAGCGACCCCTCATACCGGCGTATGGGCGGCGGTTTTAATGTGGAGTACCAACATGAGAAATTTGATGTAGGCATCAACCTGTTTAAAGCACAGGATATAGCCGACACCAATCCTTTTCCCAATCCCGACAGCATCCCCATCAACCCGCAGGACAACCTGACCGGAAGTATAAAAGCAAACCTGAACATTGTCAAAAATCTGCGTATAGGCGGGGAATATGGTATGAGTGCGGTAAACCGGGGAATGACTACAGGAAAAGATGATTTCAACTTGTTGCATACAAAGGGCGATATGGCTGTTTACCATGCGGGGAAAGCACAGGTAAGTTATACCTTTTTTGTAAATACTATCGGGGCTACATACGAGCGGGTTGCACCGAATTACACGACTCTGGGAGCTTACTATATGACCAATGATTATGAAAATATAACAGCAAACTTTTCCACTTCCATAAAGAAAATAAATATAGCTTTGGACGGAGGATACCAGCGAAACAATCTTGACGAACAAAAGACCAACACGACTTCAAGGTTGATCTATTCGGCAAATATATCTTCTGCCATTACTGAGAAACTCAACCTGTCGGTTTCATTATCTAACTTACAGGCCTACGTTTATGTAAATGACATTTATTCGGAAGTAACACAGACTAATCAATTTCAAAATCTTGACACACTGAATGTAACCCAACTGAATTATACAGCTTCGCTGAATGCCTCTTACCTTCTTGAAAGCAGTAAGGAAAGGAGGCAAAGTACGAACCTGAATTTTATGTATCAGAAGTCAGCAGAGGCACAGAAATACTCCAATTTCGCAGGGAATGATATTTTCAATACTTCATTATCTTACCAATTCTCGCTTATACCGTCCCAGTTCAATGCTTCTGCTTCGGTAAGCAACAACTATAATAAAATGCCGGAGAATATGTATATCAATGCGATGACCTACAATGTATCATTGCAGAAAACCTTTTTTAAACTACTGAAATCGTCACTTACCGCTACATTCAGCGATATGTACAATCAGGAAGGAGCGGTATCGAATGTGTTGAATGTACGGCTGAGCGGAGGTTATACACTAGCCAAAAAACATAATTTTAATTTGGCCATGACATTGCTGCATACGAGCGGGGTAAAAACCCAAAATCAGTTTATGGGTAATCTTTCGTATAGCTATGCTTTTAATACCACACTTACCAGAGAAGAAAAGAAATTAAAGTTGAAAGGGAATTTTTAGGGGATTATATATAAGCTATAATTTAGAAAAAATACAGAATCACGAACAGAATCACAAAATCCAATCCCAGCAGGATTTATAGAATTAAATCTTGTATCACGAAGAGAGTGTCCCAAAAGGAAAGAGAACGCCGCTCGATACTTCGCTTGGCTTGCCAAGAAATTACGCAGATAAACACAAATTTACGTAAATCTTATTTTATTGAAATAAAACAAGTTACAAAAAATAGAATTTGCGTAATCTGCGTAATTTGCGTCCAAAAAAGACTTTTGAGACAGCCCCTTTTTGTTTTATATATAATCTTCATTTTGCCGATAGCACTATTCTTTTTTATTGCTGTCCGGTAAAACTTTTTATCCAGCAATAAATTTCACCAAGTGGCAGGTAATAAAAAAAATCCTTGATTCGTTTATGAATCAAGGATTTACATCGTTTAGCCTCTTCGAGGCTTGTGATTCAGCTGGGGCTCGAACCCAGGACCCCATCCTTAAAAGGGATGTGCTCTACCTGCTGAGCTACTGAATCTACAACAATTATGATGGTTTTTGAAAAAAGTGATTCAGCTGGGGTTCGAACCCAGGACCCCATCCTTAAAAGGGATGTGCTCTACCTGCTGAGCTACTGAATCTTGCATCAAAAACGGTTGCAAAGATATGCTTTTTTTTTCAATACGCAATAAATACGATAAAAATATCTTAGCACCTCCTACCCTATATCACGATAAACACCTAATAACAAACACATTATTACATGCATTTTTTTTACATCCATCTATATTTTTCAGCTAAGTACATGACAAAAAATGTCGAATGTTTCTTCAATCTGTTATAGGTACTCTTTTGACCTTGTCCGGTGAGCCGAAAAAACAGAAGCCCCTCCAAACCTCCCCGAAGGGGGAGGCTAAAAAGCTCCCCTTGAGGGGGATTAGGGGCCTGTTTTTCGTGCGAAGCGGGCATAGTCTTGAATGCGCCGTTTAAGCGAAGGCAGAATCAAGTTTACTTGAATTTTGCTGAACGTAGGCGCTTCAATGAAATTAGTTTTTGCTCCTTTTGCATCAAGGCAAAAGGAAATAGATAACTTAAACAAAATCATTTAATGTCAGCAAATACTGATTGCTATTCAGTTTTTTGTCATGTACTAAAATTTTTCAGTATCAAAATATTGAAAAAAGGGATGTGTCTTACAAAGTATGCTTCTGCCTGAAAGGCAGTATTTGCATACTTTGTAAAACACTTTCGAAAAAAGAATATATTAATCTGAATTAATCAAAAAATAGATTCTTTCTATTCAATATTTATTATACTTTAGATATTTATTTGTGGAGTAAATAATGAGTAAAATAACATTTAATACCCCCATTCTTTTGGATATATTTAAAAATATAGATAAACCAAAATCGGAGGTCACAGAGCACTATTATTTAAAAATAAAAAAATTAACAAAAACGCAACTTTACAACAAAACATCGATGAAATTTATTCAATCATCAAACGAAAGGCATAAAACAACTAACACACAGAAATATAAAATGAAAATAGAAAAAAATAAAGAACAAAATAATTTATTAAAACAGATGCTAAAACAAAATACGGAGACATAAAAACGTTAAATAAGCTCATTTTTCAAAAAAAAGTAGAAAAAAAACAATTTATATAAAGATTAACATTTAAATTTGTTTTAAATTTGCAATTGTATGAAGAAAAGGACCATTTGGATATTGGTTGCAGCAATGGTTCTGACATTTATAGCACTTTTTTTTGTTCAGGTCAGATATATACGGCTGAACATTGCTATTATTAACAACCAGTTTAATGAAAGTGTCAGACGAAGCCTATACCAAACCATCAGTATTGTAGAAGAAAACGAGGCATTGGAGTACCTTGCAAAAACGTTGGATGATGATTCTTTTTCGGGAAAAGCAACGAATCAAATAGAATTGGAAGAACAACATCAATTGCTGAAAAGACGTATCGACAGTCTGGCTGAGAATACAGACCCTTCCAAATCTAAAAATTTCATATCATCACAGGCTCGAAAGCGTTCGACCATAGAAGAAACATCGCGTTACCTGCAGGAACAGTACCAACAAAGATATTCCCGTTCGAGAACAATCTTGGAACAAGCTGTTTTCAGGTGGCTGAAGGGTTCAGAAGAGCAAAGTATTTCAGACAGGATTAATTTCGAAGACTTAAACATTATACTTGAAACCGCCCTGCACAACAATGGCATTGGCCTTCCATTTCATTATTCAGTTGTCGATAAACAAGGAAAAGTAATTTACAGGTACTACAAGAATGTGCCTAACGAGCAAGCTGTTCAGAACGATAACGTATATACACAACGGTTGTATCCCAACGAGGAGTCGTCTAATCCGGCTTACTTACAGGTGATATTCCCCACAAAAAAGGAGTACATAGACCATTCGTTGTATATATTTTTACCATCGGTAATTATTGTTTTCCTGATACTGATTATTTACATTGTTGCAATCGTTATCATTTTTCGTCAGAAGAATCTGAACGTAATGAAGAATGATTTCATCAACAATATGACACATGAACTGAAAACTCCGATATCAACTATATCCCTTGCGGCACAAATGTTGCAAGAAAAAGGAGTAAGCAACATGTCGCCCGAATCGCTGGCATATATATCGAATGTAATACGCGACGAGACAAAGCGTTTGAGCGTACATGTGGAAAAAGTATTGCAGATGGCAATTTTTGAAAAAGAAAATTCGACTCTGAAGCTAACAGAGATTAAAGTAAATACGCTTATTAAGGACATTATCGGAAGTTTCTCACTGAAAGTAACCAACAAGGGAGGGAAGATAATCTCGAACCTGAAAGCAACTGATGATTTGGCTTTAATAGACGAGGTACATTTCACAAACGTGATATTCAACCTTATGGATAATGCGTTTAAATACAGGGGCGAAAAATCGCTGATACTTACGGTTGAGACGTATAATGTAAAAGACAACCTGATTATCACGATAGAAGATAACGGAATAGGAATAAGTAAAGACGACCAGAAAAGGATATTTGAAAAATTTTACCGGGTTTCGACGGGCAACCTCCACAATGTGAAAGGTTTTGGACTGGGGCTTGCCTATGTAAAAAAGATTGTAACGGAACATAAAGGTACAATCAAATTGGAAAGCGAATTGAACATTGGAACGAAATTTATAATATCAATACCAATCCTTAAAAATTACGAATTATGACAGACGAAAAAGTAAAAATTTTATTATGCGAAGATGACGAAAATCTTGGCATGTTATTGAGGGAGTACCTTCAGACAAAGGGGTTCGATACAGACTTGCAACCCGACGGAGAAGCTGGATACAAAGCTTTTGCACGTAACAAATATGATTTATGCGTACTGGACGTGATGATGCCTAAAAAAGACGGTTTCTCACTGGCAGCGGACATCAGAGCAATGAACTCTGAAATTCCGATTATTTTCCTTACTGCAAAATCGATGAAAGAAGACATTCTACAAGGCTTCAAACTGGGTGCCGACGATTATTTGTCGAAACCATTCAGCATGGAAGAACTTCTGTACCGTATAGAATCTATTCTTCGCCGTGTAAAAGGTAAAAAAGCAAAAGATATTGTGGTGTACCAAATCGGAGAATTTACATTCGATTCGCAAAAACAACTGCTTACAATAAACAACGATTCTCAGAAATTAACAACAAAAGAATCAGAATTATTGAACTTACTGGCAGCAAACGCAAACAACATTCTTGAGCGTAACTATGCTTTGAAAACAATCTGGGTAGACGATAACTACTTCAATGCACGTAGCATGGACGTATATATCACCAAATTACGTAAACTATTAAAAGCTGACCCGAATGTAGCTATTATCAACATTCATGGTAAAGGTTACAAACTGATCACTCCACAACAGAACTCGAGCGAAGATTAATAAAAAACTACTCACAGAAAAAAACCGCTGAATCCAGCGGTTTTTTTTATTCCCATCCCTTTTCACATTCCAAATATTATATATAGCTTTGCAGCGTTTTGGTATCAATATCATTTCCATTGATAATTGATAAAGGGAATCCGGTGTAAGTCCGGAACAGTACCCGCTGCTGTAAGCTCTATTACAGGCCAACAGCTACAAGTTAGCTGCTTAAAACTGTAATCAAACGTGTATCGAACAATACTTTTGCCACTGGAGGAAACCGGGAAGGCGTTCGGATACAAGAGTAAGTCAGAAGACCTGCCAAAACATTATTATTCATTTTTGCTTTCGGGAGTTAATAGCAAAAAGGAAATCGGATGACTTATTCATAGTACAATCTAATTTTTCTTTATTTATCCCCCGTTGAGCTTACTCTGTTAGTTCACAATTTATATTTATGTTTAATAATAAAATTCAGAAAAATCAGATGAAAACAAAAAAATTACTTTTTTCAGCCATATTAGTATTGGCATTAGGGTTTGTATCTTGTAAAACCGAAACCGAAACTAAAGATTATTTAATCACTTTTGAAGATGTAACACTTGGCAACGACGGCTATTGGGACGGCTCTGACAAAAGCGGAAAATTTACTTCCGAAGGATTTGAATTTCAGAACAGTTATACAATATGGCCAAGCGGAATGACATCCTGGAATGGTTTTGCCTGCTCTTCAAAAACAGACACCGAAACTCAGGGATTCCTCAATCAGTTCAGCGTTATTGCAGGTAAAGGTGCCAATAACACCAAACAATTTGCAGTAATTTTTGATAATGATGCAACATTTACTTGTCCTAAAAACGAAAACGGATATTATACCATCCAAAGCCTGATGATTACAAACTCCACTTATGCTTATTTGTATATGAAAGAGGGAGACGGATACAACGAGCCTTTCGAAACCGACGATTTTTTCAAAGTTATCATCAAAGGGTTTAAAGGAACTACTGAAACCGGAACTATTGAATACTATTTAGCTGATTTCCGAGAAGGGAAACAGTTTATCTCAAAAGAATGGGCAACAGTAAATCTAAGTTCGTTAGGCGAAGTAGATAAAGTTACGTTTTCATTCGATTCTACCGACAAATCAGAATATGAAGGAGTTGTTTATTTAAACAATCCGGCATATGCTTGTGTAGATAACATCCTACTCACACAAGAAATTGAAAAATAAAACCCTTATAGTATGACCAACTGCGTTCTGCCATAATATATGCAGCTCATACAAAATAATAGCGGGCTTTCGTAAAGAAAAGTCCGCTATTTTATTTCAAAGCTATCCGCATCGCGCCATACAGGAAAACGCTCGCGAAAAACATCCAGTTCTTTTTTCGACAGCTCACATGTTTGAACTACGGTTTCGTTTAACGGAATATGGAGCAAATCGTTTCCCTTCGCATCAATCAGCCTCGAACTACCGTTGTAAACAACACCTTCGCCATCCTCCCCTATCCTGTTTACCCCGCACACATAAGCCTGATTCTCCAATGCACGTGCAGCAAGTAAAACATTCCAGACTTTAATGCGCGACTGAGGCCAACTGGCTACATAAATAAGCAAATCGTACTCATTACCTACATTGCGCGACCACACAGGAAACCGCAAATCGTAACAAACAAGCAGGCTGATACTGAAACCCTTATAATTCACAATCAGACGCTTATCGCCTGCCGAAAACAACTTATCCTCTCCACCCATTGAAAAAAGGTGACGTTTGTCAGCAGTCCGCATGGTAGTATCAGGAAAAACAAAGAAAGCACGATTGTAAATTTTGCCATTTTCAGCAGCAATAAAACTACCAGCAATAGCCATATTATACTCCTGTGCCCACCTCTTCAGGCACGATACAGTATCTCCGTCCATCCCTTCTGCCAAATCGAGCCTGTCGGTACAAAATCCGGTAGCGAACATCTCCGGCAAGACAACCAAGTCTGTCTTTCCGGCTAAGTCCTTTAGCCGGGAAGACATTCTGTCCAGATTAGCCTTTTTATCAGCCCAAACAATGGCATCCTGAATAATAGTCAATCGCATAAATTATATTATTGAGTCATATAGTATTTATCCGAAAATACAGTAAAAACACATAAAAAATTGAAATGTATTTTAAAAAGCATGCCCTTATAAACAGTTGAATAGCAAGGTAAAAACCTTATTTTTGTATTAAACCTTAGTAATAATAATAAACTTGCAAACTCAACCTTATTAGCTTATTAAGCTAACTTAAAAACAAGCTAATAAGGTAG
>NZ_QVMH01000003.1:68396-137094 GCF_010501035.1 Paludibacter sp. 221
CCCTTATAAACATTTGAATAGCAAGGTAAAAACCTTATTTTTGTATTAAACCTTAGTAACAATAATAAACTTGCAAACTCAACCTTATTAGCTTATTAAGCAACTTAAAAACAAGTTAATAAGGTAGGTCTATATTTCTACTGTGTCCCTATGTGTTTTCGTATGTGTACTATGTGAGCTAATGAGCAAAATAATACAAGTTAACTTGTGTCGAATACCTATGTGGGCATAAACTAAAATTATTCCTCCGGCAAATAAAAGTTTTCAGGAAAACGGGCTGTCACACCTTTAAAAAAAGACTGTATTTCTTTCAAATCCTTTTTCTCGTCTCCCGTAGGGTAAAATATGCCTGTGATACCTAATTCTTTTTTACCATAATCGATATATGCCAACTGTATAGGCACATTTGCCTGAACGGCAATATTGTAAAATCCCATTTTCCATTTCCGTACCTTCTTGCGCGTACCTTCGGGAGTAATAGCTATATGAAAAGTATTGCGGTTATTAAACATGTCAACCACCTGCTGCGTAACCGATGTTTTTTTCGAACGGTCGACAGGCACTCCACCCATACTACGTAGCACATTCCCAACAGGGAAAAAGAACCACGACTTTTTCATCAGAAAAGACGCATCTCTATCCTCCGCCCAATAATACAACTTACCCAGAATAAAGTCCCAGTTGCTTGTATGGGGCGCCACACATATAACGCTTTTGGGAGGTTCGGGTACTGTGGTAACATACTTCCAACCTGCAACTTTCAACAACCAACGGCTAATTTTTTTCATACATACTGAGGTTACTCGTTTTTTTAATACAAACACAAAGCTACTGCTTTTCGTTCAAACCACAAGATGTTGAAAAATATTTTAGCAGCAACCAATCCAAATCATTAACTTTGTAAAAATAAATTCCCTCTGATTCGTAATTTACAAGGAGATATTTATTCCGAATGCACAGACTGATTTATTTGTTTTAAAGTAGAAATAATTTAGATGTAAAGCGGACTATAGTCACTAAACACTAACTAAAATTTCAGATGTCGCAACCCGAACAGCGGTTTCATACCGCTTGTCGGATAATAAAGTCGGTATTTGGCTGGTTTGAATATTAAGAACTGATTTTCTTGTACATTAGAGATTATATTCAATAAAAATTATGCTCTAACCATCAACACTTTAGAGGCTAATATATTTAAATTCAAATACATGCACTCCGTTAGGAGTGGAAGTTTGGTAACAGCACTATCTTTAGATATAGCGGGCGTGCCGTAGGTACGCGACAATTAGAGAGGAAGTTGCGTACCTACGGCACGCCGGATGATTGAGTGTCCGCATATTACCAAACTTTGCTCCCTACGGGAGCCTTTAATGCTATAATTATTTAGCTCACATAGCACGCTTATGAGAGTTAGTGGTTAATAGCTATAACTATAAAACGGAGGGGCGAAAAATCTTTTGCCCGATAGAATAAAAAGAGGACAAAGAATAAATCCGCTAAACGGGAATAATAATTTAAACACTAATAATTTAAATCGGTATCTTGGTGTCTCCACGTTTGAAAACAAAAGCTATGTATAACTAACTGAACCTATGTGGCACAAAATAAAAACTAATTAAGACGATGTGCTTATAATAAACTATTGAATATAAACAAGGGCAACCGCATCAAAACATGCTAATTTACGACTTTCTTCTTTCGTAGCCATAGCTAATCTTTCCGCCTCAGCTGGTGAGCGTTAAGAAATTCAGCGTAACGTAGCGTTAAACAGGGTTTGCTGTTTGACGAGCGAAGTGAGGAGTTTTAAAGCCTGTAGCGGAGTGTAGCTGAATTTTAGCGAAGCAGGTGTAGCGGTGAATGNAAAGCAGAGTCAAGCTTGCTTGAACTATGCTGAGCGTAGGTGCTTCAACAAGGTTAATTTTTTGTTTACTTTTTCAGCTATAGGAAAAAGTAAAAGCCCGTCCGGCTTGAGGACGAAAGAATAAAAACAAGGCATTTATAACTATGGAATTTCCTTTTTTAGACGAACTGAACGACAGCCAGCGGCAAGCGGTAATATATACGGATGGGCCTTCACTTGTAATAGCAGGTGCCGGCTCAGGAAAAACACGTGTATTGACCTACAAAATAGCATATCTATTAAAAATGGGGATGCGTCCTAACACCATCCTTGCACTTACGTTTACCAACAAGGCTGCAAAGGAAATGAAAAGCCGCATTGCACAAATTGTAGGCGAAAACGTAGCACGTTACCTGTGGATGGGAACTTTTCACTCCATCTTTTCACGCATATTGCGTGCCGAATCCGAAAAAACGGGATATAGCAAGAACTTTACAATCTACGACTCGGCCGACTCCAAAAGCCTGATAAAAGCAATTATCAAGGAGATGAAACTGGACGATAAAGTTTACAAGCCGGGACTTATACAATCGCGCATTTCTTTTGCTAAAAACAACCTGATTACTCCGCAAGCCTATGCGTCGGACAGCGATGTCCAAAAAAGCGACTTGTATGCAAAAGTGCCGTTGCTGAAAGAGATATATCAAATCTATAGCAGCCGATGCAAGCAAGCCGATGCAATGGATTTTGACGATTTGTTGCTACAAACCAACCTGCTGTTCCGCAACCATCCTGACGCTTTGCAAAAATACCAGCACATATTTCAATTTATTCTGGTAGACGAGTATCAGGATACCAATTTCGCCCAATACCTGATTGTAAAAAAACTGGCCGAGGCACATAAAAAAATATGCGTGGTAGGAGACGATGCCCAAAGCATTTACTCTTTTCGGGGGGCAAACATCGACAATATACTGCAATTTAAAAACACATATCCCGAAGCCAAGGTATTTAAGTTGGAACGCAATTACCGTTCCACCAAGAACATTGTAAACGCTGCAAACAGCCTGATAGATAAAAATTCGGCTCAGATAAAAAAGACTATTTTCTCGGAGAAAGAAACCGGTGAACTTATCAAAGTCACCAATGTTTTTACCGATTTGGAAGAAGGTATGTATGTTGCCGACAACATCAAGCTACTCAACAAAAAAGAAAATTACGGTCATCAGGACATTGCTGTATTGTACCGTACCAACTCACAATCGCGGGTAATAGAAGAAGCATTGCGGAAGCAAAATATCCCCTATCGTATTTATGGAGGCCTTTCTTTTTATCAGCGCAAAGAGATAAAAGACGTTATCGCTTATTTTCGCCTCGTAGCAAACAGGAATGATGAAGAAGCCCTTAAGCGCATTATCAACTATCCGGCACGGGGCATTGGCGACACTACCGTAGGGAAACTATTTGCCACCGCTCAGTTACACGGAGTTGGAGTGTGGGATGTGCTGAACGATATGTTGGGATATAACTTACCCGTAAATGCAGGAACTGCTGCTAAACTGGCAAATTTCAGGGATATAATAGACTCGTATGCAGCACTCATAACCGAACTTAATGCGTACGAGCTTGCTCAGAATATAATAAAAGGAACAGGTATACTTAGCGAAACATTTCTCGACCGTTCGCCCGAAAATCTTAGTAAACAGGAAAATATACAGGAATTGCTAAAAGCAATCCACGAGTTTTGCGATGAGAAAGAAAAAAACGGGGAAGCAAATCTTTATCTTTCCGACTACTTGGCTGAAATTTCGTTGCTTACAGATCAGGATACTGACAAAGGAGAAAGCAACCGCGTCACCCTGATGACGGTACACGCAGCAAAAGGCCTGGAATTTAAAGTCGTATTCATAGTGGGCATGGAAGAAGAACTTTTCCCCTCCCCGTTCAATGTAGACAATGAGCGCGATTTGGAAGAAGAACGACGTTTGTTTTATGTAGCCATCACGCGCGCCGAAGAGCGTTGTTTGATAAGTTATGCACGTTCGCGGTTCCGCAACGGGAAAACAAATTTCTCGAATCCAAGCCGTTTTTTAAAAGATATTGACGAAAGGTATCTTGATATCCCGAAAGATGAAACTATTCTTGACAAGCCAAAGCTAACAGGAAACTGGGACGATGAAGTTAACCTTGAGCGGATGCGCTTCAACAAACAACAGCCAACGATAAGTTTCCAAAAAGAAGAGACTGAATATATACCTGTAAGACCAAAGCGACTGGCTAAATTACCTAAAGGAGATAACAGCAAGGTTACAACCCAAAATCCATCCGTTCCGGTAGGAGCATTTGTCAAACACAGCATATTCGGGATAGGCAAAGTATTGGAAACTAGCATCGTGAATGGCAACGAAAAAGCTGAAATAGACTTTGGCGAAAAAGGAGTAAAATCGCTCCTGCTGAAGTTTGCCAAACTCGAAATATTACAATAAAAACAACTATATTTGTAAAGATATAGGTACAACAAGCAGAAGAAACAAAAAAAGGCTTAAAAACGAAATTGGCTGTATAAACACTCAGAACAGAATAATACTGATTATCAATGTTTTACAAATTTATTTCAAATAACAAGCTGACAATCAGCATAGTATACGTTTTTATATATTGATATTATGTAGACCTTTTATCACTTTTTCAAGAAAAAAATCATATACAAATAAAATAATTAATTAAAATAAAGCATGTCAGAAGAAGTAAAAAAACCATCATCCGAGAAATTGAAAGCATTGCAGCTCGCAATGGACAAAATAGAGAAAGACCACGGCAAAGGCACCATTATGAAAATGGGCGACACCAAAGTGGAGGAAGTTTCCGTTATCCCTACCGGCTCGGTAGGACTGAATATGGCATTGGGCGTAGGGGGCTATCCACGCGGCCGTGTCATTGAGATATACGGGCCTGAGTCGTCGGGTAAAACCACACTGGCAATACATGCCATAGCCGAAGCACAAAAGGCAGGCGGAATAGCTGCAATCATCGACGCAGAACACGCTTTCGACCGTTTTTATGCTGAAAAATTAGGTGTAAACATCGACGATTTGCTTATTTCGCAGCCCGATAGCGGCGAGCAGGCTTTGGAAATTGCCGACCAGCTCATCCGATCTTCTGCTGTTGATATTGTTGTAATCGACTCAGTAGCTGCACTTACCCCAAAAGCCGAACTTGAAGGAGATATGGGCGACTCTAAAATGGGATTGCAAGCCCGCTTGATGTCGCAGGCATTAAGAAAACTTACTGCCAATATCAACAAGACAAATACTACCTGTATTTTCATCAACCAGTTGCGCGACAAAATCGGCGTAATGTTTGGCAACCCCGAAACTACGACTGGGGGTAACGCTCTGAAGTTTTATTCTTCGGTTCGTCTCGATATCCGCAGAATTGGTCAATTAAAAGACGGTGAAGACGTGGTAGGAAACCAAACACGTGTAAAAGTAGTAAAGAATAAAGTAGCTCCTCCTTTCCGCAAAGCCGAATTTGATATCATGTTTGGCGAAGGTATTTCGCGTACAGGAGAAATTATCGACTTAGGAGTTGAATACGGAGTGGTTAAGAAAAGCGGGTCGTGGTTTAGCTATGGCGATACCAAACTGGCACAGGGACGTGATGCTGCAAAAGCAGTAGTAAGGGATAATCCTGAGTTGGCTGATGAACTGGAAGCTAAAATCATGGAAGCTATCCAAAACAAGAAATAAACATCATCTGTTTTTATCAGAATGAATAAATCCGGTTTCTTTTTGAAGACCGGATTTATTTTTACCCTCCAATCAATATTTCCTATCCTCTTTTCCTACCTGAATTTACAATAAGGATTTTAAATCACCATTGTATTCAAAACAAAATGTTAAACACCTTGAGTATAACGAATCAAATCTTTATTAATTTTTCTACCTTATCCATCGTGGTTTGTGTGACCTTAACAGATTTTTCGGTATAAGCCGTTATCGGGAAACAAGTTAGTTTCATTGTTCGCTGCACTGCATCATAAGTGACACATCCTCCTACTCCCCATGATGGGAAAAACCCTGAACGAAACTTCACTACATATTTTTCCACATCATCATATACCGTAATATGGTATTGTTCTTTTATCCGGTACTTAACAACCTCGAACGAAAAATCTGAAGTTTCCACCGGAATGTATCTCTCCATTTTATCCCCAAAGGGAGGTATATCAGTATCTTCGGTATTCAGAAAATTTAATTTCGGTTTTAATAACGAATTAATTACCAATACCAAAGCCAGTGCTACAATTAGGGCTATTACAACTCCGGTTAGCAAAGTGTCCATAAAATTAATAGGACGGGCAAATACCGAATCGAACAATAAATCAAGTGCTACAAATAAAACAAGTGCAATAATTGATACTGCCAAGAAAAGTGTTTTTAATTCTTTCATATTAAATATGTTTTTGAGGATAATTTCATGTGCAAATTAATAAGGCCACTTCTTCTTAAACATTCTTTTTACAAGAATTGTTTTTTGAAAAAAACAAGTGCCTCATTAAATAATGAAGCACTCACAACTATATTCTCAATTTTAATCTTCTTCCTCATATTCATCATCCACGTCAATACTTGTATCCACATCAAATACTGATAACTGGCGGTGAAATATCTCATCGAGCGAAATCTGGAAAGTTTCAGTATGCCCTACCCCCTGTATCACCGAAAGTTTTTCCAATATAATATCCAACAAGTGCCTGTTGTCCTTCGCATATATTTTAATGAACATCGCATATTTTCCTGTAGTATAATGACATTCTACCACTTCGGGTATCTTCTTCATCTCGCTAACCACCGAGTCAAACAATTTCACATCGGTAAGTGTGATACCAATATACGCACAGGTCTGGTAGCCTATCTTATACGTATCTACAATAAATTCAGAGCCTTTGATAACGCCTATATTGCGTAGTTTCTGGATGCGCTGATGAATTGCAGCACCAGACACATTACACTCGCGGGCAACCTCTAAAAACGGTATCCGGGCATCTTTCGATATTAATTGTAAAATCTTTTTATCTAACCTGTCAATTCTATGTTGTCCCATAATACATTATTATTTAGCTTTTCATGTTATTCTCTTTCAACAAGGCTTATTTCTTATACAAATATAGTGAAAGTTGAGGGGTAAGCAAAACTTGTTTTAGCTTACCCGAAACGCATCCTATATTCTACAAATGTATTAAAAATTTTCATTTCTATCTTATATTTTCATACAATTTGAAAGCCGATTTTCAAAAACAATATTAACGGTATTTACCCGAATCGCAATCTTCCATTATACTCAGGTAACTTTGATAGCGCGACTGTGATATTTGCTGATTTTCAACCGCTTCCAACACAGCACAACCCGGCTCATGAATATGAGTACAATTAAAGAAGCGACATTTTTTTGATACCGGAAAAATATCCCTGAAATAATGCCCCACTTCGTTTTTTTCCATATCAATCACACCAAATCCCTTCACACCCGGAGTATCAATTATATACCCTCCCCCGTCCAACTCATACATTTCAGAGAATGTAGTTGTATGCATTCCCTTATTATGAACCATAGAAATACCACTCGTCTTTATATCCGAATCAGGCAATATAGCGTTTATCAAAGTTGACTTACCCACACCTGAATTTCCTGAAAACAACGTTATTTTACCTTTCAGAAAATCAATCAGCCCTTTCAACGAATCCGGATTCAAAGCAGATACTTTAAATATCGGATAATCCATTGTAGAGTATAAATAAGCTAAAGCATCCAGATATTCTTTTTCGCCGTCGTCATAACAGTCTGTTTTATTGAATATAATGCAGGCGGGTATTCTATATGCCTCGGCCGTAGTCAAAAAGCGGTCGATAAAAACCGTATAAGTCTCAGGATAATTTACTGTTACTATCAATGCCGCCCAATCCAGATTGGCAGCAATAATGTGAGCCTGCTTTGATAAATTCGACGAGCGGCGGATAATATAATTCTTCCTTTCCTTTATTTCATATATCAACCCCATACCATCAGGCGTAAGCTCAAAAGCTACTCTATCACCGATAGCAACAGGGTTGGTAGTCTTAATTTCTTTAATACGGAAATTGCCCTTTATCTTACACTCTACCGGTTTCCCGTCATCGCCCTTTACCCAATACGAGCTTCCGGAATTTTTTACAACAAGACCTTCCATATTTATAAGCCCCACCAACCTCCCCTTCGGGGGGAGGCTTTTAAATTAGTACTATATTGTTTACTTTGCCTGCCTATTTACTCAAAAAGCCTCTGTAGCAGTAATATAAAATTGTAATTTGTTATCATAATTACTTTTAGCGACATCAAACCGGACATGAACGCGTGCATCGTTTACACGGCAACGAATCCCTGCACCATAAGCAAACTTCAACTTGTCGGTACGAAAATTCTTGCTATCGAACACATCGCCTGTAGCGCAAAACACAGCAGCTTTGAAACGCTTATATATCGGGAAACGATATTCAGCCTGTGCAGCCAACAGCATATTTTCTTTATACTTCCCTTGACGGAATCCGCGCAGCATATCAATACCACCCAGAGTAGAAAGCATCTGAAAAGGCACGTCCTTACCGAATATACCATCAAATTTGGCTTGAAGCGCAAACACATGCGACCCGAATAATGGAAAGTATTTCCTCAAATCCAAAGAAACCTGTTGCAATGAATATGTACTGCCAAAGCCCGCCTGCGAAAAAGCAAATGAAAATTTGCCAAAAACCCCGCTATAGGGATAAAAAGAATTATCACGGCTATCGTACGTTGCTACCACCCCAAGGCTTGTTTGATAATAAGGCTTCCATCCCGCTTTGCCAAAACGTTCGTAAATACTCTCCTCATTTGCCGTAAAAGTAGAATCTATTTTAATATGCTCAATACGGGTAGCAAGGTTGACCCCTACATATAAATCTTTAGTCACAGCATACTGAGGCTGAAGCAGAACCGAAATAATGCGCGAGGTAAAAGGCTGTTTTATATCATTATCCTGATTGCCAATACCATAATAGTAATCGGGATAATTTCGGAAATTAACGTTAGAATATAAATACCATTTATTATTTCGGAAGTAAATTTTAGGAGTAGTATTAAATATAAATTGATGCCTGAAAGTATATACCGCACTCCCCGAAATGGAACTGATACGGTTCAGGTCTTTACTTTTGAAATAGTAACCGTAAGCGACACCCGGCGCCCAGCTTGTCTCCTGCTGGTACGAAGCGTGAGGAATAACAAAAATACTACTGCGCGACACAATAGAATCGGACTGGGCATGCAACTGAACAGCGAATGCTAAAAATAAAAATAATACGGCTTTACGAAACATATTCAGAAAAACAAAAGCCATCTCAAACCTGATTCGAGATGACTAAAATAGGAATCATTAAATAAACTAAAGCAGAAAGAAATGATTACACAGTCATAATCTCTTTTTCTTTATCAGCAAGCATATCTTCTATCTTCTTGATATATTTATCATGAATCTTTTGTATTTCGGCTTCAGCATCTTTACCGGCATCCTCAGGCAATCCTTCTTTTACTAGTTTTTTCACTTGTTCAATCGCATCGCGCCTTGAGCTACGCACGCTGATTTTAGCTTCTTCGCCTTCGCCACGAGCCTGTTTTACCAGCTGTTTACGACGGTCTTCCGTCAGCGGTGGAATCCCCAAACGGATTGTCTCACCATTGTTCGCAGGTGTAATACCCACATCCGAATCCATGATTGCCTTTTCGATAACAGAAATCATATTCTTTTCCCAAGGCTGAATCACGATTGTCTTAGCATCCGGAGTCGATACGGTAGCAACACTTGCAAGCGGCGTAAGCGAACCATAATAATCCACCCTGATACCATCCAGAATACGCGCATTGGCTTTACCTGCACGTATGTGGGCTAACGACTCGTCCAAATAAGCAAGAGCACCTTCCATGCTTTCCTGCGCTTTATTCAAATAAGGCTTTACGTCTAACATAACTCTATTTTATTAAGAAAATTCCCTATCCCTCACAAAAGAAGCTCTAAGGATAATTTGATTTATACTATTTTTAATTATTGAGAACTCTACTTATTTTTTACCAATGTGCCGATTTTTTCTCCCTGCATTACTTTTTTCAAATTGCCCGGAGTGTCCATATCGAAAACATAAATAGGCATATTGTTTTCCTTGCACATAGTGGTGGCAGTCAAGTCCATAACCTTCAAGTTACGGTTATATATCTCATCATAAGTTATTTCGTCAAACTTCACGGCAGTAGGGTCTTTTTCAGGGTCGGCGGTATAAATTCCATCTACCCGCGTACCTTTCAGCATCACATCGGCCTCTACCTCAATAGCACGCAGCGATGAGCCTGTATCAGTAGTAAAAAAAGGATTTCCCGTCCCGCCCGAAAGAATAACTATTTCGCCTTGCTCCAACGAGGCTATAGCTTTTTGCTTACTATAATACTCCCCTATCGGTTCCATCCGTATTGCAGTAAGCACCCGCGAACGCATGCCGGCAGCCTGTAATGCTGAGTTCAACGCAAGGCTATTGATAACTGTAGCCAACATACCCATTTGGTCGCCCTGCACCCTGTCAAAACCTTTCGAAGCCCCGCTCAGCCCTCTGAATATATTGCCTCCACCAATTACAATAGCTATCTGAACTCCCATCTGCGAAATCTCAGCTATTTGCGAAGCATACTCCGCCAAGCGGTTCTCATCAATTCCATATTGCTTACTTCCCATAAGCGATTCGCCACTCAGTTTCAATAATATCCGGTTAAATACTGCCATATCCTAAAAATTTGAACAAATGTAGCTAATTTGGAATTTATATACAAGTATGCAAAAATAAAAAGCGAGATAAAATCAATTTACCTCGCTTCATTCTTATATATTAAGATTTTTATTTCTTATTCTGCCTTTTCAGCTTCTTTTTCTTCAGTTGCAGGAGCTTCGGCCGGAGTTTCTTCTACTACCGGAGCTTCTTCGGCTTTTGGTGCTTCTTCAACCGGAGCAGCTTCTTCTTTCACTGTTTCCTTTGCAGGAGCAGCTTCTGTAGTTGCTTTGGCAGTACCGGCACGACGAGTACGTTTTGTTTTCTTAGCCGACTTTTCTTTCAACATGTTTTCGTTGTAGTCTACTAATTCGATGATACACATTTCAGCATTATCACCCAAACGGAAACCTGTTCTTAAGATACGAGTATAGCCACCCGGACGGTCTGCTATTTTTACAGAAATTTCGCGGAACAATTCAGTAACCGCTTCTTTATTTTGCAAATAGCTGAAAACCACACGTCTTGAATTAGTAGTATCCTCTTTAGATTTAGTCAAAAGCGGCTCAATATATAATTTTAATGCTTTTGCTTTAGGCACAGTAGTAGCAATGCGTTTGTGCATGATAAGCGAACATGCCATGTTAGAAAGCATTGCCTTTCTGTGAGCCGTTTTACGGCCTAAATGATTGAATTTCTTATTGTGTCTCATTTTTCGTTACTCTTTATCCAATTTATATTTAGAAATATCCATGCCGAATGACAGGTTCAGGCTCTCCAATTTCTCGTCCAACTCAGTAAGCGATTTTTTACCGAAGTTACGGAACTTCAGCAAATCGTTGCGGTGGTAAGAAACAAGCTGTCCTAAAGTCTCTACATCTGCTGCTTTCAAACAATTCAACGCACGTACTGACAAGTCCATGTCGGTAAGTTTTGTTTTAAGCAACTGGCGCATATGAAGTACTTCTTCATCAAATTCATCATTTTCTTCAGCCTTAGCTTGCTCCAACGATATTTTTTCGTCAGAGAACAGCATGAAGTGGTGAATCAGGATTTTTGCAGCTTCTTTCAACGCCTCTTTCGGATGGATAGAACCATCTGTGCTGATTTCTAACACTAATTTTTCGTAATCTGTAATCTGTTCTACACGATAGTTTTCAACTGAATATTTCACGTTGCGAATCGGAGTAAAAATAGCATCAACCGGTATTACACCAATTTCCGCATTCGGATTTCTGTTTTCTTCGGCAGGAAGATAACCACGTCCTTTATTTACAGTAATATCAATTTGAAAACCGGCAGAAGCATCAAGAGTACAAATAACCAAATCAGGATTAAGCACTTCGAAACCAGTAAAATGTTTTCCAATATCGCCGGCTTTAAAAACGGTTTGACCCGAAACTGAAATTGTTACTTTTTCATTTTCTATTCCTTCAACAACTTGTTTGAATCTTACTTGTTTAAGGTTCAGGATAATGTTAGTAACATCATCAATCACTCCCGGAATAGTTGCGAACTCATGGTCAACACCTTCTATTTTGATTGAAGTTATAGCAAAACCTTCTAACGAAGAAAGAAGGATACGACGCAGAGCATTACCGATAGTGATACCATAACCGGGCTCGAGCGGACGAAATTCAAATTTACCTTGAAAATCGTCAGCTTCCAACATGATTACTTTATCGGGTTTTTGAAATGCTAATATAGCCATGGATGTTTATTTATTTTATTTTAAAATTACGATTTGAAAAATACAATTAAAATAATACCAACTAAAAGCCGGTTATTATTTAGAGTACAACTCTACAATTAATTGTTCTTTAATGTTTTCTGGAATATCTTCACGTTCCGGAATATGTAAGAAAGTTCCACCCATGATAGAATCGTTCCATTCAATCCAAGGATATTTGCTATGGTTGAAACCACTTAACGATTCGTTGATAACTTCCATTGATTTGTTTTTCTCACGTACTGCGATAACTTGTCCGGGACGCACGTGATATGATGGGATATTAACAACTTTTCCATCCACAGTAATGTGACGGTGAGATACTAACTGACGAGCACCTGCACGGGTTTTTGCCATTCCCAAACGATAAACTACGTTATCCAAACGAGACTCTAATAATTGCAACAAGATAACCCCTGTTACACCCGGGTTACTTTGAGCTTTTTCATAAAGAATACGGAATTGTTTTTCTAATACTCCGTAAGTATATTTAGCTTTTTGTTTCTCACGCAACTGTGTGCCATACTCCGAAGTTTTACGACGGCGTGTATTTCCGTGCTGTCCGGGAGGATAGTTCTTTTTAGATAATACTTTATCTGGTCCGAAAATAGGCTCACCAAATTTACGTGCGATTTTTGATTTTGGTCCGATATATCTTGCCATTTCTTTTTAATTGTTTTTTATTTATTATTGTCCTACAGACGGGGAACCAGTACTAATCGTTACAGCCGCGGTTGTAGAGAGGTTTAGAAACACAACCCAAAACAATCCTTACCGATTTTTGACGCCTTTTAGACTTGATTTTAATTTACAATTCACATATTTATTTACAATTTACAATCGCCTTATTTGATTGTAAATTGTAAATAATAAAATCGTAAATAAATTAAACTCTTCTGCGTTTTGGAGGACGACAACCATTGTGTGGTAATGGAGTAACGTCAACTATTTCAGTTACTTCTATTCCGGCTCCGTGTACAGTACGGATAGCCGATTCGCGACCATTACCCGGTCCTTTTACATAAGCTTTTACTTTGCGTAGTCCTAAGTCGTATGCAACTTTAGCACAATCCTGTGCTGCCATTTGCGCTGCATAAGGTGTATTTTTCTTTGAGCCTCTGAATCCCATTTTACCTGCCGAAGACCAAGATATCACTTGTCCTTCACCATTGGTAAGTGTGACAATAATGTTGTTGAAAGAAGAGTGAACGTGTAACTGTCCTGCACCATCCACCTTAACAACTCTTTTTTTGGCTGCAACTGTTTTCTTTGCCATATTATTATTACTTTACTAAAATTCGCTAATTGTTAATACCTCAATTACTTAGTTGCTTTTTTCTTGTTAGCAACAGTTTTCTTTCTACCTTTACGGGTACGGGCGTTGTTCTTTGTACTTTGTCCACGTACAGGAAGACCAATACGGTGACGGATACCTCTGTAGCAACCAATATCCATCAAACGTTTGATGTTAAGTTGCACTTCCGAACGCAAATCACCCTCTACCTTGTATTGGGCACCGATAATTTCACGGATTTTAGCTGCTTGGTCATCAGTCCAATCTTTCACTTTAGTGTCTAAATCAACACCAGCTTCATTCAAGATTTTTTTTGCACTACTGCGACCTATTCCGTAGATATAAGTCAATCCAACTTCCCCTCTTTTATTTTGGGGTAAATCTACTCCGACGATTCTTATTGCCATAAACTAATTTTTTGCAAAAATAATTAATTATCCCTGACGTTGTTTAAACTTAGGATTTTTTTTGTTGATAACATACAAACGTCCTTTACGACGAACGATTTTGCAATCTTCAGAACGTTTTTTAATAGATGCTCTTACTTTCATATTATTTGTTTTATTTGTATCTGAACGATATTCTTCCCTTTGTCAAATCGTAAGGCGACATTTCCACTTTCACTCTATCACCCGGCAAAATCTTGATATAGTGCATACGCATTTTACCGGAAATATGAGCAGTAATAACATGCCCGTTTTCCAATTCTACACGAAACATTGCATTAGATAATGCCTCTACAATTGTTCCGTCTTGTTCTATTGCAGTTTGTTTAGCCATAAAATTACCCTTAAATTCCCCAAAGGGGCTTTTAAAAAGAATGCAAAATTAAACAAAATTATGGTTATTTCAAAATTCTCTATTCAAAAGAGAGTGGGATTTAAATTGCTCTGTCTCCTAACACCTCTTCGATATATTGAAAACTGGATAAAATATCCGCTTTACCACGGCGTACAGCTATTGAATGCTCAAAATGAGCCGAAGGTTTACGATCGATAGTTCTTACAGTCCAACCATCACTTTCGAACACGATATTACGCTTACCTAAATTTATCATAGGTTCAATAGCGATTGTCATACCTGTTTTCAGCATTGGCCCGTTTCCTTTTCTTCCATAATTCGGAACATCGGGTTTTTCGTGCAAATTGCGGCCTACACCATGTCCTATCATTTCGCGGACAACAGAGTAACCTCTTTCTTCACAATAAGTCTGAACTGCATTTCCAACATCGCCTAAACGCTTACCTTCAATTGCATTCTCTATACCTTTGTACAGAGATTCCTTTGTGGCTTTCATTAGCGCAATAATTTCAGGCTTCACTTCGCCTACACAAAACGTATAGGCCGAATCGCCGTGAAAACCATTGATATACGCACCAACATCTACAGATACAATATCCCCGTCTTTCAAAATAACTTTGTCAGAGGGTATTCCGTGTACAACCTGCTCATTTACCGAAGTACAGATAGATTTCGGGAAACCGCCGTAACCGAGAAAACCCGGTACGGCTCCGTTATCCCTTATAAATTCATCTGCTACCTTGTCCAACTGAGCTGTTGTGACACCGGGAGCAATTATTTTAGCTACTTCTGCTAATGTCTTTGCTACGATCTGATTACTTATACGAAGTAATTCGATTTCCTCGTCTGATTTTAAAAAAATCATTCGATATTTCCTTTCTTAATAGGCAGCAACGCTACCTGTACGTCCTTTTATTCTACCTGACTTCATCAACCCGTCGTAATGACGCATCAATAAATGACTTTCTATTTGCTGCAGTGTATCGAGTACAACACCTACCATAATCAACAGTGAAGTTCCACCGAAGAATTGTGCAAATTCCTGTGATATACCAAGCAAAGATGCAAATGCAGGCATAATCGCTACAATAGCAAGGAAGAATGAACCCGGCAATGTAATACGCGACATAATAGTGTCGATATATTCAGCAGTTTTCTTTCCCGGTTTTACACCCGGAATGAAACCATTGTTACGCTTCATATCTTCAGCCATCTGTGTAGGGTTAATAGTAACCGCAGTATAAAAGTAAGTAAATGCGATAATCATTATAGCAAATACAAAGTTATACCAAAATCCATTCATATTCAGGAATGTACCCATGAATCCACTAGCACTTTCCGGATTAGCATATTGCATGATTGTAATAGGAATAAACATGATTGCCTGAGCAAAAATGATAGGCATTACACCTGCAGCATTTACCTTAAGCGGAATATACTGACGAACACCTCCATATTGTTTATTTCCTACAACACGTTTAGCATATTGTACAGGTATTTTACGTGTTCCCTGAACAAGCAGGATAGAAGCTGCAATAACAACCAGCAAGAAAATAATTTCGAGCAGGAACATTACCAAACCACCACCGGCATCTGTCAGACGGAATGCAAATTCCCTGATGATTGCACTTGGGAAACGGGCAATGATACCCACCAAGATGATGAATGAGATACCATTTCCAATACCCTTGTCGGTTATACGCTCACCCAACCACATTACGAACATACTGCCCGCACAAAGAATGAGTGTTGAAGAAAAGCTAAACCAAAATCCGGCAGGAAACGCGGTACCACTACTTGCCATCTGCATTTTCAGGTTGATAAGGTACGAAGGGCCTTGAAGCAACAAAATTACAACAGTAAGATACCGTGTAATCTGATTCATTTTTCTACGACCACTTTCGCCCTCACGTTGCATTTTCTGGAAGTAAGGAATAGCGATAGTTAATAACTGTATAACAATCGATGCTGAGATATAAGGCATGATACCTAATGCAAAAACAGAAGCATTGGCAAACGCACCTCCTGAGAACATATTCAATAAACTCATTAACCCACCACTTGTTTGTTGTTTAAGTGCTGTTAACGCTCCTGGGTCAATACCAGGAAGAACGATGAATGAACCGAAACGGTAAATCAGCACAAACAAAAACGTTGTTAATAACCGATTACGTAGGTCTTCAATCTTCCAGATATTCTTAATTGTCTCTATGAATCTCATGCGATTATAATTTTGTTACGGTTCCACCTGCAGCTACGATAGCTTCTTCTGCCGATTTAGAAAATGCATTAGCTTCAACATCTACTTTTTTTGTCAAAGCACCTTTACCCAAAACCTTCACTAACGAAGATTTAGAGATAAAGCCAGCTTCTCTCAATTCGCTCAATCCAACTTTAGTTAAGTTTTTGCTTGCAGCAAGTGTTTCGATTGTTTCCAGATTGATAGCTTTATATTCAATACGGTTGATATTCTTAAATCCGAATTTAGGCAAACGACGTTGAAGCGGCATCTGACCTCCTTCAAAACCTATTTTCTTAGAATAACCTGAACGAGATTTTGCTCCTTTATGTCCTCTGGTTGAAGTACCACCCATTCCGGAACCAGAACCACGTCCGATTCTTTTTCTGGTTTTCACTGAGCCAGCAGCAGGAGTTAAACTATTTAAATTCATGTCTTTTATATTTTAAACAGTAGTGAGTAGTGAGTAGTGAGTAGTGAGAATAGAGTTAAACGAAACTCCTTGCTCCTTGCTCCTTACTCCTTGCTCCTTTTCTGTAAAAGTTAATTACTTATTTTTCTACTTCAACCAAATGTTTCACCTTGTTCACCATTCCCATAATTGCAGGAGTGGCTTCGTGCTCAACAACGGCATTCATTTTCTTAAGACCAAGAGCCTCAAGAGTTCTCTTTTGATCTTTAGGAGCATTAATTTTGCTTCTTACTTGTTTTACTTTTATTGTAGCCATAAATAAAATCTCCTATAAATTATCCGTTAAACACTTTATCAAGCGAAACACCTCTGTTTTGAGCAACAGTGTTAGCATCACGCAATTCGCCCAAAGCAACCATTGTAGCTTTTACCAAGTTGTGAGGGTTCGACGAACCTTTTGATTTAGCCAATACGTCAGTTATACCAACGCTTTCAAGTACTGCACGCATCGCACCACCAGCCTTTACTCCGGTACCGGCAGAAGCTGGTTGAATCAATACTTGCGCACCACCAAATTTAGCTAACTGAGCATGAGGAATAGTACCTTTAAGCACAGGAACTTTAATAAGGTTCTTTTTTGCAGCCTCAGTACCTTTAGCAATAGCAGCAGTTACTTCACCCGCTTTACCAAGTCCCCAGCCAACAATACCATTTTCGTTTCCAACTACAACAATAGCAGAAAAACTAAAAGTGCGTCCCCCTTTTGTTACTTTTGTAACACGGTTAACAGCTACCAATCTGTCTTTCAATTCCAAATCGTTAGTCGATTTTACTCTATTCATATTTGTTGCCATACTCGATTAAAATTTAAGTCCACCTTCGCGAGCTGCGTCAGCTAATTGTTTAACTCTACCATGGTACAGGTAACCATTACGGTCGAATACCACTTCTTTAATTCCAGCTTCCTGAGCAGTTTTCGCTACGAGGGCTCCAACTTTTGCAGCTTGCTCTTTTTTGTTTACTTTATCTTTCATTCCTAAAGAAGATGCAGTAGCAAGAGTCTTACCATTTACATCGTCAATAAGCTGAACATAAATCTGTGTATTGCTTCTGAACACAGTCATACGTGGTTTTTCAGCAGTACCCGACACCCTGTGGCGGATATGTGCTTTTATTCTTTGTCTTCTATTATTTTTTCCAGTCATAATTTCACAAGTTTACGAAAATTATTTACCTGCAGACTTACCTGCTTTACGACGAACAACTTCTCCTTGGAAGCGAACACCTTTACCTTTGTAAGGCTCAGGCTTACGGAACGAACGGATTTTAGCGCAAACTTGTCCGACCAACTGTTTATCACAGCTTTCAAGTATGATAAGCGGATTTTGGTTACGCTCCATTTTAGCTTCCACCTTAACTTCGTTAGGTAATTTCAAAAAGATGTTATGTGTATATCCCAAAGACAATTCCAAAACCTGACCTTGACTTGAGGCACGATAACCTACGCCGACTAATTCTAATGTTTTTTTGTAACCTTCAGAAACTCCGGTTACCATATTTTGTATCAAAGAGCGATACAAACCATGATTAGCCCTGTTTTGTTTTTCGTCGTTCGGACGGGTAACAGTAATTTCGTTTCCTTCGATTTTTACTTCGATATTAGAATCTATTTCTTGTGATAATTCTCCTTTAGGACCTTTTACAGTAACTACGTTGTCTTTTACTGTAACGTTTACTCCGGCAGGAACACTAATAGGCAATTTTCCAATTCTTGACATACTACTTTCCTCCTTTTATTAATAAACGTAACACAATACTTCACCACCGATTTTCAAGTCTCTCGCTTCCTTATCTGTCATTACACCTTTCGATGTAGAAAGGATTGCGATACCTAAACCGTTCAATACACGTGGCATTTCTTTATAACCTACGTACTGACGAAGACCCGGAGTAGAAACTCTTTTCAACGATTTGATTGAGTTCACTTTGTTTACCGGATCGTACTTCAAGGCAATCTTAATAGTGCCTTGTGGTCCATCTTCTACAAATTTGTAGTTCAGAATATAGCCTTTTTCGTGCAATATTCTGGTCATCTCTCTTTTGAGATTCGATGCAGGAACTTCCACCACACGGTGGTTTGCTTTAATAGCGTTCCGCAATCGCGTTAAATAATCTGCTATTGGATCTGTCATTATAAATTGTTTTAAATTGATCCCGACTATCGGGACAATATTCATTTACTATTATTGCATTTACCATTTACTATATTAATTGTCATAGTAAATGGTAAATTATCATATGGTAAATATATTACCAGCTTGATTTTTTCACTCCGGGTATAAGACCGTTTGATGCCATTTCGCGGAATTGAATACGCGAAATTCCAAACTGACGCATATATCCTTTTGGACGTCCTGTCAGTTTACAACGGTTGTGCAAACGTACAGGCGATGCATTTTTTGGAATGGATTGAAGAGCTTCATAGTTTCCTTCAGCAATGTATTTTGCTCTTTTTTCAGCATATTTTGCCACCATTTTAGCTCTTTTCACCTCACGGGCTTTCATTGATTCTTTTGCCATATCTCTTATTTATTTTTCTTGAATGGTAAACCAAATTCTTTCAACAAAGCAAAACCTTCTTCATCAGTTTTAGCTGTTGTTACAAACGTAATATTCATCCCCAAAATACGAGCAATGTTGTCGATATTGATTTCAGGGAAAATAATTTGTTCTTCTATACCAAGAGTATAATTACCACGGCCATCCAACTTATTTTCGATACCCTTAAAGTCGCGGATACGAGGCAATGCTACACGAACAAGACGTTCCAAAAACTCGTACATATGCTCGCCACGCAGTGTAACACGTACACCGATAGGCATTTTTTTACGCAGTTTGAAGTTCGAAATATCTTTTTTCGACACTGTAGCTACCGCTTTCTGACCCGAAATAGCTGTCATTTCGTTGATAGCAACTTCAATTATTTTTTTATCGGCAACAGCGATACCCAATCCCTGATTGAGGACAATTTTTTGAAGTTTTGGCGCTTGCATCACTGACGAATAGCCAAATTCCTTCATTAAGATTGGAACGATACGTTCTCTATAATCTTGTTTTAAACTTGCTGTATTCATTTTTTAATTATATTACCTCTCCTGATTTTTTAGAAATACGCACTAATTTACCATCATCGTTTCTTTTACGTCCTACACGAACAGGTTTTCCGTTCTCTACAACGTTAAGGTTCGAAATATGAATTGATGCTTCTTTCTTGATTATACCTCCTTGAGGACTTTTTGCATTTGGCTTGGTGCTTCTCGACACCATGTTGATACCTTCTACGATAGCACGTTGTTTCTTAACTTCAACAGTTAATACACGACCGGTTTTACCCTTGTCGTTACCCGTGTTTACATATACTGTATCGCCTTTTTTAATATGTAATTTACTCATTACGCTTAATTTTTTTCGAAGATTAAAGCACTTCCGGTGCTAATGATATGATTTTCATATTAGTGGCACGTAGTTCGCGGGCTACAGGACCAAAAATACGGCTTCCGCGTATTTCACCTGCGTTGTTCAGCAAAACACATGCATTATCATCGAAACGGATATATGAACCATCGGCACGGCGTATTTCTTTTTTTGTACGCACCACAATTGCCTTTGATACAATACCTTTCTTAATATCACTCGAAGGAATAACGCTTTTTACAGCTACAACAATCACGTCACCTACTGTTGCGTAACGCTTGCCAGTTCCTCCCAGAACACGGATACAAAGAGCTTCCTTTGCACCACTGTTATCTGCTACTGTTAGTCTTGATTCTTGTTGTACCATAATTACTTAGCCCTTTCGATAATTTCAGTTAATCTCCATCTTTTACTCTTACTCAAAGGACGGGTTTCCATAATGCGTACAGTGTCGCCAATGTTACATTCATTTTTTTCGTCGTGAGCGTGATATTTTTTGGTTTTATTTACGAATTTACCGTAAATAGGGTGTTTTTCTTTCCATTTTACAGCAACAGTAATGGTCTTGTCCATCTTATTGCTGAAAACTACACCCGTTCTTTCTTTTCTTAAATTTCTTGTTTCCATCAGGTCCTAAAATTTTACTTATTTACTTCTCTCTGACGTAACTCAGTAGCTAAACGTGCAATATCTCTGCGAACTTCTTTGATTTGCATCGGGTTGTCCAGCGGCGAGATAGCATGATTCAATTTCAAACGATCTAATAACTCTTTTTGAGCTTCCATTCTTTCAGCCAATTCTTTGGCATTAAGTTCTTTGATTTCTGTCGATTTCATTTCTCTTAATTAGTTATTAGTTAGTAACTCCATCATAATCACGTCTAACTACAAATTTAGTAGTTACGGGTAGTTTTTGTGCAGCTAAGCGCAATGCTTCTTTTGCAATATCGAAAGGCACGCCTTCTACTTCAATAAGTATACGTCCCGGTGTAACTGGTGCCACAAAACCTTCTGGCGAACCTTTACCTTTACCCATACGTACTTCAGCAGGTTTCTTTGTTATTGGTTTATCCGGAAACACGCGAATCCAGATTTGTCCTTGACGTTGCATATAGCGTGTAACAGCAATACGAGCAGCTTCAATCTGACGTCCGGTAAGCCATTTAGAATCCATACATTTGATTCCGAATGAGCCGAAAGCCAATTGGTTTCCTCGTTGGGCATTACCTTTCATGCGCCCTTTCTGCTGTCTTCTGAACTTTGTCTTTTTAGGTTGTAACATAATTCCTTAAATCAAATTTCTTAACAGTTTTATTTCTTTCTTTTTCTGAATCCTTTGCCACCACCACGATTGTCATGACGTTCACCGCCACGCGACGAATCTTTTTGTGTTGTAAAGGAAGGCGCTAGGTCTTTCTTACCATAGATTTCTCCACGGCATATCCATACTTTGATACCAATTAAACCTACTTTTGTCAATGCTTCGCCTAGTGCATAGTCGATGTCTGCACGGAAAGTATGAAGAGGCGTACGGCCTTCTTTGTACATTTCCGAACGTGCCATTTCAGCACCATTCAAACGACCTGAAACCATTACTTTGATTCCTTCGGCACCTAAGCGCATTGTTGAAGCGATTGCCATTTTCACTGCACGGCGGTAAGCGATTTTGCCTTCTACCTGACGGGCAATATTGTTAGCTACTATCACAGCATCTAATTCCGGACGCTTAATCTCGAAGATATTGATTTGAATTTCTTTATCAGTAATTTTTTTCAATTCTTCTTTCAGCTTGTCAACTTCTTGTCCACCCTTACCGATAATAATACCGGGGCGAGCAGTGCAGACAGTGATTGTCACAAGTTTAAGCGTGCGTTCAATGATAATACGCGATACACTGGCTTTTGCAAGACGGGCATTTAGGTATTTTCTGATTTTGCTGTCTTCCAGTATAGTGTCGCCATAATTTTTGCCACCATACCAGTTAGAATCCCATCCACGGATAATTCCTAAGCGATTACTTATCGGATTTGTCTTTTGTCCCATCTAGCAATTAATTTTGGTTATCGTTATCATTAGTATTCTTCGTATCAACGAACAATGTTACGTGATTCGAACGTTTGCGAACACGATAAGCACGCCCTTGAGGTGCTGTTTGCAAACGTTTCAGCATAGTTGCTGAGTCTACGTAAATTGCACTTACATATAATTCTGCATCATCAGCTTTTTGCTCTGTTTTTTGTTCCCAGTTAGCAATAGCTGAGCGCAACAGTTTTTCTAATCTGTTTGAAGCTTCTTTCGAAGAAAACTTCAATACACTCAACGCTTTATTTACTTCCATACCGCGAATCATGTCGGCCACAAGGCGCATTTTACGAGGAGAAGTAGGTACATCGTTAAGCTTCGCAAAGTAAAGCGACTTTTTCGCTTCTTTTCTTTGATCGGCTGATATTTTTTTTCTTACACCCATTTTTATCGAAATTTTTTAATTTTTTCTGATTAATGTTTTCAATGGATTATTTCTTTTTACCACCATGTCCGCGGAAAATACGGGTAGGTGCAAATTCTCCCAATTTGTGTCCTACCATGTTTTCGGTAACATATACGGGGATAAATTTATTTCCATTGTGAACTGCAATTGTATGACCTACAAAATCAGGTGAAATCATTGAAGCTCTTGCCCATGTTTTAACGACAGTTTTTTTGCCGCTTTCGTTCATGGTCAAAACTTTTTTCTCAAGCTTCAAGTTAATGTATGGTCCTTTTTTTAATGAACGGCTCATATTATTTACTTAGTTTTTTCTGTTATTTTTTCTTTCTTTCAATAATATATTGGCTAGACTGCTTTTTAGGCGCACGAGTTTTGTACCCTTTAGCTAATAAGCCCTTACGTGAACGTGGATGTCCTCCTGAAGCACGGCCTTCTCCACCACCCATTGGGTGATCAACCGGGTTCATTGCTACACCTCTCACTCGTGGACGACGTCCTAACCAACGTGAGCGACCTGCTTTACCTGATCTTTCTAGTGCATGGTCTGAGTTTCCTACACTACCGATAGTAGCTTTACATGCCGAAAGTATTTTACGAACTTCGCCTGAAGGCAATTTGATAATCGCATATTTATCTTCGCGTGAAGTTAATTGTGCGAAAGTTCCTGCAGAACGTACCATTGCGGCTCCTTGTCCGGGACGTAATTCAATGTTGTGAATTATCGTTCCTAAAGGAATGTTCTTCATTGGAAGCGCGTTTCCTACCTCCGGTGCTGCATCAGCTCCGGAAACTACAGTTTGACCAACTTGCAATCCGTTTGGTGCAAGAATATACCTTTTATCGCCATCAGCATAATAAAGCAATGCGATACGAGCCGAACGATTCGGATCGTATTCAATAGCTTTTACTGTAGCGGGTACACCATCTTTGTTGCGTTTAAAGTCAATTACCCTATATTTTCTCTTATGTCCTCCACCAATCTGGCGCATGGTCATTTTACCATCGTGGTTACGACCGCCTGATTTGGTTTTTCCGAAAACAAGAGATTTTTCTGGTGCACTCGCAGTAATTGTTTCGAATGAACCAATAATTTTGTGTCTCTGCCCCGGTGTTGTGGGCTTTAGTTTACGTACAGCCATTTTTTTAATTAAATATTGCTATAAAAATCTATTTGTTCTCCTTCTTTCACTGTAACAATCGCTTTTTTATAAGCCGATGTCTTACCATTAATAATTCCCGATTTTGTATAACGGGATTTTGTTTTTGGCGCAACAACCAACGTATTTACGTCTGTCACTGTTACATTATACATAGCTTCAACAGCTTGTTTGATTTGAATTTTATTCGCATCTTTTTGAACTCTAAAGCCATAGCGGTTAAGCTTTTCGCTCAACCCTGTCATCTTTTCCGTTACAATCGGTTTTATGATAATTCCCATTATTACTTACCTCCTATGCTTTAAATATTTGTTCAACTGCCGATACTGCATCTGCTGTAAACACAAGAACTTTCGCATTAAGCAAATCATAAGTACTTAATTCCGAAACTGTTATTACTTTTGCAGAGGGCAAATTACGAGCCGACAAATATACATTTTTATTTCCTTCCGACAAAATAAAAAGTGCCTTTTTATCAGCTACTTGCAAACTTTTTGTCAAAGCTGTGAAATCTTTTGTTTTTGGAGCTTCGAATGTAAAATTCTCAACAACAGTAATCGCATTGTCTTTAGCTTTGTATGATAAAGCTGATTTACGAGCCAATTGTTTTACTTTTTTATTCAATTTGAAGCTATAATCGCGTGGAACCGGACCGAAAATACGGCCTCCTCCTACACGTACCGGCGACTTGATATCACCCGGACGAGCACCTCCACCACCTTTTTGACGACCCAATTTACGGGTACTTCCGGCAACTTCGCTGCGTCCTTTTGCTTTGTGTGTTCCTTGACGTTGATTAGCCAAATATTGTTTCACATCTAAATAAATAGCATGGTCATTTGGCTCAATACCGAATACTGCATCGCTAAGCGATACTTTTTTACCGGTGTCTTTTCCTTTGATGTCTAAAATACTTAATTCCATGATTATTTATTGATGTAAACGATTGAATTTTTTGCTCCCGGTACCGAACCTTTTACTAATAAAAGATTGTGCTCAGGAATTACCTTTAATACCTGTAGGTTTTGCACTGTTACTTGGTCACCTCCCATACGTCCGGCCATGCGCATTCCTTTGAATACACGTGACGGATAAGAAGAAGCACCTATCGAACCCGGTGCGCGTAAACGGTTGTGCTGACCGTGAGTAGCTTGACCCACACCACCAAAACCATGACGTTTTACTACACCTTGAAAACCTTTACCTTTTGATGTTCCAACAACATCAACAAAAGTGTCTGCTTCGAACAACATGTCTACAGTAAGCTTATCGCCTATTTTCAATGTTTGTTCAAAATCTTTGAACTCAACCAAGTGTCTTTGAGCTGTTACTCCCGCTTTCTTAAAGTGACCTGCTTCCGGTTTTGAAGTGTGTTTTTCAGTTTTCTCTTGAAAACCTAACTGAACTGCTTCATAACCATCAGTATCAACTGTTTTGATTTGGGTAACAACACAAGGACCTGTTTCGATAACAGTGCATGGAACGTTTTTTCCATCGGCACTGAAAACGGAAGTCATTCCGATTTTTTTTCCTATTAATCCTGGCATTTCAATTAAATTATTTAGTTACAAGTTACGAGTTACGAGTTACAAGACTCTATTAGCACGTAACTAATTATTTTTTTTGTTTTTTAGAAACGAATCACAAGACCAAGCCTGAAAACTTGTAACTTGTAACTCGTAACTGATATTATACTTTAATCTCTACTTCTACACCACTTGGCAATTCAAGTTTCATCAAAGCATCAACTGTTTTGCTTGTTGAGCTGTAAATGTCGATAAGACGTTTGTAAGATGAAAGTTCGAATTGTTCGCGTGATTTTTTGTTTACGAAAGTCGAACGGTTTACAGTAAAAATACGTTTGTGAGTTGGAAGTGGAATAGGACCACTTACTACTGCTCCTGTTGCTTTTACTGTTTTTACGATTTTCTCAGCCGATTTATCAACCAAGTTGTGATCGTATGATTTCAGTTTAATTCTAATTTTTTGACTCATCGTCTTTTTTTTAATTATTTATTAATTGATATTTAAATAATTTTCCGGTTAAGAGTCATTCGCTAACCGGAAAATTCTATTTTTTACAATAAATCCACACGTCCTTTAGCTTCGGTAAGAACTTCTTTAGCTATCGAAGCCGAAACTTCTGCATAGTGTGAGAATTCCATCGAAGAGGTTGCACGGCCTGAAGTGATAGTACGCAATGCTGTTACATAACCGAATGTTTCAGCCAGTGGCACTTTTGCTTTTACGATACGCGCTCCGGTACGGCTTGTCTCCATGCCTTCTACCTGACCGCGACGTTTGTTCAAGTCGCCGATTACATCACCCATACTTTCTTCCGGAGTAACAACTTCCATTTTCATGATTGGTTCCAAAAGAACTGGTTTTGCTTTTGCACACGCATTTTTGAATGCTATTTGCGCACAAATTTCGAATGACAATTGGTCAGAGTCCACTGCGTGGTAAGAACCGTCTACAAGTGTAACTTTCAGTTTATCCATTGAATATCCTGCCAATACACCGTTTTTCATTGCCATTTGAAATCCTTTCTGAACCGAAGGGATATATTCTTTAGGGATGTTACCACCTTTTACAACATCTACGAATTGCAAGCTTCCGTCAAAGTCAGCATCTGCCGGCTCTACTCTCACAATGATATCCGCAAATTTACCACGACCTCCCGATTGTTTTTTGTAAACTTCACGAATTTCAACGGATTGTGTAATAGCCTCACGGTAAGAAACCTGTGGACGGCCTTGGTTACACTCTACCTTAAATTCACGTCTCAAACGGTCGATAATGATTTCCAAGTGAAGCTCACCCATACCACTAATTACAGTTTGACCTGATTGCTCGTCGGTATGAACTGTAAATGTAGGATCCTCTTCCGACAGTTTTGACAGTCCCATACCTAATTTGTCAATATCTTTCTGAGTTTTTGGCTCTACTGTAATACCAATTACCGGATCAGGGAAGTCCATTGATTCCAATGTAATCGGATTTGCCTCGTCACACAGAGTATCTCCGGTACGAATATCTTTAAACCCTACTCCTGCACCGATATCACCAGCACCGATTTTTTCAACCGGATTTTGTTTGTTCGAGTGCATTTGGAAGATACGCGAAATACGTTCTTTCTTTTCAGAGCGGCTATTATAAACATAAGAACCGGCATCTAATTTTCCTGAATAAACACGGAAGAAACAAAGACGGCCTACATAAGGGTCGGTTGCAATTTTGAATGCCAAAGCACACAAAGGTTCGCTTTCATCCGGATGACGAAGCACATCTTTATCTTCGTAACGTGGATCTTTTCCTACAATCTCCGGTGTATCAAGCGGACTTGGCAAATATGCACACACAGCGTCGAGCATTGTTTGCACACCTTTGTTTTTGAATGATGAACCACAAATGATTGGATTTACATCCATCGATAATGTAGCTTTACGAAGTGCCACTTTAATTTCGTCTTCAGTAATTTTAGATGGATCATCAAAGAATTTTTCCATCACAACATCATCATATTCGGCTATAGTTTCAAGCATTTTATCTCTCCACTCTTGTGCTTCGTTTAATAAGTCAGCCGGAATTTCTTCTACCGAATATTCTGCACCCATTGTTTCATCGTGCCAGAAGATAGCTTTCATCTTAATCAAATCAACAACACCTTTAAATGTTTCTTCTGCTCCGATTGGAATCTGAATAGGACATGGAGATGCTCCAAGCACTTCTTTAATCTGACGAACTACTTCAAAAAAATCAGCTCCCGAACGGTCCATTTTATTCACATAACCTACACGGGGAACATTGTATTTATCAGCCTGACGCCACACGGTTTCCGACTGAGGCTCAACACCACCAACTGCACAGAAGGTAGCAACAGCCCCGTCCAAGATACGCAAAGAACGTTCTACCTCTACAGTGAAGTCAACGTGCCCCGGAGTATCAATCAGGTTGATTTTATATTTATTATCTAAATAATTCCAAGATGTTGTAGTTGCAGCAGAGGTAATAGTAATACCACGCTCTTGCTCTTGCGCCATCCAGTCCATAGTAGCAGTTCCGTCGTGCGTTTCACCAATTTTATGAGTCAAACCGGTGTAATACAAAATACGCTCCGATGTTGTAGTTTTTCCAGCATCGATATGCGCCATGATACCAATGTTGCGCGTATATTTTAAATCTTCTTTTGCCATTTAAATTTTTATCCTTTCCTTGTGTATATTATTAAAATTTAAAGTAAGCAAATGCACGGTTAGCTTCGGCCATGCGGTGCATATCTTCTTTACGTTTGAATGCGCCACCTTGGTTATTATATGCATCTACGATTTCAGCAGCCAATTTATCGGCCATTGAGCGTCCACCACGTTTACGGGCAAACAAAATAAGATTTTTCATTGAAATTGATTCCTTCCTGTCAGGACGGATTTCTGTAGGAACTTGGAAAGTAGCTCCACCGATACGGCGCGATTTAACCTCTACTAACGGAGTAACGTTTTCAAGTGCTTTTTTCCAAATTTCAAGCGGAGTTTTTTCATCATTCGGAAGTTTGTTTTTCACAACATCCAAAGACGAATAAAAAATATCGAAAGCAGTTGATTTTTTGCCATCATACATCAAATGGTTTACAAATTTAGTAACCATCGATTCATTGAAAACCGGGTCTGGTAATACAACCCTTTTTTTAGGTTTTGCTTTTCTCATTTTTTTAAAATTTCAGTTTTTGTTTTGGTTGCTTTTTTAAGTTCGCTTCAACGGCTCCACCGAGCCATTTACTCAACCTTTCATCCGGCACCTAAACTCAAACAAGTTTTTTTGACTTGATTTAATTTTTTTCTTCAGAAAAGGCGTTTTATCATTCACTATTTATTCATTTACTATTTTTTCTGTTTTGCTTTCACAATCCAATAGTAAATGGTCAATGGCTAAATGGTAAATGCTTTTATTTTTTAGCAGCTTTAGGACGTTTAGCTCCGTACTTTGAACGACGTTGTGTACGACCATTCACACCAGCTGTATCCAATGTTCCACGAACGATGTGATAACGTACACCGGGAAGGTCTTTCACACGACCACCACGAACCATTACGATTGAGTGCTCTTGCAAGTTGTGTCCTTCGCCCGGAATGTAAGCATTCACTTCTTTTTGGTTTGTAAGTTTCACACGCGCAACTTTACGCATTGCCGAATTAGGTTTTTTCGGAGTTGTAGTATACACGCGAACACAAACACCACGTCGTTGTGGACAAGAATCCAACGCCGGAGACTTGCTTTTGTCAACAAGTTCTGCTCTTCCTTTTCTAACTAATTGTTGAATTGTAGGCATTTTACTTTGATTTTTTACTTAATTACTTTATTCACATTCCGTTTCAGTTTTCCTAAAACGGCTTGCAAAGATAGATATTTTTTTTTATCCTGCAAACACCCTGATGAAGAATGTTTTGAGAAAAAACATAATTATTACCTTAATAAAGCAAAATTCAGTTCCTGTTTTATTCTCAGAAACTGAATTTTACACAAATCGTCATGTCTATTCCCGAAGTCATTTTTCTGCCGGAACATCAAAACTTCTTCTTGACAAAATGGCATCTATATCTTTAAATATCTCATTTATCCGTACTACAGCACTTTCAGTTATTTTTTTAGAGGCTTGAGGTATCAGAAGCACTTTGTATTTCTTTTTTATCATTATATCTTCTGCTGTATATTCCGGCATATTCACTTTTCTTTTTTCACGAGCTTCAACCTTCTCCTTGGTTTCAAACTCCTCTTTATCCATAAAAGTTATATCCCTGATTATTGCAACACATTTATTTTCCTGATATTCAAAAACAATGCGATAGGTCATATACACTGAAAACACGCTGACAAATTCGGAACTAACCACCAAATAATCAGTTGTCCGGAAAACCGCATGGTTGTCATTATCCAAAAGAAAAACTCCGGAGTAAGGGTTCAAATCGTTCTTCAGATAATAAACAATTCTGTTTCTTATATCTTGATTATCCAACGGTAAATCAAAATCGACCCTGAACTCGACCTTGCCATTCCGAACCGGAATAGAGGTGGCCGAAAAATAAGACAATTGGCAATAAGCCGGAACTGCCGTTATTATCAGTACGAACAAAAACAGTGTTTTTCTCATATCCGTTTCAATTTAAAATTAAACACAAAACGACATCCTAATAATATTAATTAACCGAGGGGATATTTTTCAGTGCTTCCAAATCAATATCGGGAGCTTTGCCATTAGCCATTCTGGTAAAAACTGTATTTTTAGTAGTATTCCCATCAAAGTAACCACAGTTTTTCAGCATAAACTTATCGTCCTTTATTCCCCCATAATAGTCTAAACGGATACCTTTATTAGCCGTATTATCATGGGTAAAATTAGCACTTGTCAACTCTTGCCAATTTCCCGAAAGAGTTCTTACCCACTGATTATCGAAATAAACCTCGCGGGTTATCCAGCCTTGTGTAGGCGAAAAATTCTCAAGGAAAGAATGCATACCTGTATACGTCTTATTTGTCTCAGGCCTACGGAACGAGGCTATTAAAAACCATTTTCCTGCTCCGCCATTGGCTTGGGGATCAAAAAAGTATGCTGTATAGTCGGTAGTATGGCTACCTTCTACTACCGCGTTGTATTTTACTTGCGTCAGCAAGCGATAAGTCACTCCGGCTTTCCAAGGATAAATCAGATAACTCTGTCCTCCTGAACCTTCGTTACCAAACTCTCCAACCTTCACCCCTTGTCCTCTACGCAGCAGCTTAACACGCAAATGTTCCGGAATTTGCGAAGGATCGTCTGTTTCAAAAGGTGCCCAAACTGAAAACAAAACCCTTCTCTCCGAAGCAGAGTTTACTTGGATGCCACAATACCCTTCTCCAAATCCGTTTGTCATACAATACGTACCTATAACATCGTTGCCTGCCGGAACTGTAATCTCGTTGTAAAAATACTCTACATTTTGAGGCGCTCCCCTGTAATTCATATGCACCGAAGGGCCTCTACGCCCCCAGTAAGACCATTCCGAAACCTGATCGTCTTTTATATAGGTATTAGTACCGGTGGTAGCTTCACCGCCAATGCGGAGTTTTGATATTTGTCCAAAATAAGAAGAAGTAGTACTTACCCCTTGAAAATCGACCCTCACATAGCCGGCTTTCTCCATCTCCATTTGCCCGATCGGGTAAAACTTAGTAGAAGCACCATTTAGTTTAACAAGAAACTCTTTACCGTTTACAGTTACTTTTATTTCACTCGAACCCGAAGCTATGTTACCTATAAAACCTAGATTTAACTGTCCCGGTTTCGAAACCCTGAAATACATACTAATTCGCTGGTCTGTTTTCGACCATTGGCTTATCCCGCTTTCCGAATCGGGGTTGGTTGCCAGCATTACCCCTGAGCCTGCCGTCACATATGTATTGCCCGGTATTGATATGGGAATAGGAGTAGTTTCTTCTGTCACAGATGCCAACTGGTTTATCTGAATCGAATCTATTTTAGCATTCATCTCTTTCCATACGATATAAATTTTTCCTCCTCTATCTCCTCCGGTATTCTTGGTGATATTCCACGACGTATTTTCACCCTGAATGGGGATAATCCAGTCAACACCCGGTTCTATCTCATACAGCAATTCGGCAACCGGCTCCGAGCTTATTTCAAAAGAAATCTTTTGCTGGGCATATGTATATGTTTCGCGCTTTGATGGCAGCACCGCCACCTTAGGGGCATCAATCCCTTTTTGTTGAATAATAATCGAATCCAACAAAGCCGAAGTACCTTTGGCTATAACATATATTTTAGCTTGGCGTACCGGAACTAAATCATAAGCCTTCACGTTCCATGCCGTTTTTCCTTCAACCGGCAAAACCCAGTCAATCCCTTCTTCTATCTTATACTCCAAATCAATAACAGGAGCTACCGAAATTTCAAATTTACATTCTCCCCCTTCCTTACCAATCTCTATATATTTGGAAGGCGAAATTTTCACATCATAAGCATTTTGTATCACTGTTATTCTGATTTTTTTACTCTCAGATTCCACCATGAATACATCCGAACGGTTTTTCCCTGTCAGGTTCGAGGTTATAGTCAATACAATTTTTCCATTCCCGCTATTTTCAATGTTTAATGGTTCAATTGTAAAAAAATCAGATTTACCATCCACAAAACGGGCTTTCCAAGTTTCTTTTTTTCCCGCTTTAACATTTATTTCAATAGTTGTAGTACCTGCCGTAACAAGCATTTCCGACGACGATTTTGATAAATCGTAGCCATCTGCAGACAATTTTACTCCCTCTTTCAAGTCGTCATTACATCCAAACAACATAACGGCTCCAAAAAGAAGTACAATAAGCCTGAAAAGAAGTGTGTTTTTCATTATTTTAATAAAAGTAAAAACATATTTAATTCTGAAAAAAGAGAAAGACATGTTTCCATAAAAGAAAACATGCCTTTTTCCTTTCTTATCTCATATTAATATTATTCAGCATAACCATTCAACGACAATTCGCTCATAGCAAAATAACCGGCTTTTGTTTCCGAAGCTACAATCCGTACATATTTAAATGGCTGAGAAACAAATACCGATGAAGAATAACTTTCTTCTTTACCACCCGGCAACTCGCCTACAGTTCCTACAGAATAAAAGTTTGTTCCATCTATACTTGTCTGAACCGTTATCGCTACCGGAGTACCATTATCATTCTGCTTACGGGTTACGTAGCTAAAACTTAACGCTACATACTCATCATCCAGATTAACCTGAATATAAGGGTTCTCTGGCATAGGAGCCGAATAACTGGAATGGAAATAAGTTTCAGTATCACCGTCAACCAATGCTGCAACACCTCCTCCGTCTCCCGACTGTGCATGTGGCGACGACAACATTGAGGATGTTAGCGAAATAGGCCTCATTTTGCTGGCATTCGGCACATAAGAGAAACCGAAGAGACATTCGTCTTTTTCGTCATCGATCACAAACGACTCCATCGAACATGCTGCCAAGTAAAATGGAAGTATATAGTTTCCATAGGCCAGTTCGCTTCTATCCACGTCAACACTTATTGCCTTATACGTATTTTTATCCGTGTCCTTTTTAAAATCAATTTTATTATTTACTAAATTTGTTTTGTAAGCCGAAGCCGGAAGCATGGCGTAATTAGAGTTATTTTTTTGATTGTACTCTGCAAGTTTTTCCTCGCTAATATCAATAGTACAATCAAAATCCCATCTGTTTTTCACTGGTAGCGTTAGCAACAACTCCAAATTCATCTTATCCGAACCACCGTCTATAAACTCATTACGCACATAGCCCGTTTTTCCAAAAGCTACTGTAGGAACAAGGACCTGAGGTACATATACTACACTGCTCTTTTTTGAATTAACCGAATCTGTAGATATTAACATCAATGGGAAAGCATATTCTTTCAGAGCTACGTTATCGCCCAAAGCCTCTATTTTATCCAATATAAATTCTACCTCTACGGATTTATAAAGCTCATTACTTTCAAAATCAACATTTGCATGCTGATTAAACATCGTATAACAATCTTCGGGAAGCAACCTGTAGTTAGTCAAGTTTTCTTGGTTGTACTCTTCCAATTCCGCTTGCGTCATCAGGCTAACAGTAGCCGTAGTTTTAGTAGACAAATCGCTACCGGCCTTATTTACAACAATAGGATGTACCGTATTAAAACCGGTTTTGTAAATGGTTAAATCCTGTTCTCCGCTATTTATAAAATACAGGATTGTTGCATAATCTTTCAAAAACTCATCATTACTTTCCTGTTTGCAACCAAACAAGGTTGAGAGTAAGAGTCCCAATATGCTTAATATAATTATATTCTTTTTCATATGTATATTTAAAATTTTATACGATTAATTACCAACCATAATTTTGTACTAACAATTTATTCCTATCCAGTTCACGTTGAGAGAAAGGATACAAATAATAGTTATTTCTAAATACGCGAGGTTGGTCAAAAGTAACCCGCTTCCAGAATTCATCAGGAGTATTAGTACCACTACCTTTCGCATTCACATTCATTCCATACATATACCCATTATCCGTTTCGGTAGCAATCATCCATGTACGGGTATCGAAGAACCTGTGGTTTTCGAACGATAACTCAACTCTGCGCTCTTTTCTGCAATATTCAATCAAAAGTTCGTAGTTATCCCTAGCCGTCGGATACACTTCGGTTATAGGTTTCAGCCCGGCTCTGTCACGTATATCAGCCCACACTTCCATTGCCTTCGATTCATAGTCGCTCGGAATAGCAACTCCTCTTTTTTTACACTCCAAAACAGCTTCGATGTAGTTCAAATAAATTTCGGCCAAACGGAATGTAGGGAATGTCATGTTGCCCCACTGACCAGCTGCCGAGTTTACAGTATGGTCATAAAAACGGGAAATAAGATACCCCGATTTTGGATGGTCATGAGTTGTATTACTGTTTCCACCTTGTGCAAACGATATTTTTGTTTCACCGTCTCCATGTTTCCACATTTGCCCGCTAAAGAATACATTGACATAAAAACGAGGTTCCCGTCCTTCATACATAGCAGGGCTTACAGTAGAATAGCTATTTATATTACCTCCCCACGAAGGATAAGTCCACGTTTTCATTTCAAATTCATTAGCAGGATAGCCCGATCTTGAATCTATCTTCGGACTACCATCTACCTCATAACCGGTAATAGGATAACGTCCGTTGCCCATTGCATACGCATCTACCTGTTGTTGTGTTGGCCCGGCAGCACCATACGAAGTACCTGCCAAAGCAGTTGGAGTCATTGTAACAGCATAATTATAACGTCCCTTGTAACCACTTGCCGAATAGATAATTTCATCATTCCAGTTTTCCTGAGTTATTCCATAATAATCCTCATATGGATTGTCATTTCCTTTCCGGTATAGTTTATACTGAGTAGCATAATCATCTATAAGTTTTCGGGATGCATCGGCAGCTTGTTTCCACTTATCAGCCTTATAATCAGGAAAAAGTCTTTCACCCGACTGTTCAGGGAAATCAGGTGTTTCCGGATTTACCAAATTCTTATATAAATCATTTCCGTTAAACAAGTCACGAGCCGAATACAACAACAAACGCGAAATCACTGCCTGACAAGCTCCTTTCGTAGCCAAGCCTTTCTCCATATCGCTTTCCCATGTTGCTTTCATGTATTTTGAATCACGACAGATTTGCATTTCGCTTACCACATAATCCACACACTGATCCCATGTGTTACGCGGACGCATCAGTTCCTCTGTAGTAAGTCTGAAGTCAAGCACCTCATCGCCAAGCAAATATACAGGGCCATACAATCTCATCAAATGGAAATAATTATAAGCACGGGCAAAACGAGCTTGTATCTGCATTTGTCCCAATATCTCCTCGCTGGCCGACGAATCATAATCTCCACAGGTAAAAACGTTTTCCATAAAAACAGTACACTCCCTTATACCCTGATAAAGACGGGTTGAAGGATCGCCGTAAGGAATGTTACTTGGGTTCCACGAGCCGTAAATAATTTTGTTATAATCGCGGCTATATGCAACTGTAGCCTCATCCGAAGCTCCTAAAAAAGGATTACTATCACCATTTATTGTCGACATTTCGTGTGGAGTATACGACATAGCCGTATACCAATACTTACGGGTGTTTTCCAAAGTATGCCATATTTTTTCAAAAGTTAATTGCTCATCCTCCTGTCTATCCAAGAAACTTTCGCAAGAAACCGTACTAAATACTGTCAGAACCAGCATGAAGTACATTATATATTTATTGAATATGCTTTTCATATTATTATGTATCTTTATTTGTTTTTATTTTTAGAAATTAGCATTTATACCTATAGTTATTACGCGAGATGGAGGATAACCGGAGCCATCACTATTTCCCTTCTCAGGATCCCAAAGTTTAAATTTGCTAAATGTAAGCAGGTTAGTTCCGGCAGCATACACACGAAGCGAGTTTATAAACGAACCCTTCAGCACTGACTTGGGAAGTGAATAACCTAATTCAAAATTTTTCAAACGCATAAAGCTACCATTCTGAAGATTCCATGTAGAATTTTGAGAGTTGTTGGAAGAACCTGTTCCCGAACCATAGCTCAAACGAGGATATTTAGCATTTGCATTTTCCTCCGGAGTATTAGTACTCATCCATGTGTTACCCCACAGGTCGGCATTAATAGCCGAACGTTCTATATTTCCACTTGAGAACGGACGCATCGAAGTTCCCCCTGTGAAGAACGAAATATGGCTAATACCTTGAAAGAATACGTTAACATCAATACCTTTCCACTCGGCAGTTACTCCAAAGCCGTATGTTATCTCCGGCAAGTTTGTATAACCAATTGCCACACGGTCATAAGTATCAACCTTTCCATCACCATTTACATCTTGGTATTTAATATCACCTACGCGATACTCGCCATACATTTGTTGCGGACTGTTTGCTATTTCTTCATCACTCTCGAATAAGCCCAAAGCAATAAGCCCTAATGGTTGAGCTGAACCTCCCGAACCAAACGGACGTCCTATCGTATTTTGATATTTATATTCCCAGTCCGGTTCATCATTGTTCAGCAGTTTATTCTTATTATATGTAAAGTTAACACGTCCGGTAAGAAATACCTCACCTATCTTTTGGTTGTATTCTACGTTGGTATCAAACCCTTGATTCATTGTTTCGCCAATGTTTACATAAGGATTGGTTGTTAAACCCACATAATTTTGCAATCCGGCACGTTGCAAGAAAATACCTTGACGGCTTTCGTAAAAATAATCGGCCTGAATCCTCAACGAGTTGAACAAAGAAAACTCTATACCCAAGTTCGCTTTCTTGGCTTCTTCCCAAGATACCATTCGGTTCTCAATACGTCCCTGACGAATACCTGTTCCTCCCGATTGTGCCGAAGAACCATAATTCCATGAATAAGGACTATTCTCGATAGTAGGGTTATAAATCCAACGGATGTCGGTACCTATTTCGTCATTACCTACAATACCATAAGAAGCCTTGAATTTAAGCATATCTACAACTTTAGTTACAGGCTCGAACCACGACTCGTTCGACACTACCCAACCTAACGCTAAAGCAGGGAAGAAACCAAACCTGTGACCCGGTGCAAAGTTTTCAGAACCATTATAACCCAAGTTGAACTCTCCCAGATATTTATCCTTATACGCATAAGTCACACGCCCAGCAATACCTTGATTTTTATAAGGCAACGATTTTTGTTGAGTGCCCGCAAGAGTTAATGTTTTTATCTTATGGTTATACAGGAATAATCCTCCGATACGATGTTTTTCGGCAAATAAACGGTTGTATGTCAACGATGCCTCCATATATGTAACCATGCTACCACCGTCATAGGCTTCGCGCTCATAACCCAAAGAGTCATTCCCCTTATAAATAGGGTCGCCATAAAACAGTTTACCTGTATCCGGGTCTCTGTATTTAGCATGATACTGAGTAGATTCTTTTGAACGCACTTGTCTTGCTGTATTGAAAGCATCCCACGAGAATTTAAAGTTACCTGTCAAGCCTTCCAATGGTTTCCACAACTTACCAAAATCCTGATTCAAACCAATTAACGCCTGAGAAGAGTTCCAGAATTGCTCACGATAACCGGAGTGCGCCAATAGGTTCCAAGGGTTATATCCCGTAGAAGAAGAAGGCGCGGCAATCGTACCATCCGAATATTCGATAGGGAACGCATTAGGCGAAGTAGCGAATGTATATCCCCAAATATCATTTTTATCTCTACCCGGTGCAAACGATTTTTCATATATATTTGCCAGGTTCAGATTCAACACCGTACTTTTAGTTATGTTAAAATCAATGTTCGCCCTGAAATTATATTTTGTATAACGGATAGACGAGTCGTAGTTGTAACGGTCGCCGGCATTCTCGAAAATAGAATTTTCATTATAAAACGAACCCGAAATATAATAACGAACAATTTCGCTACCACCCGATACACTTAAGTTGACTCTCTGATTCGAAGCAAAATTGCGATATAACTCGTCAATCCAGTTTACATCCGGATACAAATCCGGATCACTTCCATCCCTGTACTTTTCCAGTTCATCGGTAGTATATTGCGTTTTGCCTTCGCTTTTTGCCATTTCGTTGTAAAACGTACCCCATTGGTAAGAGTCTAAAAACTTAGGCATTTGGGTTGGAGATGTCAGACCATACTCACCACGAGCATTGATTTTTGGTTTTCCTTCCGACCCTTTTTTAGTTGTAATCAAGATTACACCATTTGCACCACGTACCCCATAAACTGCCGAAGCCGAAGCATCTTTCAGAATAGAGAATTGTGCAATATCTTCGGTATCAACCAAGTCCAACTCGCGCTCGATACCATCAACCAGTACCAGCGGGTTAGTATTTCCTTTGAATGACGATACACCACGGATATAAAAGTTTGCAGCACCATCGCGTCCCGGCTCACCCGAACGGGTCATCGCTACAATACCGGACAATTGTCCTGCTAATGCTGTTGACAGGTTAGAGCTACCGGGAACTTTTAAATTCTCTACATCTACGGTAGAAATAGCACCTACAACACTCTCTTTACGTTGTTGCCCGTAACCTACCACAACCACCTCATCCAGTAACTTCTCATCAGGGTCAAGGGTTACATTAATAACTCTTTGGTTAACAATCGCTATTTCCTGAGTTACCATACCGGCATAGGAAAAAACAAGAACACCTCCTACTCCTTCGACAGTAAGCGAATAATTACCATCAAAGTCAGTAATAGTACCCACCGAAGTTCCCTTCAGCCAGATATTCCCACCAATTACAGGCAATTTATCCTCAGAGGAAATTACTTGCCCCGTAATTGTTCTTCTTGAAACATTTTGATTTGTGTTTTGCGCATAAACTGTCCAAGTACAGAGTAAGGACATCAGCACAAAACTTAAACAACATTTTTTAAAAAATTGCTTCATAATGATTTTTTTGATTTAAAAACGGTTTTTCATGATTTATATATGTGATTTTCAGTGTCTATCCATTATTTCATTTAAACACAGACATGGAATAAAATAAGCTGATACTTAAACATATAAAGCAACAACAAACCTACCTTAGTATAACTTCCATACCAAGCTAAAACAATGTGTCCAGTGTGTTTTTTATCAGTTATTTTTGTCAAGAGTAGTTTAGTTACAGACAAACCTTTCGGAAAAAGAACATAAAAACACCTTTTCGGGAGAATCATTTCTTTTCAGAAAAGTTTGTCAGTAGCTATTTTTTCTTATTGGATAATAATTTTTATATTTTCCGATACTGAATCAGCATAAGTTACCGATACGATATAGCAACCTGTAGCTGGCAAAGTATATGTAGTAGAAACTGCCGACGAAGTTATCAACCGGGTTCCTGTGATATCATAGATGATAACGCCTGCGATATTTTCACCTTCTATAGTCACTTGTTTTCCATTAACACAACATTGAGTTCGGTCAATCTGGCTTTCGGCAAGGGCACTACCTTCACTATATGGGATAAACTCTAATTCGTTTCCACCTTGATTTGCAGTATATAAACCAACAGTGCTGCCCGCATAATCATTAAATGCCAAACTTGTAGTATTGTGTATCACCTGCCATTGGTTAGGATTGCCATCTACAAGGGCTAACTTAAAGAAATCGCCGTTTTCCATTTCAGCCAAAACTAAATCATTGGAATCTGCAGCCTTTTTCACTTCAAGGTCACCTGTTTTGGCTATAAATCCGAATGAATTATATGTACCGTTCAGACGGAATAATTGTGCTTCATTCCCTTCTTCAAGGTCTGCTTGTAAAAGCGTACTACCTAATCCCGCTGCTGTCATGTATTTCTTATTTCTCACAACTTTTACATAATACCATTTTGGGATGTCATAAGAACTCAATGCAGGAGCTTTGTCAAACGGATTGGAACCGGGCTCGTAAATATCAAAAACACTTCCGTCGTCAGTAACAGAATAAGTTGTTAAATCATTACCGGGTGCACCATTAAAACCATTACCTGCTTCGAGATGAACAAATCCCCATTTATTTTCGCCATAATTGGTGTTTGTATTAGAAATAATACTAAAATCATCACCTGCGCTCGCAAGGATAAAGATCCCCCTATCAGCACCATTACTATCTTTTTCAGTAGAAAGTTTCAGATATCCACCTGCTTTACATTTAATTTTTACAGAACCATATTCTCCGTCGGCTCCTTCAAAAGCAAACAATTGTGCATCTTGCTCCTCTCCTTCAATAAGTTCTCTACTCAATAATTTCAATTTTTGCTCATCACCTTGCGAAGTCACCACCAACTTTTTACGCAGGTTGTCTAAAAAATACCAAGTATAATCTTCGCCAACCGAAATTTTAGGAGGATTTACATAAAGTACTTCATAAATTTCTTTCATGCTCTTGATAGCACTAAAAGGGTTACCACCGTCATTATCAACATGGTATACGCAAATTTCTTTTGAAGAGTCTCCGGTCATATTTATATAAGTATCAAATTCGGGACAATAAAGTTGGAATTTAAAGCCGGTTTCGTCCGTACCAAACTGTTTAAAAACAAAAACAGCACCCTCGGCAATAGGAGCCGGCTTAAAATGAGAACGTACTGCGGCGTCAATTTCCATGTCATGGGTACCTTTATAGTTACCTTCAGCATCTTTTTCAGCCAACTTATAACCTCCGGCACCATCGGAAACATATTTTCCAGTACCTTTTGCATTTGCCTTATAATTAGCGAAAAGCTTTAGCGCTTCTCCTTTTTTAGATACAATTTTAAAACTTTCATTCTCTACCTGCTGAAATTTCCATTTCAGTTCATCTACATTTTCAAATTGAACAACTGTAATTTTCGCATCATCACCATTGTCTTTCCATACATTGCCGGAACGGTGAGAATAAATACTATACCACTCTTCGGTGGTACCATCGCTAATAGTAGGAAAAGTTTGTGAATTAAGAACAAAAGGCATAAACGCCCACAATACAAGTAAGGGCAGTAATAGTTTTTTCATGTCTCAAATTTTAATGTTAACAGTATCTTTATAATAAATGAAATACAAACACAAATATAGATATACTTTTTCTAAAAAAACAAAAAAAGCACTTTTATTTAAACACTTTTCTACTGTTTTGTATCGTTCGTTTTTTACCCATCGAGATATTCCCCAAATTAACAGCCAAATACCCTCGTATACTATCTTTAGAAACTGTTTAAAGTTTCCACTATTATGCCTTCAAAAAAAATCTTTTTCGCAATAATTTATATCCTTTTTTATTAAAAGCCCCGGAACAATCTATAATTACCAAAAAAAAACCGACCGGGTAAGATAATCACCCCCTACCCTATAAAAAAAACAGAAGCAGAATATCCCATATTCTACTTCTGCTCCCGATTTTTCATTATAATTTTAGAGGTTGTCTTCTTATCTGATAAATAGCAGTTCCCTGTATTTCGGCAATGTCCACATCTCATTATCCACTGTTAGTTCCAACTTATCCACATGATAGCGGATAACATCAAAATAAGGATAAACATTATCATGATAGGCAATAGCTTTCTCACGTTCATCCTCAATCCTGTTGGCCACCTTACGTGCTTCCACCATTGCATCCGCATTGGTTTTTATAGCACAAATATGGTCGGCTATCTCTTCAATAATGGCCGAATCCATCTCGCTCAGTTTTTCTGCCTTATCAGCCGGATACACAGCTTTTATCTTGTATACATTATCCAACAGCATCGACTGGTAACGGGTGGCTACCGGAATAATATGATTCATAGCCAAATCGCCCAGCACACGTGCCTCTATCTGAATCTTCTTTGTATATACCTCCCATTTCACCTCGTTACGTGCATGGAGTTCTTTTTCGGTCAACACACCAGTTTCTTCAAACATTTTCACGGTTTGAGGAGCAAGATAAGCATCGTAAATCAAAGGAACGCTTGTTTCACAATCCAATCCCCTTCTTTTAGCTTCTTCTTTCCACTCATCGCTATAGCCATTACCATCGAAACGAATGGCCTTTGTATCTTTTATGTATTGCTTTAATGTGTCAAAAATAGCTTCTTCCTTGGATATACCCGCTTTCATCTTAGCGTCTATCTCTGTCTTAAACTCTTTAAGCTGGCTTGCTACCGATGTATTTAAGGCAATCATCGCAGAAGCACAATTGGCCGAAGAACCTACTGCACGAAACTCGAAACGGTTTCCGGTAAACGCAAAAGGCGAAGTACGGTTACGGTCGGTATTATCTACCAGCACTTCTGGTATATGAGCAATACCCAGTTTCATCCGTTTTTTATCGTCCACCACGATAGCTTCTTCGCTGGTACTGGCTTCGAGCTTATCCAGCACAGCAGACAGTTGCGAGCCCAGAAAAACAGATATAATAGCCGGAGGAGCCTCATTTGCACCAAGGCGGTGAGCATTCGGAGCTGTCATAATCGAGGCTTTCAGCAAAGCATTGTTTTTATGAACGGCTTTCAGCGTATTTATAAGAAAAGTCACAAACTGAAGATTAGCTTCCGAAGTTTTACCCGGAGTAAGCAAGCCCACACCCGTATCAGTTCCCAGCGACCAGTTATTATGCTTGCCCGACCCATTGACACCTGCAAATGGCTTCTCATGAAGCAGAACGCGGAAATTATGTTTACGCGCTATCCTGTCCATCAGCGACATGATGAAGATATTCTGGTCGACAGCCAGGTTTGTTTCCCCATAAATAGGAGCAAGTTCAAACTGGTTTGGTGCAACTTCGTTATGGCGGGTCTTCAACGGAATACCATACTTATATGCCTCAAACTCCAAGTCGCGCATGTACTCCGCAACGCGCGGCGGAATAGCCCCAAAATAATGGTCTTCCAACTGTTGGTTTTTAGCGCTCTCGTGTCCCATAAGCGTTCTTCCGGTCAGCAATAAGTCAGGACGCGCTACACAAAGGTCTTCATCAACCAAGAAGTATTCTTGTTCCCAGCCAAGATACGAGTATATCTTTTTTACATTCGAGTCGAATAGCAAACAAACATCCAAAGCAGCCTTTTCTACCGCATTGATAGCCTTAAGCAATGGAGCTTTATAGTCAAGCGACTCACCTGTATACGAGATAAATACCGTAGGAATACAAAGCGTATCGTCAACAATAAATGCCGGAGAAGATGGATCCCATGCTGTATAACCACGCGCCTCGAAAGTATTTCGTATCCCCCCGTTAGGGAAGCTCGACGCGTCAGATTCCTGTTGTACAAGCAATTTTCCCGAAAACTCCTCAATAATAGGCCCGCCCGGTTCATCCACATACTCGATAAAAGAATCATGTTTTTCGGCAGTACCGTCGGTCAATGGCTGGAACCAGTGAGTGTAATGAGTAGCGCCCATCTCCATCGCCCACATTTTCATTCCGGCAGCCACATGGCTTGCTATTTCACGGTCAAGCGTTTTACCCTCGTCAATAGCCTCACATACAGTTTTCATCGTATTTTTCGACAAGTATTTTGCCATCTGGTCACGATTGAATACATACTTACCATAGTACTCCGATGTGATTTTGTCCGGCACCGATGCCGGAACGGCTTTACGCTTGAATGCTTCTTCAACAACTTTAAATCTTAATGTTGACATATATAGTTTATGTTTGGATTATTTATAATAGAGCTTATATTCAATAGTCTATTATAAAGCTTATTTATAAATCATTATAGTATTAAAAGCTCCCGTAGGGAGTAAAGTTTGGTAATGTGCAAATTACTTAATAATCCGGCATGCCGTAGGTACGCGACAATTAGAGAGAAAGTTGCGTACCTATACGGCACGCCCGCTATATCTAAAGATAGTGTTTTACCAAACTCCCACTCCTAACGGAGTGCCATATTTAGCGCAAGTCTGTGACTTGTGCTTATATTCTTTACAGTTTAAAACTGCATTATCTTTGGTACAAGTTGTGCTACGCTAAACTTGCGCCAACAGTGAAAAAATCTGACTTTTCAAGTCAGTCTACTTTTTAAAATACATCTGCAAAACCGTTTCTATCAATTACTTTCCGAAAGCAAAAACATCTCAAAAACAGCTATTCTGAAACATCGTACTTTCAATAAACAGGTTTGCAATACATCAAACAAGGAGGAATAAAATACGGGGTATAAAGATACATAAAAAAAATTGGTCAAAAATATTCAACTTTCATATTTTAAAGGCAACCGCATCAAAATATGTAAAATTGCTATTTTTTTCTTTCGTAGCCGGAGCTAATCTTTCCGCCTCAGCTGGTGAGCGTTAAGAAATTCAGCGTAACGAAGCGTTAAACAGGATTTGCTGTTTGACGACCAACGGGAGGAGTTTCAAANAGCGAAAGCAGAGTCAAGCTTGCTTGAGCTATGCTAAGCGTAGGTGCTTCAACAAGGTTAATTTTTTGTTTACTTTTTCAGCTATAGGAAAAAGTAAAAGCCTGTCCGGCTCGAGGACAAAAGAATAAAGTGAGGATACTATAACTCTCCCTAAATCCCTCTCTCAAAGAGAGGGACTTTGAGAGTGAGAAACGAAAGAACAATATCTGATGAATTGGGCATTTACAAATGTAATTTTGGTTACCCTTTCATATTTTCCATTGACATCAAAATTTATTCAGTACTATCTTCACGCATTTAAATTATTTTGAAGCTGAAACAGCCCTTTGCTAAATACAGTTGGCGCAGATGAAACGTTCCATCTGCGCCAACTGTATTTAATTTCAGCAAACGATTGTGCCGTAACACGTTACCTCGTCAACATAAACTTAATTCCAAGCCCGAAGTTCGTAGTCGATACAGGGAAAGATGATGAAATAAGCGGCGTAGTTCCCTGATGGTCGAAAAACATCTGAAGATTTATCTTCGAACTGAAAACATAATCTGCCATCACTTTCACTCCAAACATCTTATTTCCACTGGTAGCCTGTGTTATATTCTCTTCAATCTTACGCAACAGCATTTTATTGTCGCGATACGATACATCCACATTCAGCTTAAGGTCGTTCTTCACTTTCGACTGTCTGTCTTTCATCTTAAGAATAACATTGAAATCCTTAATTGTATAACCAAACCCAAAAACAATCTCGTCGCTGCTACCGTCGGCAAGCTGTGCACTGGCAAGGTTCAGTGATAAATTACGTTGCTTACGGTATTCTATCTTAGTGGTCATGCTGTTTTTCATCGTCACGTTCACCCCGATAAGCGGGCTAAACTGCTCAACCAGCGACACACTCGGTATCTCATATTGCATCGACGGAATAGGGAAATCATTCTCTACATTGCGGATGTAACCAAAATCACTGCCACTCTCCATTGGCACCCAAGTAGAATAAGACGAATAAGCACCAACTGTATAACGGCAAGTATAGCCATGAGTCAGGTTCACTGTACGGAAACGGTCTTTTATCCAAGGTATCCTTGTCAGCCCGTCGTAAGTTACACGCCAGTTAGGCAAAATACTAAGCAACGACAGTAGCGGATTAGTACCGACTGTATTCACATCACGCCCCGTATAGGCCGCCAAAAATGCAGGAATGAGCACATCTGCCGAATTTTCAGAATACCCTCCATATGTATTCGGGTCATATTGTCCATAGTTATTGCCGGTTAAGAATCCAGCATTTTCATCATTAGGATAAACTTTCCCCTGATGCTCCCTGTTCAGGCGTTGACGGATAACCTCCCTGTTAGCACGGAATGTTTCGTATGTTTCCGAGCGGTAATTATTCTCGCCATTCCCTACTTTCCTGAAAGCAGTACCGATAGCCACCTGAGTAATGTTGTAATTACCCGTAAAAGTAGTAGGAGAACCCGGCGACATATACAGGGTAGATTTATTATACTGCGTTACCTGTTTTGCATTCAACTCTATTTTGAAACCAACAATTGGTTCTACCGACACTTTTACATCCAATTCGGAAGAGTGCGAGAAAATAGCCGGATTCACAATAGTGTCATTATTGGCAAGCAACCAGCCATTCTGCTTCATTTTATCAAGCGTACTATCCTCGTCGAAGAATCCGAAGGCAAAACCTATGCCCGGCGCATAAATTCCATTATGGTCTTTACGCTGCCCCAGGAAAGACGGTTCCTGCATAAATCCCGGAATAGTCATATTATTCGACTCGCGGTAAGTGAACGATGCACGGCGCACCATCATCAGGCCACGAACAGTATAGTCGGCTATTTGCTGTGCAGGGTTACGATGATTCGGGTCCTGACTTACAACAGTCAGCAATATCTCGTCCGCATCATTAGGCGTAGTAATATCTACCGAGTTATTATTTTTCGCCCCTTGCGAAACTCTTACAGGCTTACCCGATTTATCCACTGCACTCACCTGCAAACGGTCGCTTCCCAAACGGTGATTAATAGTTTTGCTCTCCCCGCCTTTCAGGCTTACTGTTTCAGTATATGTTTTCGGCTGAAACTTAGGGCGGTTGCCCGTTTGCTTCATTCGTGTATCAACACCTTTCAGATATTTGCTTTTGTTATACAACTGCTCAAAATTGAACTGTCCGCCACCCTGCCAAGCTCCCATACTGGTAGCAATGTTGCCCATGCTTTCTTCCTCAACCCTGTTCCAGCTATAATTAGCATTGTACGAGGCATTCAGATTAACCCAACTAAGTATAGGTATCTTATTGACAGGCAAGTTCCACGAAGCCGTGAAAGTTTGCTGATACGTACTGGCACGCCCAAACTCCTTAACACTCATCCAAACCGAATCGCGCCAAAGCTCATAATGCTCCTTGCCTATCTCCGGAGTATAATAAGGTTCAATTATATTGGCATTGGTAGCAGCGTTAAATGTCAAACTAATTGCCCGTGTCAGGTTATATGCGATATTAAACTGCCGCCTCCACACAAAATCCTTGGCAAAAGTCAAATCCATCGGCTCTTCGGTAGCACTTACCGCACTGAAATCGCGCAACTTAACCTGTGAGAACTGACGATTCATATCTGTATTAAAACTCAAGGATGTAGGAGTATAATATATATTCATATCCTTGATTATCTTGAACGCCGGCTTATCCAGTGCCTTCACATTCTTGAAAGGCTCGAAAGGCTGGCTACTGAACGAGTAACTATAGTTTATAGCTGCACGCTGCTCTTTCACCATATCTTTTTCTATATCGGCGCTTTGCTTATTACTCTCTACATAAGCATAAGTAACCGTAATATTGGCAGGGTCGTAAAACTGTGGCTTCTTACTCCTGATATTTACTTTAGCGTTCGATACATTAAAGCTCTTGGAGGTAGCCACCGTATTCGACATCATCTTCAGCGAGTCGCGCTGTTGTTCTGTTTCCAGATTGTCCAAAGCATCCGAAAGCAGTATATCTTCATCCAACGGGTTGTATTTAGGCGAAAGCGTCTCGTTGGAGTACGAGAAATAAATTGGTATCTGAAGTTTTGCTTTCTCAGGCAGGAAACGACCCGCATCTACCGAAGTAGAAACGCTTATCTGATATAAATCGTCCATACGGCGGTCCATAACCTTGCTCTCGATAGACCCGAATCCGGCAGTTTCCGTACGTCCTGCTACATTCACGGTTGCAATATCCGACAGAGCCAATGCCATATTAGCCATAGCAGCCCATCCGCCGCTTTCGTCAAACTCGGACATACGCAGTTCGTTCACCCATATTTCACCGGTCCGCAGCGAGTTGCTCTTATTACGTATCCCTATCATGATATTCTTCACCTCCGAGAGTGTAGGGTTACCGCGAACCGTAATTTTATTTTTTGGTTTCTCAGGGTCCCATGTTTCAAACAGAGTAAGATTTGTTACCCCCGAAGCCGGATTTTGTTTCGCCTTGTTACGCAACAACTTGGCATCGGTCAATACTTCGAACGGGAAATCAAACTTATTATCCTCAGGCCATACAGCCCGCCTGTCGTTCAGCAAGCTATTATCATACCTTCCCTCCGGAGTAAGCACAAGGGGTATCTCATATTCATAATAGTTATCGGTCATATCAGTACCCAAGCGGACGAAACAGCTCAGTTGCTGGTCTTCCAACGGCTCGCCCGACTCCAACGCCTCAGCATGCACATACATTTGCAGGCGTTTGTACTGGCGCATATCATAATTAGTTTTCTTATAAACCGCACGGGCATCGTTTGGCGACAAATCTCTGACACGCAATACCATTGCCTGCTCATTCTGAGCTATTATCTGTGTTTGTCCCGGAGTAGTCTGGCGGTTTATTCCCGGAGGCAATACGTAGTTCACAGGCGATTTAGTTGCATTTTCTTCAATATTCACAGCCAGCACATCCAATTTTCCATCCGATTCGGGCATTTTATCAGGTTCATGCAATGCTTTGGTATAAGTACGCCACTCGCCGCGTACCAAATCGAGCGTAGCAAAACGCAAGGTAATATCATCTTCAAAATCGGTCAGGTACATCCTCATGAAGCGGATTGACTTAAAGTTACGGATATTACCCTTTCTTTCGCCGCTTGCCACAGGTATTTTAAACTGGTACCATGTTACCGTCGAAGGTTGTCCATTGCGTAATGTAACTTCCACATCCTTTCTTTCTGTAATGTAGTTCTGCCCTATCTGCATCGACTCACGTTTTATATCTACCGCATATTCAAAGTATTTTTCATACTCGTTCATCGTATTGTCGGCATTTATATCCTCCGTATCGGGCAGTGTGGTCGAGTTTGTAGCATAAGTTTCGTTCGTATCCGCTATTTCGGGCGAGTTTCCTTCCGTACCGTTATATCGCTTATAGCGGCTCAGTACATCCAGTTCTTGGTCGTCATAGTCCGAGCCCCGGTAAAAATGGTAACTATCCCCCGCAGGGTCGTTGAATGGCGAGAACGGGTCTAAATCCATACGAGCCTGAACATTCGGGTCGAGGATATTTCTCAGATTATCCAGAAACTCCTTATACGCGCCAAAGCTCTTTTCCTGTTCGCTGGTTAAACCATTCAAACCCACATCCTGATAAATTCTTGCTCCCGGCGTATTATCAAAAGCATTAACAGTGGATTGTCCGCGCGGCACATATCCCCACACCGTTTCGTCGTTTTGCGACACATCGCCCGTAGAGCTCAATCCGTTTTCAAAGAATTTTTTACCATCTTTCAGTACATCTTCGCTTATATCCCCCAAGTTGAAAACCAGCTTACCTCCCAGATGCGTTCCCGTGGAATCGTTCACAAACGGATCCATCATCCAGAACTCAATATACTCGATGTTGGCATTTTCAAAATCGGTTACATCAAGTTTGCGCATAACACCTCCCCACCGGCTTTTCGGGTTCTGTAGCGAGCCATCAGGATTCATCCCCTGCCAGTTAAGGTTGTAAGGCCCCCGCTCTGTCGGATAAAAAGAAAGGTTCATCACCGAAAGATTGTTGGACTGAGTGGTCAAAGTTTCCCGGTTAGGATATATTTCTTCTACCAGCACATTACGCGTCAGATGATTCGACTGCAAGTCAGGATTATCACGCAAATGGGCAGGCGTATTCTTTGTACTTATATTCAGATTGGGGTCTACCGAGTACCATGCCAGTAAAGCACGGTTATATCCGTAACTAACATCATTACTCCGCGCCGACTCGGGGAAAACCGACGGCGTACTTGCCAGCTTCCAATAATAAGCCGGACTATAATTCAGGTTTATATTGGTTTTGGTAGCTTCAAAATCGTCAACGTAAGCATATCCTGCATCACCAATAGCTTTGGAGTGGCCGGGTATTAACTGTGCAAACTCTGCATTCACTGCAAACGACGAGGGTTGTGTAGCATTAACAAACGGAAGTTTATCAATCACGTTGGTAAGCCATTGCGACTCGCCACGCCACGAGGTATTCAGCCCCCATATCGTATTGGATATAGGCTCGCTGCCTGTATTTACTTTTGTAGTAAGAGGTGTTTCGGACAGGTGCATAACCGTACCGCCCAATGTAAAGTTTTTACTGAACTCGTATTCAACATGCGTACCGAACAACGATTTACGCTGCATGCTGAACATCGACTGATTCTCCAACTTCACATCTATGTTTGTACCCGATTCGAGCAACGATTCACGCAATATACTAACAGTACCCATCGTATAGTCTACCGTGTAATCTACGTTTTCGACCAAGGTTTCGCCACCAGCGGTAACACTTACCGACCCGCGCGGAATATTCATTGCATTCAGGCGAATCTCTTTGCCCGAAGATGCCTGATACTCCCCTACTAAACGGAATTTATTTTTCTCGCTGAACTCACGTGCTATAACCAAAGTAGAATCGTACAGTTCTTTGAACACATAATTCCGGGCTATCTGCGAATTTCCTATCTCTTTTTCCAAATGCTTTCCGAATGGCTCCAACACCGGAAATATAACACGCCCTGTATTGGCACTAACTGTATAACCTTCGACATAATCGAATTTGCCATCGGGAGTTTTTCGCTGCTGCTTATCAAGCCGGTCGAGGTTCATCACCCGAAGCAAAATTTTATTTTTAATATCCCCTTCGGTAATGTACTGCAAATCCGTACCGATAGAATCGTTGCGGTATACTATGTCCAAACGGAAATTATCAGGCTGAAGCTGAAAAGTATTAAGATAATATACATTCTTCATCATCAAATCCCACATAGGCAACTGGGGAATCTGAACGGTACCTTTCAGCATCTTTACAATAAGCGTATTGGGAGCCTGGATGTTATCGGTAGAAAACTCTCCCACCTGATAAGTCTCTCCATTGTACGTATATTCAAAAGCCACAGCCAGCACCTCGTCAGGGTTGAGTGCCGAGCGTAAAGAGATAATCCCCAACGACGGATTGAAGGTATATTCAGAAGCCTCGAGGCGGCGGGCGCTTTCTACTTTTTCATAATCCTCGCCTCCACGCACATCAGGGGCGTTAATTGCAAAGTAATCAGCCAACACCTGATTGGTACGCTGAATATCGCGTATGCCGTCTATATCTTTCACTACATTGTAAAGATTATTCGACTTGTTACCCGGAAGAGCATCTCCCCCTACAGGCAACTTCCAATAATTGGCTGCAAGGCTGTCTTTTTCAGCCAAGTCCATGAACGCTACAATATTACGTGCCTGCTCGTAGTTTCCACGCTTATTGGTTACCCATACCTCAAGGCGGTTGATTGTAACCCCGTAAGCCGCATTGGGCAAACGGCTCATAGCCCCTTCAAACTTATCGCGGAAATAATGCGCAAGGAAAAAGTGCCTGTTTTCGTCGTAATTATCAATACTGATATCAAACTCGGTAGTCTGTGCGCCTCCTCTTGAACTTACGCTCTGCGATTCGGACTGCTGCTGGGTAGCTATTGCCGACACGCTCAACTTGCCGAACTTCAAGTCGGTTTTCACCCCAAAAAGCGAAGTACTACCGCTTATAAGCGAACTATTGAGCGGCATGCTTACATTTCCCGCTTCTATGTTCTGTATTATATCGTCTTCCTCGCCCTTGAAACCAAGTTTAACCATCTTTTGGTCGAAACCGAAGGACGACTGGGTATTATAATTCATACCAAAGTTAAGGCGGGTACCCACTTTGGCATTTACATTCAATTGGATTTTCTGATCGAAATCAGGCGAAGTATTCCGGCGCAAACGCTTGCTTACCGACGGATTTTGAAGGTTGGTGTGAGTTATCCCGAAAAGCAACTCTGCCGAACCTTGTGTTTTTATCTGCACACCTCCCGGCCCGAATATCTTATCGGCAGCGCCGATATTGAACTTCATATCAGTAAGCGAAAACTTATCCTCGTTGCTCCTCTCACCATCCGAGTCTTTTTCGAGCCAGTAACGGTTCATCGCCTTTTTTGCCGAATAGTCGTAATACTCCTGTTCGGTCATGGAGTAAGGCGTTGCTATCTCGGTATTACCCACATACGTACGCATGATGTACAGGCCCGAAACAGGGTCGTATTCCACCACCGACTTTACATTTTCGGGCATGGGAGCATCCATCGGATGCTTCACATCCAAATCCTCAAATGTATCCTGCTTGTTATTACTTATCGGGAAGCGCGTTTTGGTAGTATCAGCCTGATTTACACTTTGCTGAGCTACAGATCCCATAGGCAACAGGAACAGGCTAACAAAAAGGGATATAATAAATATGGATAATATTTTATTCTGCATATTAAAAACTACAAATTACAGCCTATAGCCCGACTGCCAAATAGTATACAATTACAAGTTTCTGCCACGAAGGCGATAAGACACTATTTTTTGTCTGTTTCTTAGCCTCCCCTTACGGGGAGGTTGGAGGGGCTCCTTCCCTCTACATCATTTTAAGCGCAAGTTTTATCATTTGCTCCACCTTAATATCAGGCTGCTCTTTCAATATCTTGTCGGCAGCTTTTTGCGAAGCAGCAGCCGAAAAACCAAGCATAGTGAGCGCAGCCACAGCTTCGTCCTTCGTATGACTGTTTTCCTGAAAACTTACCACAGCCGATTCTGTCATTCCGGTCACCTTTATTATCTTATCTTTCAGGTCGACAATAATACGCTGGGCGGTTTTAGCTCCAATGCCTTTTATCGAGCTTAGAGCCGGCACATTGCCTGTAGCAATCATTTCCTGAATTTCCTGTGCCGAGTACGAGGACATTATCATACGGGCTGTATTAGCGCCGATGCCCGAAACGGATATCAACAGCAAGAATAACTGACGTTCAGCCTGAGTAAGAAAGCCGAAAAGCACATGAGCATCCTCCCGTATCGATTCGTAAATGAACAACTTGGCCGACTTCTGTTGCTGAATGGTAGAATAAGTAGGGAGTGTTATGTGCACACAATAACCGATGCCTCCGGTTTCGAGTACAGCATAGGCCGGATTTATCTCTGCCACATCACCTTTTATGTAGTCAATCATCTTTCTTTCAGGGTGTTTTTTTAAGCTTGCAAATATACTGATATTTTACATTAGCCACAAAGCAATATAAAACCTTATTAGGGTAACCGCATCAAAATTACATTCTAATCACCAAATTCATCAGATACTGCTCTTTCGTTTCTCGCTCTCAAAGTCCCTCTCTTTGAGAGAGGGATTTAGGGAGAGTTACNTTTTATTCTTTCGTCCTCGAGCCGGACAGGCTCTTACTTTTTCCTATAGCTGAAAAAGTAAGCAAAAAAGCCACCGCTACACCTGCTTCGCTAAAATTCAGCTACACTACGCTACAGAATTTGAAACTCCTCGCTACGCTCGTCAGACAGCAAATCCTGTTTAACGCTTCGTTATGCTAAATTTCTTAACGCTCACCAGATGAGGCGGAAAGATTAGCTACGACTACGAAAGAAGAAAATAGCAATTCTGCATATTTTGATGCACTTGCCCTTAAACCTTATTGCCCTTTGCCGAAAATAATAACGTGTGTTTTTTCGAAAAATTACATCAAAGATTTATTTTATGAAAATATTTTTCCGGTACTCTCCACCGTGGTATACTTTGGTTGGCGCGGACTTGTAGTCCATGCCAACCGAGTCTCTATGTTGAAAAGGGAAAAAGAAGAATGTCTTAAGTAGGCTGTGGTATGTATACAAAAATAATATCCGTAAAGCGGACTTAGAGCCGCTTTACGGAAAAATAGACTTTTATATATGCACTATGTGCGAACCAACTGGCACCTATGTGTCGTAAAAACACCCATACTTGGCGCAAGTCTGCGACTTGTGCCTATATATTTAGTAGTTTAAAACTGCATGTATTTTCGGCACAAGTTACGCTACGCTAAACTTGCGCCAATATAATGAAAAAACAGGCTCCTATGTGTCACTATGTGCGAACTAACTGAACCTATGTGTCGTAAAAACACAAACTGCTTAAATCACAACTCGTAAACAGACTCTACCTCCGGTATTTCTACATTTTGGAAACCTGCATCTTCCAAGTGTCCTTTATATGCAACTTGGGCGTTGTACTCACCGTGCACCAAGAATGTCTGTTTTATTTTCGATTTGTCCTGCGACGACAGGTAATCTATCATTTCGCGGTAATCGCCATGTGCCGAAAAACCTTCGATACGTTCAATCCGCGCATTCACCTTGTGCGGAGAGCCAAAAATAGAAATCTCCTTCAGTCCCGGCTGCTGGATACGAGCTCCTAACGATGTAGGAGTACAATAACCAACCATCAATATCGTATTATTCGGGTTCTCAATATTATTCGAAATATGGTGTTTAATCCGTCCCGCCTCAGCCATGCCCGAAGCCGAAATAATGATACAAGGCTTTTTATAACCATTCAACGCTTTCGATTCGTCCACATCCTTAATATAATGCAAAGAGCTAAACCCGAAAGGATTAGGGTCTTTCAGTAAGGTTTCCTTTACACGATCGTTCATCGTATCCATGTGCAGGCGGAAAATATCAGTAGCATTTACCGACAGCGGACTATCTACAAACACCTCGATAGGCGGCAGTTTTCCCGCATTGTGAAACTCATTCAGCGCATATACAATTTCCTGCGTGCGCCCTACCGAGAAAGCCGGAATAATCAGTTTACCCTGCCGTTCCACACACGTTTCATACACTATTTTCAGCAAGTCCTCTTCCGTAGTTTTCACAGGCTCGTGCAAACGGTCGCCGTAGGTCGACTCCGCAATAAGGTAATCGCATTGAATAGAAGGTGTCCACGGGCTTAACAGGTGACTACTTTCGCGCCCTATATCGCCCGTATAGGTTATGTTTTTAACCTCGCCACCCTCTCTAATCCGGATATTGGCGGCAGCACTCCCCAGCATATGCCCCGTATTGGTAAATTTCACACTAACATTATCATTGATATAGAAACGGCGGTTGTATGCAACAGTGATGAACAGCTCCATACATTTTTCGGCATGCACCACATTGTATATAGGCGAGGTAAGAGGCAAGCCTTTTTTCGCCTGTTTTTTATTAAACCATTTATTATCAAGCTCCTGTATATGTCCGCTATCCACCAGCATTATCGAACATAAATCGCGTGTGGCGGACGTACAGATTACCGACCCTCTGAATCCTAATTTGTATAGATACGGAATAAGCCCCGAATGGTCGATATGCGCATGAGTAAGTATAACGTGGTCTAACTCTTCGGGGTTGAATCCCAAATGGCGGTTCATAGCATCAGTTTCCAACCCTTTTCCCTGAAACATACCACAGTCGAGCAAAATACGCTTCCCCTCATCGGTGGTTATCAAAAATTTACTACCCGTTACCTCACGTGTAGCCCCTATAAATTCTATCTTCATACTACAACATCTTTATATAATAATTTCCAAAAGTCGTAAAATCAATCCTCTTAAAAGAATAAACCGGAACAATTTATTGTTTTTTTACAATAATGAGCAGTTATGGGTTACGAATCGCGTTACCTCGTTTAAAAAAGAAAGAGAACGCAAATTACGCAAACAACGCAAATTCCATTTTTATAAAGTATTTAAACTCAATAAAATAAATTTGCGCAAAGCGGTCTTTAGCCGCTATACACCAACCCGAATATTATACACAATAACCCGTACAGCGGCTTAATGCCGCTTGTCGGATAACAAAAATACGATTCTTTCAAAAAATAAAATCTTGTTTTTTAGCTTTTATACATTTATATTTGAAATTCATAAAAAACAAATAATATGGAAGGCTCAGCTATTTTCATAATAGTAGTAGGAGTATTACTGTTATCTATATGCATTTTGATAAGAATTTTATATCCAAGAGATTATTCTTCTGTTTGTGATAAGTGTGGTTCTACCGATGTTGAAGTTCAACCAATGCGCAACCTCAATCCAATGGAAAATTTGGGGGATAGCTGTATTAATGAGTGTCGTAACTGTGGAAATACATGGACTGAAATCCTCTCTTAGTAGCGGATTTAAACCCGCAATGTATATTCCTCTTGTCTCATCGGATTTGTAATCCGATGATTTTTTAATAGCGGATTTAAAATCCGCAGATAATTCCTTTCGGATTATAAATCCAAAAGGACATAGTTACGAATAGCGTCACCTTACTTCAAAAAACAAAAAACACATAGAAAGCATTTGCAATCTATGTGTTCTTATATGTAAGCTAACCACCCCTATGCGTCACAAGGTTACTCCTGTTTTAAAAATAGCAATTTCGCGATAGCCTTTCTTTTCATTATTTACCAACTCGCCACTCGCCACACCTATTACATAGGCGATAAAGCGTTCGTTTACCGCCTCAATCGGCTCGTTTTCCACAATCGTTCCGGCATTAAAATCAATCCATCCCGGTTTCTTATTATAGAGTGGAGTATTTGTTGATATTTTCATTGTAGGCACATACGTACCAAACGGCGTACCACGCCCTGTAGTAAACAGCACAATATGGCATCCGCTCGAAGCTAAAGCCGTAGCAGCCACCAGGTCGTTACCCGGTGCGCTCAACAGGTTCAAGCCCTTTGTTTTAATACGCTCGCCATACATCAACACGTCTTTAACCAACGACTTTCCGCACTTCTGCGTACACCCCAGCGATTTTTCTTCCAAAGTAGAGATACCTCCCGCTTTATTGCCGGGCGACGGATTTTCGTACACAGGTTGATTATTTTTCATAAAATAATCTTTGAAATCGTTGATTAAGTGCACTGTTTTATCAAACATATTACGATTGATACAGCGGTTCATCAAAATAGTTTCGGCTCCGAACATTTCAGGCACTTCAGTAAGCACCGTACTTCCTCCCTGCGCAATGAGGAAATCGGAAAAAACACCCAACAAAGGGTTGGCAGTAATACCCGAAAAACCATCAGAACCGCCACATTTAAGCCCTATTTTCAATTCTGAAACCGGCACTTCTTCACGTTCGTCTTTCGATGCCACTTCGTAAATTTCACGGAGCATCTGCATACCTGTTTCATACTCATCCTCCACTTTTTGAGTTTCCATGAATTTCACACGCGCCTCGTCAATATCGCCAAGCAATTCACGGAAAGCACCCACCTGATTGTTTTCGCATCCCAGCCCGACAACCAATACTCCGCCCGCATTAGGATGAAGCACCATATCACGCAGTATTTTACGTGTGTTTTCATGGTCATCGCCAAGTTGCGAGCACCCGTAATTGTGAGGATAAGCAACAATGGCATCAACCCCTTGTAGTTTTGTCTCATTACGCAGCTGCTCTGCCAGCGAGTTGGCAGTCCCATTCACACAACCAACTGTAGGAATTATCCATATTTCGTTACGTACCCCTACCTCGCCATTTGCACGCTTATAGCCTCTGAAAGTCAGATTGCGATTCGGGATATCCAAATCCACATCATGCGGGTTATACTCGTAATCCAACAAGCCTTCGAGGTTTGTTTTTATTGTTTTCTCATTTACCCAGTCGCCTTGCTTAATATCTTCGCGGGCATGCCCTATCGGATATCCATATTTTATAATATCGCTTTTAGCTGCAATATCTTTTAGCGCAAATTTATGTCCGGCCGGAATATCGGCGTTCAACACAATTTGCATATTATCGATTGTAACACTTTCGCCCCGATGCAAATCATTTATTGCAACAGCTACATTATCGGCCGGGTTTATTTTTAAATATTTCATTCTTAGTTTTATGAGTTATGAATTACTTATTCAAGCGGGATTATTCTTTTGGATTATAAATCCTTATAGTATCTAAGCATGGGATTGCAAATCCCATGCGACTGTATAAATCAGTCGTGGTCGGAAGATTTTAGGCGTTAAAACAATCCTGATTTAAGGGCTGTAAGCCCGTTTTAATTTAGCCCAATGGCAAGCGAAGCGTCGCCTTGGGTTAGTTTGCAATAGCAAACTTGGCGGGCTGTAAGCCCAAGTCAAGATTAACCTTTCTTTCGTCCTTCGTATTTGCAATCTCCGTGCTACTGTGCCACTGATTAGGCGTAAAGCGGACTTAAAGCCGCTATACGCCATTGAGAAAAGCGTTACACACCAGAACCCGAACAGCGGCTCCACGCCGCTTGTCGGATAAATTAAGCCTCGGTCAAGCAGGATTGCAAATAAAATTTTCAACCCCTAAATTTTGGTTTCTGACTCTTGGCTCTTGGCTCTCAATAACTCCAATTACAATATTGATTTCACAGTCTCCAGCATTCCTTTATCCTGAACAGATTGAAGGTAAGCGGTTAATTTCTCAGTTAAGCCCGCTATTTTATTCAAATCCTCGCCCCAGATAAACTCTGCACCTAAAACGCCCTGAGCCACTTTAGCCACATCGTCGGATTTCCAAAGCTCAGTAAGCAGGTCGAGAATCGCTTTGTCATCGTTAGGAGTAATAGTATCGTTACCACGTTTTCCACCTTTATAATAAGTAATGATTCCCGCCAAACCAAGTACCAGACCCGAAGGCAGTTCTCCGTTGCGCTCCAGATATATCTTCAACCCCGGAAGGTCACGCGTTTTGAACTTAGGGAACGAGTTTAACATAATGCTCGTAACAAAATGCTTTACAAACGGATTGCGGAAGCGGTCTAACACGTCGTTGGCAAACTGTTCCAATTCAGCCTTAGGCAGGTCGAGCGTTGTAAGCAGTTCATCAAACATTACTTTGTGCACATATTTACCGATAACAGCGTCTTCTACACACTCGCGAACGGTATCAAGCCCCGACAAATAACCCACCGGAGATAATACGGTGTGCGGGCCATTCAGCAAAGTCACTTTACGGTCGTGATATGGTTTTTCACTTGGAACAAACAACACATTCAATCCCGCTTTGGATGCCGGAAATTCTTTTTCCACCGATTCGGGGGCTTCAATTACCCACAGGTGAAAAATTTCGGCCTTTACTACCAGCTTGTCTTCAAACTGAATCTTATTCAATATTTCATCAATAGTATCTTTCGGGTAGCCCGGTACAATACGGTCCACCAAAGTACAATACACACCACAAGCGGTATCAAACCATTTTTTGAAATCTTCGCCCAGATTCCACAGTTCAATATACTGGTGAATACATTTTTTCAATTCAGTTCCGTTATGGAAAATCAATTCGCATGGAAAAATAATCCAGCCTTTGTCCTCGGCACCACCAAACACCTTGAAACGGTGATAAAGCAATTGAGTCAGTTTTCCCGGATAAGAGCTTGCCGGCTTATCATCCGGCTTGCACGACGGGTCGAACGCTATACCCGCCTCCGTAGTGTTTGAAATAACAAAGCGCATATCCGGATTTTCAGCCAGCTTCATATACTCGTCAAACTCCGAATACGGATTCAGCCCACGGGTGATAACATCAATCATTTCGATACTATCCACCGTTTTACCCTTGTCAATTCCCTGTAAATTCACATGATACAGCCCATCCTGCTCATTCAGCATATCCACCATACCCACCGCAAGAGGCTGTACAACCACAACACCTGTATTGAAATCAATTTTCTGATTCATATTATACACAATCCAATCTACGAAAGCACGTAAAAAATTACCTTCGCCAAATTGAATAATGCGTTCCGGATACAATTTTGCACTCTTTGCCGTTTGTCTGTTTAGTTTTTCCATAATTTAAAATTCGCCCCCAAAGGGCTTAATTATAAGTTTATATATTAATTTCTTGTTTTTCCCGTATTTGGCGCAAGTCTGCGACTTGTGCCTATTATATTTAGCAGTTTAAAACTGCATGTATTTTCGGCACAAGTTACGCTACGCTAAACTTGCGCCAGTGCGTGTCTGTTTAGTTTTTCCATAATTTTTCAGTATCTTAATTTATTAATTTTTAATCATTTTTTTACCAGTCAAGAAACCCATGAATCACAATAGTTACATATTAATAATTCACTCTCCAATATAACTCCTGATTCTATCTTTTTCAGTTAATTATTTCTTGTGGATTCTGCTTTATATATTGTAGTAATTCTTGTATATTTTTACGATTGTAAACTAAGGAGTCTGCTGGAGACACATACAGATCTATTTTCTTATTCTCCGAGTCATAATACATCATCCGAAAACGACGAACGAAATTTGATGTTATATACGTCCTGCTTGCATAATTCTCATTATCGGGGATTGTAGCGGCAAACACAGAATGCATTGTAAAATCATTTATCTGTATACTATCAAGAATAATACCTTTATAGGTTTCATTAAAATGAACAACATAACCGGAAGAAGTCAAATTATTAGTAAGGTTTGTAAACACTGAATCGGATAATATAATATCAACACCGCTAAGCTTTTCAGTCAAACTACCCGGAAGTGCTGTATCAATATAATATTTATATCCGGCATCAAACATTACATTATCAATAGATATTCCGCCAACATTTAAGTCCACATAGGTCTTCAAGTCCAGCAACTTAAAGTTAAGAGATAATATCCTATCATTTTTCAATTTATTTATCTTTAGCGTTCTGCGGGATATTTTTACAAAATCATTATCAAAATAAAATAACCAGTTGTATTGATTGATAACATCCCCACCCAAAATTCCGGCCGCATATCTTTTGGGGTGCATATATCGCTTATATCCGTCAAGCAGCATAAAATTGTTGAGTTTCAAATTCCCTATCGAGTAATCAATCTTGCTGATAGCAACTGAATCTTCAAAAACACTCCTTGCCAGATACATTTTTTGCTTAGACACATAAACCGAGTCTGTAAGCATACCGTCAACATTTTCTATATCAATGAAATTCATTCCCGTACCGGTGTCAAAAAGAAATACGAACATGCTGTCGGCTATGGTAACAGGTAAATAAATATAATCTTCTTGATGAGGAGATAGTGCATATTTATTCTCAATCAGATTTACTTTGTACACCTCTTTCGAATGCATGCTGAAAAAAATTACCAGCAAACAAACAACTCCCACTACAATAGCAATATATAAAAAAGGTTTCTTCATTCTTTATATTCCCCCACTAATCGCGCGAGGTTGTAAGTTATTTTGTAAAATATAAAATTCAAACACATACACGCCGTTAGGTGTGTAAGTTCGGTAGAAAATAGACCTAAAATAGTTTAGCGTACCTACGGAACGCCTAAATCTTGTTAAACCTTACTATACCAAACTTCCCGTATTTGGCGCAAGTCTGTGACTTGTGCCTATTATATTCAGCAGTTTAAAACTGCATGTATTTTCGGCACAAGTTACGCTACACTAAACTTGCGCCAGTGCGCGTAGCCCGTATCCTGCCTGAAAAGTAATCTTAAACCGACAAGCGGCATAAAGCCGCTGTGCGGTAGGGCGTTTAGCGGCTTAAATTTCCGACACATCGGAATGTTCCATCCGCTTTACACCTAATTTTTTCAGCTTCGAATAAGTAAACATAGTCTATTCGCTAAAATCCATGTAATACTCAATATTCTCCTTCATCAACACATCTATAGGAACGTAGTTTATTTTTGAAACCTCTTGGCCGAAAATCAATTCGCGGCACATGTCCCTGACAGAATAATAAGACTGCTTATCAGGACGCTGAGCTATAAGACAGGCTACAACACCTTGTTTCAGATAATGCACATTCTTTTCAAGCAAGTCGTAACCAAGCAAGCGAACATCTTTCACCCCCAGAGTCTCCAAATGCATGGCTAAACGGAAAACCTTGGAATTGAACGTCACTCCTGCTTTTATATCAGGATTTTTCGCAAAAATATCGCGCAACATAGCCAGATTATCTTCCTCATTATCATCTTTCAATTCCAGATTAACCAATTGAATGGTTTTATCTGCCTGATGCTCCTCCATATATTGCATAAAACCTGTATAACGGTTAAATGTCTGATTCGAAACAGCACCTTTTTTACGCTGAGTTCTGATTACCAACACCTTCGAATTGGCGGGAATAAGACTTAATAATAACTTGGCAATAATATACCCGCTCTGAAAAGAATTTTGTCCGTAATACGTCAGGAAACCGGCCTCTTCAATCATGGAATCGACAAAAGAAAAAGGCACTTCTTTTTCACTCAGCTTAGTAGCGAAATCCAAAGTTTCAGTTTTAAATACAGGAGCCATTATTACCGCATCCGGTAAATCAGCTAAAACCGAATCGGCCACATCAACAAAAGAAACGGTGTCAAATTGGTCGAAATACCTTTTCTCTATTACAACATTATAATTGATAAACTCCTGCGCCGCTACATCAAAACCATCCTCCACCACTTTCCAGTAATCGCCGTCTTCGTGCCGGGGGATAAGGCACGAAAAACGGTACTGTTTTTTTGAAGCCAGCGAACGTGCAAAGATATTAGGAGAATAATTCAGCTCTTGCAAAGCCTTATTTACAGCCTCCAGACTTTTGGCCGACACCTCTCCCCTGTTGTGGATAACCCTGTCAACAGTACCCTCCGACACTCCGGCAAGTTCCGCAATATCTTTTATACGTATTTTATGTCGAAAACGGTTATTTTTCATTCCTCACCTATAAAACTATAAATCCGTGTGCGTACACGACAATAATCTGCCACAAAAATAGCACATATTTTGCAAATATAAAATTTTTCGTATCTTCGTGGGCGAACACGGAGACAACAAAAAGCACGCAAAACAAAGATAAAACACTGTATATAAATGCGTTTGCATACAGCTTTCAATTTAAAACAACATAAAAAACATATTCTAAAACATATTTTTTGATAAAAAACGATATAAAACAACAGGTCATTTCTGAATATTTTCATGTAGACCTTTTGTCACTTTTGTTAAAAAAAACGAGCCAATAGCTATTAACTACAAAAACATATACGTCATGAAAAAATTTATGGATAAAGACTTTTTGCTGCAAACCGAAACTGCACAAAAGTTGTATCACGAGCATGCGGCTAAAATGCCGATTATAGACTACCATTGTCACCTTATACCTTCGATGGTAGCAAACGACCACAAATTCAAATCGCTAACCGAAATATGGCTGGGTGGCGACCACTATAAATGGCGTGCCATGCGTACCAATGGAGTGGACGAAAAATACTGTACAGGTACAGAAACCAGCGATTGGGAAAAATTCGAGAAATGGGCGGAAACCGTCCCCTACACCATGCGTAACCCACTTTACCACTGGACACACTTGGAATTGAAAACAGGCTTCGGTATCGAAAAGCTGGTATCGCCTGCTACAGCACGCGAAATTTATGACGAGTGTACAGCAAAGCTACAAACGCCGGAATACAGCGCGCGCAACATTATGCGCCGCTACAAAGTAGAAGCCGTTTGTACTACTGATGACCCTATCGACTCGCTCGAACATCATATCAAAACCAAGAATGACGGGTTCGAAATAAAGATGCTCCCTACATGGCGACCGGACAAAGCTATGGCTGTAGAAAGCCCTGCTAATTTCCGTACCTATGTAGAAGAATTGTCTAAAGTATCGGGAGTTAAGATATCTGCTTTCGACGATATGATTACGGCACTTCGCAAACGTCAGGACTTCTTTGCCGAATTGGGCTGTAAGCTGTCTGACCACGGAATTGAAGAGTTTTATGCCGAAGACTATACCGAAGCCGAAATCAAAGCTATATTTAACAAGGTATATGGAGGAAAAGAGTTATCGCACGAAGAAGTGTTGAAATTCAAATCGGCCATGCTGGTTATCTTTGCCGAAATGGATTGGGAAAAGGGCTGGACTCAACAATTCCACTATGGGGCAATACGTAACAATAATACCCGTTTATTCAACAGATTAGGTGCTGATACCGGATTTGACTCAATCGGGACATTCGTAACAGCTAAGGCTATGTCGAAATTCTTCGATTCGCTTGATAAGCAAGATAAACTGGCTAAAACAATCATATACAACCTGAACCCTGCCGACAATGAAGTTATCGCTACCATGATAGGTAACTTCCAAGATGGAAGCGTTGCCGGAAAAATGCAATTTGGTTCGGGCTGGTGGTTCCTCGACCAAAAAGATGGTATGGAAAAACAAATGAATGCTCTTTCGGTACTTGGATTGCTAAGCCGCTTTGTAGGAATGTTGACAGACTCCCGCAGCTTCTTATCATATCCTCGCCATGAGTATTTCCGCCGCACATTGTGTAACCTAATCGGGAACGATGTTGAGAACGGACTTTTACCTTCTTCGGAATTGGATTTTATCGGCAAAATGGTGGAAGACATCAGTTACAACAATGCCAAAAACTTCTTCCAGTTTTAAAACATAAATATTTCACGGATACTTAGCCCAAAACCGATAAGTATCCGCGATTTTACCAAAAAAGCAAAATTTTGAACAATTATAGCATAAAATTGAAAATATTTTGCAAGTATAATCCAAATGAACAATGTATTTTTGAAAACTCAAAAATAGGACAATTAAATAGGTATAATAAAATTGTAAGTTAATTTACATTTAAAGAAGAACAATGAGTAAGAAAATTGTAACAATGGGAGAAATCATGCTTCGCTTGTCGACTCCCGGAAATACACGTTTTGTACAATCAGACGTATTCGATGTAGTGTATGGCGGTGGCGAGGCCAATGTGGCTGTAAGTTGTGCCAACTATGGCCATGATGCTTATTTCGTAACAAAATTGCCAAAGCACGAAATCGGGCAGTCTGCTGTAAACGCATTACGCAAATACGGTGTAAAAACTGATTATATTGCACGAGGCGGCGACCGTGTCGGTATCTATTATCTCGAAACAGGTGCTTCTATGCGCCCCAGTAAAGTGATTTACGACCGTGCTAACTCTGCCATTGCCGAAGCCGACGCTTCTGATTTCGATTTCGACGCAATTATGAAAGGGGCTAACTGGTTCCATTGGTCGGGCATTACTCCCGCTATTTCGGACAAGGCTGCTGAATTAACAAAACTTGCTTGTGAGGCTGCAAAACGCAATGGTGTTACAGTTTCGGTCGACCTGAATTTCCGCAAAAAACTTTGGACTAAGGAAAAAGCGCAATCTATCATGCGCCCATTGATGAAGTATGTGGACGTATGTATCGGAAACGAAGAGGACGCTGAACTTTGCTTAGGTTTCAAACCCGATGCTGATGTGGAAGCCGGACATACCGATGCCGAAGGCTACAAAGGCATCTTTACCCAAATGGCAAAAGAGTTCGATTTTAAATATGTTGTTTCTACCCTGCGCGAATCATTCTCTGCTACTCACAATGGATGGAAAGCAATGATTTACAATGGCAAAGAATTCTATACCTCGAAACGTTACGATATCGACCCAATCATCGACCGTGTAGGTGGTGGCGACTCTTTCTCAGGAGGTATTATTCATGGATTGCTTACTAAGCCAAACCAAGGCGAAGCATTAGAATTTGCGGTGGCAGCTTCTGCTTTGAAACACACTATTAACGGTGATTTCAACTTGGTTTCGGTAGAAGAAGTGGAAGCTCTGGCAGGTGGCGACGCCAGCGGACGAGTACAAAGATAACAGTACATTTACTATTTTTTTCATTTACCATTTACTATTTATTGGATGAACTCCGGCGAGTTAAAGACAAGACTTAAACAATTCGCATTAAGAATTATCAGACTCTCAGAAAATTTGCCAAACACAGTGACAGGAAGAACGATTGCGAATCAAATCATTCGTTCGGGAACTTCACCCGGAGCTAATTACAGAGCCGCATGTTTAGGTAAATCCGATAAAGATTTTATCAATAAATTAAAAATGGTAGAGGAAGAATTAGATGAAACATTATATTGGTTAGAACTACTTATTGAATCAGAAATAATAGACAGAAAATTATTAAATGACTTAATGACTGAAAACCATGAGTTATTAAAAATAATCGTCAGTTCAATCAATACAATGAAAATGAAACTGAAATCCAAATAGGAGCAAAGAAAATAGTAAATGGTAAATAGCTAAATAGTAAATTTATTTATATGCGTTTTAATAAAATTCAAGTTCTCACAGCTATGGCGGAAACAGGGTTAGTTCCTGTTTTTTACCATGCTGATGTAGAGATAGCTAAAAATGTAGTAAAAGCATGCTACGACGGAGGTATCCGTGCATTTGAGTTCACTAACCGTGGCGATTTTGCTCACGAAGTTTTCGGCCAGTTAGTAAAGTTTGCAGCAAAAGAATGTCCTGAGATGATTCTTGGTGTAGGTTCTATCGTGGAGCCGGCCGCCGCTTCGCTGTATATACAATTGGGGGCAAACTTTGTGGTAGGTCCATTGTTCAACCCCGAAGTAGCCACAATCTGCAACCGCCGTTGCGTTCCTTACACTCCGGGATGCGGCTCGGTATCAGAGGTAGGAGCAGCGCAGGAAGTAGGTTGCGACCTTTGCAAAGTATTTCCGGGCGATGTATTAGGCCCTAATTTCGTGAAAGGGCTGAAAGCCCCTATGCCATGGTCGATGCTGATGGTAACAGGAGGCGTAAAACCGGAGGAGGCGAATCTGAAAGGATGGTTTGATGCCGGAGTAACATGTGTTGGTATGGGTTCTAACCTTTTCCCTGCCGACTTAATCAAGGCTCAAAACTGGGCAGGAATTACAAAACTATGCAGCGATGCACTGGATATAATTAAGAAAGTCAGAAATAAATAATAATATCTAATAACAAAAAACATGAGTAATAACTTAACAAGAAAAATGACGAAGTATCGTTGGACTATCTGCGCGCTGTTGTTCTTTGCAACAACAATCAACTACTTAGACAGGCAAGTATTATCTTTGTTGGCCTCGGAAATTCAAAGTGAATTTCAATGGACTGACAATCATTACGGAACGATTACAGCATTTTTCTCACTATTTTACGCATTCTGTATGCTTTTCGCTGGGCGTTTTGTCGATTGGATTGGCACTAAAAAAGGCTTTTTGTGGGCTATTGGCATTTGGTCGGCAGGTGCATGTATTCACGCGTTTTGCGGTATTGCAACAGCCGGAATCTTAGAAGGCAATTGGTTTGTAAACTTTCATGAAGCCGAAAAAATCATTAAAGGTGTGGGAGATACAGCCATGGTAGCAAATGTTTCGATGGGCTTATTCATCTTTGCACGTGCCGTACTTGCCCTCGGTGAAGCAGGCAACTTTCCTGCTGCAATTAAAACAACTGCCGAATATTTTCCTAAAAAAGACCGTGCTTTTGCCACCAGTATTTTCAATTCTGGAGCTACAATCGGTGCTATGATTGCTCCGGTGTGCGTGATTCCTTTAGCAGCTGCAACCAGCTGGGAATGGGCATTCCTCATTATCGGTGCACTTGGTTTTGTATGGATGGGATTTTGGATTTTCATGTACAAAAAGCCAAATGAAAACCCGAAAGTTAATGCTGAAGAATTAGCATATATTACACAGGACAAAGATGAAGCTGAGGTTACCGAAGACATGCCTGAGAAAAAAATAGGCTTTTTGCAAAGTTTTAAATATAAACAAACATGGGCGTTTGCATTCGGAAAATTTATGACCGATGGTGTTTGGTGGTTTTTCCTGTTTTGGATGCCGAAATATCTGAAAGAACAATGTATCACCGGCGACATGACAATTTTAGGAATTAATGTATCACCTGAGAACCAGCTTGTTCTTGCACTTACAGTACTTTACACGATTGTAATGATTTCGCTCTACGGTGGAAAATTACCCACAATCATCATGAATAAAACGGGCAAAGACCCTTATGCAGCACGTATGCAGGCTATGTTAATTTTTGCATTCTTCCCACTATTAGCTCTATTGGCACAACCGCTCGCGGGATACTCATATTGGTGGGCTGTTGTCATCATTGGTTTAGCAGGTGCCGCACACCAATCTTGGTCGGCAAATATCTTCTCTACTATTGGTGATATGTTCCCAAAATCTGCTATTGCAACAATCACAGGTATTGGCGGAATGGCAGGTGGAATCGGCTCATTCCTCATCAATAAAAGTTCAGGAGTATTATTCGATCATGCCGGTACTACCAATATGACATTCATGGGCTTTGAGGGAAAACCCGCAGGATATTTCATTATTTTCTGCGTATGCGCCGTTGCTTATCTCATCGGCTGGGTAGTAATGAAAGCTCTTGTACCTAAATATAAGCCAATCGTTATCGATTGATATATATAGTTTGATAGTTTGATAAGTTCAAAACCGCCTCTACAATTTCATTTGCAGAGGCGGTTTTATTTCAAGAAAGCAGCAAAAGATGGTAATGATACAAAAATAAGCTAATAAGGTTAGGGCTATGAAGCATTGGTGTTACTAAGGTTGACTTCTGAAAATAAGGTTTTATGCTTAAATTAATCTACTGATAGGAAAGAACATTAGGGCATCGCATCAAAATCATCAAAAAATACTTTATATCTGTTTTACCAGATATATCTCAAATGTTCTGCAACCTCAAGTCCCTCTCTTTGAGAGAGGGATTTAGGAAGAGTTACAATAAGCTTGCCATTAAGCCTTTTGTCCTCAAGCCGGACAGACTTTTACTTTTTCCTATAGCTGAAAAAGTAAACAAAAAATTAACTTTGTTGAAGCACCTACGCTTAGCATAGCTCAAGCAAGCTTGACTCTGCTTTCGCTTAAAC
>NZ_QVMH01000040.1:0-11177 GCF_010501035.1 Paludibacter sp. 221
CTCTCTCTCTCTCTCTCTAACATAATAACGCTATTTACAAACATTTTAACGTTTGCAAAAGCATTTTTTTGAGGTGTTATTTGCTGAGAAAGATTCATTTTTTCAATTTTCATTCCTCAATTTTTACCCGAAGAATGTGGATGCAAATGTAAAGGCTTGATTTTTGAGATACAAATATTTAACAAGGAATAAGGGTTGCATGCGTTTCTGTACTATGCTTTTCTTTTTTCAAAACATTTTAAATATTATACTTCATAAAAGTACAAATTGAACAAAAACCCCTCAGGGTCTTAAAAAAGCAAACTGTCAATTTTACTACATACAAATGACAAAATTTACTCACTGCCTTGATGGCAATAATGTAATATTGCACAAGTAAAAAAACGGAATCTCTAAAATTAATCTTTAAAATAACATGAAACAAAAATTATTTCTATTGAGCTTCGCCCTGCTATTAATTACTTATGTAAGGGCAGAAAGCGTTGTAAGTATTATTGAAGCAAAAGGCTGGCTGGAATCGGCTTATGCAAAATGGGAAAATGTTGAAGAAACAGATAGCTTCCATGTATATTATAGTGGCGAAGGTATAACCGATAAAAAAATTGATAACCAACTCATACGCAAGTACCAAAACGACGACAAAAAATACTACTATCGTGCCGACGTATTAGGGCTTAAAGCCGGAACTTATACACTAAAAATTACACCCGTAATCGACAATAAAGAAGAAGAAAGCGCGCTTACCGGCAGTCTTACCGTAGTAGCACACGACCGCTCCGGATTTGCACATTCGCCCGGTTCGCCTAAAGGAACAGCATCGGGTGCGTACAATGACGATGGAACTCTGAAGGCAGGTGCTACGGTAATTTACGTAACTCCCAAAAACGCAAAAGACTTGGATATATATACCAATGTACTGAAACCGAGAGAAAAGAAAGACAACCCGCTCAATCCTGTAGCAATACGTTTTATCGGGGTTATCAAACAGGCTGATATGCCCAACGTTAATAGTGTGGGGCTGCTTCAGCTCAAGGGTAACAGCGCGTCTTACGAACAAAAAGTTACTTTCGAAGGTGTAGGCGACGATGCTTACTTGGAGTTTGGTTTGGATATAGTAAGATGTAGTAATGTAGAAATCAGAAATCTGGGATTCAAGAACTTTCAGGAAGATGGTGTTTCTATCCAGAGCAGCAATACCAATATCTGGCTGCACAACTGCGACTTTTTTTACGGACAGAACAAAGGCGGGGATAAAAAGAAAGGCGATGGAGCATCGGATATAAAAGACTCGCAATGGTGTACAGTTTCGTACAATCATTACTGGGATTCGGGCAAAGCCAACCTGTTTGGAAACAGCGAAGATACTATTGACTATATCTCTTATCACCACAATTTTCTGGATCATTCGGACTCGCGCCACCCACGTGTACGTTGCGCACAACGAGTGCACGTATACAACAACTATTTTCGTGGCATAGGCAAATACGGTGTGGGAGCAGCCCGCAAATCGAGCATATTCGTAGAAAGCAACTATTTTGAAAATAGCAAAAACCCTATGCTTAGTTCCAAGCAAGGAACTGATATACTGGATGGCGACGGAAGTGGAACTTTCTCGGGCGAAGATGGCGGTATTATCAAAGCCCACAATAATATAATGACAGGCTTGAGAGGCAGCTACAGAAAATGGCAGGCTTCGGGACAACAAAATACAGAGTTTGACGCCTACGAAGTAACAAACCGTACCGATAAAGTTCCAAATACAGTTACAGCTAAACAAGGCGGGCATGTTTATAGCAACTTCGACCAAAACTTAGGCTACAACGAATTTAAACTGGATACACCTGAACAGGCAAAAGCCAATGTAGAGAAATATGCCGGACGTGTAAACGGAGGCGATATGAAGATTGTTTTCGGAGCCAATGATTATCAGAAAACCGATGATCCGGATCCGGCCGTAAAATCAGTTATCGACAGCCATGTAAGCAATATTGTCGGTTTTGGGAATGGAGGAAATGGCGGTAACGGAGGCGATGATGGAGGCGATGGTGGCGATGGTGGAGGTACTCTCCCAAAAGATGGTTACCAATTTATCCCTGATAAATCGGTTAATACAAACAACTTTTTTTCCGCATCTACCAACACATCTGCCAATGGAGGAAATCAAGTTTTTGGCGACGTAACTTTAGCAAAAGGGCTGAAAATGGATAGCGGCGGTTCTGTTGAATTCACTACTACAACAAGCGATGCTGTTATGACCATCGGAATGATTGGAAAAGAGGACACAAGCTCGTTGAAATTAATGTTTGGTACAAGCGATACCGACAAGCTCGGAACTATCGGAAAGACATTCACCGAACAGGTTATAACACTGGACAACGCCGGAACATACAAAATAGTACGAAACCAAAAAGAAAGCTATATCTATTATATAGTTGTAAAAGAAAAAGGAGGAACAAGCAGCACCACAGATTTAAATAATTCAGGCGTAATTATTTATCCAAATCCGGTAATGGATAATCTGTACATCAATACCAACGAAACGATAAAAGGAATCGATATTTACGACAATACAGGACGGATGGTTTACCAAGTATCAGGCAATATACCGACAGTTGATATAGCCAATCTGAATGCAGGAATTTACTTTGTCAGAATAACAACCGATAAAGAAATTATCAGCCGGAAAATAATCAAGAAATAACCCTTCCGGCAAATCATACAAACAAGAAAAACCAGTCTTTGCGACTGGTTTTTCTGTTTATTATTCTGCAAGTAATTAGCTATTTATACCAATCAGTATACAGCAAGTTTTGATACGATTACCTTTCTGTTTTACAGGGTAATTCGCATCAAAATCTACTAAATTATGTTGATTCGGTACTTTAACCTACTTTGTAGCCGTTGGTAACTATTCCGCCTCATCTGGTGAGCGTTAAGAAATTCAGCGTAACGCAGCACTTTTCCCCTCTCCTCAAGGAGAGGGGGTAGGGGTGAGGTTGGAAAAAGTAAAAGCCCGTCCGGCTTAATGGCGAGAATACCGGAACTCTCCCTAAATCCCTCTCTCAAAGAGAGGGACTTGGAGGTTAATGAACGAAAGAGCAAAGCCTAACAAAACTGGTATTTTAAAATGTAATTTTGATGAGGTTGTCCTACTGTTTTTATATTCATTCTTCTTATTTCGCAAAATCTCTTTACTTTTGCAAAAAATAAAGTCCTTATTTCCGGCTCTTGATTCCCTTTTATGAAAATAGCTGATATTGAATTTCCCGAATACCCCATTTTCCTTGCTCCGATGGAGGATGTTACCGACCCTGCTTTTCGTTTGCTTTGTAAAAAGTTTGGGGCCGATATGGTATATACCGAATTTATCTCGGCCGATGCGCTGATACGGAATGTAAAGCGAACGGAACAGAAACTTAATATTTCAGACGAAGAACGCCCCGTAGTTATTCAGATTTACGGCAGGGAAGTAGATGCTATGGTGGAGGCTGCAAAAATAGCCGAGGAAGCCCGTCCGGAAATCATCGACCTGAATTTTGGCTGTCCGGTAAAGAAAGTTGCCGGAAAAGGAGCAGGAGCAGGCTTGTTGCGCGATATTCCTAAAATGCTTGAGATAACGCGGTCAGTAGCAAAAGCGGTTAATCTACCTGTTACGGTAAAAACCCGCTTGGGCTGGGACGATTCCAGTAAGGTTATTGTAGACTTGGCCGAGCAGTTACAGGATTGCGGTATTGCAGCTTTGGCTATTCATGGGCGTACCCGCTCGCAAATGTATAAGGGCGAGGCCGACTGGACACTAATTGGCGAGGTGAAAAACAATCCTCGTATGCATATTCCCATCATTGGCAATGGCGACGTAACCACGCCTGAGCGTGCAAAAGAGTGTTTTGATACATACGGAGTGGATGCGGTAATGGTAGGCAGGGCTTCAATAGGAAAGCCGTGGGTATTTGCCGAAATGAAACACTATCTACTTCATGGCGAACAATTTAAGTCATTAAGCTTTGATGAGCAGAAAGCCATTGTAAAACAACAGGTAATAGATTCGATAAACTGGCTGGAAGATGAGCGCAAAGGCATTCTTCATTCGCGCCGTCATCTGGCTGTTACTCCTGTATTTAAAGGGATTCCGCATTTTAAGGAAACGCGCATTGCCATGCTACGTACCGAAAAACTGGATGAACTGTTTCGCATCATCGACGGTGTAGAGGAAGAAAGTATTAATTAAACTACCACCTCCTTTTGGGGTGGTAGTTTAATAATAGCAACTATCCGCTTTATACTCCAAATTCTTTTGTTGCCAAAATAGAATATTTCTTTGTTTTGAACTTTTTCTTTCTATGCTTGTTTTAGTTGTAGAGATTACAATAATAAATATAAACCTTACAATTATGAAAACAAAAGAAATAGTAAATTATTTAGGAGAATTAGTATCATATCGCGATAGTTTGAAACTTTACCATTGGCACGTAACGGGTGCTGCCAGCTATGCTACACATATGGCACTAGATCAGGCTATTGATGAATTGAATGACCCGATTGATGCTTTGGTAGAAACAAGTTATGCTGTATACGGCGATTTAGAAATTACGATTCCTCAAACCAAACGCCCTTCGAACATTGTGAAGCATGTGGAAGACTTTTATGAAACGACCGAAAAAATACGTGATTCGTTTAAAGAAGGATTCAGCGGAGGTATTCTGGATGGTATTCAACAAGCTAACCAACAATTATTGTATCGTTTGAAACGTCTTAAATAAGACTCAAAAATAACATTTTTCTTAAACCATAACTATTTTGATAAAGCCCGGAATGACTACATTTCAGGCTTTTTTAATGAAATAAAACGGAGTTAGGAGTAAAAAACGAATACTCTCCCCCCCTCGCTGACGCAGATGTTTATCTGTGCCTTGCTCACAGAGCAAGAACTACTGCTTTTCCCAAAGCAGGACACGGACTACAAGTCCGCACCGGCAATGAACCTATGTGATGCACTTTTCCGTTCCGAAAAACCATACCTACCTCTCGTTACAAACGAGGGACAGGAAGAGCCGAACAAAAGAACTATGTGCCTCTATGTGTAAACTATCTGAACCTATGTGGCGTACTTGTTTTCCGTTCCCGAAAAAATCCGGAAATAACTGGCAATATCAACTGAAAATCATTTACCTTTGCTTTTTTAATAAATATTTTAAAAAGAGGAATATCTAATGAAAAAATTAATTTTACCAATTATTGCCTTAACGCTTATGACAACAGCATGCAATCCGAAAAAAGATACTCTGAAACCGGGTATAGATGTGAATAACTTGGATACAAGCATCTCTCCTAAAGTAGACTTCTACCAATACGCTTGTGGGGGATGGATGGAAAGAAATCCGCTGACGGGCGAGTATTCTCGCTTTGGATCGTTTGATAAACTGGCCGAAGATAACCGTGAACAACTGAAAGGGTTGATTGAAAATATAGCATCACAGCCGGCACAGCAGGGTACTATTGAACAGAAAATAGGAGATTTATATAATCTGGCTATGAACAGTGAAAAACTGAATGCGGATGGTTATGCTCCAATGTCGGCAGATTTACAAAAAATAGCTTCCGTAAAAAGTAAAAAAGATTTTTCCACTCTGATTCCCGAATTATTGCTTTGCGGCACTGATTCTTATTTTACGCTTTATGTGGATGCCGACCCCATGAACAGTTCACAATATCTGCTTCAGACTTATCAAAGCGGAATAAGCTTGGGCGAACGTGAATATTATCTGGATAAAGACGAGCATACAGCCAATATCCGCGAAGAATACAAAAAGCATGTAGTGAAAATGTTCGGATTAGCCGGATTTACTCCTGCACAGGCACAAAAAAATATGAAAGCCGTGATGAAAATTGAAACACGGTTGGCAACGGCTGCTTACGACAATGTGAAACTTCGCAACCCGTACGCAAACTATAATAAAATGACTATCGACGAGTTGCAAAAACTTGTTCCGGCTATCGACTGGAAAATGTACCTTTCGACCTTGGGATTGGGCGATGTGAAAGAAATAAGTGTTTCGCAAAAAGAATCGCTCGTTGAAGTTGGGAATATAATTAAGACCGAACCGTTGGAAAACCTGATAGCTTACACCCAATGGAAACTGATTGACGGTGCAGCCGGTTACCTGAGTGATGATATTTACGCACAGAACTTCGATTTTTACGGCAAAATCCTGTCGGGTAAGGAAGAACAGTCGCCACGTTGGAAACGTGCTGTAGGAGCCGTTAATGGCGTTCTGGGCGAGGCTGTAGGACAGATGTATGTGAAACGCTATTTTCCGCCTGCTGCTAAAGAGCGTATGCTCAATCTGGTTCACAATTTGCAAATAGCTTTGGGCGAACGCATCAGCGCATTGGATTGGATGGGTGACGAAACGAAGGAGAAAGCACATGAAAAACTGAATACTTTTCATGTGAAAATAGGTTACCCCGACAAATGGCGCGATTATTCGGGACTCGAAATAAAGAACGATTCGTATTACGAAAACGTGAAACGTGCCAATCGGTTCGAGTATGCTTATATGTTTGCCAAAGCAGGTAAAGAAGTAGATAAGGACGAATGGCTGATGACCCCACAAACAGTGAATGCTTATTACAATCCTACTACCAACGAAATCTGTTTCCCTGCCGGAATACTACAATATCCGTTTTTCGATATGGAGGCTGATGATGCTTTCAACTATGGTGCAATAGGGGTGGTGATAGGACACGAAATGACACACGGATTTGACGACCAGGGACGCCAGTTTGATAAAGACGGAAACCTGAAAGAATGGTGGACAGCGGATGATGCAAAGCGTTTTGAGGAGCGTGCACAGGTAATGGTCGATTTCTTCGATGCTATCGAAGTGGCTCCCGGAGTGCATGCCAATGGTAAGTTTACTTTGGGAGAAAACATTGCCGATTATGGTGGTTTACAGGTGTCTTTTCAGGCATTTCGCAATGCTACCAAAGATGCTCCTTTGGCGGCTAAAGATGGCTTTACTCCTGAGCAACGTTTCTTCCTGGCTTATTCTACTGTATGGGCTGGCAATATCCGCCCTGAGGAGATACTGGTACGCACCAAGTCCGACCCTCACTCGTTGGGCAAATGGCGTGTGAATGGGGCTTTGCCACACATTCAGGCATGGTATGATGCCTTTGATGTGAAAGAGGGCGACCCCATGTTTGTACCTGTAGAAAAACGTGTTCATATTTGGTAGTTAACTGACTTATTTATATTGTAATACAAAGACGGTAAAATGCAAAAATGAATTGGCTTCGCGTTTTACCGTCTTTGCGTACAAATAGATTTTAAAAATGCTTATGAAAACTGATATTGGGAAGTCTCCGTCGAAAGGTTCGGTGGTGATTTATCAAACAAAAATACAAACTCCTCTTGGCATAATGTATGCTTGTGCTACCGGCAAGGGTATTTGCCTGCTTGAGTTTGATAACCGTAAAAATATTGATTCGCAGTTTCGGAAATTGGCAAAATCTTTAGGCGGAACTATTGCCGATGGAGAAAGCGTTTATTTTCAGCAGTTAAAAAACGAGTTAGAAGAATACTTCGGCAAAAAAAGAAAAATTTTCACTGTTCCGCTGGATTTGGTTGGGACTGATTTTCAGAAAGAGGTGTGGTCAGCGCTGCTGAAAATTCCACAGGGCGAAACCGTTTCGTACAAACAGTTGGCTACGAGGATAGGCGATACTAAAGCAGTGAGGGCTGTAGCCAATGCCAATGCGATGAACAAGATAGCAATTATAGTTCCTTGTCACCGAATTATTGGGTCGGATAATTCCCTCACAGGATATGCCGGAGGGCTCGACCGAAAAATGAAATTATTGAACTTAGAAGGGATTCATCGGGATTTGTTCTCTTGAATACTTATAGATGAAAAAAAATTAAGGTAGATCATTATTTTGGTCTACCTTATTCTTTTTACGGCTGTAAATTTTCTTCGAAGGGATTATTTTGTTGAAATTTAATGGCTTGCCATAAGTTTTAATCTCTTCCTCACGGCTTTGTTTTCGTGAAGCCTTTACAGCCTGAATCACGATTTTTTGGTTTTTTGATTTTTTCTTTTGTTTCATAATGTTTTAGTTGACGAGTAGACAAGTAAACGAGTAAACAAGTGTTGTTACATTAGGTATATTGGCATATCTTGGTTCTTGATTCTTTTTTTGACGCATAGGTTCAGTTAGTTCCTTTATTTGTCGCAAGTCTGTGACTTGTGACTATGTTTTTCGCAGTTTAAAACTGCGCTTGTTTTCGGCACAAGTTACGCTGAGCTAAACTTGCGCCAGTGAGAGAGAGTTAATTGTTAATGTTTAATTATTAGTTATTAGTTAGTTACGAGTACTCAATCTTTTATCTTGATTCTTGGCTCTTGGCTCTTGATTCTAAGGACATATTCTGACAACTCTTTTTCCGTTCTCTGTTTCTTTTATATTTACATTTACAAGCGAGTCGGGCAGGAGTGGGGCTATGTTTTCGGCCCATTCTATAAAACAGAGATTGCCGCTATACAGGTACTCTTCTGCTCCCAAATCCAGTGCCTCCTGTATTTTGTTTATCCGGTAACAGTCGAAGTGGTAGATAATTTCTCCATCTTCGGTTTCATATTCGTTCACAATAGAGAAGGTAGGGCTATTTACCGACTCCTGCACTCCGAAAACGTCGCAAATGGCTTTGATGAAAGTAGTTTTTCCGGCTCCCATGCTTCCGTTGAATGCAAAAACAGTTCTGTCTCCGATTTGTTCAATAAATTTTTTTGCACTATCGTGTATTGTGTCTAATGATGGAATCTCTATTGTGGTCATTTAGTTTTTTTCTGTAAAAATTATTTTTTTGAACAATGGTATCGCATGGCGAGAATATAAACTTCGATATATTCTTCGTTCACAGAATAAATAATACGGTGTTCGGAATCAATTCTCCTCGACCATTTCCCTGAAAGTTCGGGCCTTAATTTTTCGGGCTTACCTATTCCTGTAAACGGGTGCTCGGCAATATCTACGAGCAGCCGCTTAATTCTTTTAAGTACAACAGGATTATTTTTCCAATATTCATAGTCTTCTATTGCTTGAGGAGAAAAAACAATTTGCATCATAATTCATCCAAATTGATTCTGATTCCTTTTCCGTTATGAACCTCTTTTTCTGCCTCACGTAAACGGTTCATCATTTCGGGCGATGAAGTGATATACTCAGTTTCTTTCATCGAGTTGTATTCATCTAAAGAAATGACAACAACGCTATTACTCTCGCCCGAACGGTGAATAATCAACGGTTCTTTATCATTGACCACACTATCGAGGTATGTTTTCAGATTATTTCTTAAATCGGAATAATTAGCAATTTTCATAATGATTACCTTAATAATAAGTACAAATATAAGTACTTAAATTGGTACTTAAAAATGAATTAATCATTTTTTCAGATATTTTGTCAACCCTTCTATCTGTTGTTTCTTAATATCTTCTACAAAAAATCCTGCTGCTTTTTCCGCTCCTGCTTGTACAAAATGGGTATTGTCTGTTAGCCCGTTCGGATAAATTTTATTAACTCCCGCAGGGATATTCATAAAAAACCGGGCCGAGTTTTCTTCGCCTGTTTCATTCAGCCATTCGCTCGTGTACTTGTACATATCTACCAACGGCACGTTTTTTTCTGTTGCTACTTCAGCCACCAAATCGGTATAAATACCATGTGTGTTTACTATTTCCCCATCTTTGTATTTGCGGCGTGCTACAGGAGTGCAAAGAATAGGATTTCCGCCTTTTGCACGTGTTTCGTCAACAAATTTAATCAGGTTATTCTTATAATCGCCCGGCGAGGTATAACGGTCTTTCTTGGCTTCAGACGAATCGTTGTGCCCGAATTGGATAATCACATAATCGCCTTGCTTTACATTGCTTGCGATAGAATCCCACAGCCCCTCGGAAATGAATGTACGTGTGCTTCGCCCGTTTTTAGCGTAATTTTGGATGACTACCTTATCCGTGAAAAATTGGGGCAATACCATTCCCCAGCCTCTTTCGGGGAAGTCTTCCTGTATCTCTTTGCCGGTAACGGAATCGGTCACTGTTTTGTACAACACTTTGTTGGCCATAGTAGAGTCACCCGCCATAAAAATATGTAAAGGACGTTTTTCCGTATTACATGAGAATGAGATTAACGCTGTAAGTACAAGCATTACGACTGATTTGATTTTTTTCTTTTTATTGAAACGCATATTCTAAGTGTTTTGTTATTATTTTTTCCAAACACGGAGGCACTAAGCCACAGTATATTCTTCATACAAAAGTAATAAAGTAAATAAAATAGGAGGGGTAAATATTTTGTTTTTGAGTGGGTTATTTTGTTTTAATGACAAAAAAATGAAAATATTTTGCATGTCCTTAAAATATTTTTCGTCGCCGTTCGTCTACATAAATAGAAGGAGGCCTCAAAAAAACAAATTGTAAAGAATAAATTTAAAGATAAATAAAGAAATGTTCGGAAGAAAAATAACAGGAGTTTCGGTTAATGTATCGACAGAGCTTTGTACCGGTTGCGGGTTATGTGTCGAAAGATGCCGCCGTAAGGCAATGGGACTTGTTAAGTTGAGGGATGAAACCTACGCTATGCTTGTCAATCCGGAGAATTGTACAGGCTGTGGAAAGTGCGAGCGTAGTTGTAAATCCAATGCTATAGAAATCAGAACTGAAACATCGGGATATGAAGAAGCTGTTTGGGAATTTTAAAAAAAGGTAATAAAGCTATGGAAAGTATTTTAATAGGTATTATAGGTATTTTTGTTGTAGGATGTGTTGTTTACGAAATATATCGTATGATTAAGGGCGATTCAGACTCGGTGAAAGAATCGCATGTCAAACACAATTAAAATTAATGTATTATGCAACAATCGGTTGTTATATTATTAGGTATCTTTGCTTTTGGGTTTGCCGTTTGGCGTACATATAAACTGTTCACCGACTTCGACTCGTTCGAAATTCGCGATGACAAAAGCATTGAAAAAGAAAGTGAAGAAAAAAATGAAGTAATTATTAGAGATTATATTCAATAAAAAGTTACAGTTTTAATTATCAGTACTTTATATTGATTGATGTATTAAAATTCAAATATATGCACTCCGTTAGGAGTGGAAGTTTGGTAAA
>NZ_QVMH01000040.1:11190-23168 GCF_010501035.1 Paludibacter sp. 221
GATTATTGAGTAATTTGTACATTACCAAACTTTGCTCCCTACGGGAGCTTTTAATACTATAATCATTTATAAATAAGCTTTATAATAGACTATTGAATATAAACTCTATTTATTAAAAACAAAAATCAGATTATAAAATGAGAAATAGAAGTGAAAAAAAAGCATTGGGCTTATTGATATTCCTTGTGGTTTTTGCCGGAGTGGCGGCTATAGTTATGTTGCTGTGGAATGCCCTTATTCCGGCAATCATCGGTTGGAGCGCCATTAATTACTGGCAGTCGGCAGGATTGTTGGTTTTGTGCAAACTGTTGATTGGCGGGTTTGGAAAAATGCTCCCATTAGGTGGCGGGTATATGTTTGCCCGTAAATCAAAGAAATGGGGACATATGAATCATGAAAAAATGATGCATTTCCACGATCACTTTCATGAAAAAATGGATGGCATGTCGCCCGACGAAAGGCGTGAATATATCCGCAACCGGATGAAGGGATTTGAGAGAGACTGTTGGGATTATAATAACCCAAGAGCGGAAAAAAATGCAGAAGGAACGGCTGAAACTACTTAATAACTGTTTCTAATTGATGTCGAAAAGAGAGCAAAAAACCGTTAAAGCTATCAATGAAACGGATGTAGGGAAAATATATGAGGAACATCAGGCTGAATTAAAGGGATTTATCTCGCGAAGAGTCTCTTTCAAAGAGGATGCCGAAGACATTTTACAGAATGTTTTTTACAACCTTTCGAAAACAGATCTGGATGAAAATCCCATCGAGCAGATATCATCATGGCTTTATTCGGTGGCACGTAACCAGATAATAGACCGTAGCCGCAAGAAAAAAGAAAAACTGATACTTGATGACAAGGCCGATTCGGACGATGAGTTTCTGAGTGATATTTCGGAGATACTTACCAGCACTAATGATACGCCCGAAACGGTGTATCTGCAATCGCTGGTATGGGAGGAGCTTGATGCGGCATTGGATGAATTACCTGAGGAACAAAGGACGGTTTTCGAGCTGACCGAAATGCAGGGATTCTCTTTCAAGGAGATTTCTGAATCCACAGGTATTCCTGTCAATACGCTTATATCGCGAAAGAGGTATGCTGTGTTGCACTTGCGCGAACGGTTGAAAGATTTGTATGAGGATATTATATATAGCTAAATATGCAAATCAGGAAGTTGACAACAGATAAATAAAAAGTTGAGGTAGTGAGGGTGTAAAACTCTCACCAAATGGCTCCTTCCCTCTATCTCCCATTTTATTTCTCCATTAGGAAAAATAAAGTGGGAGATAATTTTTTGAAAGTATTTTCGAGTTTTGGTGAACTAAACTGCTTCGCAATTTGTATTAATAAAACAGACAAGCAGAGAAATTAATATTTAATTAAATAAAACTTATGACTATGGAATGTTTGAAAGGAAGAGTAGCAATTATTACCGGAGCAGGTTCCGGAATGGGCGAAGCTATAGCAAAGCTGTACGCCGAGAAGCATATTAAAGTAGTAGTGGCCGATTTGAACGAGGATTCGGTGAAACGTGTAGTTTCTGATATCGAAAAAATAAGTCCTTGTGTGTTAGGGGTAAAAACCGATGTTAGTAAGCAGGAAGATTTAAAAATTTTGGTGGATAAGACTATTGAGAAGTTTGGCACAGTTGATATTTTGATTAATAATGCGGGGATCCTCGATAATTTTATGACTGTAGGCGATTTTAACGTAGATACCTGGGACAGGGTGATGAATGTGAATGTGAAAGCACCTGCTATGTTATCGCAATTGTGTATCAACTATTGGCTGAAAGAGAAGAAACCGGGTGTTATTATCAATACAGCTTCGGTTGGTGGTATGTTTGGCGCACGTGGAGGTGTGAGCTATGTTGCCAGCAAGCATGCTGTAATAGGTTTAACAAAAAATATTGCGTCGGTTTACCGCGAAGATAATATACGTGCAGTGGCAGTGGCTCCCGGTGGCGTAAATACAAACATTGGCAATACGCTGAAAAATCCGGATATGAAGGGAATAGGTGCGTTGAATAAGTATGTAGCCGAAGGGCCTATGGGCGACCCTCGTGATGTGGCAAATGTAGTGGTTTTCTTGGCAAGCGACGAGGCTAAATTTGTGAACGGAACGGTGGTCACAGTAGATGGCGGATGGACAGGGGCTTAATATCGGTTTTTCGGTTTTAAGTGGCTTAACTATAAAGGAGTATAATTTTTAATTGTACTCCTTTTTTGGTACAAAATAGTAATACATTCAATACTTATTTTATATATCTTTGCGCCACACTTTTCGTAATACAATGCCTTATTTAGTCTAATACATGAAACCAAAAACTAATTTAAAAAAATCTCTGTCAGGAAAGAGTTTTTTTATCGATTATTCTCTTATTGTAGTAGGTGCTTTTTTGCAAGCCCTCAGCTATGTGCTTTTTTTGGCACCTTACAAAATTGTTCCGGGTGGAGTTTATGGTATTTCTATTGTTCTTCACCATCTGACCAAAGGAGTTTTTTCCTTTTTACCCGATGGATTGCCTATGGGTATTACAGCACTTTTTTTCAATGTTCCTCTACTTATTCTTGCCATCAAAAAGCTCGGCTTATCGTCGGGCCCTAAAACGGTGGTTACTTTTTTGCTGATATCAGCGTTTACCGATGGGCTTTCTTATTTTTTAACCGAGCCCTTGTTGGCAAATGATAATTTTATATCGGCTTTTTACGGAGGTGCTATATTGGGGCTTGGGGTGGTTTGTGTGTTTAAAGCAGGCAGCACCAGTGCCGGAACGGATGTATTAGCGCGTGTTATTGCTGTTTATTCTAACATGAAGGTAAGTAATCTGATTATTATCCTCGATTCTGTAATAGTGCTTTTCGGGCTGTTTGCATTTCAGGACTGGACTGTTCCTCTGTATTCGTGGTTTACCATTTTTGTATATGGTAAAGTGGTTGAGATGTTTCAGACAGAGAATCCTAACAGGGCGGTTTTTATTGTATCGCGCAAACCTCAGGAAATAAAAGAGCTTATTGTGGATAAGATGCACTTGCGTGGCACTTTTATTCACGGTAGGGGTATGTATGAGGGGAAGGAAAAGGACATAATTTTCACTATTGTGGAGCGTAAAGATATGCCTCAGCTTAAGAACGAAGTAAAAGAAATTGATTCGGAGGCTTTCATTTCCACTATGCACGCCAGCAAAGATTCTGCTCCTCCGGGAAAATAACAATAATTTAAAGTAAAAAGGTAAAAGTATATCATTTGATTCAGTACTTTTACCTTTTTACTTTCCGCTTTCGCCTGTTTTAGAAAGTGCGTTCCAGTGTTGTTTCTCCCTTGTTATTTACAGTTTTTACGTGTATTCCATTATCATCTACGGTAACAAACGAAGCGCTTTTATTATCGTTCACTAAAATGGGAAAATTGTTTACTCCTTTTTCTTCTTCGAGTATGAAATGGCGGTGGGTATGTCCGCTTATCATCAAATCTACTTTAGCTTTATTCAGTATAGGCATAAAGAGGTCGTTCATTTGTTGCGTGCCGTGGTCGGTATCGCGCTGTATCTTTTCGGCCTGGTTTTTCCTGTTTTTTGACAATGGCGGGATATGTACCATTACAATACGGTGTTTTGCGCTTTTGTATTCTTTCGATTTTACCACCTCTTTCAGCCATTCCACCTGTTCGGCGCGGTATTGGTCAAAGGCGGTGATTCCTGCATATACGGGGTGTGTATCAGGTTTGTCCTCGCCCGAGTCGAGCATCACCACTACTGTATTCCCCAGAGTGTATACCCCGTAATAATGTCCATCCTGACGGTATACAAAGTTATCATATTCGCGTGCCAGATGTCCGCGTGTTTCGTGATTTCCCCTTACTATAACGAATGGTTTTTCGGTAGCAAATTTATCTACCGACACATCTATAAAACTTGTATAAGGCTGGTCGGGCTTATGAAAATAGCTCATAATATCACCCAGCAGAAAAACAATTTCGGCTTTATCTACAGGCAGGTACGAGAGCAGGTCAGAATATTTCTTAGCATCGTCGTGAATATCGCTGGTAGCTATAAAAGAGGCTGATTTAGCCTTAGGGTTAAAAGTTTTGAACTGATACCACTCTGAACTGATACTGTCGCCATAGGTAACTTTATACGGCTGAAAATCGGTCATTTCTTTTGATATGAGCCTGTATTCGTATTTTGTATCAGGCTCAAGTCCATCTATTTTTATAGTGTTCATCGTATTGTTTGCCTGTACAAGCCCGTTCACATAGGTGTAGTGCTTTGTAATATCTCCATTCTCCCCGTTTCGGAGTTCAATATGCGAAAATCCTTTTGCCGATGTGGTGAAATATATACTTACCTCTTTTTCGGTCAATCCTTGCAGATAGGGGCCATGATTGAAATTGTAACTATCCTGAGCAAAGGAATAGCCGGAGCTGAAAATGGTAAGAAATAAGAAGGTAAAAATAAAATGTAAATTTGTTTTTTTCATGATTAAACTATTTTTAAAAACCTATTATTGCAACGACTTTTTTACTTTTTCGGCGGCAACTATCTTAAATACTTTGTCATTTCTCCGTACAAGTCCTTTTGTTTTCAGCGAAAGGAAATCGCCTTTTTTGGCTGTTTCCACAGGTTTTAAATCTACCCGTATTTCTTCTATAATATCTTCGTAAGCTCCGGTAGTTTCGCCCGTTATCAGTATTTCGTCGCCTACCGAAAGGCTCTGGGTTTCCAGATGCACCTCGGCAACTCCTATTTTTCCGAAATAATTGGTTACCTTGCCAAGATAAACTTTGCGGTGAGTGGCCTCCGAGCCGTAATTTGAGCTCCATTCGCCCAATCGCTGACCAAGATAGTACCCGTTCCAGAAACCCCGGTTAAAAACGCGCGAAAGGCGTTTGTCCCAATCCGCTATTTTTTCGTCGGTAAACGTACCTTCAAGGTATGCTTCGATAGCTTCTTTATAGCATGATACAACCGTTTTCACATATTCTGCCCCACGTGCACGCCCTTCGATTTTGAAAACACGTACTCCCGAATCCAGCATCTTGTTGATGAAATGAATCGTTTTCAAGTCCTTTGGCGACATGATGTATTCATTCTCAATGTCCAGTTCTATTTCGGTTTCCTTGTCCTTTACGTTGTATCCACGGCGGCATATTTGCATGCAGGCTCCTCGGTTGGCCGAAGCGTTCATTTCGTGCAGGCTCAGGTAGCATTTGCCCGAAACGGCCATGCACAATGCCCCATGACAAAACATTTCTACCCGTATCAACCCGCCGTTTCGTCCACGTATGTTTTCTTTTTCTATTATCTCGTGTATATGCCCTACCTGATTCATGTTCAACTCGCGCGCCAACACCACCACATCGGCAAACTGGGCGTAAAACTTTAAGGCTTCGGCATTCGATATGTTGAGTTGGGTTGAGAGGTGCACCTCCACCCCTACCTTGTTAGCATACAGCATGGCGGCTACATCGGCGGCAATGATTGCCGATACTCCCGATTCTTTTGCTATATCAATGATTTCGCGCATCAGGGCTAAATCCTCGTCGTACATAATTGTATTAACGGTGAGGTAGCTCTTTACGTTGTTTTCGTTACACGTATGCACTATTTCGCGTAGGTCGTCGGTAGTAAAATTACTGCTCGATCGGCTTCGCATATTCAGTTTTTCGATGCCGAAATATACCGAATCGGCTCCCGCCTGAATAGCTGCCGACAGGCTCTCCCACGAGCCTGCAGGAGCCATTATTTCTATATCTTTCCGTTTTATCATTTTTATTATTTTTCAGAATGCAAAAGTAATAAAATAAGTAGTATTTATTTGGATAGATTATACTTTGGAGTCAGCTTCGATAGTACAAAAGCTACCCCTAGCTGTATATGATGATACGGAAAATCATTTATCCCATATTGATACTGTGCAAATATATTGAAATTGGGTTGCTTGAAGTTAAGTTTTGAGCTGTAAACGAGGGGTTTATCGCCATTATCTATCCATCCGTAATAACCAGACAATGTGTTTTCAAAGTCGATGAGGCGGTTCGAAAGAATTATTTTTCCGCCATACATAGGGGCATCATTTTGGGTACTTCCGGTGGTTTCCCAGCACAGGAATCCAAGATCTGCTACTGCTCTTATCTCACTCAACAATTTGTTTTTCAGATGGATGGATTTTCCTATTTCTACATCAAAATAATATCCGGGCGTATCAAAATAACGCCTCTGACCGAAATTTGTACCCGAAGCTGTTTTCAGCGTACTATTCAGAATAATGCTTGGAGCGTATTTTTTTTCAGGAAGAATAAGTATCCGTGTCTGAACGTAAAAATCCCCGCCTCTTGCTGCTCCCGATAGCTCTCCTCCTTCCATATTACGTTCGTCGTACACAGCTTGCGTTACCTTGTAGTTTTCGAACATGGGTACCCACACTTTTAGCGAAACACGCTTGGCCAACAAAGGTACTTCGGCAGCGAAAACAATATTGCCTGTACGGTCGCCAAATCCGAAGTAATAGTCGCCCGAAAGCCTGATAGTGGTTTTTGCAGGGATAGCAGCGTCAGTAAATTCGGGCACAGGATTGGCATTCGGTCCAAAATATGCAGGGGAATAATTTACTGTTTGGGCATTGCTAATGAAGCAGCAGGATACAAATAAAATTATTAAGCTATACCTGATTTTATCGTTCATCTGATTTTAGAATAAATGAAAAGAAACATTGCAACTAAAACAACAAAAGTGACTACCAGGGCAATTATTCTCTCTTTTTGTTCTTGTTTCTTTATCTTTAGTTTCATTTCAGAATTTATTTTTTCCAATTCTTCTGCCGAAATATCTTTTCTTTTAATTTCCAGCGATTTATGATTTTTTGATGGTCTGGAGTAAGCCGAGTGAGTTTCTTTGATTTTTGCACGGTTTGCCTTTCTCAAATCCCTGTTTTGAGCCAGTACTTTTATCATATGTAGTGCGTGTCCTCCGTAGCCCATTATCAAGGTCATTTTTACAAAGATAAAAAATTTCTATCAAAGTCCCTGTTTCTTATAGGGCAACTGTACTAAAATTATACTTCAAAAATCGGTCTTATCAGATATTAACTTACATTATTTAGCTCACATAGGACACACATACTAAAACACATAGAAACACAGTAGAAATCACATATAAGCTATGTGTACCTATGTGGAAACTAACTGAACCTATGTGGCAAAAAATAAAAACTAATTAAGACCATGTACTTATTAAAATTCAACTGTATACACTCCTAACGGAGCGTTTTGCATGTAATACAATAAAAAAACGAAGCATTTGCCCCGTTAATACCGTTTTATTTATTTCCATTTTACTATGTTGTCCGGGGTTTTTCGTTTCTTTTCCGCAATTTTTAAATCCCCGGCAGGATAACCCAACGGAAATACAGCAATAGGCTCTATGTATTCGGGCAACTCTAAATTCCGGCGTAAAACTGTCTTATCAAAATTACCAACCCAGCAGGTTCCCAAGCCTGTTTCTTCAGCAGCCAGACATATACTCGTACAAGCTATGGAAACATCAATATCAGTAAAATCTTTACCATCCGAACGTTTCCAGCCCTCATCGTGATTTCCACACGCCACAATATAACAATCGGCTCCGGCAAACCATTCCCTGTTATATGATTCCTGCATTTTCGTCTTTACTTCGTCAGACTGAGCTATAATAAACACCCAAGGCTGATAATTCACAGCCGAAGGCGAAAGGCGGGCACATTCCAGAATATACTCTATTTTTTCCCTCTCTACCTTTTTAGCCTGATACGAACGAACCGAAAAACGTTTTTCGAGAAGTGATTTTAAGTTCCCCATTCTTATTTGAAAATACTACTAAACTATTTTAATTCGTTTAATATTTTATCTATTTTTAAATAAATATCATCTATTTCAAACTTATTATCTATAGCCTTGTTTTCAACAGATTCTAAAAGCAACTCATACGATTCAATCCTCAGATTACAATATTCTATTAATAACCGATTTTGCTTAATAAATTCGGGAGTAATACCCTCTATTTTGTTTAGTTCCTCCATTATTTTTATATTCTCCTCCCACTTAGGAATACCTGTATTCTTTATAAAATCAATAATCCGGTAATCCTTTGCATACTCAAACATATCGTACAATTCCAAAGCTTCATTTTCATTTTCAGTAAATTCGGCCAAGCCTTTATCATAAGTTTTAACGTCCCAATTCTCAGACTGAAAAAACCAAACATAAGTAAAAATGCTTGCCATAATAACCAATAAGCAAACAACACCTACACCTAAAGCTCTCCAAGCCGAATAAAAAGGTTCTTTATTTATTTCATGTCTTTTCAGTTGTGCTCCTTGTATCTTTTCCACTATCAGATAAATAATTCCCGTATAGGCTAATGGTACAACAAAATTCGGAATTTTTTCGGCAATATCGTCGGGAATAGCAAATGAAACACCAAACAATAAAACAGTAAAAACAATACTTATAACCAAAGCATAAAGCCCTTGTCTTTTGTTTCCTAAATTAATACAATTCCGGCGAATTAATATCCCGGCAGCCAGCGGACTTCCAAAAAATGTAGATAAAGCTATCGACTTTTGCGAATACAACTGCAGCGATTTATCTGATTTTACTTCCATCATTCTAAATTTATAACTTTTCAACTCATCTCCAACATGCGGAGAATAGGTTTTACTGCTTTCTTACGTATTTCTTCGTCTACCAGTATTTCGGGCTGTTCGTCGCGCAGGCATTTATACAATTTTTCGAGTGTATTCAAGCGCATAAAAACACATTCGTTGCAAGCACAGGTACTATCATTAGGCGGAACAGGAATAAACGTCTTATCAGGATTTTTCTTTTGCATTTCGTGCAAAATACCCGACTCAGTAGCCACTATAAATTCCTTTTTATCCGAGCTGGTAGCATAATTTAATAAAGCCTGAGTAGAACCTATAAAATCGGCCAACATTAATACCTGCTGTTTACACTCAGGGTGAGCCAGTACAATTGCCTCAGGATGCGTTTCCTTGAGTTTTAAGAGCCTTTCGAGCGAAAACTGTTCATGCACATGGCAAGCACCATCCCAAAGCAACATAGAGCGTCCTGTCACGCTATTGATATAATTTCCAAGATTCCTGTCGGGACCAAAAATCAATTTTGCATCTTCGGGGAATTGGTCTACTATTTTTTTGGCATTGGTAGAAGTTACCACCACATCGGTCAGTGCTTTTACCGCAGCAGTAGTATTTACATAAGATATTACAGTATGGTCGGGATGCGCTTTTACAAATTCCTCAAATTTATCGGCCGGACAGCTGTCGGCCAGCGAACATCCTGCTTCCAAATCAGGAACAAGCACTTTTTTGTCGGGCGAAAGAATCTTAGCTGTTTCGCCCATAAAATGCACTCCACACAATACTATTATATCCGCATCGGTTTTAGCAGCCCATTGTGCCAATGCCAGGCTATCACCCACATAGTCGGCTATATCCTGTATATCGCCCACTTGGTAGTAATGAGCCATGATAACAGCATTTTTTTCTTTCCTAAGCCGGTTTATTTCTTCTATCAATTTTTCTTTTTCCATATTCAGGTTTTAAACAAAAGAAATTATAATATTATTCTTTATTCTTTTTTTTAAAATATTTATTTTAGTAATTATAGGTTGTTGATAAGGTTGATAAAAATATCTCTGAAAACTTCTATTTTTCATTATTAAGATAAACGGATTGATATATCGACAATATTATTTTTTATAATATTTTGAGAAACAATCCATTTACAAACTTTATCAACACGCTGTTGATAATGGCAAAGTTAGAAAGTTTTTTCGACGACCGGTATTGAAAACGTGAAAAAACGGGTTAAAAAATAATTTCAAAAAACGTGCTAACTTATTTTGTATTTTCAGAACAACTGCTATAAAGAATTGGTTCTCGAATCTGCAAATTTATTTTCAATATTTCTTTTAGCCATTTATCAACAGTTTTCAACAACTTGTTGATAGCATAAACGAGCGATGTGATTAATACAATTTTCCTACTATCCACAGCCGCAACCGGGTGGGGATGATGGGGAAAACTCCACATATCAACTTATATTGCAGTCCGGGTATTACGGTAAGTTTCATTCGTTTACGCATAATTTGATTTACCATTTTACGGGCTACAAACGAGGCTTTCATCCCGTTTTGTTCATCCCTTTCCATTTTGCTTACCGATTTTTTCATTCGGGTAGAGTAAGCAGAATCCTGCGATTTATCGGTATATTTTCGGGTCGAAGTAAAATCCGTTTTAGTATCGCCCGGAAGTACCGTACAGCATTGTATGCCAAACTGTTTAGTTTCCATATACAGTGCTTGCATAAAGATGGAAACAGCAGATTTTCCGGCCGAATAAAAAGCCTGATAGGGGATAGGTACAATAGCTGCAACAGACGAAGTTGCCATGATTTTTCCGTAACCTTGCTTACGGAACACAGGTAAGCAAGCCTGAATGGTTTTTACCGTACCAAAAAAATTTGTTTCCATCTGGTAACGCACTTCCTGTTCCGAGGTATCCTCTATAGAACCTCCGATGCCGTTTCCGGCATTACAGATAACAGCATCCAGACGGTTATTCTGTTCCAATATTTGGGAAATAACGGCGTGAATATCTTTCTCTTTATTGACATCCATTTTCAGAGCGAAGATGTTGTTTTCCTGCTCCTTGCTAAGACCTTGAATAGCACCCCGCCGCGAGCAGGCATATACGCGTACCTCTTTTTCGGCAAGTTGCTTTGCCACTTCCAACCCAATGCCGGAACTTGCACCCGTTATCAAAACTACTTTTGTATACATAGCTTATAAAAGTTATGGTACAAAAGTAGTAAAAAATAAGGCTTCTCACATGAGAAACCTTATAATGATATATATGCAAGCGAAACGCAGCTTGCGTCAGCAGCTACCAATTATACTTTGCCTGAAAGGCAAGGCAGGGGGGCTCTCCACTGGTGCAAGTTTAGTGTAACGTAACTTGTGCCAAAAATTACACAATAGTTACTAAGGTCTATTATGTCGCTTGTAAGATATAAAAAACTGAGATTACAACTTATAAACAAAATAAGGTAATAAGGTTATTTTTCATTTCACTATTATAGTTACTAAGGTTCATTATCAAAACAAAGATTAACAACATGAATCTTTCGTAAAAACCTTATTTTTCAATCAATAACCTTAGTAACCTGAATTAGCAGAATAAAATTAACCTTATTACCTTATTTTTCTTTTGTAATAATTTTTTCTTTATCAATAGTTTGTTGATAGAATTTTATGAATTCGTCATATTCTTCGGCAAAAGTTTTTTTCCTGTGATGTTCTTTTTGGTTTAATATGTATTTACAAACTTTATCTACATCTCTTTTTGATACGGAAAAAGCAGAACAGGATTTTTGCCATTCAAATTTCCCTACACACAATTTATTGTCATTAATAAATTTTTCGGAACTATTTTCTACGATTGATGCCAATAATTCTTCTGAAATATTGGGATTTCTGGATACTAAAAAATGAATATGTTCCGGATTTGCATAAATAGCGTATAATTGACAGTCGTTGTTATTGACGATACCTGTTATATATTTTTCTATTCGTTCTCGATTTTCTTCCCTGATTAGTGGTAAACGTTTGTAAGTACAAAAAACAAAATGAGTATACAAATTATTATATTCAATTTTCATGACAATAGATTTTTTAATAAGCTAATAAGGTCCCGTTTTTATTTAGTTTTTGGGTTACTAAGGTTTTCTTTTTTTAAATAAGGTTTTTCAAATATAAACCTTATTTTTTTAACCTTAGTAATATATTACCAATGGCAGAATAATAACTTTATTACCTTATTGATTTTTATCTCTCATTCTTTTACATTATCAATTTGCATTTTCTGTAAAATAAAAGTTTTGATGGTTGTAAATTTTAATAAGCTAATAAGGT
>NZ_QVMH01000040.1:23177-53863 GCF_010501035.1 Paludibacter sp. 221
ATTTTCTGTAAAATAAAAGTTTTGATGGTTGTAAATTTTAATAAGCTAATAAGGTTTCATTTTTATTTACTCCTTGGGGTTACTAAGGTTTTCTTTTTTTGAATAAGGTTTTTCAAATATAAACCTTATTTTTCATCTTAAACCTTAGTAACCAATATTGATAATAAAAAGATAACCTTATTACCTTATTAGTTTGCCTCATTGGATTTTTTAGTGAATCAAGTTATAAGTTCGAGTAAGTTAATCCGGTGGTTTAAAATTTTATTAAATTACTACCTTTTCTTTGAAATATTTCCTGTCATCTGCCCACCGAAATTAAAATATTCGATTCTCAGGAGCTCAAATCGGAATGGAAATAGTTGTAAACTATTGATGCTCTGTGGTTTCCAATCAAATTTTTCAGTTCTTCAAAATTTGCGCTTTTAATTCGTTTTACGCTCTTAAAGTGTTTTATCAGTTCGTTTTTGGTTTGTTCGCCAATTCCTTTCACCGAATCGAGCTCCGAAGCTACTTGTTTTTTGCTCCGCTTGTTGCGGTGAAATTTTATGGCAAAACGGTGCACCTCATCCTGAATAGAAGCAAGGAGTTTGAAAAGTTGGTCGTTTGGTTTTAGCCCTATTTCTTTCGGAGGAAACCCGAACAGCAATTCGCTTGTGCGGTGCTTATCATTTTTTGCCAAGCCGGCTATTGGTATTTTCAGATTCAGCTCATCTTCCACCACTTTTCGTACTACTTCCATCTGTCCTTTTCCACCATCGGTAATAATGAGGTCGGGTAGGGGGGTGCCTTCTTTTATCATGCGCGAGTACCGTCGTCTTACCACTTCTTTCATCGAGGCGTAATCGTCCGGCCCTTGCACCGTATTGATATTGTATGTGCGGTAATCTTTTTTCGAGGGTTTGGCTTTTTTGAAAACCACGCAGGCTGCTACGGCACTGCTCCCCGATATGTTGGAGTTGTCGAATGCTTCGATGGTCATGGGGAGTTTTTCCAAGTGCAGTTTTTCCTGTACTTCTTTCAAAATAGAAATCGCCCGTTGGTCGGGGTTTAGTTTTTCTTCCTGTTTCAGTTTGTCCAGTTTAAACTGCTTTACATTCTGCATAGCAAATTCGAGCAGTTTTTTTCTGTCGCCACGTTGCGGTATATTCACCTTTATGTTTTCCATCGGAAAGTCGATGTCGAAAGGTACAATTATTTCTTTCGAGTTGCTTTGCAGTTTCTCCCTGAGTTCGAGTATTGCCATTACCAGAATATCCTCTTTGTTTTCATTCAGTCGTTTTTTATACTCGATGGTGTAACCTTGAATGATTGATCCTTTCGAAATACGGATGATACTGATATAAGCCGAGTTTTCGTCTTCATCATATCCAAAGGCATCGGTGTTTTCAACAATTGTGTTGGCAATAACCGATTTTACTTTGAAACTTTCTATCAGTTCGTATTTTTCTTTTAGTTTTTGTGCTTCTTCAAATTTGTATTCGGCTGCAAGTTCCTGCATTTCTTTATACAGCATTTTACTTATTTCGTTGGCATCGCCCTGTATTATTTTCCGAACCTGTTCTATGTCGTTCTGATATTCTTCTATTGATTGTTTCCCTTCGCAGGGGCCTTTGCATCTGTGAATATGGTATTGCAGACAAACTTTAAATTTTCCTGCTTCAATATTTTCTTTCGTTAGCGGCAGGCGGCAGGTACGTATCGGATATAGTTCGTGTATAATTTCTAAAATTGAGTTGATAGTATATGTGGAGCTGTAAGGACCAAAATACTGCGAACCGTTTTTTATGATATTCCGTGTTTTGAATACGCGCGGAAAAACTTCTTTTGTGATACAAATGCTGGGATAAGTTTTATCATCTTTCAGCATTGCATTATACCGAGGGCGGTATTCTTTTATCAGATTGCTTTCGAGCAAAAGTGCATCGGCTTCGGTTTCGACTACTATATATTTTAAATGGTCGATGTTTTTTACCAATACATTTACCTTTGGGTATTCGTGTATTTTGTTGAAATAGGAAGAAACCCTCTTTTTTAAATTTTTGGCTTTTCCTACGTATATAATTTCGTCGTTCGAGTTGAAATACTGATACACTCCCGGCTTGTGCGGTAGTGCTGCAACTTCGTTTTTCAGTCTTTCGTTCTTTTTCATGATTATTATTGTTCCACGTGGAACAATCGTTCTCTTTATACTATCAGATTACAATTTCTTTCGTCTTCATCAATTTCCGCACCAATTTTTTTGTAGAAATTGATAGCTTTTTCATTCCAATTTGAAACCTGCCAGCGCAGTTTGTGGCAGTTATTTTCTTTTGCAAAGAAAATAACATTATTAATTAAGTCAGTACCGATACCCTCACCTCTGAATTTTTCTTTCACATATAGGTCGTCCATATACAGGCTTTTTCCACTCCAGCTTAAATAAAAAAAGAAGAAAATAGCATATCCGACAATTTCGTTTTCCGAATTTTCGGCAACAAAACAATTAAAGAAATCTTTTTCCGCTCTCATCCGCTCTGCTGTGTTAAGCATCTTTTCCGGTACTTTTTCGAACAGAGCAAATTCTTCGAAAAGTATTATTAGCTTTTCAAAATCGTTCTCGGTAGCTATTCGGATGTTGTATTTCATATTTTCTGTTAAGTATAAAGTATTTGCTTTTTTGTTCCCTTCGTCCTTTCGAATTTGTAATTAGTTGTGGTCGGAAGATTTCAAGCATTAGAAGAATCCTGACGTTAAGGGCTGTAAGCCCGTTTTAATTTAGCCCAATGGCAAAGCGAAGCGTCGCCTTGGGTTTAAATAAATTAACTATTCAGCGCGCTGAAAGCGCAGGTTAAGCTTTAACTTGGGCTTGCAGCCCGCTAAGTTTGCTGTTGCAAACTAACCCAAGGCGACGCTTCGCTTTGCCATTGGGCTGCGCTCGAACTTGTTCGCTTGGCTTGCCAAGAAATCCGATGTTACATATATTGTGTGTTGCGTACCTACGGCACGCTGATTTTGTGTATTTGTACGTAATTACCAAACTTTTGTCCTACGAGACTTTTTGTTTTCATGTATTTTTTCGATATATATTATTTATTTCTTTTTCATCACTTTTATTAGTTTTGATATTTTTTTCTTTGTTATATATTAAGGCATTCCTATGTCCCGTAGGGACGGAAGTTTGGTAATAATAATTTTCGCAATAATTAGCGTGCCGTAGGTACGCAACTTTATTTATAATTGTTCCACGTGAAACATTCCGTTTTTATCGGCCAAGTAATACGAGCAATATATTTACGTCGCTTGGCGAAATACCCGGAATACGCGATGCCTGCCCAATTGTTTCGGGGTCTATCTTTGTGAGTTTTTGCCTCGCCTCGGTCGATATGGTGTGGATAGAATTGTAATCCACTTTTCCCCGTAGCTGGATATGTTCCAAGCGTTGCAGCTTATCTGCTATCATTTTTTCGCGTTCGATATAGCCCGCATATTTCATCACCACTTCTACCGATTCTACAATTTCCTCTTTGCGCGATTCAATCTGTTCTATTTTTTCTTTCAGTGCAGGCATTGCTTCGGCCAACTCATTAATGCCAAATTGTGGGCGGAGGATTAAGTCACTCAGTTTGCATCCATGCTTCAGTTCCGAAGACTCTTTCGATTGTAAGAACGGATTTATCTGCGCCGGTTTTATCGAATAATTGTTCAGAAAATCGATTAATTTATTCTGCTCTTCTTTTTTCGTTTTATGTAGACCAAATCTAACATCTGTTGCCAATCCCAATCGATAGGCTTTCTCAGTCAAGCGCATATCCGCATCATCCTGCCGTAAAATTATCCGGTATTCGGCACGCGATGTAAACATTCGGTATGGCTCGTCCACTCCTTTTGTCACCAGGTCGTCAATCAGTACGCCAATATATGCCTCATCGCGTCCAAGCACAAAGCTCGTACCGCCATGGCAATTAATATGGGCATTTATTCCGGCAATCAGTCCTTGCCCTCCGGCTTCTTCGTATCCGGTAGTACCATTAATCTGTCCTGCAAAAAACAGGTTTTTTATCCGTTTGGTTTCCAGTGTATGGTTTAATTGCGTGGGGTCGAAAAAATCGTATTCAATAGCATAGCCCGGACGGAATAGCTCGGCTTTTTCCAATCCCGGTACAGTTTGGATTGCTGCTATCTGTACCTGATAGGGTAGGGACGAAGAGAAGCCGTTTACGTAATACTCCTGCGAATCTACTCCTTCGGGTTCGAGGAATAACTGATGTGCTGTTTTGTCGGTAAAGGTCACTATTTTAGTTTCGATGCTGGGACAATATCGTGGGCCTATGCTTTGTATCTGTCCGTTGTAAAGGGGCGATTCGGGTAATCCTTTTCGTAATTCCTCATGAGTTTCCTCGTTGGTATATGTTATCCAGCAACTCATTTGTTTTAACTCGCGCTTTACATCTTCCAGAAAGGAGAATTTATGAAAATCATCTTCGCCCACCTGTTCGGTCATTTTCGAAAAGTCGATGCTTCGTCCGTCTATCCTCATTGGAGTTCCGGTCTTCATCCGTTCGACGGTGAATCCGTGTTCTTTCAACTGCTCGGCAATGCCATACGACGAAGGTTCGGAACACCGCCCTCCTGCTATTTGTGTTTTGCCTATATGCATCAATCCATTGAGGAAAGTACCGTTGGTAAGGACAACGCATTTTGCACGAAAAGTTATCCCAAGAAGGGTTTTTACTCCGCTAACCTGACCATTTTCTATGGTTAGCCCGGTAACGGTATCTTGCCATATATGCAGGTTTGGTGTACCTGTGAGGGTTTTTATCCATTCTTGAATGAATTGCATACGGTCGCTTTGCGAGCGGGGGCTCCACATTGCCGGCCCTTTCGACCGGTTCAGCATACGAAACTGGATGGCGCTCCGGTCGGTAATAATTCCCATTTGCCCGCCCAACGCGTCAATCTCACGAACAATCTGTCCTTTGGCAATGCCTCCCACAGCCGGATTGCAGCTCATTTGACCTACTTTGTTCATATCCATTGTTACAAGCAGGGTGTTCGAACCTAAGTTAGCGGCGGCACAGGCTGCCTCGTTTCCGGCATGTCCGGCACCTACTACAATTACATCGTATTTGAAATTCATATTTAGATAGCTTTTGTAGCACAAAGTTACATAAGAATAAGTATTTATCCGCATTTGTTTTTGCTTTTTCTAATCTGTGATTAGAAAAAATACCATTATTTGAGGTAGGAAAGTAATGCTGATTTCGGCAAGCCGGGAGTAACTGTTTGGCGAAGTAGAGTGATGTTGAAGGAAGTTGTAAGTAAAGAAATTATATTTTATTTGCAAGTGAAAGGATAGGGGAGAACTCCGATTTTAATTGTTGGATACGGCTATATTTTTCTTATTTATCCGGTTCGAATACCATTTCAGGATGAATGGAAAAACGTTGAACAGGTAGATTGTAATCCGGCTAAAAGGGGCGGTGTATATTGTTTTTTTGTTTTTTTCGAATCCTCGTATTATTGCTTTGGCTACTTGCTTGGGAGTTTGCACTGTTCCGGGCATTTCTACTTTTTGGCCGCTTATCATATCCTCGAAAAAGTTTGTATGCTTAACTCTCGCCGGATATATGCCTACTATTTTGCCTTGTGGCGGAAATTCGTATTTTACGGTTCGTATAAATCCATCCAATGCCGATTTGCTGGCGATGTACACGGGATTGGTAGGCAGATGAACTTTTGCTATGCAGGATACTGTGATGGCAACCATAAATTCTTTGGCAGTGTTCAGGTGCAGGTCGAGCATTTTTTTAGTAATATAGATAGATGCCAGTACGTTGGTTTTGAAAATATTGTCGAAATCTTTCCATTGGGCGTGTTGGTGTGTGTGGAAGTAGGAATATCCTGCATTTGAAATGAAAATGTCGATTCCACCGAGTTTTTCTATCGCAAAATCGAATAATTCATCAATGTTTTTTTTGAGTGAAATATCCGCTTTGAAAGGTATTATGTTCATTGCAATAGGGATATTCCTCATCCTTCGCCCCACGGCAATTATTTTTGTTCCTTCATACTTCGACAGCATATACATAAGTTGCTGTCCTATGCCTGAAGTGGCTCCTGTAATAATTATCCGTTTGTTTCTCAAATCCATAGCATTTCTCTCTCTCTGGCTAATACAGAGTAACTGTTACTCTGACAATATGAACGTTTAACAGGATAAAAAGTTTATTTTCGGAGTACGAACCCTGTTCTTTTAACATTATGTATCGTACCGTAAAGTATTTTATCCTGCGTTGTAGGATAGCGGTGTTAAAAACAAAAAGCCATAAATAAACTTATGGCTTTTTGCTATATTATAACGGGTAAATTCAGATGTTTTTTTCTGCAATCAGGTATTCTGCTATCTGAACTGCATTGAGTGCTGCCCCTTTTTTAATTTGGTCGCTTACACACCAGAAAGTCAATCCATTAGGGTTTGCCAAATCTTTGCGGATGCGCCCTACATGCACAGGGTCTTTTCCCGAAAGGAACAATGGCATAGGATATTTTTTCTCAGCCGGACTGTCGATAACTTCAATGCCTTCGGCTTTTTCAAAAGCCTGACGTGCTTCTTCGATGCTGATAGGTTTTTCAGTCTCTACCCAGATGCTCTCAGAGTGTGCGCGCAAAGCCGGAACACGTACGCAGGTTGCACTCACGGCAATGTCCGAATGCATGATTTTACGTGTTTCGTTAAACATTTTCATCTCTTCTTTGGTGTATCCGTTTTCGGTAAACACATCAACCTGTGGTATAAGGTTGTAAGCCAACTGGTATGCAAATTTCTCGATTGTTACTTCTTCGCCGTTTACAATTTGTTTGTATTGGTTTTCAAGCTCGTCCATAGCGGCTGCTCCCGCACCGCTTGCTGCCTGATAGGTAGATACGTGCACTCTTTTGATATGCGAAAGCTCCTCGATAGGCTGCAATGCCACAACCATCTGTATGGTGGTACAGTTAGGGTTGGCAATGATGCCGCGCGGACGGTTTTTAGCGTCCGCAGCATTTACTTCGGGCACTACCAATGGCACATCATCATCCATGCGGAATGCGCTCGAATTGTCAATCATTACAGCGCCAAATTTGGTAATATCTTCTGCAAACTCTTTGGAAGTACCTGCGCCTGCCGAAGTGAAAACGATGTCCATACCTTTGAAATCGTCGCCATGTTTCAGTTCTTTGACCGTAATCTTCTTTCCTAGATACTCGTAAACAGTTCCTGCACTACGTGAAGACCCGAACAAAACCAGTTCGGTAAGCGGGAAATTACGTTCTGCCAATACCCGCAAAAATTCCTGGCCAACAGCGCCACTGGCACCTACAATTGCTACTTTCATTTAATTTCGATACTTTTTGGGTTGTAAAAAGATTTATTTAATTATTTCCATATTATCGGAAATTTCTGCAAAAATAATTCATTTTCACAGATTTCGTGCATTAAATCAGTAAATTAAGTGATTTTTCTTTTATTTATAGAGGCAAAGACAGAAAGACGCGGGGTTAATTATTAATGTTTAATTATTATTTGTTTCCGTATAGCGGCTTTCAGTCCGCTTTACGGATAATTCGCCTTTGTCCCATATAGCAGCGTATCGCTACGTCACCAGATGATAGTAAGCAAGTATATATTTCCGGCACAAGTTACGCTTCGCTAAACTTGCGCCAGTGGGGGGCACTATTTGGAATATGGCTGCTTTTCAAGCAGGACACGGACTACAATTTCCGACACGTCGGAATGTAGCATCCGCGCCAGCGAGAGAATGAGTAATTTGTGGAAATTTGCGTTATCTGCGAAATTTGCGTTCTATCTTAAGAACCATATTTTAGGCGTAAAGCGGATGGAACATTCCGATGTGTCGGAAATTGAAGCCGCTATACGCCATGCAATACCGTACAGCGGCTCGAAGCCGCTTGTCGGATAAATCTCCCTCTCTTGACAAAGAAATAATATGAATTTATTGGTAAATTAGCGCATTAGGTCACATTGGCACATTTAAAGTTATATCCGCTTTACCAGTTCTTTCATTATCGTGGTCATAAGGGGTTGCGCTTTGTTGCCTATTTCCTGAACTTCCTCGTGCGATACTTCTACTATTTTTCCTTCTACACCTAAGTCGGTAATGATGGACATGCCAAATACTTTTATTCCGGCATGGTTCGCTACAATTACTTCGGGTACGGTGCTCATTCCTACGGCATCGCCGCCTATTATGCGGAAGTATTTATATTCGGCGGGAGTTTCAAAAGTCGGGCCGCTTGTTCCTACATACACTCCCTCTACCACGCGGATTTTGTTTTCGTGTGCTATGTCTTTTGCTTTTTCTATCAGCTCTTTGGAGTATGCTTCGCTCATATCGGGGAATCGTGTTCCCATTGCGGGGTTGTTTTTACCCCGCAGGGGGTGTTCGGGAAACAGGTTGATGTGGTCGGTTATAATCATCAGGTCGCCTATTTCGAAGCCGGGATTCATGCCCCCAGCTGCATTCGAAACAAGTAACGTTTCAATGCCCAATGCTTTCATTACCCTGACAGGGAATGTTACCTGTTTCATATCGTATCCTTCGTAGTAATGAAAACGCCCCTGCATGGCGAGTACATCCACTCCGCCGAGCTTACCCACTATTAGTTTACCGCTATGCCCTTCGACGGTGGAAACGGGGAAATTCGGAATAGTTTCGTATGGTATTTCGGTTTTGTCCGTAAGTTCGGTTACTAAATTGCCTAAGCCTGTTCCTAAAATTATTCCGGTTTTGGGACGGGTAGATATTTTCTTTTTTAAGAAATCAGCGGTTTCTTGAATTTTCTCTAACATAGCGTTCTATTTTTTCGGTGAATAAAGTCTCTTTATTATCTAATATCTTTACTTGTATGGGCAGTGCAAATGTTTTTGATTTTAGTTCGTTCGGATAATCGGGGTTTGATATAATCCGGGCAGCGTCTTTCTCAGTTACAACAATTATTTTCTGCGTGTGGTTCATTGCGCCTATTTTTTTTGTTATTGCGTCAATATCGTCCGGCGAAAAGGAGTGATGGTCGGGAAACAGCAACGAATCGATATGCGATGAAAACTGCCTCAGATATTCTATCATGGGTTGTGGCGATACAATTCCGGCTACAACTAAAATGCCCGTATCGGGCGTTATCATAGCTTTTTTATCAGATTGCCCGAACACGGGTTTAAGCTCCTTGTAATCGTACGAGGAAAAGAATAGTGTTTGCTGTCCGTTGGGTTTTAATTTTGATTCGATGGATTCCATTTTGCCCCTGCCGATGGTAGCAGGGCATTTGGTCACTACAATTATATCAGCACGCCGGCTACCTTTTTTTGATTCGCGCAGGCGCCCCGAAGGCAGGTAAAAATCGTCGATATATAGCCTTGAATAATCGGTTAATAGGATGGAAAATCCTGCTTTTATATGGCGGTGCTGAAAAGCATCATCAAGTACCACTGCCTGCAAATCGGGGTATAATTCCAATAGCTTGGATACTCCTTGCACCCGCTTCTCGCATACGGCAACTGTAACGTCCGGAAATTTTTGATGTATCTGAAAAGGCTCGTCGCCGATGGTATTGGCATTGGCACTGGCATTGGCCGGGCGAAATCCTTTTGTCTTGCGTTTGTAGCCACGGCTAAGCATTGCTGTTTTCCACTTGTTCTGCAAAAAGGAGAGTATGTATTCGGTATGGGGGGTTTTGCCTGTGCCGCCTACTGCCAGATTGCCTACAGAGATAATAGGAATGTCAAACTCTTCTGACCGAAGAATGTCCTTGTCGAAGAGTATATTCCTTATCTTGCTTACAAGCCCGTAAAGCAGTGAGAAAGGGTATAGAACGATGTACTTGAGTTTTGCCATTTTTCTACATTAATACTTATTTTATGGTACAGGGTCGTAGCCACAGCCCCCCCAAGGGTGGCAACGGGCGATGCGTTTTACGGCGAGCCATCCTCCTTTTATTACGCCGTGTTTTTTCACAGCTTCGATAGCATATTGCGAGCATGTAGGGGTATATCTGCATCGCGGGGGGATGAATGGCGATATGCAGATACGGTATATATATACAGGAAGCAGTACGATAAATTCGATTATTTTTTTCATTCTTTTCTGTGTCTATGACCAGTAATTCATTTAAAAGAATTATTCTGAGATTTCCGTTTAAATATAAATATTTTCATCTGTATTATTTATCTGTTCTAATTAGGATAACCATCAAAATTACATTTTAAACACCCAATTCATCAGATATTTTTCTTTCGTTTCTCGCTCTCAAAGTCCCTCTCTCAATAGGGAGAGTTCCGATATTTTTCTTCCGATATTCTTTTGTCCTCCAGCCAGACAGGCTTTTACTTTTTCCTATAGCTGAAAAAGTAAACAAAAAAGCCACCGCTANCACCGCTACACCTGCTTCGCTAAAATTCAGCTTCACTACGCTACAGGCTTTGAAACTCCTCGCTTCGCTCGTCAAACAGCAAATCCTGTTTAACGCTGCGTTACGCTGAATTTCTTTACGCTCACCAGCTGAGGCGGAAAGATTAGCTTCGGCTACGAAAGAATAAAATAGCAATTCTGCATATTTTGATGCGCTTGTCCTTCGTTCTAATGGCTCGCGCAGGTATTTACCTGTGCGTTGCTCGTTAGAGCAAATTATCTGAATGTAACTGTTTTTCAAGTCAAGTCTACGCCAGCGGAAAATACAGTTTCAACGATTATACAATTCAAACGATTCAACATTGAATCACTGCTTCTTTTATCTTATTCAGAGCGTTTGTCATTTTTTTCTCAATATAGGCAAAGTCCTGTTCATCGTCTGATATGTACTGAAAAGCGATATTTAGCCGGAGTTCTTTTTCGGTTAATACTTCGGTCAGGAGATTTTTATTCAGTCGGTAGGCTTCGCGCATCAGGCGTTTAAGCCTGTTTCTTTTTACAGCCCGTTTAAAGCGTTTTTTAGGAACGCTCACCATTACTTTGACCGATACGTCATTTTCTTTTTTTTCGACGGAATAAACGACTCTAAAAGGGTAATTGATAAATGCTTTTCCTTCGGAGAATAATCGTGTTATCTCCTTCTCTTTGCAAAGGTGCTCTGCTTTTGGAAAAGAATTTGGTTTCATTTATCTAATTATTAATTGTTAGTTTTTGTTTATTAAGTGTGCCGTCGGAATTAAACGTTCAAAAAAACACATTAAAAAAAAGAAATATCCCAAAAGTAAGGATTTTCTTCCGTACTTCCGGGATATGTTTAGAATAATTATGTTGTTGTAAAAACAATTACTTTTTTTGTTTTTTTACTTCTTTCAGGAAATTGTCCAGAGCCATTGTCATCGAAGGGACACCCGGCTGGGGAGCTTCTAAATCCAAACGCAATCCTGCGTCGCGTACTGCTTGTGCAGTGGTTGGCCCGAAAGTACCGATTTGTATTTCGCCTTGTTCAAAATTGGGGAAGTTCTTCAGCAACGAGTCGATTCCTGCCGGACTGAAGAATATAAGCATATCATAATCAAATTTTTCGTCGGGCCCAAAATCGTTGCTAACTGTACGGTACATGATAGCTTTGTCGAATTTTATTTTGGATCCTTCCAATGCTTTTAGGGTGTCCTCGTTCTGAACTTCGGATGTTACGAACAGAAATTTTTCGTCGGCATGCTTGTTCAGTACTACAATAAATTCGGGTAGTTTGCCTGTTGGCGAAAAAAACACTTTACGCTTACGGTACTGGATATAGCGTTGCAGATATAAAGCTACTGTTTCGGATATGCAGAAATACTTCATTGTTTCGGGAACGTTTACCCTCAACTCTTCGCACAAACGGAAAAAATGGTCGATTCCATGGCGCGAATTGAATACTATTGCTGTGTAATCTAAAATGTTAATGCGTTGTGTTCTGAACTCTTTCGCTCCAATGGGGTCAACTTTGATGAAAGGACGAAAATCAATCTTCACGCTGTATTTATCAGCAATATCGTAATAAGGTGATTTTTCAGTTGTGGGTTTCGGCTGCGAAACCAGTATCTTTTTGACTTTCAACTTTATATATTTTTGGGATTAAACAATCATATTTTCTGTAGATACATCAGTATCAAAGCAATTACAGGTAAAATTTCGAGGGTGCAAAGATACAACAATATGTAAAAAAAATCTATTTTTTTTGAGTAAAATATTTGAAATATCTTTAAAAAGATTAATGCAAGGGTTAGTATGTAAACGATTGCAGCCCCAATATGGGCTATGATTGTAATTTGGGGAGTGGCGTAGATACTGATTATAAGCAGGGGGAAAATGCTTACTCCGAAAAAGATGATAAGGTTATAATAGCTTTTCCGGGCTATATCAAGTGTTCTGTAATCGAAAAAAACAAAGCATAGTAGCCTGTTTATTAGGCTCTTTGCAATAAAGAAGCAGGATGTGGCTAATAGGTACGGAAGATACCCGATAAATGTAAATTCGTTGCCTATACTTGGCTCGTAACAGAAAGAGTAGGCATACAGGCTGATAATGCAAAAAGAGAGAAGTACAAAAAGTATCCTTACACGGGAGTCTTTTTTTTCGGAATTACCATATAGGGTAACGCGTTCTTTGACACGAAAAATGGAATACAGGTCTTCTGCAATTATGCCGGGATACATCCGTATCGAAAATACAAGCAGAAAGAACAAGCCTCCTAAAAACAGAAAAACCCAGTTTTCTGTTTCGGGCAGAGATGGAGAAAATATGCCCGAGTTGCCGGCAAAAGGTGGTATGTATGCTTGCAACGAATCGCAACTTTGTTGTAATGAATCGAGAGGAGAAGTAATCTCGTCCCAATTCGGCAAATATGTTGAGTCGTTTGGCATGTTTTAATTATATAGCGGCAAATTTACGGTAGTTTGAGTCCCATTCGGGCGCATTTGCTATAGCCGGCAATACCTCATCGGGCGATGTCACTACCTGCCACATTTGCAAATGTTTTTCGCGCATAAAGTTTTTGTCGGCAGCCGACGTGAGCATTTTCAAGAGCGGCGTATAATAATCATCTACGTTTACTATTACGATTGGTTTGGTAATCAGCCCCAGTTGTTTCCATGTAATGGCTTCGAATAGTTCTTCCATCGTGCCACATCCGCCCGGTAGTGCAACGAGGGCATCTGCCATTTGTACCATTTTTTGTTTGCGCTCGTGCATGGTTTCTACTATTACGAGTTCGGACAGGTTGGTATGACACCAATTCTCTTCGTACATAAAGCGTGGAATTATTCCTGTGGCTTTGCCGCCTGCTGCCAGCGTGCTGTCAGCAATAGTGCCCATCAAACCCACCGAGCCTCCTCCGTAGATTAGCTTTATTTCGTTTTCAGCAAAAATTTTTCCTAACTCTGCTGCTGTATCAAAAAACAGGGAATCGACCTGAGTGCTTGAGCCACAATAAACACAAATGCTTTGCATAGAAAATCTTTTTTGCAAAAGTACGTTTTTTAAACCGGATTGCAAATTGGGTAAGACAAGGTTTTGCAATGGGTTGGCGGGAATATACGTGCAATGGGGGAGTAGCACAGATTTTCCTCGCTGGGGCTGTCTCAAAAGTTTTTTTGAATGCAAATTACCCCTCGCTGTCGCACGATTGTATCGGGTGGCTTCCGGACAAACTCTTTTTTTATCTTACCACGCGAAGGATTCGCGCGGTAACATGGGGGTGGCTTTCCGACAAACTTTTTTCGCCCGAAGATGCAAAAAACATTAAAAAACCCGTAAAGCGGACTTGAAGCCGCCTTACGGGATGACAGAAAAATTATATATGCTTTTAACTAATGTAGCTTAAATTATAAAACATCTCTCAATGCTTCCAGAAATACATCGGCTTCGGCTTTCGACAGGCATAGCGGCGGTAGTAGGCGGATAGTATTTGTTCCGCTTACACCGGTGAAAATATGCTTTTCGAATAATAAGTTGTTACGTATTTCTTTTACGGGTTTGTCAAATTCCAATCCTATCATCAAGCCCAATCCGCGTACTTCTTTAATTTCTTTGAACTGTTTTAATTCGCCGAGCAGGTAATCTCCTACAGTGGCGGCGTTTTCGATAAGCCGTTCCACCTTAATTATGTCCAGTACTGCAGTCGAAGCGGCACAAGCCAAATGATTTCCTCCGAAAGTTGTTCCGAGCAACCCGTGCGAGGCTTTGAACATCGGACTAATCAGAAGCCCCGCCACAGGAAATCCGTTACCCATCCCTTTGGCTACGGTAATGATGTCGGGTTTTATTCCCGAATACTGGTGGGCAAAGAATTTACCACTACGGCCATAGCCCGATTGTATCTCGTCGAGAATAAGTATGGTTCCTGTTTTTTTACATTCGTCGCTTAGTTGCTGTAAAAATTTTGAGTCAGGCACTTGTATTCCTCCTACTCCTTGTATTCCCTCGATTATAACGGCACAAACGTCGTTGTTTTGTAATGACTTCTGTACTTTTTTTATGTCGTTCAGAGGCAGGAACTCTACGTCGATACCTTCGTTAACGGGTGCTACAATCTTTGGATTGTCGGTTATCCGCACGCTGGCCGATGTGCGCCCATGAAAACTTTTGCTGAAAGAAACAACCTTTTTCCGTCCTGTATGGAAAGACGCCAGTTTCAGCGCATTTTCGTTTGCTTCGGCACCGGAGTTTATCATAAAGAAGAAATAGTCGTCGTAACCCGATATTTCTCCGAGTTTTTCGGCTACTTCCACCTGTAGGTTGTTTATTACCGAGTTTGAATAAAATACCAGTTTCTCTACTTGATTTTGTAGTTTCTGAACGTAGTAAGGCTGGGAGTGGCCTATAGATATAACTGCATGCCCTCCGTACAAGTCGAGGTATTCTACATTGTTGTTGTCGTAAATTTTGCATCCGCTTCCGCGAACTATTTCAATGTCGAAAAGAGGATATACATCAAACAGTTTCATAATGTTATGTTTATATTGTTATAATTGAAAAACCGGTTTACCAAGCATTCTAAGACAGAACGCAAATTACGCGGATAACGCAGATTTCCGCAAATAACTCTCCTCATCCTGACCTTCCTCTGTCTCATCGGATTACAAATCCGCAAATAATAACTTTCGGATTGCCGCTCGAACTTGTTCGCTTGGTTTACCAAGAAATCCGAAAGGGCAAAAGAGGTTTGGAGGGGCTTAGCTATTGCTGCGTTATCATCCAGTACAAATATACGCCATAAATAATTAAAAGCAAAAGTCCTTCCCAGCGTTTTATCTCGTGTTTTTTATTTGTGAAAACGAATATCAGTACCAAAAGGCTTCCTAAGGCCGTAATCAATAGGTCGGTAAAGATGGCCGGATATGCAGGCAAGGGGCGCACAAGGGTGCTTATTCCTAATATGAAAAACACATTGAATATGTTTGAGCCTATTACGTTTCCGAGAGCAATGTCTGAGTTTTTTTTGAATGCAGCAACTACTGATGTTGCCAGTTCGGGCAATGAAGTGCCGAGCGCCACTATAGTTAATCCTATTACCGCTTGGCTTATTCCCCATGCCTGTGCTATTTTGGTTGCGCTGTTGACTATAAGTTGCCCCCCGATTATCAGCATGGCAAGCCCGCCGATAATAAATACGATTGACAGCCACACCTTTTTGGGCTTGGTGGTTTTTTCCAGTTCTTCTATTTCGGGAATGGCTTTCATCTTAAATGTTTTACGTGCTGTGGCATACATGAAAAACGAAAATATTAATAATAGTATTATCCCGTCAACCCGGTTTATTTTATTATCAAACGCCCATGCCATGAAGAGCAGTACTATGGGAGCCAATAGGCTGAAAGGAATATCAAACTTGCGTGAGCTAAGTTGTGACTTGATAGGAAAAACGAGTGCTGTAAGCCCTAAGATAACATACGTGTTTATCATGTTGCTCCCTATTATGTTTGTCAGGGCCAGGTCGGTAGTTGCCGGATTGGATGCCGCAATCAGGTTCACTACCAGTTCGGGAGCCGAAGTACCGAAAGCAACGATTGTAAGCCCTATAATGAGGTCGGGCACATTAAATCGTTTTGCAATCCCTATCGCACCGTCTACCAGGTAGTTCGCACCAAAAACGAGTACAACAAATCCTAAAATAATTAATAAATAGTCCATGTAGTTAAAAGAGTTATGAATGAAAAGAAACCAGACTCAATAACAGTTGAGTCTGGTATTCCTATTTTTAAAGTAATCAGTATTTTGTTTTTAATAATGATAGTCCAGTTCGTTCAGCGCTTCCACTACATTCACTATGTAGTCGCCCATTTTTTCGCACTCTACAATCATATCCATGTAGGTAACGCTGGCCTGATAGTCGTATTTTTGTTCTTTTACATCATTTACGTTCTGAAGTTTCAGTTGGTTGCGGAAATTATTGATTTCGTTTTCCAGATTTTCCGAACGGTTATAATCCTCATCGCTCACAGGTTGATCCTGTTTCAGTATTTTTTTCATTTGCTGCAATGCCTGTTCTACCAGATTCATCATCAGATTGATGTTGTCATTCATCTCGTCGGTATATACCGATTTATCGTCGCGTTTCCGCATAATGACGCGTGCCAGATTGTAACAACTGTCGCCTATACTTTCGATTTCGGAAACTACACGCAGCATATTTTGTAGCTGATGCTTTCCGTCTTCGCTCAATCGTCCTTCGGCTACTTTGGTGAGGTAAGCTGCTATTTCCACCTCCATGCGGTCGCTGATGTTCTCATACTTTTGTATGCGGCTGAACATTTTCACAAACTCGTTTTCGTTTTCCTGAGTTTGTAATTCGCGCACAAGATGATACATCCGTTCGGTACGCTCGCTATATACATACATTTCTTTACGGGCTTGCAGAAGCGATAATTCGGATGTGGAAAGCATGCCTGTAGAGATGTACTTCAACTGGAATTCTTCGTCAGTATCTTTTTTAGGAATAATGTAAGATACGATTTTCGCTATTGTTTTCACAAACCATATCATCAAAAATGTGTTTATCAGGTTGAACATGGTATGGAAAAGCGAAAGGCCGTAAGACGTGGCAAGCTGGTATTTTTCAAGTTGGCCCTGAAGTGCTACCTGCTCGGCAGTGAGCCCGGTTGCGTTCGGGTTAGATATTAACGATAGTGTTTGCGGGTCGATGCTTTGAGAGAAAGAAGTAAGGAGATTAGGGTCGCCCGGACCTATATTTTGTACTATGTTGGACACCATGTGGGTGAACGGAAAGAATACAAACAGCATCCATATAACTCCAAATATGTTGAATGTGAGATGGGCAAAAGCTGCCCGCTTTGCCGATACGTTTGCCGGAATTGCGGCTATGTTTGCTGTAACGGTTGTTCCGATGTTTTCGCCCAGAATCATGGCTGCTCCCAACTCAAACGATATCCAACCTTTGGCACACATGATAAGCGTGATGGCCATTGTAGCACTTGACGACTGAACGACAATAGTAAGCAATGTGCCTACTCCAAGGAAAATAAGGACCGAACCGAATCCTAAATCGGTATAGCGCGAAAGGAATTCTAAAATTCCGGGATTTGCCTGAAGGTCGGGAACTGAGTTTTTCAATAGCTCAAGCCCCATAAACAAAAACGCAAATCCCATGATAAATTCTCCTATGGATTTGCGCTTACTTTTTGACGAAAAGATAAATGGAATTGCTATTGCCATCAACGGAAGCGAAAAGGCTGCTATGCTTACCTTGAATCCGAGCAGCGAAATAATCCATGCTGTGACGGTGGTTCCGATATTGGCTCCCATGATTACCGTTATGGACTGAACGAGGCTGAGAAGGCCTGCGTTTACGAAACTTACGACCATAACTGTCGTAGCAGAGGAGGATTGAATTAACGCGGTGATAAGCAGACCCGTAAAAACTCCCATTACCCGGTTTTTGGTCATTGCCGTAAGGATGGAACGGAGCCTGTTTCCTGCGATTTTTTGAAGCCCTTCGCTCATTATTTTCATTCCGTAAAGGAAAAGTCCCAGTGAGCCTATGAGCTTCAGAAAATCTAAAAAAGTGTAAGTCATCTATAATTATTTTTAAATTTTTCCCTGCAAATTTAATCGAAAATATCATAAACACAAACAGATAATTTGTTAATATGACTTTCTTTTTACGATGGTTTTTAACTGCGTAAGTTTTCAATAATTAACTACTTAATCCGGCTGTAGGCTTGCGTTGAACAGGCTTGTTTGCAAATTGCCGGTATGCTGGTTTAAACAGTATTTATGAATCGCTCGCGCAGACAGAACGTTCCGATATATCCTCTTGCTGTCGTACGATTGTATCGTGTGGCAATTCTACCTTACCATGCGAAGGATTCGCGCGGTAGCGTTCGTTGCTCGTTAGTAACTGTTAGAAAATTGAATTTAACCGTTTTGAATACTTTAAAGCTGAAAGCGCAGGTTAAATCTTAACTTGGGCTTACAGCCCGCTAAATTTGCTGTTGCAAACTTAACCCAAGGCGACGCTTCGCTTTGCCATTGGGCTAAATTGAAACGGGCTTACAGCCCTTTGATCCCCTTGCTGCCGTACGATTGTATCGTGTGGCAATTCTACCTTACCGCGCGAAGGATTCGCGCGGTAGCGTTGAAAGAGAACGCCGTTCGATACTTCGCTTGGCTTGCCAAGAAATTACGCAGATAAACACAAATTTATGCAAATCTTATTTTATTGAAATAAAGCAAGTTACAAGATATTAAATTTGTGTAATCTGCGTAATTTGCGTTCAAAAAAGACTTTTGAGACAGCCCCTTTGAACCATAGTTTGTCTTGCGAGTAAAATTTGAACAACCTTTTACGCATTTAAATTTTTTAGTGTACATTTGTCTTTGATGTTTATAATTGCTGTAGTTTTAAAAAAACTTTATTTATGGAAAAGAAGGTTACGATTTTTTGTAAAAATACCGGTTCATACCACGATTATCCTATAGGGACTTCGTTGATAGAAATTTATGAGGATTTGCATATTGAGTTATCTTGCCAAGTAGTTGCTGCACGGGTAAACTATAAGGTAGAGGATCTTAATTTTTTGGTTTATAAGCCTAAAGATATTGAATTTCTGGATTTAACATCTCCCTCGGGCATGCGGGTGTATGTGCGTACCTTGAGCATGGTTTTGGCAAAAGCCATTTCAGAGCTTTTTCCGCAGGCGGTGTTGCGTATCGAGCACCCTATTTCGAAAGGATATTACTGCACACTCGAAAACTTGGGGCAGCCACTTACGGCTGAGGTAGTTGAAAAGATAAAAGACAGGATAGGTGTAATAATTTCGCAAAAGAAACGTATCTATTCCGAAGAAAAACAGATAGAAGAGGTAAAACGGCTGTTTGCCCAAGCTAATCAGGAGGATAAGATATCTCTTTTTGAAACTTTGGGAACTCCGTATGCCCGATATTTCCGTATCGACGATTTTATCGACTATTATGTAGGGGTACTGATGCCTTCGACCGATTACCTGTATCTTTTCGATTTGATGGCTTATTATGATGGATTTCTTCTGCGCGTGCCTAACCGCGAAAATCCTAAAGTGCTGGAAGAGGTAGTGACACAGCCTAAGATGTACGGTATTTTCAAAGAATACGTAGGGTGGAACAAAATTATGGGGATTAATAATATCGGGGCTTTTAACCTGTTGGCGCGAAAAAGGGAATCTATCAACCTGATAAAAATATCGGAGGCATTGCACGAGAAAAAGGTAGCTTCGATTGCCGATATGATTTCGAGCAGGGAACAAACACCCCGTTTTGTTTTGGTATCCGGCCCGTCTTCATCGGGTAAAACTACGTTCAGCAAACGGCTTTCGGTACAGTTGATGGTAAGTAAGCTGAAACCTGTGGCTCTTTCGCTGGATAATTATTTTGTAGACCGGGAGCTAACTCCTAAGGATGAAAATGGCAATTGGGATTTTGAGCATTTTGAGGCTTTGGATATTGATTTGTTCAACCAGAATCTGAAATATTTGCTTTCGGGCGAGGAGGTGGAAATCCCCATGTTTAATTTTGAAACCGGAAAACGGCAGTACAAAGGGGAAAAGTTGAAGCTGGAAGATGATAATATCCTGATAATAGAAGGCATCCATGCGCTGAATCCAAAACTGATTCAGGATATTCCGTTGGAGCTGACGTTCAAAATTTATGTTTCGGCGCTTACCACCATCTCGATTGATAATCACAACTGGATTCCGACTACCGATACACGCTTGCTGCGCAGGATAATCCGCGATTACAAATACCGTAATTACTCGGCGCGCGATACTATTTCGCGCTGGGATAGTGTGCGCAGGGGCGAAGACAAATGGATTTTTCCTTATCAGGAAAATGCTGATGTGATGTTTAATTCGGCTCTGTTGTTTGAGCTTGCCGTACTTAAGCATCATGCTGAGCCTATATTGCTGGAGGTGCCGAAGTATTGCAATGAATACACGGAGGCTCACAGGTTGCTGAAGTTCCTGAATTATTTTGTGTCTATCCCCGACAGGGAAATTCCTCCGACTTCGCTTTTGAGGGAGTTTGTGGGAGGAAGCAGTTTCAGGTATTAAGAGCTTGTTAAATATTTCCCAAAAAAAATTTTTCGTAATAAACAAAGTCCTTTTTTGTGACACGAAGTTGAGCGTAGCTAAATTTCAACTTGTATTTTTTCCCATTTAGCCTGCTAAAATCGGAAAATGAAGCCAAAATTCCTCTGGAAATTCCCTTGGTTTATTTTACGAGAAAAATTTAAACAGTTTCTAAATTGTGGAAACGATGTTGAATAAAATACAGTTTTATTTTGTATTATTGCACATGAGTTAGTTGCTTTTGATGATGTTACGTTGTAAAATTTGCTGTATGAAGAGATGTTTTTTACTTATTATTTTTATCTTTTCTTTGTTGCCGGCGGCAATCAATGCGCAAAGAAACGGGTTGATAGGTAAAGGCGTGCAGAACGAAGGATTTTTGTCTATAGGGGCAGGCCCGGTGCTTTTTTCGGGCGATGTGGGTAACACCTCGAAAGACCCTTTGATTGATTTGAAAAACCGTCACGCTTTTGCTTTAGCGTTCAGGCATTTATTTGTAGACGGACGGTTTGGCTACAGACTGTCGTTGTATTATAGTGCGTTTGACGGTAATGATAAAAATTTCTCGATGCCTGAGCGGGGCTATGCTTTCGAAACGAAACTTATACAACCATCGCTGCAAGTAGAATATTCGTTTATTAAAGGGGAATTTAAAAACAGGGATGTAACGTACGGTTTGTACTTTCGTGGAGGAGTGGAAGCCGCTATTCCGTTTGTTGAGTTTACGGGCAACCCTGTGCGGGGAGGCGATTCCTTTGAACCGAATAAAGTAACTTTGGGTATTCCGTTGGGGTTTGGTCTGGAATTTGGCGTTACGCCTAATATCAGGGTTGGGATAGAAGGGGGTGGCTCTGTCTATTTTGGCGACCATCTGGACGGGATAAAAACCGCTTCTTCGAAAAGTGATGATTTGCTCGGCGAAGTTCTTTTAACGTTTTCTTATCGTATGTTCAGCAGAGATGGATTCGCGAAAAAGTGTCGTTGCAATTCGCGCTAAAGAGAGTTCGACATAAAACCCCTGTTTTGGTATAATTAGTAATAAGGCTAATGGTGTTTTTAGAAAACATTTCATTTTTAACTTAAATGCCGTGTGCGGGCTATTTGTTTTTTAAAACAGTGAGAACAAATAATTAAAAGCCGGGATTAAATATATTTAATCCCGGCTTTTAATTATAAAAAAGGTTATTATTACATTATCCCCCGGAGTTTTTGATAATTTCGCTGTCGGTTAATTAATTGTGTGTTCGCTTGCTAAGCGTCTGTATATTAATCTTATAGCTTCGTTCGAATGGAGCTTTTCCTGTTCTTTTCCTGTTTTTACATATTATAAAGTATGCTTGATAATGCCGTTTTCCGGTATTTTTTAGCATGTAATGGTGTTTCATATGAATAGTGTGAGATGAAAAGATTTTTTATATTTATTGTTTTTATTTTCGTTTTGTTGTCCGGAGTTCGTGCCCAAAATAACGGTTTGATTGGAAGAGATTCGAAAAGTGCGGGCTTTTTGTCGGTGGGTGCAGGCTCTCTTGCTGTTTTGGGCGATTTGGGCAGTATTATTAGAGACCCTTTGTTTGATTTGGAAAACCGCCATATGTTTTCTGTTGTATTCAGGCATTTATTTTTCGACGACCGGTTTGGTTATCGGGTTGCCGTTTTCTACGGCGAATACAATGGTAGTGATAAAAATTTCAAGTCTCCCGAAAGAGGCTATGCTTTTGAGGCAACGATGGTACAATCGTCGTTTCAGGCGGAATATTCATTAATTAATAATAATCTACGAAATAGTTCCATAACATATGAAGCTTTTCTTCGTGGAGGATTGGCGCTTGCCTTTCCCGAAGTAGTCCTTACAGGTGAAGCAATCAGGCCGGTTGATTCTTCTGAGCTTAACAAGCCTGCTTTTGGCGTTCCCTTTGGTATTGGGTTCGATTTTGGATTTGCATCTGTTGTTAAGTTGGGAGTAGACATAGGTGTATCATATTATTTTAATGATTATCTGGATGGAATAAGTACTTCGTATTCAAAAAGTAACGATTTGACCGGCGAAATTTTATTGACACTTTCTTTCAGGTTGTTCGGGAAAAAGGTGCAAAGAGGCTGTCGTTGTGATTGGAAATGATATTCTGCTTTGTATAGTGGGGGATAGAAGAATAAGGTTAAGAGCTTGTTTAAATTTATTATATGGCACAGCATAACGATATAGGACGACAGGGTGAAGAGCAGGTAAGGTTATACCTGATGTCTGAAAATTATAAGATACGGCATGTAAACTGGATGTGTAGAAAGCTGGAGCTTGATATTGTGGCCGAAAAAGACGGAATGTTAGTGATTGTAGAGGTGAAAACACGGTCTACCGATTACTTTGAACACCCTCAGGAGGCTATTACTCCCCGAAAAATACGTAATATTGTAAATGCTGCACACGAGTATATTCTTCAATTTGACTGGAAAGGCGAAACCCGTTTTGATGTGATTTCGGTCATACCACAAGGTGAAGCGTTTAATATAGAGCACATAGAAGATGCTTTTCTCCCTTCGTTTTAAATTCTGGAAATAGAAAACAAACTGCTACAACTATAACGCGAGCCTGTTGCTTGTAGCTCTTTCAAAAGTCAATATCCGTGATTTTCCGTTTTGTCTGTGTATTCCGTGTGCGGATTATTCTTTGCTACCGCGCGAATCTTTCGCGTGGTAAGGTGTTTTGTTTCATCGGACTTCTTGGTAAACCAAGCGAACAAGTTCGAGCGGTAATCTGATGATTTCTTAATAGCGGATTTTAAATCCGCAGATAATGGCTTTCGGATTGCAAATCCGAAAGGACGAGGGGCAAGCTCTTAGGGAGTTATATCCTTGTTATCAAGTAGTTTTTGAACGAATCAAAGTCTTTTTCCATAGGCAGGCTTTGCTTTTCACCTTTCATGAACTCCTGTAGCTTTTGCGGAATATCGATGGACTCTCCCAAGATGTTTTCAACCGTATCTTTGAACTTGGCCGGGTGGGCTGTCTCCAGAAAAATACCCGTTTCATCGGCTTTTAGCAGGTCTGACAAAGCCTGATAGCCACATGCTCCATGCGGGTCGAGAAGATATCCTGTTTTTTCATAACAGCGTTTCAATGTTTCAGCAATTTGCTCGTCGGTATAGCTTACTCCACTTATTTCTTTTGATATATCTGCATGCGAATTTCCGTATAAATCAAGGATACGTGCAAAGTTGCTTGGGTCGCCTACATCCATCGCATTTGCTATTGTTGCTATGGATGGACGGGGGTTATACTCTCCGGTTTGCAGGTATTCCAGAAAAACATCATTCCGGTTGTTTGCCGCGATAAAATGTTTAATAGGCAGCCCCATTTTTTTAGCAAAAAGCCCTGCTGTGATATTCCCGAAATTTCCGCTCGGAACGGATATTACAATGTTTCCTGCTTTGTCAGGATTTATTTTCTTTAACTGGGCGTAGGCATAGAAATAATAAAATGACTGCGGGAGGAATCGTGCTACATTGATGGAGTTGGCCGATGTAAGTTTCATTCTGCTGTTCAGTTCCTCGTCCATAAACGCCGATTTCACCAACCGCTGGCAGTCGTCGAAAGTACCGTTGACTTCGAGGGCTGTAATGTTTTTTCCGAGTGTGGTAAACTGACATTCCTGAATAGGGCTAACCAAGCCCTTTGGGTATAGTACATACACATGAATACCGTCTACACCCAGAAATCCGTTTGCAACAGCGCTTCCCGTGTCTCCCGATGTTGCTACCAATACGTTTACCTGCTCTTTCTCCTGTTTTTGAACGAAATAGCCTAATAAGCGCGACATAAAACGCCCTCCTACATCCTTAAAGGCTAATGTAGGCCCATGAAAAAGCTCCAGACTGTAAATATTATTATTTACGTGTACAAGCGGAACATCGAAATTTAAAGTATCATACACAATCTGTTTCAACGCTGCGGGTTCCACGTCTTCTCCAAAAAACGCTTGAGCTACATTGTAAGCTATCTCCTGAAAAGTAAGCGTGTCAATCGTGTCGAAAAAAGCCTGTGGCAATGGTCTTATTTCATCAGGCATGAATAAGCCTTTATCCTCGGCCAGTCCCTTTACTACGGCTGTTTTTAGGTCGGCCCCTGTTACTTGCTTGCTTGTGCTATAATACTTCATTTTTACGGGGATTATTCAGTCATTTCACGTTCTATCTTTTCTATATCGTTTGTCGAAAAAATGAATGTCTGGTTATCAAAAGTTTGTATTTTTACCATCTGGTTAGGCACTTGCTCTATGATAATTCCTTTCATAACATTGCCGTTTGTCAGATACAACACATCTATCAGGGTTTTGGCAGGTGCATTCAATGGCTTGGGAGCTTCTTGCTCATTTGGTATAGATTCTTCGTTTACTTGTTCCTTAAAGTAAGGAGTTTCTTTCGGACAACCTGTATAATTGAGAAAATACTGAAAATTGTTATAGTCCATTTTGGATACGCCGGGCTCCATTATGTCCGGTTTCCAAACAGCTCCTGTGGCTAAATCCACTACTATCCCCCACGGCAATGGTATACCCTGAATTATTCCTGTCCAGCCTAAGACAGAACCTACAAAAGCCCAGCCTCTGAATGCACGCGAGCGATACATGAAGGTTTGTTCTTCACAGCCTTCTTCCTGTACTTTGATTACAACTTTATTTGCGTCTTTCCTCCTTACGGGGAAGGTGCCTGTGCCCTTGCCTTTGTAGCGGTTGTTAAACGTAATTTCGGCATCCGGCGAGCCATTTACTATTACGTGGGCATTGTATGTAGAGCCTCCGACAATAGTCGCGCAACTGGGTAATAATAATGCAATGATACCAAATAGAATTAAATTTTTAATTAGTTTCATAATGGAAATAGATTTTAGAATAACCTTTGTTCAAATAGCGTAGGGTAATTAAAATGCAAATAAAAGAAAAAATATTTAATTATCCGTTAACGCCCATCAGTTTATTAGGGCGATTTGCATCAAAGTTGTATTTTCAAATATATATTTATCAGAAACAGTTCTTTCGTTTAGTTGCCTTAAGTCCCTCTCTTTGAGAGAGGGATTTAGGGAGAGTTCCGTATTTTCTTAATCCTCAAGCCGGACGGGCTTTTACTTTTTCCAACCTCACCCTCTACCCCCTCTCCTTAAGGAGAGGGGAAAAGTGCTCCGTTACGCTGAATTTCTTAACGCTCACCAGCTGAGGCGGGATAGTTAGCAACGGCTACAAAGTAGGTTAAAACACCAAATCAACATAATTTAGTAGATTTTGATGCGATTACCCCATTAGTTTCTCCATAAAATCCTTTCCTCTTATTAGCCCGTAGCTACCTTCTTTTGCCGAGAATTCGTCGTAAACGCTTACACTATCGGGTGTTATCCCTTTGGTGTAAATAACGAAAGGAATAGGGGTATTGGTATGGGTTTTTATAGCGCATGGGGTAGGGTGGTCGGGCAGTAAAGCTATAGTCACCGGCTCGTCCCACTTTGATATTTCCTCGAAAATTGGCTTCACAATCCGGCTGTCGAGGTCTTCTATTGTCTTTATTTTCAGATTGTAATCGCCTTCGTGCCCTGCTTCGTCGCTTGCTTCGATATGCAGATAAACAAAGTCATTTTCTTTCAACGCATCAAGGGCAGCCTGCGCTTTTCCTTCGTAATTTGTGTCATATAGTCCGGTTGCGCCTTCTACCTCAATTACCTCCAACCCTGCATATACGCCAATACCTTTGATGAGGTCGACAGCAGATATTACAGCACCTTTGTTCAGGCCATACGTTTCGGCTATTGTTTTCATCTGCGGCTTGTAGCCCGGCGACCATACCCAGATGCTGTTTGCTTTGTCTTTTCCCTGCTGTGCCCGCCTCAAGTTTACGGGATGGTTTTCGAGTATTTCTTGCGATAACAAGGTTAATTTATTGAGATACTCGGCCGTACTCGCTGCATCGGTACTTTCGGCCTGTATCATAACTTGGCTGAAGGGAGTGCCCTGTACATCGTGTGGGGGAGTGCATTTCAAACTTTTATTGCCACCTTTCATTTTCAGCACATGACGGTACGATACTCCCGGATGAAAACTAATAATATCGTCTCCCAGCTTTTCCTGAAGAAAAAGAATAAGTTCTTTAGCTTCGTCGCTGCCTATATGCCCTGCCGAATGGTTTTTTATTATTCCATCCTCGATGCAAATCAGGTTGCAGCGCATAACCATTTCGCCCGGCTCTACTGCTACTCCCATGCTTGCGGCTTCGAGCGACCCGCGTCCCTCGTAAACCTTTGTCAGGTCGTAGCCAAGCACGCTCAGGTTCGCAATTTCGCTTCCCGGTGCAAATCCTTCGGGTATGGTATCGAGCATGCCCGTTCTTCCCAATTTGGCTACATTGTCGATGCCGGGTTTGTTTGCGGCTTGCAAAGGGGTTTTATTTCCCAATGCCTCGATAGGTTCGTCGGCCATGCCGTCCCCTAATATGATAAGGTACTTCATCGCAAGAGTTTTATTTAGTGTGTAACAGTTATTAGTAAGTGAAAAATATTGAATTGTTGACAATCAATTTTTTTCACTGATTCAAAGTCATTTACTTCCTTTTTCCTTGATGAAAAAGGAACAAAAAATCAAGACTGTGCCCGCTTCGCACGAAAAATTGACGTTTATCGGCTAAAATCTTCCAAACTCGTTCCTTACGTCACTCAAACAGGGAAGATTTTTTAACGCCGACTTCACTTATTTTTCGGCTCACCGGACAAGGTCAAAAGATGCCTACAACAGATTGTAAAAACATTCTACATTTTTTGGAATCTGCTGCCTCGTCGTATTACAAATCCGAAAAGGTAGGAGGTTAAAACAACAATAAATCCGGATTATGAGAAATTATCAAATTTCATCAACCCGCATGCATTTTCTGTTGTGATTTTTTCAATTTCGCCGAAAGTTGTGTTGTAAACTTCTGACAGCTTTTGACATACAAATTTTACGTACGAACTTTCGTTGCGTTTTCCGCGGTATGGTACAGGAGTAAGGTAAGGAGAGTCTGTTTCCAGAACGATATGTTTTAAATCTACTTGACGGAGTGTTTCCGTCAGGTTTGAGTTTTTGAAAGTGACAATTCCGTTTATGCCCAGTTTGAATCCTCCAAAGTTAATGATTTCATTTGCTTCGTCGATATCTCCGGTGAAACTATGGAAGATTCCTTTCAAGCCTTTTCCGTGATAGGGCATAAGAGCTTCCATTGTTTGCCTGAATGAATCGCGCACATGGATGATTATGGGTAAATCGTAATCTAATGCCCATTCTATCTGTTTCTGAAAGACGAATATCTGCTCGTCGACGAAAGTCTTGTCCCAATACAGGTCGATACCTATTTCGCCTATGGCAATGTATTTCCGTCTTTTCAGTTCGGCTTCAACTATGCTTAGTTCTTCTTTATAATTTCCCTTCACGCTTGTAGGGTGAAGCCCGATAGCAGCGTAGCAATACCCCGGATTTTCTTTCTCCAACCGTAGCATCTGGGGTAACGATTCGCTATCTACGTTAGGCAAAATGATTTTTTCGACTCCCGCATCTTTAGCACGTTGTATTACTTCCGAGTGGTCGGTATCGAAAGCTACATCGTAAATATGCGAGTGGGTGTCTATCATTCTTGTTGTTGAATCGTTTAATTGTTAAGATGTTAAATTGCTGAGAGATGTTTAACTGATTGTTTGTCAAATATCTTACTCTCGCTAAAGTGGTTCAACAATTCAACGTCTCAGCATGATTGTTTGAAGCTGCGTACTAAGGCATTTATTTTATTTGAAATTTTATCAATGCTTAGTTTCAACTCGGATAATTGCTCTTTCGTAATGTATAACAAGTCATAAGAAATACAGAGTTGACAGTAAACTTCCATTAAAGAACCATAAGCAACTTCAAGAAAACGTATTTTTTTTTCCAGAAATTCTTGAAACACCTTCTGCAATATTAGAAACAATTGAAATTGCTGCTCGTTGAATTTGAGGGCATAAAACATAGCGTTCTTCTTGCGGAAACTGTTTTGTGATTGAATAAACTTCACGGACAAAAGAGCGTGCATCCTGCCAAACTTCCAGCTTTTCAAATCCGTATTTATACTCCATACGGTTCAACAATTAATGCAATTCGACAAATTAACAATTCAACATCAATATTATTCCCACTCAATTGTTGCCGGTGGTTTCGAGCTAATGTCGTACACTACCCGGTTTACACCTTTTACCTTGTTTATGATTTCGTTCGATACTTTTGCCAAAAATTCATAAGGCAACTGTGCCCAATCGGCAGTCATAGCATCGGTAGAAGTTACAGCACGCAGGGCAACAGCGTTTTCGTAAGTACGTTCGTCGCCCATTACTCCCACTGATTGCACAGGAAGAAGAATCACACCCGCCTGCCATACCTTGTCGTAAAGGTTCCACTCACGCAGTCCTTTGATGAAAATATCATCAGCTTCTTGTAATACGCGTACTTTTTCTTCGGTAATATCGCCTAAAATACGCACGCCCAAACCGGGTCCCGGAAATGGATGGCGTTTGATTAAGTGATGCATCATGCCAAGCTCGGTTCCTACGCGGCGCACCTCGTCTTTGAACAGCAAACGGAGTGGTTCGCACAGTTTCAGATTCATTTTTTCGGGCAATCCGCCTACGTTGTGGTGCGATTTAATTGTCGTACCTGTGATTGAAAGCGACTCGATTATATCGGGATAAATAGTGCCTTGTGCCAGCCATTTTACATCCTTTATTTTGTGCGCTTCTTCGTCGAACACATCAATAAATCCTGCTCCGATTATTTTCCGTTTTCTTTCGGGGTCGGATACTCCCGCCAGTGCTTTGTAAAAACGTTCTCTGGCGTTTACGCCTATTACGTTAAGTCCCAAATGTTCGTAATCGCGCAATACGTTTTCAAATTCATCTTTGCGGAGCAGCCCATGGTCGACAAAGATACAAGTCAGGTTTTTACCAATAGCTTTGTTTAGCAATACAGCAGCAACCGATGAATCAACTCCTCCCGAAAGGGCAAGAATTACCTTGTCGTTGCCCAACTGTTCCTTAAGTTCCGTCACGGTAGATTCTACAAACGATGCCGGCGACCAGTTGCGTGTAGCCCCACATATATCAAGGAAATTCTCAAGCAAAATAATTCCGTCTAATGTATGGAAAACTTCGGGATGGAATTGCACTCCCCACGTTTTTTCTCCTTCCACACGGTAGGCTGCAAATTCTACATCATCTGTACTGGCTATTTTTTTGAAATTATCAGGCAGATTGGTAATGCTGTCGCCGTGCGACATCCATATTTGCGAGCCTTCGCTTATTTCACGAAAAAGCGAGTCTTCTTTGTCGATGTACGAAAGATTTGCCCTGCCATATTCGCGCGAGTTGGCAGGCTGAACTTTACCCCCTGAGGTGTAAGCCATATATTGCGCTCCGTAGCAAATGCCTAATACCGGGAATTTTCCACGTATATTTGATAAATCTACTTTGAATGCTTGCGGGTCGTAAACCGAAAAAGGGCTTCCCGACAGGATAACGCCTTTTATATTGTCGGTTTTTTCAGGAAATTTGTTGTAAGGTACAATCTCACAATATTCGTTTAATTCGCGCAAGCGGCGTCCGATTAACTGGGTGGTTTGTGAACCGAAATCGAGGATAATAATCTTTTCGAACATATATTATTAGTTACAAAGTTACGAGTTGCCTTATTGCTATTTTACTGTTGCTAGCAGTAAAAAGACAAAAATATTTTTTAATGGTACAAAAATATAAAAAAACAATGGGAGATACAATAAGCCGGAAATAATCATAATGGATAGATTCCGTTAGTTTTATCAGCTTGATTTGATATAATTAAAAGTTTCCGTTAATTTTTTGCTGTAAAACATTAAACCCTTTACTTTTGCCCTTACATTCTTCGGATAAAATGAGGAATGATTTAGTTAGCTACAAGTTATCAGCTACAAGCTGTAAGTCTTGTCCTTTATCTTTTGTTCTTTTTGTCTTTTTATTTTTTTTAATGCAATATGACTTTCTCTCAGCAAATAACACCTCAAAAAAATGCTTTTGCAAACGTTAAAATGTTTGTAAACAGCGTTATTATGTTAGAGAGAGAGAGAGAGAG
>NZ_QVMH01000041.1 GCF_010501035.1 Paludibacter sp. 221
GCTTTCAATTGGCGTGAAACTGCGACAGCAGGTAATCTGTCGGGTATTGGTGGCGAATCGGCTACTATCCGCGTGGCGGCTACAGGTATCGGTACGCTTACTTACCAATGGTACGAATTGCCTACAAATCAGAACGCTGCTCCTAAGGCTGTGATTGATGGTACAGGAGACGATTCGGATGCTTTCACTCCCGACTTAAGCAAACTGGGCATGCGCCATTATTATTGCCGGATAACCGACGGAGACGGTAATACAATCGATAGCGAGATAGCCGAAGTGGCTGTAGGCTGTGGTGCTAAAACTGTAGCAGGCGGTTGGAGTAAATTTATGTGTTACAATCTTGGCGCAACTGTTACAACTATTGCAGATCAAAAAACAACATCAAGTGTTGTATATAGTTATAGCGGTAATGGTGTAACTCCCGATAATATGAAGGTTTCTCCAGTTTACGGTGACTTATACCAATGGGGTCGTACTCGCGACGGTTACGAAAAGCGTACCAGTGCTGCAACCACTACTTTGTCTACTAATAACGACGCTACACTTCCTACCGGTATCTCCGGTTCATTTATTAAAGCTCCTTCTTATCCTTACAACTGGGTTGATGTAACAAAAGCTACTACTGCCGACCTTAACTGGCGTAACCAAAAAAACGGCACTTATGACCCATGTCCTACAGGTTGGCGTGTTCCTGCCCAAGGTGAATGGAGTGATATTTTCCGTGGTGGCTCTGCTCCCGGAGCTAAAGCTACTGCCGTGGCTAATACTTGGGAGTGGCATGCTGCTGCTAATGGCACCGCCGGTTACGAAGTGAAGCCCGACGGTGAAACCACTACTTTATTTTTGCCCGCCGCCGGCTATCGCAACAGTAGTGGCGAACTCTACAATGTAGGTTCTAACGGCCGCTACTGGAGTGGTAGCGTTTACAGTTATACCTCGTTCACCCTGCACTTCAGTGGTAGTAACGTGTTCCCTGCGGGCCTGTACTACCGTTCGTACGGCTTCAGTGTACGGTGTATAGCGGATTTGTAAGGTGCTTTAATACGATAGAGACACATAGATTATTGCTTTCTATGTGTCTCTATTTGTTTTTTTTGAGCGAAACCGTTTTGTGGTTTAAGAAATAATTCCGAAAACTATTTCTTATTTACGCTTATTTTGTTGCTGTATGGCTTTTTGTTGTTCGCGTTGCATTTTTTCCAAACGCTCCATAAATGAACTTTTCTTTTTCGGATTGTTCTTTTTTGCCTTTCCTTTAGCATGTAATTCAGCCAACAGCTTTTCTTCATTCACCGTAGCACGGATTACATACGTTTGAACTACTGAAATCAAAGTAGACAAGAAATAATAGTAAGTCAATCCTGATGCATAATTGTTGAACATGAAGAAGAACATTAACGGCATTAAGTTCATCATCCACTTCATCATTTGCATTTGGTCGCCTGCTGCCGCAGTTTGTGTCGCAGCATTCAGTTTGTTGCTTACGAATGTAGTGATAGTCATCAGCACGCAAAACAAACTAATGTGGTTGCCCAATAGGTTGGATATTATAGGTATATTGAAATTCCAACTTATAATGGCATCGTAGGTCGAAAGGTCTTTTGCCCATAGGAAACTTTCCTGACGAAGCTCGATAGCAGCGGGGAAGAAACTGAACATCGCAATAAGGATAGGCATTTGCAACAGCATCGGCAAGCACCCACTCATGGGGCTGACCCCGACCTTACTGTACAAATCCATTGTTGCTTTTTGTCTTTCAGCAGCCTTTTCGGCCGGTATACGGGCGTTTATCTCGTCTATCTCAGGTTTCAGCACGCGCATTTTTGCGCTCGACATATAGGATTTGTATGTCATTGGGAAAATAACGATTTTAACTACTATCGTCATCAACAGAATTATTAATCCCATATTCCCGATGAAACTGCTGAAGAAGTTGAACATTGGGATGATGAAGAAACGGTTTACCCAGCCAAATATACCCCAACCCAGTGGAACTACCTTGCGTAAGTAAAGTTTATCGTTAGCATCTTCTCCTTTATCGTAAGATGAAAGAGTTTTATAATGGTTGGGGCCTAAATACATTCGGAAAGATGTAGGTTCCTTGCCTGTCGGGTCAAAGGGAATGACCATATCGGCAGTGTATGTTTTCAGATAACCGCTTCTTTCGCCTTCAATCCGGCTTGTTAAGTTTGTTGTTGTGATAGCATCATCAGCAATCAGAATACTGCTGAAAAACTGGTCTTTGAAAGCAATCCATTTCACACGGTTAGTCAACCGTTGGCTGTCGTTTTTGCTTTCACTCATTTTTTCTACATCATTGTCAGCCGCAAACTTATAGTTAATAGCTGCATAACGTTCCTCAAACTTACGTCCTTTTTCCTGTTGGCGAATTTTTGACGCCCATTGCATTTCCAGCGAATTTGTTCCAAGTGGAAGTACGGAGTTTATATTATAGGGAACAATATTGAAACTTAACATATAATCATCGGCAGGCAGCGTATATACAAAGTCCAAATGAGCATTTTCGTTTGTATTAAGACGCAGGGTAAATGTCTGCTCACCATCTGCTCCGGTTTTTATACCCGATACTGGCTCAAAATACAAGTCCTTCGTGTTTACAATCCGGTTATTGCTGGTTATTAGCGTGAAATTCATCAGGCTTTCTTCACCATCAAACAGAAACAGAGGCATAGAGTCCTGTGCCATATAGTTTTTCAGCTCGGCCGAATATATCCGTCCTCCTTTGGTATCCAGTTTAACACGAAGCAACTCATTTTCCAGCGTATAAAATTGCTCCGAACCGGTGTTTTTTACAGCAGAAACACCGAAAGCACCAAAAGCGTCATTGAGTTTTTTTGTTCGTTCGGCTTCGTCTATTTCAGCCGAAGAGTTGTTTGCTGCGGTCAAAGCAGCACTGGCTTCGCGTGCTGCTACTTCGGCCTGAATACGGGCTTGTTGAACAAGTGCTATGGAGTCGTTGTATCTTCGTTGTTGAGCTACTTCTTCTTTTGAAGGTTTATTTAATAGTGAGAAACCAATAATGATTACTGCTATCAGCAAAAAACCTATAATCGTTTTTTTATCCATTATAATACTTTGTTGTAACTTCCTGAAAAAGTAAAATGATTAAGTCGTTAATAAAAATTATCCTTCTATCGCTGCTTTTATAAAACTGATAAACAGAGGATGAGGGTTTACTACGGTACTGCTATATTCCGGATGGAATTGCACACCGATATACCATTTGTTTGGGGTATATTCAATGACTTCCACTAAATTCGATTCTTCATTCAACCCACTGCAAATCATATTGTTTGTTTCAAATTCTTCTTTGTATTTATTGTTGAACTCGAAACGGTGGCGGTGGCGTTCGCTTATGTTTTCTTTTTTATAGATATCGTATGCTTTGCTGCCTTTTTTCAGCTTGCATTTAAAAGCACCCAAACGCATGCTGCCTCCCAAGTTAAGGATGTCTTTTTGTTCGTCCATTATGTCTACTACGTTATGTGGGGTAGTAGTGTCTATTTCAGTACTATTGGCATCTTTATATCCCAATACATTTCGTGCAAACTCTATAGTCATTGCTTGCATTCCCAAGCAAATACCCAAACATGGAATGTCATTCTCCCGTGCATATTTCAGGGTAGCAAGTTTTCCATCCATTCCCCGTTGGCCAAATCCCGGAGCAACTATTATACCTTGTAAGCCTGACAGTTTTTTCTGAATGTTTTCGTCAGTCAGTTTGTCGGATAAGATTAACTCCAGTTTTAGTTTTTTATTGTTGTATGCACTGGCATGAATCAGCGATTCTATAATCGACTTGTAAGCATCGGGCAACTGAACGTATTTTCCAACCAACCCTATACGCACTTCCTCCTTGGCATTTTCCAGTTTCTCAACAAACTCAATCCACTTATCCATTTTTGCAGGCTGGGTCTTATCCAAATCGAATCCCATCTTGGTAAGTACAACTTCGTCAAGTTTTTCCTGCTGCATGTTAAGTGGTACACGGTATATGGTAGGTACATCAATCGATTGCATTACAGCCGAAGGCTCTACGTTGCAGAATAATGCAACTTTTTTCCGCATTTCCTGCGAAATGTTGTGCTCTGTGCGTAAAACCAGAATATCAGCTTGTACTCCTTGCTCTTGCAGTGCTTTTACCGAGTGTTGTGTAGGTTTTGTTTTTAGCTCTTTGGCGGCTGCCAGATAAGGCACATACGTTAAATGTACTATCAGGCAGTTACGTCCCAATTCCCAGCGGAGTTGGCGTACACTTTCGATATAAGGAAGTGACTCAATATCGCCTACTGTTCCACCTATTTCGGTGATAACAAAGTCGAAATCACTCTGGCTTCCCAGTTGTTTTATATTACGTTTTATTTCGTCGGTTATATGTGGAATTATCTGAACGGTTTTACCAAGATAGTCGCCACGGCGTTCTTTATTTATCACATTCTGATAAATACGGCCTGTAGTAACATTGTTTGCCTTATGGGTTTCTACGTTCAGAAAACGCTCATAGTGCCCTAAATCCAAGTCTGATTCGTGACCATCTACAGTAACATAGCACTCGCCATGTTCGTATGGGTTAAGGGTACCCGGGTCGATATTAATGTAAGGGTCTAATTTTTGGTTGGTAACTTTAAAACCTCTTGCCTGCAAGAGTTTCCCCAGTGATGCAGCTATGATTCCTTTTCCTAACGACGATGTAACTCCGCCTGTGACAAAAATATACTTTGTATCTTTCACCTTTGATTTTCCTTAAAAATATTACTAAAAACCGTATTTTTAAGTCTGCAAATTTCGTAAAAAAAAATGGATAAAGAAAATTATATCTATTAAGAAACTGTTTAAATTTACCATAAACAATACAATTATCTTTGAAACCCCTTTTTCGCAATAAATTTTGCGAGCTAAATTTAAACAATTTCTAATATTGGTGAACTTGACTGAAGTATTTATTTTGCTATAAACTTTTTATTTCTTAGTTTTGTTTCATTAGAGTTTATATTCAATAGTCTATTATAAAGCTTATTTATAAATCATTACAGTATTAAAAGCTCCCGTAGGGAGCAAAGTTTGGTAATATGCAAGTTATTCAATAATCCGGCGTGCCGTAGGTACGCGACAATCAGAGAGGAAGTTGCGTACCTACGGCACGCCCGCTATATCTGAAGATAATGTTTTACCAAACTTCCACTCCTAACGGAGTGCATATGCAACAGGCACCCCTATTATACTTTGCCTGAAAGGCAAGACAAGAGTATTCAGTCCTGCCTTTCAGGCAGTATTTATGGGTTGTTCTCTTCCGCAGGTCAACGACCTACGGTGTCCGACACGTCGGACTGTTCCATATGAAAATCCGACTTTTCAAGTCGGCATACTTTGTAAAATACTTTCAACATTTTTTAAACCTATCGAAGTTATGAATAATTATCCGGAGTGCCCTAATTGTAAAAGTAAAAATGTTTCGAAGAAACAGGACAGGTATTTTTGTGAGGACTGTTTTTACGAGTGGGTGGAAGAGTGAACATTTAATTGTAAACGGAGAATGACAATAGAAGAGTATTTTAAAGCTGATAAATTTGCTGATAATGCAGGAGTAGAACTAATTGAAGTGGGAGCGGGGTATGCCAAAGCTCGTATGAAAATTACTGCCGGACACCTGAATGCGGGTGGAGTATGTCAGGGAGGGGCTATTTTTACCCTTGCCGATTTTGCTTTTGCGGTAGCGTGTAACAGCCACAGACAACTGACATTTTCGATTAATTCCAGTATCAATATCTTTCGGTCGGAAAGCGAAGGCTACTTATATGCCGAAGCGCGGGAGGTATTCGACCACAAAAAACTTTCGAACTGTGAGGTGCAAGTGAAAAATGAATCGGGCGAACTTGTCGCAACTTTTAACGGTACTGGCTTTAGGAAACCAATAGAGTTACTTTTCGACGATATGTAACAAGAGGTTTGTCATTTCAGGAACTTATCATTAAACAACAGGCAACCTATATTAATTCCGAAATTCCAATGGCTGGCAGCTTGCGAGTAGTAGTTTACAAAGACTGAAACAGAAGCTACTTTGAGTATATCATATACAAGTGATAATTCGGACATGTACTGAAACGAAGTCAAAGGCTCCGAATAAGCAGCAGTATTGTCAGCCCGTCGGTTTATAGCCTGATAAGGCAAAAATCCGTAAGTTTCATTTCTTAATTGCAGCGAATTTGTAATCAGGAAAATAGGTTTAATTCCGGCAGCCACAAAACGGTTGGCACTAAAGGCTTCGTTAAAAACCGTACGGCTATGGTTTGTCGGTTCAAATGCAGGTGCCTGAATAACTGTAGCCGTATAATTTTGCGAAAACTGGCGTGTGGAAAAAGCAAATTCGGCATGCGTCCCCAATGTAAAGCGAGGTACAACAGAGAAATAATGCTCATATTTCCCTTTAAACTGAATCCAGAAGTCGTTTATGTTGCTGACATCACGGTTAGGGAAGTTTTTCGATTTAAACGATTCCTGCCCGTACAACGCTTGAAAATTTACATTAACGTGGTATCCAGCAGTAGGATACATTACTTTATTTAGCATGAAGCTCTCCACCTGACCAAATACGCTTCCTATGGTATAAGAACTCTTATCGGGTTCAGATAGTTCAGTCCGTACTTCCCTGTCTTGCACATAGCGGTCGGTAAGCCCTGCAAAACCAAGACCAAATTCAGCCCGCCCTTTCAGTGTAAGCGGCATACCTATCCGTATTTTACCAAACAGCTCGTTTTGGCTGAAATCGGAAATGCGGTCGTCTTCATAGAAAAAACGATTGCCCACATAATAGTCATATTTATGATACAGGAAGTTTGCCTTTAGATACAGATTTCGCTTGGTGGGCACATCAATACGTGTTCCGACGCCTAATCCGTTATATATTTTTCCAAACTGGGCATCCAGATATGCTGTTTGTGCAAAATCGCTTAAATTTTGATACTGAAGGCCAACATACGCTTGGTTTGATATACTTGATGAAACATTTCCGCCGATAAGGGCTTTAAAGTGCGCTTCGGTAGCTACATTCAGATGTAGGTCGTATATGCCTTTTTGTTCATTATAATGAGAGTGAGGTATAATTTCATATATTTTGTCGTCCGAAATTAATTTAAAATACCCCTCTTTAAACTCTTTCATTCCGAACTTTTCGTTTTTTGTAGAAAACGCTTTTCGTACGTAAGTCTGTTGAAGCGAGTCGATTCCCGTCATGTGTATGTTTTGGAATACAGGCTCCGGAAATTTAGAGCAAAATGATGTACGCCTGTCTTTCAACTCTTTTTCTGTAATTTGGCGCGAAACACGTTCTTTTATTTTATCCATTTGCTCCATTGTGCCATAATAGCCAAGCTCAACAAATTCGTCTACTTTTGAAAAATCGAATGTAGCCTGATCTTTCATGTCGAATTGAACCACAATTCCATCTTCTTCGGGAATGGAGTATTTGGTGTGCCCCATAATCATGGTTTGCAGTTGAAGATAGGCATTGTCGATAGAAGGTGCTTCGGGGTCGGATGCTACAACGCTACCAAATATAAAGTCGGGATTGAAATCTTCTTTCATCACATCCACCGGAAAATTATTGAATATTCCTCCGTCGAACAGGAGCCGCCCATCTACTTGTATAGGTTTGAAAACAAACGGAAAAGTCATCGAAGCCCTGATAGCATCTCCCAAGTCTCCACCTCTGAATATTACGGCTTCTTTGTTGTAAACATCAGAAGCTACACAACGGAAGGGGATGAACAGGTTGTCGAAATTATTGTTGGCCAGTGCGTTTGCTTCCATAAAAAGTTCGAGGAAAGCATAATTCATTTGTACCGGCGAAATAAAATTAGTAGGAAGATGCGGCTTAATAGTAAGCGAATCCAGACCATTGGAAAAATCAAGCTGAAAACGTAAATCGAAAAAGGCCGGGGTAGGGTCGGCATTTTTATAGTAGTATATGTATTTTTGTTCTATTTCGCCTGTCGACCATCTTTTAAAATCGTCAGATTTCAGCAATGTTATCATTTCATCGGTAGTCATTCCCATGGCATACATCCCGCCTACTATAGCTCCCATCGAGGTTCCTGCTACGTAATCAATAGGGATGTTGTTTTCTTCCAACGCTTTTATAACTCCAATATGAGTCATTCCTTTAGCACCACCACCACTTAAGACCAATCCCACTTTTTGGGCAGACGCAAACTGGCTGCTCATGGTAAGGCATAAGAATAAGATACTCAGGTAGAAAGTTCTCATAGAAATACTATATGAAATGACGTGTAAATTTAAACAATTATTTTATAAATATAGTTCATTCGAAAAGTAAAATTATATATCATTGAAAGGATTTAAAGAAATTTTCACTTTAAATAAAACAGGCTGTTCCTTCATAATGGAACAGCCTGTCTCTATAGTTAATTTAAGCAAAGATTATGCCTCTGTTTGAGCTTCGTCTTTTTCTTCGGTTTTCTTTGCTTTAGTTGTCTTTTTTTCAGCAGGAGCTTCTTCTACCTTTTCTTCAGCTTTTTTAGAAGTTTTCTTTGGTTTCTCTTCTGCTTTATTAGCTTTGCTTTCGGCAGCAGCGTCCATTTGGTCTTTCAGGTCGGCTAAAGACTGAATGTCACCTAAAGTGGTTTTTTCCATGCTTGTAGAAGGAAGTGCTTCTTCTTTCTTAGCACGTTTTGTTGTTTTCTTAGCCGGAGCGTCAGAATCAGTTTTTTCTGCTTTCTTAGTAGTATCTTCGTACACACGGCTGTGTGAAAGGATGATACGTTTAGCGTCTTTGTTGAATTCAATAACTTTGAATGGAAGTTTTTCATCAACTTGCGCTTGCGAACCGTCTTCTTTTATAAGATGCTTAGGTGTAGCAAACCCTTCGACTCCGTAAGGCAACATGATAACTGCACCTTTGTCCAGAATTTCAACAACTACTCCGTCGTGTACGCTGTCTACTTTGAACAGTGTTTCGAATTGGTCCCATGGGTTTTCTTCCAGTTGTTTGTGTCCTAAGCTCAAACGACGGTTGTCTTTGTCGATTTCCAGAACTACAACTTCGATATCGCTTCCTATCTGAGTAAATTCAGATGGGTGTTTTACTTTCTTAGTCCAAGATAAGTCCGAAATGTGAATCAATCCGTCAACACCTTCTTCTATTTCAACAAATACACCAAAGTTTGTGAAGTTACGCACTTTAGCAGTATGCTGGCTTCCAACAGGGTAGCGGGTTTCTATATCTTCCCATGGGTCAGATTTCAGTTGTTTGATACCCAACGACATTTTACGTTCTTCACGGTCAAGTGTCAAGATGATAGCCTCAACATCGTCGCCTACTTTCAGGAAGTCCTGAGCAGAACGTAGGTGTTGCGACCAGCTCATTTCCGATACGTGAATCAAACCTTCAACTCCCGGAGCGATTTCAACAAATGCACCATAATCGGCAATAACAACAACTTTACCTTTTACTTTGTCGCCTACTTTCAGGTTAGCATCCAATGCATCCCATGGGTGAGCCGAAAGTTGTTTCAAGCCAAGAGCGATACGTTTTTTCTCATCATCGAAGTCAAGGATAACCACGTTGATTTTGTCGTCCAGTTTAACGATTTCTTCAGGATGTGTAACGCGTCCCCAAGAAAGGTCGGTGATGTGGATCAAACCATCTACACCGCCAAGGTCGATAAATACTCCGTATGAAGTAACGTTTTTAACCGTTCCTTCAAGTACCTGACCTTTTTGAAGTTTGCCGATGATTTCTTTCTTTTGTTGTTCAAGTTCAGCTTCGATAAGAGCTTTGTGCGAAACAACAACGTTTTTATATTCGTGGTTGATTTTTACCACTTTGAATTCCATTGTTTTACCTACGAAAATATCGTAGTCACGGATAGGTTTCACGTCGATTTGAGAACCCGGCAAGAATGCTTCGATTCCGAATACATCTACAATCATACCACCCTTAGTACGGCACTTAACGAAACCTTTAACGATTTCCTGAGTTTCAAGAGCGTTGTTGATGCGATCCCATGCACGGGTTGCACGAGCTTGTTTGTGCGATAGAAGTAATTGTCCTTTTTTGTCTTCTTGGCTTTCGATGTAAACCTCTACTTTGTCGCCAACTTTCAAGTCAGGATTGTAACGGAATTCACTCATAGGAACGATTCCGTCTGATTTGTAACCTACGTTAACAACAACTTCGCGTTTGTTGATAGAGATTACAGTTCCTTCAACAACCTCTTTGTCTTTGATAGCGCTAAGAGTATTGTCGTAAATTTTTTCTAATTCGGCTTTTGACTGAGATGTCAGGATATCGCCTTTTTCATAAGCATCCCAATCGAAATCGTCTTGGGGGGCTGCTTTAGCAGCAGTAGTTGCTTCTTTTGCAGGAGTTTGCTCAACTATTGGTTGAACTTCTTCTGCTGGAATGTTTTGATTCTCTTCCATTGATTTTAATTTTACTAATAAATTAGTAGGTTAGACATTATGTTGATTAAAAAATTTTAGCGCACAAAGGTACAATAATCTTTTTGATTGACAAAAAGTTATGTCCGTATTCTTCCATTGTGATTTATTCGCAGTATCTTTGCAGGCTGAAATAACTTAAATAATCATTATGAACGAAACAATGCAAAAAGTTGATTCAACGGACTCTAAATCCGCTTTGAACGACAAAAAACTTTTTATCGAAACCTATGGTTGCCAGATGAACTCGGCTGATAGCGAGGTTGTTGCTTCCATTATGCAGATGGATGGGTTTTCGGTAACGGGCGAAATAACAGAGGCAGATGTTATATTCGTAAATACCTGTTCTATCCGCGACAATGCAGAGCAAAAGGTAATCCAGCGGCTTAAATACTTTCAGTCGTTAAAGAAGAAAAAAAAGAACCTTATCATCGGCGTGATAGGCTGTATGGCCGAGCGTGTGAAAGATGAATTGCTTACAGAACATAAGGTTAACTTGGTAGTAGGGCCCGATGCTTATCTGGATATTCCGCACCTGATAGGCTCTGTTGAAAAAGGAGGTAAAGCTATTAATGTGGAATTGTCGACTACTGAAACTTACAGAGAGGTGATTCCAGCCCGTATCGGGAATCCTATTTCGGGCTATATATCCATTATGCGCGGGTGCAATAACTTTTGTTCCTATTGCATAGTTCCCTACACGCGTGGGCGCGAGCGAAGCCGCGATGTGGAGAGTATCCTGAACGAACTAAAAGATTTACAGGCTAAAAACTTTAAAGAAGTCACTTTGCTTGGGCAAAATGTCAATTCGTATCGTTTCGAACAGGATGGGCATGTAATTGAATTCCCCGATTTGCTTAAGACAGTGGCCGAAGCTGCGCCGGATATACGTTTCCGCTTTACTACATCACACCCGAAGGATATGAGCGACCGTACGCTCGAAGTAATAGCCCAATACCCTAATCTGTGCCGTTTTATTCATCTGCCTGTGCAGTCGGGAAGCAATAAGGTGCTGGCACTGATGAACCGTAAATACACCCGTGAATGGTACTTAGACCGTATAGCTGCTATTCGGAAATACATCCCTGAATGTGCTATAGGTACAGATGTATTCTGCGGTTTTCATGGAGAGACAGAGGAAGAACATCAGGAGACATTATCGCTCATGCGCGAAGTAGGTTTTGACATGGCTTTCATGTTCAAGTATTCAGAGCGTCCGGGTACCTATGCCGCTAAAAACTTGCCCGATGATGTTTCGGAAGAAGTGAAAATACGCCGCCTGAATGAAATTATAGCTTTGCAGAATGAGCTTTCGTTGGCAAGCAACAGGAATGATATAGGCAAAACCTTTGATGTATTGGTAGAAGGATTCTCGAAACGCTCGTGCGAACAGCTATTTGGACGGACTTCGCAAAACAAGGTGGTGATTTTTCCCCGCGAAGGCAGGAGGATAGGAGAAACGATAAAAGTAAGAATAACAGCAGCTTCGTCGGCAACTCTGCAGGGTGAAATAGTGATCTGATAAAGTGCAGTTTCGGACACTTCGTTTGTGTGCAAAAAATTATTTTTGATTATTTTTCTCGAAAAGTTTAACTGTTCGAGAACAAAATGCCTTGTTTGTGAGTTTTAAAAGCATAATATGATGAAAATAATTTCAAAAATTATGTGAATTCTTCGTTTAAAGGCATTGTATTTATATTTTATATTTTATATTTGCATATTCAAAATAGAAATCATTCTTAATTACAAACTAAAACAAAAGAAAATGAAAAATTTGGTAGGTCAATTAAAAACGGATCTTGACGCTTTCTTCAAAGATGCCGAAGCTCAAATCGAAAAAGGTAACAAAGCAGCTGGAACTCGTGCTCGTAAAGCTTCTTTAGAAATTGAAAAAGCATTGAAAGCTTTCCGTAAAAAATCATTGGAGTCTTCAAAAAATTAAGAATCCATCCTATGAAAATTAAGCCGTTTCAAAATTTTAAAAATTGAAACGGCTTTTTGTTTTTACGTAAAACCAAATTATAAGGTTTTGAAAAATCGGTGTAAATAGATTAATTCTCTCCAATGTATAAAGCAATTTGAAAATTAACATAATATACACGATGTCCCCTACGAAAATTATTCGTAATTTTGGCAGCTTGTTTCACTTAGTCATTGCAATCAGTCAGACAGGTTGTTCTTATCAAAGTTTGTAGATGTTTTTTTATTAAATACTAATATATTATAGCTGTTTTATGGGTGGTTTTTTCGGTACAATATCAAAAGGAGAATGTATAAATGATTTGTTTTACGGAACGGATTATAACTCGCATATGGGAACCAAGCGCGGAGGCTTGGCTACTTGGACTGAGAAAGGGATAAGACGATCTATCCATAATTTAGAAAATTCATACTTTCGCGGAAAGTTTGAAGATGATTTGGACAAATTCACCGGAAAATCGGGAATCGGAGTAATTAGCGACACCGACCCTCAGCCTATAGTTATGAATTCCCATTTGGGGAAGTATGCAGTTGTAACTGTGGCAAAAATCAACAATCTGGATGAATTAGAAAAAAGAATAATAGACTCAGGAGGACATTTCTCCGAATTGAGTTCGGGCGAGACTAATCCTACCGAGCTGGTAGCTTTACTTCTGAACGAGGGAAAAACCTTTGCCGAAGGTATCCGAAATGTGCTTGATAGCGTAAAAGGCTCATGTACAATGCTCATACTTACCGAGGATGGCATCATTGCAATGCGTGATAAACTGGGCCGCCTGCCTGTTATATTGGGAAAAAAAGAAGGAGCTATGGCTGTATCTAATGAGCCTTGTGGATTTCCTAATCTGGGTTATGAGATAGAATATAATTTGAAACCGGGCGAGGCAGTCAAAATTACTGCCGATGGTTATGAGCGGATTTGCGAACCGGGAAAAAAGAAGCAAATATGCTCGTTCCTATGGGTTTATTACGGCTATCCGGTATCGGAATACGAGGGAATAAATGTGGACATGGTACGCTATAAGGGTGGATATGCTATGGCTAAAGACGACGATCTGGATGTGGATTTTGTGGCAGGAATACCCGATTCGGGAGTAGGGCATGCCTTAGGATACGCGGTGGGAAAGGGTGTACCGTATAAACGGGCTTTTATTAAATATACCCCTACGTGGCCTCGTAGTTTTACACCTTCGCGTCAGGAGCAGCGTGAATTTATAGCAAAGATGAAGCTGATTCCTAATAAAACCCTGCTAAAAGACCAGCGTGTTATTTTTTGCGACGATTCGATTGTACGCGGCACTCAGCTACGCGACAACGTAAATATATTGTACGATTATGGAGCTAAGGAAGTACACATGCGTATTGCCTGTCCTCCATTGCTTTATGGCTGTCCGTTTTTGAACTTCACAGCATCAAAATCGGCATTGGAACTGATTGCCCGCAGAATTATAAAAAGGATTGAGGGTGAAGATGATAAAAATCTGGACTTGTATAAAAAAACCGACAGTGAACAATATAATAGGTTGGTAGACGAAATTCGTAAAGAACTGAATATTACAACTCTCAAATTTAATTCGCTGGAAAATCTGGTTGAAGCCATTGGCTTGAAAAAAGAAGAATTATGTACTCATTGCTGGGACGGGACAAGTTGTTTTTAGAAAAAATGGCTTGAAAATCCGGACTTAATACAGAAGTCTACCTGCCTCTCGTTTGTAACGAGAGGTTAATGGTTTTACGTTTAAAACGTGGTTCCTATTTAGTTCCTCGTTGCAAACGAGGGACAGGAGTAGTTCTTTGAAGATATTATTTTGAACCACAATAGATTTTTATGATGTAAATTAGAATAACATCAATTGGTGTTGTAAAAGAGCACAATAGAGTGAACGAGGATAGAGAACCGGCTATGTGCTCTTCAAAAACAGTTTTCTGCTGTTTTTTTCTGAAAACTAAGAAAAATCTATTGTGGTTTAAAACAATATTTTCCTGTTGATTTTTTTTGTAAGCAAAAGATAGTGAAGCGAACCTGCATATAAACATGTTGGCATGGTTTATAGCCTAAAAGCCTACTTCGATAAATTTAAAACAGCCTTTTAAAAACAGATACCAATTTGCTATATGCGTTTGTTACACTCATCGATAGTAAAGAAAATACTGTTCACCGTTGTTGGTTTACTTACTTCTTTGTTTGTTTCAGCACAGCATACCCCTCAGGTTGACACTACACAAGTTTATGCTATTCCTGAGTTTACTGTTACCGAGCGTTACAGTAGCTCCGAAGTTCGTTCTACCTCTCCATTACAGATATTATCTTCCGACAAACTACAGCAATTAAATGTGTTGCAGGTGTCGGATGCCATCAAGCATTTTTCGGGTGTCACTGTAAAAGATTATGGCGGAGTGGGAGGGCTTAAAACTGTTTCGGTACGCAGTTTAGGAGCTAATCACACTGCTGTAAATTATGACGGTATTCCTGTGTCCGACTTGCAAACAGGGCAAATTGACATAGGGCGTTTTTCGCTGGACAACGTAGAAATGGTATCGCTAAGCAATGGGCAAAGCGATAATATTTTTCAACCTGCACGTGTTTTTGCTTCGGCATCGGTACTGAACATACGAACGAAAAAGCCCGAATTTAATGCAGGAAAGAATGTTTCGGCAAGGGCGGCTATGAAAATAGGGTCGTTTGGCTTAGTAAATCCAACCATAAATCTGTCGGGTAAGATATCCCGTAATTTTTCAGCTACTCTCGGAGGGGAGTATATGTCGACAAATGGAGAATACCCCTATATTCTTTCTTATGGTAGCAACGATGATGATTTGAAAACAACTGAAAAACGGAAAAATTCGGATGTCGAGAATTTGCGCCTGGAAGGGGCTTTGTATGGACGTTTTTCGGAAAAAGATAACATTAACGTTAAGGCATACTATTACCAGACAGAACGCGGGTTGCCCGGAAGCGTAATTTTATACAACCCATCAGAGAATTACAAACAGAGGGTTTGGGATAAAACTTTTTTCGCTCAGGCACATTACCAACGGGATTTTTCCGAACTCTTTTCTTTCCAACTGAATGGTAAATATAACTGGACGTGGATGCGTTATTTGGATTCGGGCTATTTAGGAAGCGAGGGGAAGCAGGAAAATATTTACTCGCAGCAGGAGTATTATATTTCAGCAGCATTGTTGTACCGGATACTCGAAAATTTTTCATTATCTGTTTCGTCAGATGGTTTTGTAAATACCATGTATGCCGATTATGAAAACTTTGTTTACCCTCAGCGTTATTCATGGCTTTCGGCACTGGCATTGAAATATGTAAACAACAAAGTGCTTGCTACGGCAAGTGTGCTGTACACGTTTGTAAACGAATCGGTAAAACAAGGTGAGGCAGCCGGCAATCATCGGCGTTTTTCGCCTTATGCAAGTGCGTCGGTAAAGCCTTTCGATAATCATGATTTTCGGATTCGTGCTTTTTATAAGAATATTTTTCGTTTACCTACCTTTAACGACTTGTATTATAACACAGTGGGAAGCAGTACGTTGAAACCTGAAAATACTAACCAGTATAATATAGGGCTTACTTACGCCGGAGTTGTTGGCAAATATATTCCTTATTTTATGATGGCAGTAGATGCTTTTCATAATGATATTGATGATAAAATAGTAGCTTTGCCACGTAAAGATATTTCAAGCTGGAGTATGGTGAATTATGGTAAAGTAGCGGTTAATGGATTGGAACTTACAGCAGAAGCTAAAATACATCCGTCGAATGACATAAACTTTGTTGTGGGAGCCTCTCATACATACCAACGTGCTTTGGTTGTAACGAGTGAGTACGACAGGGATTATAAAAATCAAATTCCATATACGCCACGTGTATCGGGTTCGGCCAAGGCCGGGTTTGAGAGCAAGTGGATAAACGTTTTTTATTCGCTTATATGGTCGGGACATCGTTATATTTTCAGTCAGAATTATGCTAAAAACCGTTTGCCGGGTTACAGCGACCATAGTATATCCGTTTCGCGCGAGTTTTCTACCTCTTTCGGGGATTTCCTGATTAGTGGCGAAGCATTGAATCTGGCAGACAAAAACTACATGATTGTATATGGTTATCCTATGCCGGGGCGGTCGTTTAGGGCATCGTTGTTATTCAAATTTTAATAATTAAGGCTTATAATTTAAAGTTATGATATTTTATTTTTCAGGTACAGGAAACTCTCTTTGGGTTGCAAAACAGTTGGGGGCATACTTCGACGAAAAGCTCGTTTCTATTGCAGACGAACTGAATAAAGAAGAAAATAATTTTCAATATCATCTTGCTGACAGCGAAAAAGTGTTTTTTGTTTTCCCTGTTCACTCATGGGGGCCGGCAGTGCTTGTGTTGAGGTTTATCGAGAAAATGAATCTGGATAATTATTCAGCCCAGCAGGTGTATGCTGTATGTGTGTGTGGCGACAACTGTGGATATACCGACCGTATTATGCAAAAAGAGCTGATGCAGAAGAATGTCTTACTTACCCGCACGTATTCTATCCAAATGCCGAATAATTACATCTTGATGAAGGGTTTTGGGATAGATACGGAAGAGATAAAAAATGAAAAGCTGGAATTAGCCCCCTCACTGATAAAAGAGATAGAAGAAGATATACAGTCGGGCAAGCATAAAAACCTGTATGTATCTGGTAAAAAGTCTTTTTTGAAAAGCCGTATAGTATATCCTGCATTTAAAAACTATGCCTTAGGGCGTAATTCATTTTTTGCTACAGATGCTTGTACCTCGTGTGGGCTTTGTGCGAGGGTTTGTCCTACCAATACGATTTCGTTGGTAAATAAAAAACCCGTGTGGAATAATACCTGTGTACAATGTACGGCTTGCATACACCGTTGTCCTGTGCGTGCTATCGAATACGGAAAAATAACCCGGAATCAAGGCCGGTATCATCATCCGGATATGTAATAACAGCAGCTATCTACTATCGAATTATTATTAACTTTGTAGAACATATAATAGCATAAATGAAGCCTCTTGAACTTCTTTCACCTGCAAAAAACTTGGAATGCGGATTGGCTGCAATTAATCACGGTGCCGATGCCGTTTATATTGGTGCTCCGCATTTTAGCGCACGTGCTACGGCGGGCAATTCGGTAGAAGATATAGAACAGTTGGTAAAATACGCTCATCGCTTTCGCGCCAAAGTTCTGGTTGCCCTTAATACCGTACTTACCGACCAGCAGCTACCTCAGGCCGAACGATTGATTAAACAGGTATATGAGGCAGGTGCTGATGCCTTGATTGTTCAGGATATGGGCATATTAAAACTTGATATTCCCCCCATTGCCTTGCATGCAAGCACACAGACGGATAACAGGGATTTGGAAAAAATAAAGTTCTTGGAAAAGTCGGGGTTTTCGCGTATTGTCTTAGCCCGTGAACTTTCATTAACCGAAATTGAAAATATCCGTAAAGAAACAACGGTTGAGCTCGAAGCCTTTGTTCACGGAGCTTTGTGCGTGAGTTACAGCGGGCAGTGCTATATTAGTCAGGCAATGTGCGGACGAAGCGCAAATAGGGGAGAATGTGCACAATTTTGCCGTTTGCCGTACGATTTGGTCGATAGTGCGGGCAATACTCTGATTAAAAACAGGCATTTACTATCCCTCAAAGACCTTAATTTATCTGAGAGGTTGGAGGACTTGATACAAGCCGGCATAACATCGTTCAAAATTGAGGGACGAATGAAGGATGTAGGCTATGTCAAGAATGTTACCGCCTACTACCGGAAGAGGTTGGATGATATCTTGGAAAATAAATCGGAGTATAAAAAATCTTCGGTAGGAAAAACAACCTTCTTTTTTGAGCCAAACCCGTATAAAAGTTTCAACCGTGGTTTTACCGATTATTTTATCACCGGGCGGCAGGATGATATAATACAGCCCAATACTCCAAAGTTTTTGGGCGAGTGTGTTGGTACGGTTTTAAAAACAGGAAAGAATAGTTTTGAACAGTCAACTGAAACAAAGATAAATAATGGTGACGGGCTTTGTTATATAAACAAAGAAGGAGTACTGGATGGTTTCCGCGCAAACAGGGTTGAAAATGGGCTAATATATCTTTCGGAGGGAACAGTGCCTGATGCAGGTGCCGTAATATACCGTAATTTTGATGCTGATTTTGAAAAACGGCTTCAGCAGAAAACTGCCGAGCGGAAAGTGCTTGTAGATATGCTGTTTGAAGAAACGGCTGAAGGTTTTCTTTTGCGAATGACTGATGAGGATGAAATTGTAGCGGAACTCAGGCTGAAATCAGAAAAACAGCAGGCTGCAAAACCGGAACAAGCTCTTGAAAATATAAAAAGCCAATTATCAAAACTTGGAAATACAATATATAAAGTCCGTTCGTTTACTTTCAACTTATCGCAACCTTATTTTATTCCTAATTCGCTATTAAGCGAATGGAGGCGGCAAGCAGTAGAAGAGTTAGACCATGTGCGGGATGAAAAATACGAAAGGCAACTAAGGAAAAGTGCAGATGAGGCGTTCTTTCCCTTAAAACAATTAAGCTATCTGGGGAATGTAACCAATGAACTTTCCAGAGCTTTTTATTTGGAACATGGCGTAGAGAGTATTCAACAAGGGTTCGAAATGAAAAAACAGGAAAATGTTCCTCTCATGTTTTGCAGGCATTGTATAAAGCATACGATGGGGTGGTGCCCTAAAAAAAATAAAGAGGTGAAATTGGATGAACCCCTGTTTTTGAAAAATAAAGGGCAGATGTATAAACTGGATTTCGATTGTAAAAAATGTGAAATGCGGGTTTCAATATTATAAAAGGTATACATGTTTATATTTAACGAATAGTTAATGCTTTGATTATCAGATATTTGTTTGGCGTTATGTTTTTCAATCAATCCATTTTATTAATTATCAACTAAACTGACTGATAATTAAGTATTTATGAACTTACCGTAGATGATTCTTCATTATTTTCTTGATTTCGTTAAATATTTGCCTCAAAAAATCAAAGCCTTTACATTTGCATCCACATTCTTCGAGCAAAAATGAAGAATGAAAAACGAAAAATGAATCTTTCTCAGCAAATAGTACCTCAAAAAAATGCCTTTGCAAACGTTAAAATGTTTGTAAATAGCATTATTATGT
>NZ_QVMH01000042.1:0-649 GCF_010501035.1 Paludibacter sp. 221
ATTGTTATATTACTATTCATTCACGTTCTTTCTTCTTTTTTTATTCACTTTTCTTCATCGGGCGAAAGATGTTTCGCCCCTACATTTGTTATCTATCATTCCCTGTTTTTAAGGTATCCCGTAGGGATTAAAGTTTGGTAATAATGCAAATCATCTCATTACAAGCGTGCCGTAGGTACGCTACGTTATTCGTATCCTTTGTCCTTTCATCCGTTTTACGCTCTCAAGTCCCTCGCTTTGAGAGAGGGATTTAGGGAGAGTTATATTTATTTTGCAAAGCCGGAGCTTTGCTTCTATCTGCGGCAGTAGCGGGACGCTACGCCGAACATAAGTGCCTTTTTCCTTTCGGATTTGTAATCCGAAAGCTATTATCTGCGGATTTACAATCCGCTGTTAACATATCATCAGATTACCGCTAGAACCTATGTCCCCTTTTTCTTTTATCCGTAAAGCGGACTCAAAGCCGCTATACGGATGAGGAAAAAACATCCCACAAAGCCACACAAAGAAAAACACGAAGCAACGCAGGGTTAAATAAAAACTCTCTGCGAAACTCCGTGAACAACTCTGTGCGGCTCTGTGAAACACACAACCAACATTCATTAAATAAAAGCCCCTCCAAACCTCCCCACAAGGGAGGCCTTGTGGA